>NZ_JBITSQ010000001.1:0-234261 GCF_044541035.1 Streptomyces sp. NPDC085866
GGTTGATAGGCCAGATATGGAAGCCCGGTAACGGGTGGAGTTGACTGGTACTAATAGGCCGAGGGCTTGTCCATTGATGCTCGCGTTCACTGTGTTGGTTCTGAAACCACGAACAGCCCCGCTGTGACAGGCGGTGTGGCGTTCACAGTTTCATAGTGTTTCGGTGGTCATAGCGTGAGGGAAACGCCCGGTTACATTCCGAACCCGGAAGCTAAGCCTCACAGCGCCGATGGTACTGCAGGGGGGACCCTGTGGGAGAGTAGGACGCCGCCGAACAAATTTTGGGAAAACCCCCGCATCTTCGGATGCGGGGGTTTTCTGCGTTCGGGGTCTATTAACCCCCGAAGGGGCGGAAAGAGGTAGATCAGAGCCGGCCTGCCGCCTTCAGAGCGAGATACGCATCGGCCAATGCCGGTGCCAGATCGTCCGGCGTCGCGTCCACGACCGTCACTCCATGACGACGGAGTTGTTCCGCCGTGCGCTGACGTTCGCTCTGCGCCTGCGCGGCCGCGGCTGCTTCGTACACCGCCTCGGCGTTGCCCCGGGCCTGGGCCATCTGGGCGATATGCGGATCGGCCACCGAGGCGACGAGAACCGTATGGCGCTGGGTGAGCTGGGGGAGTACGGGCAGTAGACCCTGCTCCACCGGTGCCGCGTCGAGCGTCGTGAGCAGCACGATCAGGGAGCGTCGAGGAGCCGTACGAAGAGCAGTCGCCGTGAGGCCGCGGGCGTCGGTTTCGACGAGTTCCGGTTCCAGCGTTGCCATCGCGTTGACCAGGGACGGCAGGACATCGCCGGCGGAGCGGCCCTGGACCAGGGCGCGGATCCGGCGGTCGTAGGCCAGCAGGTCCACGCGGTCGCCGGCGCGGGAGGCGAGCGCTGCGAGAAGCAGGGCCGCGTCCAGGGAGGCGTCCAGACGGGGGATGTCGCCCATGCGGCCGGCCGAGGTGCGGCCGGTGTCGAGGACCAGGAGGATGTGACGGTCGCGTTCGGGTCGCCAGGTACGGACGGCCACTGTGGACTGGCGGGCGGTGGCACGCCAGTCGATCGAGCGGGTGTCGTCGCCGGGGACGTACTCGCGCAGGCTGTCGAACTCGGTGCCTTCACCGCGGGTCAGGACGCTGGTGCGGCCGTCGAGTTCACGCAATCGGGCCAGTTTCGACGGCAGGTGCTTGCGGCTGGTGAAGGGGGGCAGGACTCGTACCGTCCACGGGACCTTGTGGGTGCCCTGACGGGAGAAGAGACCGAGGGGGCCGTAGGAGCGGATCGTCACGCGGTCGGCCTGGCGGTCGCCGCGGCGGGTGGGGCGCAGTCGGGTCGTGACCCGCCGACGTTCGCCGGCCGGGACGGTGACGCGGTGGCGCGAGCTCTCGACCTCGGTGCCGGGCCGCCAGCTGCTGGGCGGCCATGCGTCCCGCAGGCGGGCCCGCAGAAGGCGGCCGGTGGGATTCGTGATCGTGAGTGTGACGTCGGCGGATTCGCCGAGGCGTGCGGAGGTGTCGCCGGAGCGGGACAGGACGAGCCGTCGTACGGGTGCCGCGAGTGCGAAGTCGCAGGCGCAGGCCAGGGCCAGGGGGCCGTTGACCGCGAGGATGCCCGTCCAGCCGGGTTCCAGGATGCCGACGGGGATCGAGCCGAGGGCCGCGACGAGAGCGGCGCGTCCGGTGAGCGCCATCAGCGGGGGACCGGGACGTGGGCGAGGATGGCATTGATGACGGAGTCGGCGGTCACGCCTTCCATCTCGGCTTCGGGGCGCAGCTGGACGCGGTGGCGCAGGGTGGGCAGGGCGAGCGCCTTCACATCGTCGGGGATGACGTAGTCGCGGCCGGTCAGCCAGGCCCAGGCCCGCGAGGTGGCGAGCAGTGCGGTGGCGCCGCGCGGGGAGACGCCGAGGGTGAGGGACGGCGACTCGCGGGTGGCGCGGCAGATGTCCACCACGTAGGCCGTGATCTCGGGGGAGACGGTCGTCTTGGCGACGGCGGCGCGGGCTGCGTCGAGGTCGGCCCGACCGGCGACCGGGCGGATGCCTGCGGCGTGCAGGTCGCGCGGGTTGAAGCCCGAGGCGTGGCGGGTGAGGACGTCGATCTCGTCCTGCCGGGAGGGCAGAGGGACCGTCAGCTTGAGGAGGAAGCGGTCCAGTTGGGCCTCGGGGAGGGGGTAGGTGCCCTCGTACTCGACCGGGTTCTGGGTCGCGGCCACCAGGAACGGTTCGGGCAGCAGGCGCGGGGTGCCGTCGACCGTGACCTGGCGTTCCTCCATGGCTTCCAGCAGGGAGGACTGGGTCTTCGGCGGGGTGCGGTTGATCTCGTCCGCCAGAAGGAGGTTGGTGAAGACCGGGCCGGGCTGGAAGGAGAACTCTGCGGTGCGCGTGTCGT
The DNA here is from genome assembly GCF_044541035.1 of Streptomyces sp. NPDC085866. Taxonomy (NCBI): domain Bacteria; kingdom Bacillati; phylum Actinomycetota; class Actinomycetes; order Kitasatosporales; family Streptomycetaceae; genus Streptomyces; species Streptomyces sp. NPDC085866. Next base: position 2,376 of record NZ_JBITSQ010000001.1, read on the forward strand.
AGACGAGGGATCCGGTGACGTCGCTCGGCATCAGGTCGGGAGTGAACTGGACGCGCTTGGTGTCGAGTTCGAGCGCGGATGCGAGTGCGCGGACGAGCAACGTTTTGGCGACTCCGGGGACTCCTTCAAGGAGAACGTGTCCGCGGCAGAGAAGGGCGACGACGAGGCCGGTCACGGCGGGGTCCTGGCCGACCACGGCTTTGGCGATCTCGGCGCGCAGGGCTTCCAGGGAGGCCCGGGCGGCAGCCGAGTCCCCGGTGTTCCCGGCGTTGTCAGTGGTCGGGTCCATCATGGACGGCGTACCTCTCTTTCGAGGGCGTCGAGTTGGTCGGTGAGTGCGATGAGGGCCGCGTCGTCACCGGGCGGCGGTCCGAAGAGCAGTGAGTGCAGGGCCTGTCCGTCGCCGTTGAGGTGCGCGGACAGGGCGGGGAGCAGAGCTTCGGGCGCGTGCGCCTGGGCGACGGGGACGCCGACGAGGGGGGCGAGGCGCGTGCGGGTGGTGGAGCGAAGAGCGGCGGCCGCGCGGTCACGGGCGTTGGCCTTGCGGTAGAGGCGGGCACGGCCTTCGACGGTTTCGGAGGCGCGGATCGCGACGGGGAGTTTCTCGGGCACGAGGGGACCGAACCGGCGTGCCCGCCAGAAGGCGGCGAGGGCTGCGGCGATGAACAGCTGCAGGGTGCCCCAGAGCCAGCCCGAGGGGAGCAGGTCGAGGAAGCTCTTCCGTTCGCCGGTGTCGGCGGCGGAGACGTCGGAGAGCGAGGGGAGGTACCAGACCAGATGGGGGCGGGAGCCGAGGAGTTGGAGGGCGAGCGAGGCGTTGCCCTGTTCGTCGAGGCGCTTGTTGAAGAAGATGTCGGGCGCGCCGAGCACGATGGTGTCGCCGTTCCCGGAGGCCGCCGGAAGGCGGAGCAGGGTGGCGAGGCGTTCGCTGGGGTAGCAGGAGTCCGCGTCGAGGTGCGTGGTGGTGTAGCGGATGCCGCCGGTGTCGGCGCTGCCCGCGCGCCGGGCTTCGGGCAGGGTGCAGTCGGGGGTGAGCGTCGACTCGAAGCTGGTGGCGGGGTCCGCGGTGACCCCGGGGGCGAGTCGCTCGACCGACGAGCTGCCGGCGGCGACGAGGACGGTGCGGCCGCCGGAGTCCGCCATGGCCGAGTGCAGCCTGGTCTGTTGACCGGGCGTCAGAAGGTCGGGTACGGCGACGAGAAGTGTGGTGTCCGGGCCGGCGGCGGTGCGTGCCGCGCCGAGCGAGGTGACCACGCGTGTGGAGACGCCCCGGTCGGCGAGGAGTTCGGCGACGGCGCGGCTGCCGTAGGGGTCGGCGGAGCGCGGGTCGAGTTCGCCGTGCCGGGTCTGGGAGCGGACGGCGGCCATCGCGACGGCAGCGATCAGGATCAGCCCGACGGCGAGGGCGATGCCTCGCCCGTGAGTCCAGATCTGGCGGGCCGTGGGCGACGCCGAGGTGCTCGGCAGCGTGGCCTCGGCGGTCATTCGGCGGCCCCCTGGCTGGTGTCGTGGGCCGTGCTGGTGGCGTTGCCGGCGAGGACCGGCCGGGTGCGTTCCAGGTCGCGGTCGAGTTCGGCGATCCGCTGGTACGACTGCTCGCTCGCTCTGCGCCCGCCGTATGTGACGTCGTCGAACTCCCGGGCGGCGGAACGCAGTCGGTCCGTGTGCGCGGGGAGAGTGCGGCCGGCCTCGGCGGCGGCTTCGTCGGCGGTGCGGCCGGGCCGGACGTCGAGCAGGGTTCGCTCCTCCAGGGAGCGGACGATGGCCCGCATGCGTTCCTGGACGGCCTGGTTCCAGTGGCCCTGGGCGGCGTGTGCCTCGCCGGCCGCGCGGTGTTCGGCGGCACTGCGGGGGCGTTCGTCGAACAGGGCTGCGGTGGAGACCGGTTGGCGGCGCGGGGTGCCCAGGCGCCACCACAGGGCGGCCAGCACGGCGACGACGAACAGGACGACGACGAGCAGGCCGAGCGTGCCGCCGGGTGTCGCGGCGGCGGCTGTGCTGAACAGCTTGTCCAGCCAGTCCCAGAAGGCGTTCAGGGCGCGCTGGAGCAGGCTGGGGTCGTTCTCGTGGTACATCCGCTTGGACAGCTCACGGCGCGCCGCCTCCCGTGCGGGACCGCGCGGGATGGTCACGGGCGGCTCGTCGCCCGAGCCGCCGGCCGCCAGGACCGTGGTGTGTGCCGCGTTCAGCAGGCCTCGTACGGCCGATCCGGCGGCGCCCGGCAGGGCCGGGGCCGCCGTGAGAACTCCCCCCGTCGGGCTCACCGCATCAGCTCCCCGGGACGGGGCCGGGGGCGCCGGTGCCGTAGTCCTGGACGCCGGCGGCGCGGGCCAGTTCGAGGTCGAGGGCCTCGCGGCGGATGCGCTGGTCGATGTACAGGAGCACGGTGACGCCCGCGTTGATCGGGAGCGTGATCATGGTGCCGATCACCGAACCGATGCCGCTGATGATCAGGAAGCTCCAGCCGGGGCTCTGGGCGTCGGGGGCGAAGAGGCCCCCCATCCCGTCGCCGCTGACGGCGGCCGCGATGAGGGCGAAGGGGATCACGACGAGCGACGAGACGATGTTGGCGATGAGCCCGGCGAGCAGCTGGATGCCGAGGACGCGCCACCAGGAGCCGCGGACCAGCTTCGCGGAGCGGCGCATCGACTTCACGACGCTCTGCCGCTCCAGCATCAGCGCGGGCGAGGCCAGGGAGAAGCGGACCGTCAGCCACACCGCGACGACGGCCGCGGCGACGAGGCCCAGGACGACGACCGCGATGCCTGCTCCCTCGTTTCCGCCGGCGACGGCGACGAGGATGCCGGGCAGTGCGCCGCAGAGCAGCACACCGAAGGTGATGAGGCCCAGCAGGAGGAGCAGGCCGAACAGCTTCGGCACCTGCGAGCGGGCGTCCCGCCAGGCTTCAGCGGTGCTGACCGGCTTGCCGAGGACGGCGCGGCTGGTGACCGTCGTGAGCAGGGCGGTCGCGACGATGGTGCCGACGACGGTGATCACCGCCACGAGACCGGTGCCGGCCATCACGGCGCCCACGGCCTGGAGTATCTCGCTCGGCGTGGCGCTGCGGTCGTTGAGGGCGCTGGTGGTCTCACTGTCGTTCAGCACGAGGCCCTGCAGGAGGATCACGCTCAGCTGGGTGAGGACCGAGACGGTGAGCGAGATGCCGAGGACCGTGCGCCAGTAGGTGCGCATGGTGGAGACGGCACCGTCGAGGATCTCGCCGACGCCGAGCGGGCGCAGCGGGATCACGCCGGGTTTGGCAGCGGGCGGGGGACCGCCCCAACCGCCGCCCCAGGCTCCGTAGCCGCCGGGGGTGCCGTAGCCGCCGGGAGGGCCGCCGTACGAGCCGCCTCCGTGTCCGCCGGGCTGTCCGCCGCCGTACCCGCCGCCCCAGCCAGGACCGGGCGGTGGAGGTGGCGGCGCCTGGCCGGGGCTCGGGGGCCCCGTAGGCGCGGACCACTGGCCGGGTGGCGGCTGTTCCTTGGACCACTTCGGGCCTGTGCCCTGCGGGTCTGTGCCCTGCGGGTCTGTGCCAGGCTGCGCGGCCGGCTCGGCGGGGCCGGGACGGTCGGTGGGCTCGGCGGGGCCGGACGCGCCGGGTTCCCGCCCGTCGGGCGACGGGGCGGATCCGGGCGAGGCCCAGCCCGGAGTGTCTGTCATCGATGCTCCTCTACGGTGCCCGTCCGCGGTCGCGACGGCAGGTTGGCAGACATCGTGCCATGGGGTGGTCATCGCGTGACCGGCCGCGGTAGGGGCTGGACACCTTCAATTGTCCGCCGGATACGGGGCAGACTGACCGCATGGCTGATCAGTACGCGCAAACCGGCGAGGACAAGCGGCCGACCGAGATCCCTGTGCTCCGATGGGAGGAACCACCCGAAGGTCCTGTACTGGTCCTTCTCGACCAGACGAGGCTGCCCGGCGAAGAGGTCGAGCTGGTGTGCACGGACGCGCCCGCGCTGGTGGAGGCGATCCGTTCGCTCGCCGTGCGCGGGGCGCCGCTGCTCGGGATCGCGGGGGCGTACGGCGTCGCCCTCGCCGCCGCGCGGGGCTTCGACGTGGAGGAGGCCGCGCGGGCGCTCGAGGGTGCCCGGCCGACCGCCGTGAACCTCTCCGTCGGGGTGCACAGAGCCGAGTCCGCCTACCGCGCGGCGCTCGCGAGCACCGGCGACACCACCGCGGCGGCGACGGCCGCGCTGACCGCCGCGCGGACACTGCACCAGGAGGACGCCGAGGCCAGCGCCCGGATGGCCGCGCACGGCCTGGCGCTGCTGGACGAACTGCTGCCGGGCGGTGGGCAGCGGATCCTGACCCACTGCAACAGCGGATCGCTGGTGTCGGGCGGGGAGGGCACGGCGTTCGCGGTGGCTCTCGCAGCGCACCGTATGGGGCGGCTGCGGCGGCTGTGGGTGGACGAAACGCGTCCGCTGCTGCAAGGCGCTCGTCTGACGGCGTACGAGGCGGCTCGCCACGGCATGGCGTACACCTTGCTCACCGACAACGCGGCCGGTTCGCTGTTCGCGGCGGGTGAGGTGGACGCGGTGCTGATCGGGGCGGACCGGATCGCGGCCGACGGTTCGGTGGCGAACAAGGTGGGGAGCTATCCGCTCGCGGTGCTCGCGCGGTACCACCATGTCCCGTTCATCGTGGTGGCGCCGGTGACGACGGTCGACCCGCAGACGCCGGACGGGGCGTCCATAGAGGTCGAGCAGCGCCCGGGTTTCGAGGTGACCGAGGTCAGTGCGCCCCAGGTGCCGGTGACGGGAGCAGGAGGCGGGATTCCGGTGGCGCCCCTGGGGACCCAGGCGTACAACCCGGCGTTCGACGTGACTCCGCCCGAGTTGGTGACGGCGATCGTCACCGAGGAGGGGGCTGTTTCTCCTGTGACGGCCGAGGCACTTGCGGAGCTGTGTGCCAGGTCGCGCCAGGTGACGGTCAACTAGTGCCGTGGTCCTCCCAGTCCTCCGCGCAGAATCCGGCCTCGCTGACTACGGCGCCCTCGGCTCTGGTGGCCCGCACGGGTAGTGCCCCTGGCGGGTGGCCGGTACTTCGTCGTTCAATGCGACCGCCCGTTCACCCCTCCCGGCCATCATGGGGTAGTTCATGTGGCACATCGCCGTACGGCCGACCTCAACGGTGGGTGCGCGAGGTGGTCGACATCCGTTACTGACATCAATGTCGGCGGACGAGGGCAGACAGTGACGGGCTCCTACGACTATCGTCACGAGGCCGTGACCTGCCTCACCAGGGCGCCTGTCGCTGTTATGAGAATGGGATGATGTCGTTTATGAAGGGACGAGTCCTTGTCGTCGACGACGACACCGCACTGGCCGAGATGCTCGGCATCGTGCTGCGTGGTGAAGGTTTTGAGCCGTCTTTCGTAGCTGACGGCGACAAGGCGCTGGCCGCTTTCCGTGAGTCCAAGCCCGACCTGGTGCTGCTCGACCTGATGCTGCCCGGCCGGGACGGTATCGAGGTGTGCCGCCTGATCAGGGCGGAGTCCGGGGTGCCGATCGTGATGCTCACGGCCAAGAGCGACACCGTCGACGTCGTCGTGGGCCTGGAGTCGGGCGCCGACGACTACATCGTGAAGCCGTTCAAGCCGAAGGAGCTGGTGGCCCGGATCCGGGCGCGGCTCAGGAGGTCGGAGGAGCCGGCGCCGGAGCAGCTCACCATCGGTGACCTGGTCATCGACGTGGCCGGGCACTCGGTGAAGCGGGACGGGCAGTCGATCGCGCTGACCCCGCTGGAGTTCGACCTGCTGGTCGCGCTGGCCCGCAAGCCGTGGCAGGTGTTCACGCGTGAGGTGCTGCTCGAGCAGGTGTGGGGCTATCGCCACGCCGCTGACACGCGGCTCGTCAACGTGCACGTCCAGCGGCTGCGCTCCAAGGTCGAGAAGGACCCGGAGCGGCCGGAGATCGTGGTCACCGTCCGTGGTGTCGGTTACAAGGCCGGACCGAGCTGACATGTCCGGGGACAGGACCGCTTCGGCTCCCGGCCGCTCCGGGGCCCGTCCGGGGCGGCCTGTCGGCCGGAAGGCGGCGGGTTCGGGCTGGGGACGCTTCTTCGAGGGCGGGCTGCTGCAGGGCGGGGTCCAGGGCAGCCCGGTCGTCCGCCTGTTCATGCGCTGGGTGCGCCGTCCGTTGCTGCCTGTCATGCGGCTGTGGCGGCGCAACATCCAGCTGCGGGTCGTCGCCACGACGCTGCTGATGTCGCTGGGTGTCGTCCTGCTGCTGGGCTTCGTCGTGATCGGGCAGGTGCGCAACGGCCTCCTGGACGCGAAGGTGAAGGCGTCGCAGAGCCAGGCCACCGGCGGGTTCGCGGTGGCCAAGCAGAAGGCCGACGAGGCCGCCAGCGGCACGGGTACCGGCAGCGGCGACGGCACCGAGACGGCCGACGGACGGCAGTCGCAGAACGTCATCCCGTGGATGAGCGATCTCGTGGACTCGCTCTCGAGCGGTGGTGCCGGTGCCTTCGACGTCGTGACGCTCCCTGTGGGTGACGACAGCGGCGGCGGGCGCAGCCCGCGCGGCTCCGGAAACGTCGACCCTTCCTCCAGCGTGCCCACCGATCTGCGCGACCGGATCAACAGCAGTACGACGGCCGCCCAGAGCTACACCCGGATCGTCTACTCCAACGGCAAGGAGTCCCAGCCGGCCCTGGTCATCGGCAAGCAGGTCAACGACCCCAACGGCCATCCGTACGAGCTGTACTACCTCTTCCCGCTCACGCAGGAGGAGAAGTCGCTCAGTCTGGTCAAGGGCACGCTGGCAACTGCTGGGCTCTTCGTCGTCGTACTCCTGGGCGCCATCGCCTGGCTGGTGGTGCGGCAGGTCGTCACTCCGGTGCGGATGGCCGCCGGGATCGCGGAGCGGCTGTCCGCCGGGCGGCTGCAGGAGCGGATGAAGGTCACCGGCGAGGACGACATCGCCCGTCTGGGCGAGGCCTTCAACAAGATGGCGCAGAACCTCCAGCTGAAGATCCAGCAGCTCGAGGACCTGTCGCGGATGCAGCGGCGGTTCGTCTCCGACGTGTCGCACGAGCTGCGTACGCCGCTGACGACCGTACGGATGGCCGCCGACGTCATCCACGAGGCCCGCGAGGACTTCGATCCGGTGACCGCGCGGTCGGCCGAGCTGCTCGCCGACCAGCTGGACCGGTTCGAGTCGCTGCTCGCGGACCTGCTGGAGATCAGCCGCTTCGACGCGGGTGCCGCGGCGCTGGAGGCCGAGCCGATAGACCTCAGGGAGGTCGTGCGGCGGGTCGTCGGCGGCGCCGAGCCGCTCGCCGAGCGCAAGGGCACGCACATACGCGTCGTCGGTGACCAGCAGCCGGTCGTCGCCGAGGCCGACGCCCGGCGGTTGGAGCGCGTACTGCGCAACCTCGTCGTCAACGCCGTCGAGCACGGCGAGGGCAAGGACGTCGTCGTCAAGCTGGCCTCCGCGGGCGGCGCGGTCGCCATCGCGGTGCGGGACTACGGCGTCGGACTCAAGCCCGGCGAGGCGACCCGCGTCTTCAGCCGCTTCTGGCGGGCCGACCCGGCACGTGCGCGTACCACCGGCGGTACGGGCCTCGGGCTGTCGATCGCCCTGGAGGACGCCCGGCTGCACGGCGGCTGGCTGCAGGCCTGGGGCGAGCCGGGTGGCGGCTCGCAGTTCCGGCTGACGCTGCCGCGGACCGCGGACGAGCCGCTGCGCGGCTCTCCGATACCGCTGGAACCGAAGGACTCGCGGCGCAACCGCGGGCTCGACGACGCCGGCCTGCCCCGTGGGGGCGAGGAGAAGCGGGCGACCGTTCCGGTGCAGCCGGGCGGCGGCCAGGTGCCGCCGATGCCCGCGCGCGCCCCGATCGCCCCACGTCTGGCCTCCGCCACCCCGGCCGCCGACCCGACCGCGCTGCCCGGCAACGGCGCGCGCGTGGTTCCCCGGCCCACCGGGGGCGCCCGGCGCCCGGACGACAGGCCCGCGGCCGGTCCGGCATCCGACACACACGCGGGCCGTCCGGATCCGACCGGGCCCAAGGACTCGACCGAGCCAGGGGAGGCATTTCGTGGGCGCTGACCGCGAGGGGGGCGTCCGGCGCAGGCCGGGACGCGCGGTGGCCTACGCGGCCTGCGGAGCCGTGCTGCTGGCGGGATGTGCCTCGATGCCCGACAGCGGGGATCTGCGGGACGTCGAGTCCACGCCGCGGCAGGACACCGGGGTGCGCGTGTTCGCCATGCCGCCCGCCGAGGACGCCGAGCCCGGCGAGATCATGCAGGGCTTCCTGGAGGCCCTGACCAGCGACGATCCGCAGTACGACACCGCCCGCAAGTACCTGACCGCCGATGCCGCGCGCAGCTGGCGGCCGGAGCGGTCGGCCACCGTCCTGGCGAACGGGCCGAGTGCCGTGCCCGGCCAGCAGCATCCCGGCGGCCGGGATGCGACCGACAGCGGCAGCCTCACCTACGTCCTGACCGGCAGCATGGTCGCCACGGTTGGCGCGCAGCAGGCGTACAAGCCCGCCGCCGGGGCCTACAGCGAGAAGGTGCACCTCACCAAGGACGCCAAGAGCGGCCAGTGGCGCATCGACGCGCTGCCCCAGGGCGTGGTGATGGGAAAGTCGGACTTCCAGCGCAACTACACGTCCGTCAACAAGTACTACTTCGCCTCCACCACGACGGTCGGGGCGACCGGGCAGCCGGTGGCGGTCGCCGACCCGGTGTTCGTCCGCAGCACGGTGGACCCGATGACCCAGATGGTGCGGTCGCTGCTGAGCGGGCCGACCAGGTGGCTCCGGCCGGTGGTCAGGTCCAGCTTCCCAACCGGTACGGCCCTGCAGGAGGGCGTGTCGGGGCTGACTCCGGACGACCAGAACAGGCTGACGGTGCCGCTGAACTCCAAGGTCTCCCGCGCCGGGTCCGCCAAGTGCACGGAGATGGCGACCCAGTTGCTGTTCACGCTGCGGAACCTGACGCCGACGCTGGAGTCGGTCGAGCTGCAGGGGCCCGGCGGGCACCGGCTGTGCGACCTCACCGAGCAGCGCGCCGAGGCCGCCGCCTGGCACGCCTCGGCCCAGAGCCCCGAGTACCTGTACTTCCTCGACGGCAAGCACCGCCTGGTGCGGCTGCCCACCGGGAGCGCGGGGACCAGCGCCGTTCCGGTGCCGGGCCCGCTGGGGGAGGGCGAGAAGGAGCTGCAGTCGGTCGCCGTCTCACGGGACGAGCACACCGTGGCCGGCATCGGTGCCGACGGGAAGGCGCTGTACGTGACCTCGCTGGCGTCGGGCGGTTCGCTCGGGGAAGCGGTGGTCAGCAGCCAGGGTGCGACCGCGACCGACCGGCTGACCACGCCGAGTTGGGACGCCCGTGGCGACCTGTGGGTGGCCGACCGCGACCCGCGTCATCCGAAGCTGTACGTCCTCGAACAGGGCGTCGGCAAGCCGGTGGAGGTCACCATCCCGGACCTGCGCGGACGCATCCGCGACGTGCGGGTGGCCGCTGACGGGGTGCGGGTGGCGCTGGTCGTGGAGAAGGACGACAAGCAGCAGTCCCTGCTCATCGGCCGGATCGAGCGGGACGACAAGTCGGAGGCCCGTCCCGCGGTCCTCGAACTGCGCTCCGCCGCCCCCGATCTGGAGCAGGTCACGACCATGTCCTGGGCCGGGGACAGCCGGCTGGTCGTGGTCGGCCTGGAGCAGGGGGGCGTGCATCAGATGCGGTACGTCCAGGTCGACGGCTCCACTCTGGACGGTCCGGCGCCCGCGGCCCTGTCGGGTGTGAAGGCGATCGCCGCGTCCGAGGACGAACGGGTGCCGCTGGTGGCCTACTCGGAGGACGGGATCGTACGACTGCCGTCCGGGGCTCAGTGGCAGAAGGTGGACAAGGACGGGACAGCGCCGGTCTATCCGGGCTGAGAACCCTGTCGTACGGGGACGTCCGCCTCGCGTGGACGTCCGTCCTGCGCGGACACCTGTTCCGCAGGCATGTCCATATGGCCGTCACCCGTGTGGGTGATGGTCAGTGGGCGTTGTTCCGGGCTGTCCACAGGGCGTTTTCCACAGGGGTGGCAGGCCGTCCCGGGCGTTGGCACAGTGGTGGACATGCGGGGGTTGTGGCGGGACCTCACCGACCTGGTGCTGCCAGCCGACTGCGCGGGCTGCGGGGCACCTCGTACGGAGCTGTGCCCGCGGTGCCGCACCGCACTGGGCGGAGCCGCGCCGCGCCGGGTGCGGCCGGTGCCGGAGCCGCCCGGGCTGCCGGTGGTGCATGCGGCGGCTCCCTACGCGGGGGAGGCGCGGGCTCTCCTCCTCGCCCACAAGGAACGCGGTGCGCTGGCGCTCGCGGGGGCCTTGGGCGCGGCCCTGGCGGGGGCCGTGCGGGCGGGCCTCCGGCCGGGTGGGCCCACGGGACGGTGGGGCTCCGGGAGCGTGCTGCTCGTCCCCGTGCCCTCCGCCCGGTGGGCCGTGCGCGCTCGTGGGCACGATCCGGTACGGCGGATGGCGCTCGCGGCGGCCGGTGAGCTGCGGCGCACCGGGACACCGGCCCGGGTGGCCGCCGTGCTGCGGCAACGGCGAGCGGTGGCGGACCAGGCGGAGCTCGACGCTCGGCAGCGCCTGGAGAACGTCGCCGGCGCGCTGGAGGTGACGGCGGGCGGGGAGCGGCTGCTCACCGGGGGCCGTGTCGTGGTCGTCGACGACCTGATGACGACCGGAGCGACCCTCGCTGAGGCGGCTCGGGCCTTGCGGGTGGCGGTCGTATCACGCCGCAATGGGGGAACGGCTGTGTACGAGGCCGGAACTCGGGAAGGAAGGGGGGAACGACGGATCGGAGCACGGCCGGACAGGAAGAACTGGGTGCATGGTGCACCCGAAATAGTGGCGCCGAACGTCATCGGAGAGGCGCTCCACGCAGCCGTGGTCGCCGCTCCGAGGGATTCCTTTGAAATAAACAGGAACTGAGCACCTACCTGCATCGTTGCAGGTAGCGAGAGGGCCAATTCACCTGAACGGAGGTACGCCGCGGTAGAGGGTGACGACATCCGTCCGGGCGAGATATGTTCGGTTGTGAGGAAAGGCGCAGGCCACACCTCTCATATCCGAATGCTGTGCTGCGGGTTTTCCGCAATCACCCGCAGCGCTGGGGTGGAGATCTTGCCCATGGGGGAGGAGGAGGTGAAGTCACCGAGTCCGAGGTTCCGGGGCTCACCGGGACCTGGTGCAAAAGGGAGATGCTCCGCCGATGGAGCGGAGCGATCCGGGAACGGAGTTCTGCGTGGACATCGTCGTCAAGGGCCGCAAGACCGAGGTGCCCGAGCGGTTCCGCAAGCACGTGGCCGAGAAGCTGAACCTGGAGAAGATCCAGAAGCTCGATGGCAAGGTGATCAGCCTCGACGTCGAGGTGTCCAAGGAGCCCAACCCCCGTCAGGCCGACCGGTGTGACCGAGTGGAGATCACGCTCAGGTCCCGCGGTCCGGTGATCCGGGCGGAGGCAGCGGCCAGCGATCCGTATGCGGCACTCGACCTGGCGGCGGAGAAGCTGGACGCCCGGCTGCGTAAGCAGCACGACAAGCGATTCTCGCGCCGCGGCGCCCGCCGGATCTCGGCGGCGGAGGTTCCCGACCACGTCCCGGGCGTGGCGACGCTCAACGGCAACGGCCTCCCCGTCCACGAGGACGAGTCGGACGGAGTGCCGACCAGGAAGATCGGCTCGCTGGAGGTCAAGGGCGAAGGCCCCCTGATCGTCCGCGAGAAGACGCACGTCGCCTCCCCGATGAGCCTCGACCAGGCCCTCTACGAGATGGAACTGGTCGGCCACGACTTCTACTTGTTCGTCGACTCCGAGACCAAGGAACCGAGTGTCGTCTACCGGCGGCACGCCTACGACTACGGCGTCATCCACCTCAGCACTGAGGCGATGGTCGCTGAGGCACCCCCGGCGGCAGGGGGCACGCTGGGTGGCTGACCCACCCGGCCGAAGCTGAGCCGGTGCCCCTGGATGCGCGCGTGCGCCCCCAGGGGCACCCGTGTGCGACCACTTCGCGCCCCGCTCGTCACCTCGGCGTCGTCCGGGCATGAAATCATGACCACACCGGCCCAACCGGTGGGCCGCTGCCTTGGGTTGGCGATGGCACAGGACCACAGGCCACAGCCTTCAGGGGGAGGAACGATGGCGGACACCTTCGGACCGATGCGAGGCGATGACGCGGGCGGCGATGTCATCGGCATGGGCCCGGACCCGGGCTCTTCACGCCAGGAGCCGATCCGAGTCCTGGTCGTGGACGACCATGCGCTCTTCCGCCGTGGCCTGGAGATCGTGCTCGCGGCCGAGGAGGACATCCAGGTCGTCGGCGAGGCGGGAGACGGCGCCGAGGCCGTCGACAAGGCCGCGGACCTGCTGCCCGACATCGTGCTGATGGACGTACGCATGCCCAAACGCGGCGGGATCGAGGCCTGCACCTCCATCAAGGAGGTCGCCCCCAGCGCGAAGATCATCATGCTGACGATCAGCGACGAGGAGGCCGACCTCTACGACGCGATCAAGGCGGGAGCGACCGGATACCTCCTCAAGGAGATCTCCACGGACGAGGTGGCGACCGCCATTCGTGCCGTGGCCGACGGGCAGTCGCAGATCAGCCCGTCCATGGCGTCCAAGCTCCTCACCGAGTTCAAGTCGATGATCCAGCGCACCGACGAACGCCGGCTGGTGCCCGCGCCACGGCTGACCGACCGCGAGCTGGAGGTCCTCAAGCTCGTCGCCACCGGGATGAACAACCGGGACATCGCCAAGGAGCTGTTCATCTCCGAGAACACCGTGAAGAACCACGTCCGCAACATCCTGGAGAAGCTGCAGCTGCACTCCAGGATGGAAGCGGTGGTCTATGCGATGCGGGAGAAGATCCTCGAGATCCGGTAGCTGCTAGCCGAGAAGGCCTGCGAGTTCCCTGGTGAGGGGCTCGCGGAGCTCGGGTGCGTCCACCCGTTCCACCCTGACGTCCGTGCAGTTCACCCAGGTCGCCGCCTCGATGAGGGCCTGTGCCACCGCCGGGACGGCCTTGGGGCCCTCCAGGGAGACCTGCCTGGCCACCAGGGTCCTGCCCTCGCGGGCCGGGTCGACACGCCCGACCAGCAGACCGCCCGCCAGCACCGGCATCGCGAAGTAGCCGTGGATCCGCTTCGGCTTGGGGACGTAGGCCTCCAGGCGGTGGGTGAAGCCGAAGATCCGCTCCGTGCGCGCCCGCTCCCAGATCAGCGAGTCGAACGGGGACAGCAGCGTGGTGCGGTGACGGCCGCGCGGCGGTGTGGCGAGGGCCGTCGGGTCCGCCCAGGCAGGCTTGCCCCAGCCCTCCACCTCGACCGGCACCAGACCCGAGTCGGCGATCACCGCGTCGACCTGCTCGCCCTTGAGACGGTGGTAGTCCGCGATGTCCGCGCGCGTGCCGACGCCGAGGGACTCGCCGGCCAGCCGGACCAGTCGGCGCACGCACTCGGCGTCGTCCAGCTCGTCGTGCAGCAGCGCGTCCGGGATCGCGCGCTCAGCGAGGTCGTACACCCGCTTCCAGCCGCGGCGCTCGACGCACACCACCTCGCCGTACATCAGCGCGCGCTCCACGGCGACCTTGGTGCCCGACCAGTCCCACCAGTCGTTGGTCTTCTTCGCGCCGCCCAACTCCGTGGCCGTCAGCGGGCCTTCCGCGCGCAGCTGCTTGACGACCTGGTCGTAGGCGCCGTCGGGAAGCTGGTGGTTCCAGTGCGGGCGGTTGCGGTAGGCGCGGCGGCGGAAGGCGAAGTGCGGCCACTCCTCGACCGGGAGGATGCACGCCGCGTGCGACCAGTACTCGAAGGCATGCGGTCGTGCCGGATGCGCGCCGATGGGTGCAGGCTTCCAGTACGCCGACTCGACGGTCTTGCGGCCGACCGCGCCGAGGCGGGCGTACGGGATCAGCTCGTGGGAGCGGGCGAGGACCGAGATCGTGTCGAGCTGGACCGCGCCGAGATGGCGGAGCACCCCGCGGACACCGGCCCGCCGGTCGGGCGCACCGAGGAAGCCCTGGGCCCGAAGGGCGATCCGGCGGGCGTCGTCCGCGGTGAGGGTGGTGGTGGGGCGCGGCAGGGTCGTCATGCGTCGGACGATAGGGGGTGGCACTGACAGTGCGGGATGACCTGCGGTTTCGTCCGGGCGGGGTCAGGTACGGGCGGGCAGGTACGGCGCCGTCGACGGCAGGCCGAGGTCCGACGGGAGCAGGGAGCCGACCCAGCAGTCCCGGCGTACCCCCTTGTTGTTGATGGCCGAGCGCAGCGTGCCCTCGATGGTGAAACCGGAGCGCTCCGCCACCGCGCGCGAGGGACCGTTTCCGACCTCCGCGCGCCATTCCAGGCGGTCGACGGACAGTGCGAGGAAGGCCCAGCGGGCGGCGGCGAGCGTGGCCTCGGTGATGTAGCCGCGGCCGCGGTGCTCCTTCACGGCCCAGAATCCGACCTCGCCGACGCCCAGGGCGCGCATGGTGATCCCCAGCATCCCCGCCAGCTCCCCTTCGGGGAGGAACACGCCGAACGTGTACATCGAGTCGTTCGCCCAGCCGTCGGGCACCATCTGCCCGGTGAAGCTCTCCGCGTGCTCGCGCAGGTAGGGCGACGGGAACTGGGAGATCCAGCGCTGCAGGTCGGGGTCCTGGGCGGCCGCGTACACAGCCTCGGTGTCGTCAGGGCCGACGGTGCGCAGCACGAGACGGTCGGTGGGGAGGGTGACGGGTTCCATCGGCTGATTCTGCGTGGGTGGCACGCGCTGCGCCAGTGCTTTTCGCCGTGTGTGAGCGGGTGATCACATTTCGCGCAATTCCTTGCCGCGGAGCGGCACTATCCGCAGGGCCCGCCCGTTGTCCAGGGTGAAGCAGCCGTCGGGCCGCCGGGCCTCCCGGCGCAGCCAGGTCCTCGCATACGATGGCCGTTGCTCAGTACGTCAGAAGGAAAACCGACCGTCCCAGGCCCGACCGGCAAGGAGACCAGCCCCCGTGTCCGTCCTCTCGAAGATCATGCGTGCAGGCGAAGGTAAGATCCTGCGCAAGCTGCACCGCATCGCGGACCAGGTCAACTCCATCGAAGAGGACTTCGTCGACCTCTCCGACGCCGAGCTGCGTGCCCTCACCGAGGAGTACAAGCAGCGCTACGCCGATGGTGAGAGCCTGGACGACCTGCTCCCCGAGGCGTTCGCCACCGTCCGCGAGGCCGCCAAGCGCGTCCTCGGCCAGCGGCACTACGACGTGCAGCTGATGGGTGGCGCCGCCCTCCACCTCGGCTACGTGGCCGAGATGAAGACCGGTGAGGGCAAGACCCTCGTCGGCACGCTGCCCGCGTATCTGAACGCCCTGTCCGGCGACGGCGTCCACCTGATCACGGTCAACGACTACCTGGCCGAGCGCGACTCCGAGATGATGGGCCGCGTCCACCGGTTCCTCGGCCTGTCCGTCGGCTGCATCCTCGCCAACATGACGCCGGCCCAGCGCCGCGAGCAGTACGAGTGCGACATCACGTACGGCACGAACAACGAGTTCGGCTTCGACTACCTCCGCGACAACATGGCGTGGTCCAAGGAGGAGCTCGTCCAGCGCGGCCACAACTTCGCCATCGTCGACGAGGTCGACTCCATCCTGGTCGACGAGGCCCGTACGCCGCTGATCATCTCCGGCCCGGCCGACCAGGCCACCAAGTGGTACGGCGACTTCGCCAAGCTCGTCACGCGCCTGAAGAAGGGCGAGGCGGGCAACCCGCTCAAGGGCCTGGAGGAGACCGGCGACTACGACGTCGACGAGAAGAAGCGCACGGTCGCCATCCACGAGGCCGGCGTCGGCAAGGTCGAGGACTGGCTGGGCATCGACAACCTCTACGAGTCGGTGAACACGCCTCTGGTGGGCTACCTGAACAACGCCATCAAGGCCAAGGAGCTCTTCAAGAAGGACAAGGACTACGTCGTCATCGACGGCGAGGTCATGATCGTCGACGAGCACACCGGCCGTATCCTCGCCGGCCGCCGCTACAACGAGGGCATGCACCAGGCGATCGAGGCGAAGGAAGGGGTGGACATCAAGGACGAGAACCAGACGCTCGCCACGATCACCCTGCAGAACTTCTTCCGCCTCTACGGCAAGCTCTCCGGCATGACCGGTACGGCCATGACCGAGGCCGCCGAGTTCCACCAGATCTACAAGCTCGGCGTGGTCCCGATCCCGACGAACAAGCCGATGATCCGCAAGGACCAGTCGGACCTGATCTACCGCACCGAGGTGGCCAAGTTCGAGGCGGTCGTCGACGACATCGCCGAGAAGCACGAGAAGGGCCAGCCGATCCTCGTCGGCACGACGTCCGTCGAGAAGTCGGAGTACCTCTCCCAGCAGCTCAGCAAGCGCGGCATCCAGCACGAGGTGCTGAACGCCAAGCACCACGAGCGCGAGGCCTCGATCGTCGCCCAGGCCGGCCGTAGGGGCGCCGTGACGGTGGCCACCAACATGGCCGGCCGTGGTACGGACATCAAGCTCGGCGGCAACCCCGAGGACCTCGCCGAGGCGGAGCTGCGCCAGCGCGGCCTCGACCCCGAGGAGCACATCGAGGAGTGGGCGCACGCCCTGCCCGCCGCCCTGGAGAAGGCCGAGCAGGCGGTCAAGGCCGAGAAGGATGAGGTCGAGGAGCTCGGCGGCCTCTACGTGCTCGGTACCGAGCGGCACGAGTCGCGGCGTATCGACAACCAGCTGCGCGGTCGTTCCGGCCGTCAGGGCGACCCGGGTGAGTCCCGCTTCTACCTGTCGCTGGGCGACGACCTGATGCGCCTGTTCAAGGCCCAGATGGTCGAGCGCGTGATGGCGATGGCGAACGTGCCGGACGACGTGCCGATCGAGAACAAGATGGTCACGCGCGCGATCGCGTCCGCTCAGTCGCAGGTCGAGCAGCAGAACTTCGAGACGCGTAAGAACGTCCTGAAGTACGACGAGGTGCTCAACCGGCAGCGCGAGGTCATCTACGGCGAGCGCCGTCGCGTCCTGGAGGGCGAGGACCTGCACGAGCAGGTGCAGCACTTCACGGACGACACGATCGACGCGTACGTCAGCGCGGAGACCTCCGAGGGCTTCCCCGAGGACTGGGACCTGGACCGGCTGTGGGGTGCCTTCAAGCAGCTCTACCCGGTGAAGGTCACCGTCGAGGAGCTGGAGGAGGCGGCCGGCGACCGGGCGGGTCTGACCGCCGAGTTCATCTCCGAGTCCATCAAGGACGACATCCGGGAGCAGTACGCGGCGCGTGAGGCGCAGCTCGGCTCCGAGATCATGCGTGAGCTGGAGCGGCGGGTCGTGCTGTCGGTCCTCGACCGCAAGTGGCGTGAGCACCTCTACGAGATGGACTACCTCCAGGAGGGCATCGGCCTGCGCGCGATGGCGCAGAAGGACCCGCTGGTCGAGTACCAGCGCGAGGGCTTCGACATGTTCACCGCGATGATGGAGGGCATCAAGGAGGAGTCCGTCGGCTACCTGTTCAACCTGGAGGTCCAGGTCGAGCAGCAGGTCGAGGAGGTCCCCGTCGAGGAGGCCCAGCCGGTCGCGGAGGGTGTCCAGGACACGGTCCCGGCGCAGGCGGGTGCGCGTCCGGAGATCCGGGCCAAGGGACTGGACGTTCCGCAGCGGCGGGACCTGCACTTCTCCGCGCCCACCGTGGACGGTGAGGGCGGCATCCTGGAGCGCGACCTCGAGGACGACGAGCCTGTGCGGTCCGAGTCGGACGGCCTGACGCGTGCGGAGCGGCGTCGGCAGGCGAAGGGCGGGCGGCGCCGCAAGAAGTGAGGTGCGGCGTCAGCCGTTGAATGAGGGCCGGGTCTCCTGTCGGGGGCTCGGCCCTTCGGCTTGTTCTGCGGCTGTGCCGCTCGGGGTACGGCGGTGCGGCTGTCCGTAGCCGTGCAGGGGCTCGTCAGGCCTCGTCCGTGTGCGGGCGGCCCGGAATGCCGAGTTCTACCGCTGTGCAGCGCCAGCGATGGTCCGGGCCCTGTTCGAGGCGGAAGGCCAGGGCGCGGCGTTGGTCGCCGGCCGCGATGCGGGCGAAGACCTCGAGGGCGCCGGCGCGGGCGACGTAGTAGCCGATGTCGTCCACGACCGGGCGGGTGCCGTGGGCGCGCAGAGGGCCGTGCTCGGCGAGGCGGGCGAGGTCGTCGTAGGCGCGGCCCGCGGTGTGCCGGAGCATCCAGTGGACGGGGCGCTGACCGCTCAGGACGGCCAGCAGACGGTCGGCGAAGAGGTCGGTGGGCCTCGGCTGCGCCACGGCCGTCCCCGGTGTCGTACGGGCCCTGCCGCGGGCGGGGTTGCGTGGTGGTGCGGTGCCGGGTCGGCGGGAGTCGTGGCGGGTCGGCGGGCGGTGGCGCGGGCGAGGCTGGGGCTTGCGGCTCATGACCTTGTTCATTGGAGTCCCCGTTCGGTCGGCCCGGTTGATACCGGGCGGTAACTCGCTGGTGGGGATCTTGTACGGGGGTGGGAGCGGCCGTCGCAAGGAAGGCTGGGCGGGTGGCGAGGGGCGGAAATGTTCACCTATCCGGGTGGTGAGGGGATGAGGAAACCCCGTGGTTGAGCCGCGGAGCAGGGTGAGGTGCGGGGCGCCGGGTGGACGCGGCCGGGGGTGTGGGCGGGGACTCGAAAGGGGACGGGCGCACGTATCCTGAAGGCCCGTCGGTGACCAGGAAAGAGCGGCCAGCCATGCGCGTCTACGTCCCCCTGACCCTCCCCGGTCTCGCCGAGGCGCACAAGACGGGTGAGCTGGGGACCGGCCCGTTCGTCGCGTACGCCGTCACGCCCGCATTGCGTGAGTGGTACCTCTCCGACGACATCGAGGAGCTGGAGTACGCGGCACTCAGCCGCGCCGCGCTGGCTTCGCTGCGGCTGCTGGCAGCCGATCCGGGTGCCGTACGGCGCCGCGTCGTGGTCGCCGTCGACGTGTCCGACGGTGCCGCCACGGCGGACCCCGGCCGTGGGCTCGATCCGGCCGCGCTCGGCGAGGTGACGGTGACCGGCACGGTGGCGCTCGCGAAGGCGGCGGCGGTGCATGTCGACGCCGACGACGCCGAGGAGGACGTGACCGCGGCCGCTCAGGCGCTGGAGGCGGCCGACGGCGGGGACGACGACGCGCAGTTCGTCGTGGACGAGACCGACGATCACGAGCTGCTGTGGTTCGCCACGCAGGAGATTCCCAACCTGGTGGACGGGGTCTGAGCGGGCCTCGGGCTGTCCGCCCGCCCTGATTGTCAGTGGGGGCGGGTACGGTTTTCGGCATGGGGATGCACGGAAGCGCGCACATCGTCTGGGACTGGAACGGGACCCTGTTCCATGACAATGACGCGATCATCGGGGCGACGAACGCGGCCTTCGCCGAGCTGGGGCTGGCGCCGATCACGCTGGAGGAGTACCGGGCGCTGTACTGCGTGCCGGTGCCGAAGTTCTACGAGCGGTTGCTCGGACGGCTGCCCACGGATGCCGAGTGGGAGCAGATGGACGGGGTCTTCCATCGGTACTACACGGAGCACCGGGTCCGCTGCGGGCTGACCGCGGGGGCGGCCGAGCTGCTCGCGGGATGGCGGTCGGCGGGGCACAGCCAGTCGCTGCTGAGCATGTACGGGCACGAGGAGCTCGTGCCGCTCGTGCGAGGGTTCGGGATCGAGGCCCACTTCATACGGGTCGACGGGCGTACGGGGCCGTCCGGTGGCAGCAAGGCCGAGCACATGGTGCGGCATCTGGAGGCGCTGTCCGGTGCGGTGGAGGTTGCGCGGACCGTGGTGATCGGTGATGCCGCGGACGATGCGGTTGCCGCGCGGTATGTGGGGGCGGGGGCTGTGCTGTACACCGGGGGGTCGCACAGCCGGGCCAGTCTCGAGGAGGCCGGGGTGCCCGTGGTGGACACGTTGGCCGAGGCTGTGGCGGAGGCGCAGCGGTTGGCGGCGTGAGCGGCGTCTGAGCGGCGCCCGGTGTCGGTGCGGGCCGGGGCCGCTCACCGGCGCTGACAGGGTGCCGCTGCGCCCACGCTCACCCGGGCTCTCGGCTTCGTTCGGGCAGCGGACCCCCGTCCCCCAGCGCTCAGTTAACCGGCGCCTTGGCCCTGAGTACCTTCAGGAACTCTCGCATCCACGCCGGATGGTCCGGCCAGGCTCGCGAGGAGACCAGGGTGCCGTCGACCACCGCTTCGCTGTCCTCGAAGTGGGCTCCGGCGGTCTGCATGTCCAGTTCCAGGGCCGGGTACGCCGTGACGCGGCGGCCGCGGAGGGTGTCGATCGCGGCGGTGAGCAGGGGGCCGTGGCAGATCTGTGCGACGGGCTTGTCGGCGTCGAAGAAGGCCTTGAGGATCTTGCGCAGTTCGGGGTCGTTGCGCAGGTACTCGGGGGCGCGGCCGCCGGGGATGACGATCGCCGCGTACTGACCGGGGTCCACCTCGGAGAAGGCGAGGTCGGCGGGCCAGGTGTAGCCGGGTTTCTCGGTGTAGGTGTCGTAGCCGGGCTCGAAGTCGTGGACGACGAAGCGGAGCGTCTTGCGGGTGGGGGCCGCGATGTCGACGTCGTAGCCTTCCTCGCGCAGACGCTGGTAGGGGTAGAGGACTTCCAGGGACTCCGCTGCGTCGCCGGTGATGATGAGGATCTTCGCGGGCATGTCGGCTCCTCCGGGGCGGCACTGTCCCCTCCACGGGGGACGGGCACTGTTGCAGGCAACGTGCCTTCCCAGGGCGTGCCTGCCAAGAGGGCCCGTCGCTTTCAGGGTGCGTCCCGCGGCGTTCGGGCGCGACCGGATACGCCACCTGCCACCGTCCCGCCCCTGTGCAGAACGTCAAACTTCGGGCCCCTGTTTTGTACACATACGGCTCATGACGGGCCCCGGGTAGGGAGCGATAGCCTTGTGGCGTGATCAGCGCGATATCTCGCGGGGGCGATCCTGCTCCTGCCCTGCGCCCGGGTTGCACGGAACACCTCCGTGACCGGGCGGCGGTCGCTGGTCCTCGCGGGCGGGACGGGGGCGCGGAAGCCCCCAGGACGCCGATGACGGCCCCGGAAGCGGCGGTGCCGAGAGCAGCGTCACATCTGACGGGTGCGCCAACAATGGCCGAATACCCCCCGCTCATCTCACCTCGCGGCATAGCGTCGGATCGGCCCGGAAACCCCGGGCCGTGGCGTCGAGCCGGAGGGGAAGAGACCGTTTTTCCTTCTACGTCACGCAACGGCGCGCGACAGGAGCCAGAGGACAATGCAGACCAAGCTGGACGAAGCCAAGGCCGAGCTGCTCGAACGGGCCGCCCGGGTAGCTGAGAACAGCCCGGTCGGGGGGCACCTACCGACCGGGACGACGGGCGAGGGCACCGCCGGCACTCCCGACACCGAGTCCGTGCTCGCGTTCCTCCAGCGCTACTACCTGCACACCGCCCCGGAAGACCTTTCGGACCGCGACCCGGTCGATGTCTTCGGCGCCGCGGTCTCGCACTACCGGCTCGCCGAGAACCGCCCGCAGGGGACCGCGAACGTCCGGGTGCACACCCCGACCGTGGAGGAGAACGGGTGGACCTGCAGCCACACCGTCGTGGAGGTCGTCACCGACGACATGCCCTTCCTCGTCGACTCGGTCACCAATGAGCTGACCCGGCAGGGACGCGGCATCCACGTCGTCATCCACCCGCAGATCGTCGTCCGGCGCGATCTCACCGGCAAGCTCATGGAGGTGCTGCCCACCGCGTCCACCGGCGCCGGCGACCTTCCGCACGACGCGCACATCGAGTCCTGGATCCACGTCGAGATCGACCGCGAGACCGACCGCGCCGACCTGAAGCAGATCACCGCCGACCTGCTGCGCGTCCTGTCCGACGTCCGCGAGGCCGTCGAGGACTGGGAGAAGATGCGGGACGCTGCGGCCCGGATCGGCGACGAGCTGGAGAGCGAGCCCCGGCCGGGCGACCTCCCCGCGCCCGAGGTCGAGGAGGCCCGCGAGCTGCTGCGCTGGCTGTCCGCCGACCACTTCACCTTCCTCGGCTACCGCGAGTACCAGCTGCGCGACGACGACACCCTCGCCGCCGTGCCCGGCACCGGCCTCGGCATCCTGCGCTCCGACCCGCACCACGCCGAGGACGACCAGCACCCGGTCAGCCCCTCCTTCGAGCGGCTGCCGGCCGACGCCCGGGCCAAGGCCCGCGAGCACAAGCAGCTGGTGCTGACCAAGGCGAACAGCCGGTCCACCGTGCACCGGCCGTCGTACCTGGACTACGTCGGCGTGAAGAAGTTCGACGCGGACGGCAACGTCGTCGGCGAGCGCCGTTTCCTCGGCCTGTTCTCCTCCGCCGCCTACACCGAGTCCGTCCTCCGGGTCCCGGTCATCCGGCGCAAGGTCGACGAGGTCCTGCAGCGCGCTGGCTTCTCGCCCGAGAGCCACGACGGCCGCGACCTGCTCCAGATCCTGGAGACCTACCCGCGCGACGAGCTGTTCCAGACCCCCGCCGCCGAGCTGCAGGCCATCGCGACGAGCGTCCTGTACCTGCAGGAGCGCCGCCGGCTGCGGCTGTACCTGCGCCAGGACGAGTACGGCCGCTACTACTCGGCCCTCGTCTACCTCCCGCGCGACCGCTACACCACCGGCGTGCGGCTGCGGATCATCGACATCCTGAAGGAGGAGCTCGGCGGCATCAGCGTCGACTTCACCGCCTGGAACACCGAGTCGATCCTGTCCCGGCTGCACTTCGTCGTCCGGGTCCCGCCGGGCACCGAGCTGCCCGAGCTGTCGGACGCCGACAAGGACCGCATCGAGGCCCGCCTGGTCGAGGCCGCCCGCTCCTGGGCGGACGGGTTCGGCGAGGCGCTGAACGCCGAGTGCGGCGAGGAGCGCGCGGCCGAGCTGCTGCGCCGCTACTACGGCGGCAACTCCTTCCCCGAGGGCTACAAGGCCGACCACACCCCGCGCGCGGCGGTCGCCGACCTGGTCCACCTGGAGCGGCTCTCCGAGGAGAAGGGCAACGACTTCTCGCTCAGCCTGTACGAGCCGGTGGGCGCGGCTCCCGGTGAGCGCCGCTTCAAGATCTACCGCAAGGGCGACGCGGTCTCGCTGTCCGCCGTGCTGCCGGTCCTCAACCGGCTCGGCGTCGAGGTCGTGGACGAGCGGCCGTACGAGCTGCGCTGCGCGGACCGCACCGTCGCCTGGATCTACGACTTCGGCCTGCGCCTGCCCAAGGCGCTGGCCGGCGCCAACGGCGACTACCTCGGCGACGACGGCCGTGAGCGGTTCCAGGAGGCGTTCGCCGCGACCTGGACCGGCCAGGCGGAGAACGACGGCTTCAACGCCCTCGTGCTGAGCGCCGGGCTGAACTGGCGGCAGGCGACGGTGCTGCGCGCGTACGCCAAGTACCTGCGGCAGGCCGGCTCCACCTTCAGCCAGGACTACATGGAGGACACCCTCCGCAACAACGTCCACACCACCCGGCTCCTCGTCTCCCTGTTCGAGGCGCGGATGTCCCCGGAGCGGCAGAAGGCCGGCCTGGAGATCGTGGACGCCCTGCTGGAGGAGCTGGAGGCGGCCCTGGACCAGGTGGCGAGCCTGGACGAGGACCGCATCCTGCGCTCGTTCCTGACCGTCATCAAGGCGACCCTGCGCACGAACTTCTTCCAGGAGGCGCTCGGCGGCAGGCCGCACGAGTACGTGTCCATGAAGTTCGACCCGCAGGCCATCCCGGACCTGCCCGCGCCGCGCCCGGCGTACGAGATCTGGGTGTACTCGCCGCGCGTCGAGGGCGTGCACCTGCGCTTCGGCAAGGTCGCCCGAGGCGGCCTACGCTGGTCGGACCGCCGTGAGGACTTCCGCACCGAGATCCTCGGCCTGGTCAAGGCGCAGATGGTGAAGAACACCGTCATCGTGCCGGTCGGCGCCAAGGGCGGCTTCGTCGCCAAGCAGCTGCCGGACCCGGCCGTCGACCGGGACGCGTGGCTGGCCGAGGGCATCGCCAGCTACAAGACGTTCATCTCGGCGCTGCTCGACATCACCGACAACATGGTGGCCGGTGAGGTCGTGCCGCCGCTGGACGTGGTCCGGCACGACGGCGACGACACCTACCTGGTGGTCGCGGCCGACAAGGGCACGGCGACGTTCTCCGACATCGCCAACGGGGTTGCCGAGAAGTACAACTTCTGGCTCGGCGACGCCTTCGCCTCCGGCGGCTCGGCCGGCTACGACCACAAGGGCATGGGCATTACCGCGCGCGGCGCCTGGGAGTCCGTGAAGCGGCACTTCCGCGAGCTGGGCGTGGACACGCAGACCGAGGACTTCACGGTCGTCGGCATCGGTGACATGTCCGGTGACGTGTTCGGCAACGGCATGCTGCTGAGCGAGCACATCCGCCTGGTCGCCGCCTTCGACCACCGGCACATCTTCATCGACCCGACGCCGGACGCGGCCACCTCCTACGCCGAGCGCCGCCGTCTGTTCGAGCTGCCCCGCTCCAGCTGGGAGGACTACAACACCGAGCTGCTGTCGGCGGGCGGCGGGATCTTCCCGCGCACGGCCAAGGCGATCCCGCTCAACGCGCACATCCGTGAGGCCCTGGGCATCGAGGAGAAGATCTCCAAGATGACCCCGGCCGACCTGATGAAGGCGATCCTGCAGGCGCCGGTGGACCTGCTGTGGAACGGCGGCATCGGCACGTACGTGAAGTCGTCGGCGGAGTCCAACGCCGACGTCGGCGACAAGGCCAACGACGCCATCCGCGTCGACGGCGGCGACCTGCGCGTCAAGGTCGTCGGCGAGGGCGGCAACCTGGGCCTGACCCAGCTGGGCCGCATCGAGTTCGCGCTGCACGGCGGCCGGATCAACACCGACGCGATCGACAACAGCGCCGGCGTGGACACCTCCGACCACGAGGTGAACATCAAGATCCTGCTGAACGGCCTGGTCGCGGACGGCGACATGACCGTCAAGCAGCGCAACAAGCTGCTCGCCGAGATGACCGACGAGGTCGGCGCCCTGGTGCTGCGCAACAACTACGCGCAGAACACGGCGCTCGCCAACGCCCTCGCCCAGTCCAAGGACATGCTGCACGCGCAGCAGCGGTTCATCCGCCACCTGGTCCGCGAGGGCGACCTCGACCGGGCGCTGGAGTTCCTGCCCACCGACCGCCAGATCCGCGAGCGCCTCGGCCAGGGCCAGGGCCTGACCGGTCCGGAGACGGCCGTCCTGCTGGCGTACACGAAGATCACGGTCGCCGACGAGCTGCTGCACACCTCGCTGCCGGACGACCCGTACCTGCGCACCCTGCTGCACGCCTACTTCCCGACGGCGCTGCGCGAGCGGTTCGCGGACGCGGTCGACAGCCACCCGCTGCGCCGTGAGATCACCACGACCGTGCTGGTCAACGACACGGTCAACACGGGTGGTACGACGTACCTGCACCGCCTGCGCGAGGAGACGGGTGCCTCGCTGGAGGAGATCGTCCGCGCCCAGACCGCGGCCCGCGCGATCTTCCGCTCGGCGCCGGTGTGGGACGCGGTCGAGGAGCTGGACAACAAGGTCGACGCGACCGTCCAGACCCGGATCCGGCTGCACTCGCGCCGCCTGGTCGAGCGCGGCACGCGCTGGCTGCTGAACAACCGGCCGCAGCCGCTGCAGCTCGCGGAGACCATGGAGTTCTTCGGCGAGCGGGTCGAGCAGGTCTGGCAGGAGCTGCCCAAGCTGCTGCGCGGCGCGGACCTCGAGTGGTACCAGCACGTGTACGACGAGCTGTCCGCGGCCGGCGTCCCGGACGAGCTGGCCACCCGCGTGGCCGGGTTCTCCTCCGCCTTCCCGGCGCTGGACATCGTCTCGGTGGCCGACCGCACGGGCAAGGAGCCGCTGGACGTCGCCGAGGTCTACTACGACCTCGCCGACCGGCTCAGCATCACGCAGCTGATGGACCGCATCATCGAGCTGCCCCGCGCCGACCGTTGGCAGTCGATGGCCCGCGCCTCCATCCGCGAGGACCTGTACGCGGCCCACTCGGCGCTCACGGCGGACGTCCTCGCGGCCGGCAACGGCTCCTCGAGCCCGGAGCAGCGCTACCAGGCCTGGGAGCAGAAGAACTCGGCGATCCTGGGCCGGGCGCGCTCCACCCTGGAGGAGATCCGCGGGTCGGAATCCTTCGACCTCGCCAACCTGTCGGTGGCGATGCGGACGATGCGTACGTTGCTGCGCACGCATTCGTAGCCGTACGGCAGTCGTACGACTCAGGACGCCCCGGGCCGATGTCATATCGGCCCGGGGCGTTCCGTTTCTTGCCGACCTTTAGGCAAAAAAGATCAGCGAATTTACCCTTTCCTGCTAATCGGCGCGTTTCCGATATGGTCTGCGGTGTGACAGTGAACCTCACCGAGATCCGCCCGGCGGCAACCGTGCCGGCTCCGGCCCGGCCCGTCACGCGCGTCGTGCTGGAAGTCGTGAAATTCGGGGTCGTCGGCGGCAGCGGTGTCCTCGTCAATTTCCTGGTGTTCAACCTGCTGCTGCACGGCCTGCGTTGGCAGGCGATGACCGCGACGGTCCTGGCCAGTTGTATCGCGATGGCGACCAATTACCTGGGCTTCCGCTATTACGCCTATCGCGACCGGGCCTCGCGCACCCGCCGTCAGATCGTCCTGTTCTTCGTCTTCAGCGGTCTCGGCGTGGTGATGGAAAGCGGCCTGTTCTGGGCCGGTTATCACGGGCTCGGAATGCAGAGCGCGTTCGAATCGAATGTGGCGAAGGCGCTGTCGATCGTGCTCGCCTCGGCCTTCCGCTTCCTTGTCTACCGCACCTGGGTGTTCCAGCAGGATGCGCGCCGCACCGCCGCCTAGCACCGCGCGCGCGGTACGGGCGCTGCCGCAGGTCGCCGCCGCGCTGGTCCTGGTGCTGATGCTCCTGGTGATCGTCCGCCTGCCCTGGGCGGGCGACCTCGGCATGCACGCGGCCACCGTGCAGCGGCTGCGCCACAGCCTGCTGAACCCCGGGAACCCGCTGGTCGCCGCCGACACGCCGAGCCCGTACTACTCGCCCTGGATGCTGCTGCTGGGCTGCCTCGCCAGGATCACCAGCCTGTCGGTGTTCGACGTGCTGCGGATCGGCGCGGTCGCCGGGCTCGGGCTGCTGGTCACCGGGGTGTGGCGGTACGTGCGCACGCTCAGCACCCACCCTGCGGCACCCGCCCTCGCGATCCTGAGCCTGGTCTTCCTCTGGGGCCCTCTCCTCTTCAACTGGAGCGGCTTCCTCGGCCTCAACTCGCTCGCGCTGACGGTGTCGTACCCCAGCGTGTTCGCGCTCGGCCTGTCCTTCCACTTCTGGGCCTGGCTCACCCGGGCACTGCGCGCCGAGACGCGCTGGGGGGTGTGGCTGGGGCTGGGGCTGCTGTGGGGGCTGATCCTGCTGTGCCACCAGTTCACCGGGGTGGTGGCGTCGCTGGGCGCGCTGGCGATGGTGATCGCGGCACGGCCGGGCCGTTCGGTGCTGCTGCGGCTCGGGGCCGCTCTGGCCCTCGGCGTGGTGCTGCTGTGGCTCTGGCCGTACTACGACTTCTTCTCGCTCTTCTCCGTGGGCGCGGACCTCGAGGCGATCCACCGCCCGCTGTACGACCACCTGGCCGGGCGGTTCGGGCTGGTGCTGCTGGGGGTTGTGGCCCTGGGCCTGCGCTGGCGGCGGGACCGCTGGGATCCCCTCGTCCTCTTCTTCGCCCTCGGTGTGCTGGTGTTCGCCGCGGGCGGGCTGACCGGGCACTACTCGTGGGGCCGCGCCCTGCCGGCCGTGCTGATCTCGGCTCAGCTGGCGGCCGCGCTGGAGGCCGTGTCGGCGGGGAAGCGGGCCATGGGGGTAGCCCCGCGCGAGCGAAGCCGAGCGTGGGGGAGGCTGGGATGGGCGTGTGCGCTCGGCGCCGCGCTGGCTGTGGGGGCCTGGGCGCAGGCGGGGACGCTCGGGTACGTCGTCGGGCCGGATGCGCTGCCCGGTGCGGTCGCGGTGAAGTACCGGACGCCATGGGTCGGGTATCAGTGGATCACGCCCTGGGTGAAGTACGGGGACGTGGTCATGGCTCGTACGATGCCGTCCCGGCAGATTCCCGCGTACGGCCCGTACACCGTGGCTCCTGGGTATCCCGATGTGTTCCTGCCGGATGCGGCCAGGCGGGATGCTGCGGTGACGCGGTACTTCGCGGCGGACACGTCGTCCGGCCGGCGGCGGGACATAGTGCGGGAGTACGGGGTGCGGTGGGTCGTGGGCGGCAAGGGGGCCGCGGAGCCGTGGCTGCGGCAGGTGGCCACCGGGCCGGGTGGGCAGGTGCTGTACCAAGTCGCGCGCTGACCGGCGCCGGCAACCGGCACGGCTGCCCGCGGCTGCGTAGGCACTACGACCGCCGCGGGCAGCTGAGCTACTTCAACAGGCTCGCCACCAGCCGGGCAGCGCTCCGGACCTTCGGGCGGGCCACCTTCCGGACCATCGGGCGGATGACGCGAGCCGTGACTCCCACCGGGTGCCAGCGGATCTGCAGGCGGCCGGGGTTGCGGCCCTCCGGTTCGATGGTGACGTCGTGCGGGGTGGCGCCGGACCGGTAGTCGATGCGGGTCGTGACGGCGGGGAAGTCCAGGGGGGCCAGGAGGAGGCCCGAGTGGGCCAGGCCTTGTTGTTCGAGGCGGAGCAGCGGGTGGCGCACTCCGGCGAAGCCCTGGACAGGGGGCTGTGCCGTCGACAGGTCCAGGCGGACGCGGCCCTCGAAGAGGCCCGGGCGGACCGGGTCCAGGCGGAACGGGACCGTCGTGCGGCGTCGGCCGGGAGCCAGCACCAGACTCGCGCGTTGCGGTCCCACCGGGAGTCGCAGGCCGGGGTCGTAGGTGCGGATCGCCAGAACGAGAGACGCGCCGGGGCCCGGGGTGAGTTCGGTGATCTCGTGACGGAAATGGGCGCTGGGGAACGGGCGGGTGTCCAGCTCCAGGTCGGAGACGTCCAGTTCGTGGCGGGCCCGGTCGGAGGAGGGGACGGTGTCGCCCCAGTACGTGGTGCCGGAGTCGTCGGCGGTGACGTGCCTCGGGGCCACGCCGTTGCCCAGGCCCCGCGCCGCCTGCTGGGCGTCGGACAGGCGGCCGTCGCGCAGGAGTTGGAGGACCACCCGTTCCGGGCGGGGCAGCCGGGCGAAGGCGCCCTCGGCCAGCGTGTCCAGGTACGGGTTCATGATCTCGGCGAAGGACTCCAGCCACTCGGTGTCCCGGTAGGGCAGGTCGCCCGCGTACATCCGGAAGTCGTGCTTGAGGAACTTGTAGTCCTTGTCCTCCCGTAGCGCCGCGTGCCCGCTCCGCACGAGGAAGTCGTCGATCAGGCGCTGTACGTGCACCCGGTCGCCGACGTTGGAGATCTTGTGCCGCTGGTTGGAGATGGACGCCGACGCGGCGTCCGCGAACGGCTCGATGTACCAGACGTACACCGGGTCCGGGATGATCGTGAACGCCTTCGCCAGGCAGTATGCCTGCGCCGAGAACAGCTGGTCCTCGTAGTGGATGCCCTCGGGGAAGCGGAGCTGGTGGCGGTCCAGGAACGCGCGGGCGTACATCTTGCTGGTGGACAGGTGCTCGAACAGCAGCCGGGGGTCGGACTCGATGCCCTCCACGGTGCGGTGCTCGGCGACCAGGTGGGGCATCCAGGTCGAGCGGCGCCCGTTGTCCACCCGGACCCGGCGGACCGCGCCCATCGTGAAGTCCACCTCCCGCTCCCGGTGTGCGGCAAGCAGCAACTCGACCGCGCGCGGCGGGAGTTCGTCGTCGCTGTCGAGGAACATCAGGTACGGCGCCCGGGCGATCTCGACGGCCCGGTTGCGCGGGGCGCTGCAGCCGCCGCTGTTCTCCGGCAGGCGCAGGTAGCGGATGCGGTGGTCCTGGGCCGCCAACTCCCGTGCCACCGAGGGCGTCTCGTCGGTGGAGTGGTCGTCGCTGATGACGATCTCGATGTTGGCGTGGGTCTGGGCGCGCAGCGACGCGACCGCCCGGGGGAGACGGGCGGCGTCGTTGTAGACGATGACCGTCACCGTGACGTCGGGGGTCGTCATGCCGTGGCCTCCTCGGGGGTCGGGGCGGGGGTGCGTTCGTCGAGTGGGATCACCGGGGGCAGCGCATCCTCGCGTTCGCCGAGGAAGACCCGGCGTACTACCCGTTCGGCGGCGCGCCCGTCGTCGTACTCGCAGAACCGGCGCCGGAACGCGGCCCGCGCCTTCGCCGCGCCCTCGTCGCGCCAGGCGCCCGAGAGGAAGATCTCCGCGAGTTCCTCCTGGGTGCGGGCGACCTGGCCGGGCGCCTCGGCCGTCAGGTCGAAGTAGACGCCCCGGGTGGTCCGGTACGTCTCCCAGTCGTCGGCGTAGACGACGATCGGGCGGTCCAGGTTGGCGTAGTCGAACATGATCGACGAGTAGTCCGTGACCAGTGCGTCGGCGGCCAGGCACAGCTCCTCGACGGGGTCGTAGGAGGAGACGTCGATGATCCGGCCGGAGCGGCGCAGGCCGGTCAGCGGGGAGGCGGCGCCGCCGTAGAAGTAGTGGGCGCGGACCAGGAGTACCGTGTCCTCGCCGAGGCGGTCGGCGAGCGCGGCGAGGTCGAGGCGGGGGGTGAAGCCGGCCTCGTAGTCGCGGTGCGTGGGGGCGTAGAGGACGGCTGTCCTGCCGGGGGCGATGCCGAGGCGTTCGCGGGCGGCGCGGACGTCGGCGGCCGTGGCCGTGTAGAAGACGTCGTTGCGCGGATAGCCGTAGTCCAGAGAGGTGAAGCGGGCCGGGTAGGCGCGCTCCCACATGCGGGTGGAGTGGCTGTTGGCGCTGACGCTGTAGTCCCACTTGTCGATACGGGCCAGCAGCGCGGCGAAGTCCAGGCCCTTGGCGGCGGCCGGGTGTTCCATCTGGTCCAGGCCCATGCGTTTGAGCGGGGTGCCGTGGTGGGTCTGGAGGTGGATCGCGTCGGGGCGTTTGACCACCGCGTTGGGGAAGTTGACGTTGTTGGTCAGGTACTTGGCGGTGGCCAGGGTCTCCCAGTAGCGGCGGGTGCCGGGGATCACGTGGTCCGTGCCGGGCGGCAGAAGGGCCGCGTTCTCCTTGTTGACCACCCACACCCTGTGGATGTGCGGGGCGAGTTCGGCGAGCTTGGCTGCGACGGCGGCCGGGTTGCAGGAGACCCCGCGCTCCCAGTAGGCCGCGAACACGGCCAGGTTGGGATCGATCGGGCGGCTGAGTGCCCTGCGGTACTGCTGGTCGCGGAGTTTCGCGCCCACCTGGCGCTTACGGCTTCGTACGGCCTTCCTGGCGGCGCGGCGGGTGCGGTTGGCGGCCTGGAAGGCGCGGTACTTGGTGTAGGCGCCCTCTTCGAGCAGGGCGTGCCGGACGCCCTCGATGCCGGCCGGGCGCTGGTGGCCCTCGGGGCGCCAGCGAACCGTCGCCAGGGAGGCCCGGCGGAAGAACTCGCGGGCCACCGCGTCGGGCAGGTTCTCGCCGGCGAAGGTGCGCACCAGGTCGCGGACCATCAGGTCGTACAGGACCGTGCGGGCGGCGCGGCGGTCCCGGGCGAGCGGGAGCAGGGACTCGTAGCGGTCGATGAGCGAGAAGCGGTCCTCGGAGGTGAGGGGCGGCAGGCTCTCGGGGCGCAGCACGCGGTTCTCGTACGCCGCCTGGTTCAGGCAGGCGACGCGGCCGGCGTGCAGCAGGGCCGCGTGGGCGGCGTACGGCTCGTCGTCGGTGGTGAGCTGCTCCTCGTGCGCCCGCCAGAACGCGGTGCGCAGGGCGCGGGTGCCGAGCAGCGGGGTGAGGCGCAGCAGGTCGGCCGCGTCGTCCAGGGCGAGGTCGGCGCGGCCGGCGCCGGCGAGGAGGCGGCCGTCGCGGGAGGGGGCGGCGGCGGTCTGCCAGGTGGTGCTGACATGGTCGAGGAGGAGGACGTCCACCGAATCGTCCAGCTCGGCGGTCCGCTCGGCGATCAGCCGGGGCGCGCCGGCGGGCAGACCGTCCTTGGCGTGCACGAAGTGCAGCCAGCGGCCGGACGCCCGCGCGGCGCCCGCCGCCCGGGCCGCCGCGTCACCGGTGCCTTCCGGCAGGGGCACCACGACCGTCTCGGGAGCGTGACCCTCGGCCGTCTCCCGCGCCCAGTCGCCGACAGCGGCGACGATCACCTCGGCGTCCGCGAGCGGGCGGGCCTCCAGCGAGTCGAGCAGTTCGGTCAGATGCCCCTGGGCGTTCGGCCCGTAGACGATGACACTGAGTTGGGGCATCGCAGGGGACTCCTTCAGCTCGTGGTCTCAGGGGGCACCTTTCATAACATACTGTCACTAGATGGATGAAAGGGATAACCACGCCTGAGGTAAGAGCAAGGCTCACGAAGGAAGAGGGACATTGGGAGCCTCGGGTTTCGGTGCCGCCTTCTTCGGCGCCGGCTTCTTCGCCGTCTTGTCGCTCTTGTCGCCGGTGAAGGCCTCGTACTCCCTCATGACGTCCTCGGTCGGGCCGTCCATGCGCAGCTCGCCGCGCTCCAGCCACAGGACCCGCTCGCAGGTGTCGCGGATCGACTTGTTGTTGTGGCTGACCAGGAAGACCGTTCCCGCCTGCTCGCGCAGCTCGCGGATCCGCTGCTCGGAGCGCTTCTGGAAGGAGCGGTCGCCGGTCGCGAGGGCCTCGTCGATCAGCAGGACGTCGTGGTCCTTGGCGGCGGCGATGGAGAAGCGCAGGCGGGCGGCCATGCCGGAGGAGTACGTCCGCATGGGCAGCGTGATGAAGTCGCCCTTCTCGTTGATCCCGGAGAATTCGACGATGTCCTGGTAGCGCTCCCTGACCTGCTCACGGGACATGCCCATGGCGAGACCGCCGAGGTGGACGTTGCGTTCGCCGGTGAGGTCGTTCATCAGGGCCGCGTTGACGCCCAGCAGGGAGGGCTGGCCGTTGGTGTAGATGTGTCCGTTCTCCACCGGGAGGAGCCCGGCGACGGCCTTGAGCAGCGTGGACTTGCCGGAGCCGTTCGTGCCGATGAGTCCGATCGCCTCGCCCTTGTAGGCGACGAACGACACCTTCTTCACCGCGTGCACCCGGCGCACGCCGGCCGCCTTCTCGGCCTGCTTGCGGCGCAGGATGCGGTTGAGGGCGGCGGTGGCGGTGCCGCGGCCCGCGCCGGTGCCGTTGACCCGGTAGACGATGTCGACGCGGTCGGCGACGATGGTGGGGATGTTCTCTGCGGTCTGCTCAGCCACGGCCGTACGTCTCCTCAGCCTTCCAGAAGTAGATAAAGCCGCCGACGCCGGCGAGCAGTGCCCACCCTGTGGCCGCCGCCCACACGTGCGGGGGCAGCGACTTGGCGTGGAAGCTGTCGATCAGCGCGTACCGCATCAGGTCGATGTAGACCGCGGCCGGGTTGGTCTCCAGCAGGACCGTGACGATGTGCGGCAGGTGGTCCTTCTTGGTGAGCTTGTCGATGCTCCACATCACGCCGGACACGTACATCCAGGTGCGCAGCACGAACGGCATCAGCTGGGCGATGTCCGGGGTCTTGGCGCCCGCCCGGGCCATGATCATCGACATGCCCGCGTTGAACATGAACTGCAGGAACAGCGCGGGGATCGCGAGCAGCCACGACGCGGCGACCGGTACGCCGAAGCAGAGCAGGATGACGACCAGTGCCGCCATCGAGAAGAGCAGCTGCTGGAGCTGCTGGAGGCAGAAGGAGATCGGCAGGGCGGCGCGCGGGAAGTGCAGGGCGCGGACGAGGCCGAGGTTGCCGGCGATCGCGCGGGTGCCCGCCATGATCGAGCTCTGCGTGAACGTCCAGATGAACACGCCCGTGACCAGGAACGGGATGTAGTCCGGGACGCCGTGCTTGGTGCCGAGCAGCACGCCGAAGATGAAGTAGTAGACCGCCGCGTTCAGCAGCGGGGTCATGACCTGCCAGACCTGGCCGAGTTTCGCCTGGCTGTACTGGGCGGTGAGCTTGGCGGTGGCGAACGCGGTGATGAAGTGGCGCCGGGCCCACAGCTGCTGGACGTACTCCGGCAGCGTGGGGCGGGCGCCGCTGACCGTGAGGCCGTGCCGGGCGGCCAGCGCCGAGAGGTCGTCGTCGGCCGGGACCTGGGTGGGGGGCGGTGTGTGGAGGACCTGGCTCACATCCGCTGCTTTCGCTCGGGGGAGGGGGGTGCGTCCGGCTGCCGCCGGGCCTGAGTGGTCCTCGTCCGCCATCCGGCGTTTCCTTACGCTTCTCTTCACGTTCTCTTACGTCGGGACGGGACCGTATCGTCGCAACGTGAGCCTAGAACCATCGACCGTCGGGACGCAACCGTTTCGTCGTAACGCCCTATGCTGGGTCGCATGACGACGAACGCCGACGAGGCCCCGAAGCGCGTGCGCCGCCGGACACCCGCCGGGGCCGCCGTGCTCCGGGAGGACGTGACCGAGGCCATCCGTGCGGCGGTCTTCGAGGAACTCGCGGCGGTCGGGTACGCCCGGATGTCCATCGAGGGCATCGCGCGGCGGGCGGGCGTCGGCAAGACGGCGGTGTACCGCCGCTGGCGCTCCAAGCTGCACCTGGTGCTGGACGTGGTGTCGGCGATGGCGGTACTGGGCCTGCCGGTCCCCGACACGGGCTCCCTGGAAGGGGACCTGCGCCTGCTGTACGAAGTGACGTCCCGCGCCCTGCGCCACCCCGTCGCCTCGCAGATCATCCCCGACCTCCAGGCGGAGGCGGCCCGCAACCCCGAGATCGCGGAAGCCATGCAGAAGGCGCTGCGGGACGGCCAGGAGGGTGTCGCCAGCAAGATCGTGGCGGCGGCGGAGGCACGGGGCGAGGTCCGGACCGGGGTCGACCCCGACCTGGCCCTGGACCTGATCTCCGGCCCCCTGTACTGGCGCTCGGTGGTCATCCGCTCCCCGAAGCTGCCGAAGGGGTACCTGGAGAACTTGGCACGGGCCACGGCGGGGGCGCTCAAGGCGTTGTGACCTTACCGCGGCCAGGACGCGATGTAGGGGCGCCGCGACTCCCCGGGACGCGGGCAACTGCGCGATCAGCCCCCTGCAACCCGCACTCGGGAAACGACCGCAGGCTGTCCGCTATGCCAACCGCTGCGCCAGGCCGGCCAGTTCCCGTGCCCGCAGTACCCGGTCGCCGAACCCCGGCAGCGGTACGTGCAGCAGCTCTGTCCAGCGTTTCGGTACCGCGTCGATCCCGTGCACCGCTCCCGCCAACGCCCCGGCGACCGCCGCCACCGTGTCCGTGTCGCCGCCCAGGTCGATCGCCGCGCGTACCGCCCCCTCGTACGACGCCGTCGTGCGCAGGGCCCAGACCGCCGAGCCCAGGCAGGGCCAGACCGCGCCGTTGAACTCGGTGGCCTGGTCCGGGTGCCAGTCGGGGGCGAGGACAGTCGCGTAGCGGGCCCGGTGGTCGGGGTGGAGTGCTGCCAGGGTGTCCGGTACGGCGATGAGCGGATCCTCTCCGGTCAGGGCGACGCGGATCAGCTCGTGCAGAACGGCCGTGCCCTCCCAGGCCGCGGGGTCGCCGTGGGTGAGGGCGGAGAGGCGGCGGGCGGCGTCCATGGTGGCCTCACGGCGGTGGCGTGCGAAGTGGAGCGCCGAAGGGGCCGCCCGCATCAGCGCCCCGTTCCCGGCCGCCCGTTGGTTCGTCCGGAAGTGCAGGGCCGCGGCTGTGTCCCAGGGGGCGCCGCTGGTCAGCACTGCCTCCGTCTGGAGGCCGATGTCCTTCGGGTCGGCCGCCGCCCAGCGCTGGAAGCGCCGGAACACGTCCGGGAGGTCCATGCCCCCGCACTCCAGCAGCGACTCGGCGGTCAGTACGGCCATCTGCGTGTCGTCGGTCGCCTCGCCGGGGTCCCAGCCGCCGCCCCCGCACATCTCGCCGCCGTGTCCGGGGTACGGGAAACGGGCCGAGAAGGCACCTTCGGGGCCGAACTCGAAGGGGGCTCCGAGGGCGTCGCCCACGGCGGAGCCGAGCAGGGCGCCGATGGCGCGTTCGGTGCGCGAGGGGGCGGTCACCCCCGGAGCCTACGACCGTGCCGCCTCCGGGTGGAGTCGTACCCAGCCCTCCCAGGCCGAGGTGATCATGTCCTCGACGTCGTACTTGGCCTGCCAGCCGAGTTCGGTGGCGATGCGGTCGGCGGAGGCGACTACGCGGGCCGGGTCGCCGGGGCGGCGTGGGGTGACGATCGGGGGGCGGTCGTAGCCGGTGGCCGCGTTGATGTGGTCGATCATCTCGCGGACCGAAACACCCTCCCCGCGGCCGATGTTGAGGGTCAGGTCGCTGCCGGGGGTGGAGCGCAGGGCGCGGGCGACCGTCACATGGGCCTCGGCCAGGTCGACCACGTGGATGTAGTCGCGGACGCAGGTGCCGTCGGGGGTCGGGTAGTCGTCGCCGAAGATGCGCGGGGCCGCGCCCTCGGTGAGCTTCTCGAAGACCATGGGGACGAGGTTGGAGACGCCCGTGTCGGCCAGGGCGGGGGTGGCCGCGCCGGCCACGTTGAAGTAGCGCAGGGACGCGGTCGCCAGGCCCGTCGCCCGGCCCGTCGCGCGGACCAGCCACTCGCCGGCCAGCTTGGTCTCGCCGTAGGGGGAGAGAGGCAGGCAGGGGGTCTCCTCCGTGACCAGGTCCACGTCCGGCATGCCGTAGACGGCGGCCGAGGAGGAGAAGACGAAGGACGGGACGTCCGCCTGTGTCACGGCCTCCAGCAGGACGCGCAGGCCCTCCACGTTCTCCCGGTAGTAGTGCAGCGGGAGTTCCACGGACTCGCCCACCTGCTTCTTCGCCGCCAGGTGGACGACCCCGGTCACCTCGTACTCGGCCAGGGTCCGTGCCAGCTTCTCGCCGTCCAGGATCGAGCCCTGCACCAGCGGGACCTCGTCCGGGACGCGCCCGGCGACACCGGTGGACAGGTCGTCGTAGACCACGGTCCGCTCGCCCGCCTCGGTCATCGCGCGTACGACGTGTGCCCCGATGTATCCGGCGCCGCCGGTGATCAGCCAGGTCATGTGCGGCCTCCCCTCGTCAGCCGGCCTGTCGTGACGTGGCCGGTGGCTCTCGGTCGTGTGGGCCCCAGTGAGGTCCCGTGGGTCCCGGCGAAGTTCCGCGGGGCCCAGTGAAGTTCCGTGGGTCTCAGTGAAGCAGGCGGCGGAGTCGTCCGCGGGCCACTGTCATGACACCCTGTATCCCGGTCGCCACGCGCAGTGCGAGTGCGCCGGAGTGGGTGGCGTACGGCTGGACCAGCAGCACGGCGTGCCGGACGCTCGGGACGGCGTGCCGGCGCAGTCGGCCGGCGCCCGCGAGCGCATGCGCCGTCATGCTCCGGGACGCCCCGTCCGCGAAGCGCACGGTCAGGAGCAGGTCCCAGGTGCCCGCGCCGAGCCCGGCCAGGTCGACCGGCACCTCGGCCGTCCAGCCGTCCGCGCCGGAGGGCGTGAATGCGGTCTTCTCGCGCTGGGCCGTGCGCCCGTCCTCCCTCGACTGCCATTCCACCTCCACCTCCTGCGGCCCTGCCTCGGCCATCCGTCCGTACAGCTCGTGGAGCCGTAGGCGCAGCAGGGTGCCACGCGCGCGCGGGCGCAGTTCCGCGTCCACCGCGAGCGGCAGGAGGCGGGTGGGGCGGGTCAGGAGGGGAGCGAGGGCGACCTGGGGGAGGTCGGCGGACCATACGGGCGTGCCGTCGGGCGTGCCGGCGTAGGGCGGGAGCAGCCGGGCCGGGCGTGCGGCCAGCTCCTTCAGCCGGGGCAGGTCGCACGGCTCGGCGGACTCCAGGACGACCCGCGCCAGCAGCCGGCCGGGCGCCGACGGGTTCGCCTCCCAGTCGGCGGCGTCGTAGCGCGCGAGGTACTCCCGGGTGTGCGCCCACCACGTGCGCTGGTAGTGCGCGTCGCGCAATCCCAGCTCGCGCGCGTACATACGCAGCTCGTGGTCGAGGAACTTCGCCCGTGCCGCCCGCGCCAGCTCCTTCTGCCCGGCGCTCAGCAGAATGTCGTACGCCATCGCGCACGCCTCCGTCCGCGCCTTCCAGTTGTCGATCCGCCCCCGGTCCAGGGAGAGCGACAACTGCTCGGCCGACCGGCGCACGTGCCACACGTACACGCGGTCCGGTACGAGCGCGATGCGCGGTGCGGCGGCGAGCACGCGCGCGGTGAACACGAAGTCCTCGTAGAGGAAGCGTCCCTCGGGGAAGCGGATGCCGTGCTCGCGCAGGAAGGCGGTCCGGTACAGCTTGTTGACGCACAGCGTGTCCTGGACCAGCCGGGGGCGCTGGGAGGGGCGCGCGAGGACGGTGTGCGCCGCGTAGAGGCGCGCCTGCCAGGGCTGTTCCCGCCCCGAGGGCAACTCCCGGCGTACGCACAGCCCGCTCGCGACCTCGGCGCGCGCTCCCG
The DNA here is from genome assembly GCF_044541035.1 of Streptomyces sp. NPDC085866. Taxonomy (NCBI): domain Bacteria; kingdom Bacillati; phylum Actinomycetota; class Actinomycetes; order Kitasatosporales; family Streptomycetaceae; genus Streptomyces; species Streptomyces sp. NPDC085866. The sequence goes on from NZ_JBITSQ010000001.1 coordinate 40,722, forward strand.
CGGCCGCCGCCAGCAGCGTGTCCACCGCGCCGGGCGGCAGCACGTCGTCGCTGTCCAGGAACATCACGTACGGCATCGTCACCGCGTCGATCCCGGTGTTGCGCGGGCTGCCGCAGCCGCCGCTGTTGGTCTCCCGGCGCACGACCCGGAGTCTGGGTTCGCCGGCGGCCAGGCGGGCCAGCAGTTCGCCGCTGCCGTCCGTCGAGCAGTCGTCCACGGCGACGACCTCACCGACGGCGGCGCCCTGGTCGAGCGCCGAGCGTACGGCGTCGACCACGTGGTCGGCGTCGTTGTAGCCGATGACGACGACACCGACCTGAGGCGTAGGGTGCGGGTCTCGCGGGTCTGGATGCATGGGGTCCACGGGCCGGGAGCGTAGAAATACTCGGTAATACCCCGTTAAGAGATGCTTAGGGCTCGGTGTGGAAGACGGTCGGAATCCGGTCGGGGTTGGGTCGCGGGCGCCGGCTTTTCGGACGGCGGCCGCGCGGAGCGCCACAGCTGGACGAAGGACAGCACCGCTGCGACGGCCAGCAGCCCGTTGCGCGCCAGCACCAGCAGACAGCCGGTCCAGCTGCCCGCCACCACCTCGCGGTAGAACATCGGGAACACCACGGAGCTGAGCGCGCTCGCCGCGAGGATCAGTACGGCCACCGGACGCTGGCTGGTGTGCCGCGAGGTCAGGCACACGGCGGCGAGGCCGATCAGCCAGATCATGTACTGGGGGCTGATGACCCGGCTGGTTACGGTGAACAGCAGCACCGCGGCGAGCGCGGCGTCGTACGGCGTGGCAGGGCTCCAGTGCCGCGCCCGCACCCTCCACAGCACCAGCAGTCCGAAGGCGGCCGCGGTGAGCGCGAGGGAGGCGGTGGCGACGGCGGGCACGTGCGGGCCGACCATCTCGATCGCGCCGTACTGGTAGCGGGCCCGGCCGGACCAGCCGGCGTGCCGCGCCAGGTTGAGCGCCGTACCGCCGAACGACTCGATCTGCACACCCCGGCCGCCCTGCTCCCGCAGGAAGGCCAGCGGATTGTTGAACGAAACGGCAAGGAGCGCGAGGCAGGCGCCTCCGGCGGCCACCGCCCATCCCCACGCCCGCCGCGTCATCGGCCCCCGGGGCGTGCCGAGCAGCACCAGGCTCGGCCACACCTTCACCAGCGCGCCCAGTGCGGCGAAGACACCGCCCGCGCGGGGGGAGCGTCCCAACGTCAGCAAAGAGATGACGGCGAGCGCGGTCACCTGTACGTCGTACCGGGCGAGCGGCAGGTGCAGCAGCAGCGGCAGACCACAGGTCCACAGGGTCGCGCCGAACAGGCTCCGCCCGGGGCGGGTCCCCGCGTGGACCAGGGCCGCCGTGATCAGCGCGTCGGCGGCCAGCGTCAGCACCACGAACGCCTGAAAGTACGTCAACCACGGGAGCAGGCCCGGCGCCAGCAGCACCGCGCCGGCGCCGGGCGGGTACTGCCAGGTGCTGTCGTGCGCCGGGAACGCGCCGTGCGACAGGACGCCGTACCAGTGGAAGTACAGCCGCCACACCTCGCGCGGCACCGAACCCCCGCCCAGCAGGGGCGAGCTGTCGTGCGTGAGCAGCCACGACATCAGGGCACGGGTGGCGAGCCATACGGCGGTGAGGGCGAGGACCGGGCCGGGGGTGACACGGAGACGGTTCATCACGTGGGAGCCTAATCTGCGCGGATGGTGTATCCATGCCGATACGCCGTCAATGACCGGCAAAGGTTGGCTAATCGCAAAAGATCGGGCCATGGTGAACGTCGGGCCTCTTGTGAAACCACAGTCGCGCAGGGCGGCTGCAGCAGCTGTCGTACCGGCTGATGCACCGGATGTACCGGGTGCACCCGGTACAACGACTCGCGCGGCGAGAGGTGTGCGGAGTGCGCTCGCCGTGTGCGTGTCCGTGTCCCTGCCCGCGCTGGTCATGCTCGGGCTCGGGCTCTGGGGGCTGGACCGTGGCGGGATGTGGCGGGACGAGGCCGTCACCTTCCAGGTCGCGCGTCGCACGGTGCCGCAGATCTGGCGGCTGCTGCACGGGGTGGACGCGGTGCACGGCCTGTACTACCTGCTCATGCACGCCGTCCTCGGCGTCCGTCCCGGCGAGGTCGTCCTCAGGCTGCCGTCCGTGTGCGCGGCGGCGCTGACCGCGGGTCTGGTGGCCGGGCTCGGCGCACGGCTGGTGCGGCCGCGTGTCGGGCTGTGGGCCGGACTGCTGTACGCGATCACGCCGATGGCCGGGCACTACGCGCAGGAGGGCCGTTCGTACGCCCTGGTCGCGGCCGGCGCCACCGGAGCGACGCTGCTGTTCGTCCGGGCCGTGCAGGGGGGTTCCTGGCGGGCGTACGGCGTGGTGCTCGGCCTCACCTGCTGGCTGCACGAGTTCGCTGTCCTGCTGCTGCTCGCCCACGCGGTGTCGCTGGCGCTGGCCCGGGCGGGGGTGCGGGTGTGGCGGGGCTGGGGGTGCGCGGCGGGTGCGGTGGGGGTGGCGCTGGTACCGATGGTGCTTGTGTCGCGGGCTCAATCGGCTCAGGTGGCGTGGTTGCGGGAGCCGACGTGGGAGACGGCGGGAGGGTTGCTGCGGACGTTTCTCGGGCCGACGGACGGGGTGTACTGGGCGTGTCTGGGGTTGGCCGTGGTGGGGCTTGTGGGGTTGGTGGGGCGGCGGGGGGAGGTGACCTGTGCGGGGGTCGCTCTGCCGTCGGCCGTGCTGCCGCCGGCCGTGCTGATGCTGGTGTCGCAGGTTTCGCCGCTGTACGTCGACCGGTACGTGCTGTACGCCCTGTCGGGGGCGCCGTTGCTGGTGGCGGCGGGGGCCGAGCGGGTGGCCGGGGTCGTCGGGCGTCTGTGGCCGGGTGACAGGTCGAAAAGGCGCCCTCGGCTGCCGTCGAAGACCGGACCCCTCCCCGGCTCCGCTCTCCTCCCCCTGGCCGGCGTACTCCTGATCGCCCTGGCCCTGTCCCATCAACTCCCCCTCCTCAGCGACGACCGCGACCCGGGCCGCCGCCCCGACGACCTGGCTGTCGTGGCGCGAGTTGCCGGGCGGGAAGTCGGGGACGGGGATTCCGTGCTCTTCGTGCCGGCGCAGACGCGGAACGCGGCTCTTTCCTATCCGGGGGCGTTCCGAGGGGTGCGGGACGTGGCGTTGGCGGAGTCGGGGGCCGGCTCGGGGAGTCTGTACGGGAGGGAGGTCGGGGCGGAGAGTCTGCTGCGGCGGGTGGCAGGGCTCGATCGGGTGTGGGTGGTCGCCGACCGGGATCTGCTCGCGGGGCGTTGGAGGCCGGGAAGTCCCGTCGAGCGGGCGAAACTCGCCGTGCTGGCGGCGCAGTTCGTACCCGGTGAGGAGTCCGTGCAGGGCGATGTGACCGTGCGGCTCTACGTCCGCCGGCCGGTCGTCAGCGGGAGCTCTCGGCCTCGTCCGGTGCCGCCGCGTCCAGCGCGGTGGTGAGCTGGTCGAGGCGTTCACGCAGCTCACCGATCTCCGCCAGGTCGAAGCCCGTCGCCGCCATGATGCGGCGCGGCACCTGGAGGGCCCGCTCGCGCAGCGCCGCGCCCTCATCGGTCAGCCGCACCTGCACCGACCGCTCGTCCTGGGCGCTGCGCTCGCGCCGGACGAGGCCGACCCCCTCCAGCCGCTTGACCAGCGGGGACAGCGTGCCGGAGTCCAGGCGCAGATGCTCGCCGAGCTTCTTGACCGGCAGGTCGCCCTGCTCCCACAGCACCAGCATCACCAGGTACTGCGGGTAGGTGAGCCCGAGGTCCTTGAGGATCACGCGGTACACGCTGTTGAAGGCGCGGGACGCCGCGTGCAGCGAGAAGCAGATCTGGCGGTCCAGGCGGAGCCAGTCCGCCTCGGGGGCGGGGGTCTGGGTGGCGGTCATGCCTCCAGGGTAGCTCTTGCGAGCCATTAAGTTGTGCACAACTTAATTGTGTGCTCTACTTGTGGTCGTGAGGGCGGCCGGACAGGAGCCGCCGGATCACATGACTTCGAGAGGGATGGTCTTCCATGGACGCGCTCTACACCGCTGTCGCCACCGCCACCCACGGCCGCGAGGGACGTGCCGTCTCCTCCGACGGCAAGATCGACCTCGCCCTGGCCATGCCGGTGGAGCTGGGCGGCAACGGCCAGGGCACCAACCCGGAGCAGCTCTTCGCCGCCGGTTACGCCGCCTGCTTCGGCAGCGCGCTCGGCCTCGTCGGCCGCCAGGCCAAGGTGGATGTCAGCGACGCCGCCGTCACCGCCGAGGTCGGCATCGGCAAGCAGGGCGAGGGCTTCGGCCTGAAGGTGACGCTGCGCGTCGAGCTGCCCGAGACCGTGGACGAGGCGACCGGCCGCAAGCTGGTCGAGACCGCCCACCAGGTCTGCCCCTACTCCAACGCCACCCGCGGCAACGTCGAGGTCGACCTCGTCATCGAGTAGGACCCGGGCTCACCCGGCAACACCTGAGGTGACCTGCCTGCCCTCACGTCGAGGCCAGCAGGTCACCTCCGACGTTCTGCCCCGGGATCCGCACGGGAGCGCCCCCGGGCATCGACTCGCCCAGCAGCAGCGTCCGTACGACCCGTTCGGCGGCCCGGCCGTCGTCGAACTCGCAGAACCGCTCCCGGAAGTCCGCCCGCAGCCGGGCCGCCTCCTCGTCCCGCCAGGACCCGGAGGCGAACAGCCAGGCCAGCTCCCGGTAGGAGCGGGACACATGGCCCGGCGCCTCGGCGGTGATGTCGAGATAGGCGCCCCGGCTCGCGGTGTACGCGGCCCAGTCGTCGGCGTGGACGACGATCGGCCGGTCCAGGTTGGCGTAGTCGAACATCAGGGCCGAGTAGTCGGTGACCAGCACGTCGGAGGCGAGCATCACCTCCTCGACGTGCGGCTCGTCCGTCGCGTCGACCAGGATCCCGCGCCGGGCCAGCTCGGTCAGGCCCATCCCGCGCGCGGGACCGGTCGCCAGCGTCGGGTGCAGCCGGACCACGAGGGTGCAGTCCTCGCCCAGGTCGGCCGCGAACCGGGCCAGGTCGATCCGGTCCACGTGCCCGCCCCGCCGGTAGTCCCGGCGCGTCGGCGCGTACAGCACCACCCGGTGGTCCTCGGGGATGCCGTGCCGCACCCGGAAGGCGGCGCCGGCTTCCCCGGCTCCGTCCGCCGCGCCGACCAGCACGTCGTTGCGCGGGCTGCCGGTGCGCACCGAAGTGAAGTGGCAGGGGTAGGCGCGTTCCCACACCAGCTCGGAGTGGCGGTTGGCGACCAGGCTGTAGTCCCAGCGGTCGGCCCGGCGCAGCATCTGCGGCACGTCGAAGCCGAGCCGGGCCCCGGGCTTGTCCAGCAGGTCGGCGCCCATGTACTTGAGCGGGGTGCCCTGGTGGGTGTGGAGGTGCACGCTGCCCGGCCGCTTGGCCAGTGAGCCGGGCCAGTTGACGTCGTTGACGAAGAACTTCGCCCGCGCGGTGACCTCCAGATAGCGCCGCGAGCCCACGAGCACGTGCTCCACGTCGGGCGGCAGCTGCGCGGCGGCCTCCTCGTCGCGGACCACCCACACTCCGCGCAGCTGCGGTGCGATCTCCCGCGCCCTGCGGTACACGGCGGCCGGATCGCCCAGCACGCCCCGGTGCGAGGACGCCGAGTACACCACCAGGTGCGGGTCCAGCGGACGGTGCGCATGCAGCCCGGCCCAGCCGCGGCGGGCCCGCTCTGCGCCCGCCCGGCGCAGCTGCTCCGTCCGCCGCCCGGCCTCGCGCCCGGCCCGCGCGGCCTGCCGCTTCAGCCGGTACGCCGGGTAGCCGCCCTCCAGCAGGGCGACCTCACCGTCCACCAGGGCGCCCTCGGGCCGGTGGCGGCGGAACATCTCGGCCGTGCGCCGGAAGAACTCGGCCTTGTCCGCGGGCGGCAGCCGGTCCGGCTTGGCGAGGATGTCCAGGCAGTGCTCGCCCATCTTGCGGTGCAGGTACGGCCGCCAGCCCGCCAGTTCCTCGTGCGCGTCCACGAAGGCGAAGACCCGCTCGTACTGGTCGTGGATGTCGAAGTGCTTGCGGCTGGTGGTGGACAGGATGTTGCCCTGCCGGCGCTGCCGGTAGTTCAGACAGATCCGGTCCAGGGCGGCGATCCGCCGGGCGCTGAGCATGACCGGGAAGGTCCAGGGGGTGTCCTCGTAGTACCCGGGCGGGAACTCGAAGCCGTGCTCCTCGACGAAGTCGCGCCGGTAGACCTTGTTCCACACCACCATCAGCAGGTCCAGGATCTCCGGCCGGTCGGTGACCGTGAAGGTGTCCGGGCCGGCGTCGGTGAGCACCTGCGCGAGCACGTTGCGCCGGGTGCCGCCCCACCAGTAGGTGCGCGCGTAGTCGAAGACCAGCACGTCCGGGTCGCCGGACTCCGCCAGCCGGTCGGCGACGGCGCGCAGCGCGCCCGGCGTGAGGGTGTCGTCGCTGTCCAGGAAGAACAGGTAGTCGCCGGTGGCGTGCGGCATACCCGCGTTGCGGGCCCGGCCGAGGCCGACGTTCTCCGGCAGGTGCAGCACCTTCACCCGCGGGTCGCGCTCGGCGTACTCGTCCAGGATCGCGCCGCAGCCGTCCGGGGAGCAGTCGTCCACGGCGATCAGTTCGAGGTCGCTGAAGGACTGCAGCAGCACCGAGTCCAGGCACTCGCGCAGGAAGCCCTGCACCTTGAAACAGGGGACGATGACACTGAAGCGGGGCACGGCGGGTCAGCTCCTCACGAGGGTCGCGGCGGCGGGGGCGGGGATGCGCTCCGCGAGCGGGATCACCGGCGGGATCGCCTCCGGCGGCTCGCCGAGCAGCACCCGCCGTACGACGCGTTCGGCGGCCAGCCCGTCGTCGAACTGGCAGAACCGCTCGCGGAACGCGGCCCGTTGCGCCCTCGCCTCCGGGCCCGCGTAGGAGCCGTCGCGGAAGACCCGGGCCAGCTCCTCGGCGGTGCGGGCGACCGGTCCCGGCGGCTCCGTCATCAGGTCGAGGTAGACGCCCCGCGTCTCCTGGTAGACCTCCCAGTCGTCGGCGTACACGACGATCGGCCGGTCCAGGTTGGCGTAGTCGAACATGATCGAGGAGTAGTCGGTGACCAGCGCGTCGGCTGCCAGGCACACGTCCTCCGAGGAGCGGTGCGCGGATACATCGATAATGCGGCTGATCCGCCCGGAGTTCCGGGTGCGGCCCCCGTCGTAGAAGTAGTGGGCGCGCAGCAGCACGACCACGTCCTCGCCGGCCGCCGCGCAGAACGCCTCCAGGTCCAGGCCGGTCTCGAAGCCGGTGTGGTGGTCACGGTGGGTCGGCGCGTACAGCACGGCCGCGCTGTCCTCGGGCACGCCCAGCTCGCGCCGGATACGGGCGACGTCGTCGGCGGTCGCCGTGTAGTAGACGTCGTTGCGCGGATAGCCGTACTCCAGGTGCTCGTACGAACCGGGGAAGGCGCGCTCCCACATCTGGGTGGAGTGGCGGTTCGACGAGAGGTTGAAGTCCCAGCGGTCCACCCGGCCCAGCAGCCTGGTGAAGCTGCCGGACTGCGCGGCCACCACCGGGTACGTCGACTGGTCCACGCCCATCGTCTTCAGTGGGGTGCCGTGCTGGGTCTGCAGATGGACACTGCCCGGCCGTTTGACGACGCCCTCGGCGAAGTTGGCGTTGTTCACCAGGTACTTGGCGCGGGCCAGCACCTCCCAGTAGCGGGGGGAGCCGATCACCGCGTGCTCGACGTCCTTCGGCATCGCGTGCGCCTGGTCGGCCTCGACCAGGAACACCGAGCGGATGTGCGGGGCGAGTTCACGGGCCTTGGCGTGGATCGCGGCCGGGTTGCAGGCGTAGCCGCGGCCCCAGTAGGCGCAGTACACGGCCAGGTCGGGGTCGAGGGAGCGGTGCAGGTCGCGGGCGTAGCGCAGCCGGGTGCGCAGCAGGTGCGGGCGCGGCACGGTCTCGGCCGCCCTGGCCGTCGCCTGGTTGGCGCCGCGCAGCGCGCGGAACGCGGTGTACGCGCCGGCCGCCAGCAGCCGGTGCTGCACGCCGAGGCTGCCGCCCGGGGCGTGGTAGCCGGCGGGCCGGTGCCGCCGGTACAGCCGGCCGGCCCGGCGGAAGAACGCCCGGTGTCCGGAGGTCAGCCGCTGCGGCCGGGACGCCGTCTTCAGCACGTACCCGAAGAGCTGCTCGAAGAGTGCGTGGGTCCGCTCGGCGGACAGCCCGCTGTCGGCCGCCCGGGTCAGCACCAGCTCCACCTGGTCCAGCAGGGCGTGCTGGTGCGGTCCGGGCAGGTTGAGCCTGCTGCCCTGCCGGCGCAGCCGGTGCCGTACGACGACTCGGCGCAGCACCGCGATCCGCCCGGCGGCGATCGTGGTCAGCCCGCCCCAGCCCAGGTCGGTGAAGTGGCTCTCGGGAAAGGCGAGTCGGTGCTCGGTGAGGAAGGTGCGGCGGTAGGCGGCGCTCCACGCCGGCAGCTGCACGCCCGTCAGCTCGGGAAACACCTCCGGAGCGAAGGCTCCCTTCGGCGCCCTGGCCAGCAGCGGGGCCGCCGGGTTGCTCGGCTCGCCCTCCCACCAGGGGGTCCGCTCGTGCTCGACATGGAGCACGTCGACACCGGCGGTCTCGGTCAGCCGCGCGTCCAGCGCCGCCAGCGCGCCCGGCAGCAGCAGGTCGTCGCCGTCGAGGAAGAGCACGTACGCGCCGGTCGCCGCCCGCACCCCGGCGTTGCGGGCCCCGCTCAGACCGGCGGCCGGCGGCGAGTTGACCGGTGTCACCCGGGAGTCCCGCTCGGCGTATGCGGCGGCCACCGCGGCGGCCGGGGCGTCGGGAGCGTCGCAGACCGGGATCAGCTCCAGGTCGCCGAAGGACTGGCCGAGGACCGAGTCCAGCGCCTGGGACAGCCGACCAGCGACCCCGTGGGACGGGACGATGATGCTGAAGCGGGGCATTCTGTTCTTTCTGTTGTCTTGCGGAAGCGGCTGGGCCGTCCGGCGGGACGCCAGGTGGACGGCCGGACCGGAGTGGGCCGCGTAGTGCTGAGGGGCATGGGAACTCCCGGTAGGACCAACGCTGTTCAGCGGCTCTCGGTGACGGGGAGGGAGCCGGAAGGTTGCTCCACGGTGGCCAGCGGGGAGCGGGCCAGCGCCGCCGCGGCCGAGGGCACGGGCTTGCGTTCGGCGAGCGGCACGAACGCCGGCCGGCCCGCCTGCTCGCCCAGCACGACGTGCCGTACGACGCGCTCGGCGGCGCGTCCGTCGTCGTACGGGCAGAACCGCTCCCGGAACGCCGCCCGCAGCTGGGCGGAGCGCGAGCCGCGCCAGTGGCCGGTGGCGAAGATGTCGATCAGCTCGTCCTCGCTGCGGGCCACCGCGCCCGGCGGGAAGGCGCGCAGGTCGAAGTAGGTGCCCCGGGCCGCGTCGTACGCGTCCCAGTCCTCGGTGTGGACGACGATCGGCCGGTCCAGGTTGGCGTAGTCGAACATCAGCGACGAGTAGTCGGTGATCAGCGCGTCCGAGGCGAGGCAGAGGGACGCGATGTCCGGGTGGTCGCCGACGTCGACGATGCGGGCGGAGCCCTCGGCGAGCGGGCCGGGGTGCCAGTAGTGGGCGCGGGCCAGGATCACGAAGCGCGGGCCCAGCCGGCGCAGGATCCGGTCCAGGTCGAGGGCGGGGCGCTGGGTGCGGTGGTAGTCGCGGTGGGTGGGGGCGTACAGCAGCGCGACCGTGTCCTCGGGGATGCCGAGCGACTCGCGGATCCGGGCCACGTCGGCCGACGTCGCCCGCTGGAACACGTCGTTGCGCGGGTAGCCGTACTCCAGCGTGGTGTAGCCGCCGGGGTAGACGCGCTCCCAGGTCAGGGTGGTGTGGCGGTTCGCGGAGAGCATGTAGTCCCACTTGTCGACGCCCCGCAGAAGCTCCTCGAAGTCCATGTCACCGGCGGCCGCCGGGCGTTCCTGGAGGTCGAGGCCCATGTGCTTGAGGGGGGTGCCGTGCTGGGTCTGGACGAAGACCTGGCCGGGACGCTTCCTCAGCCGACGGTCGAAATTGACGTTGTTGACCAGGTACTTGGAGCGGGCCAGTGCCGTCCAGTAGCCGAAGCTGCCCGGACGCAGCCGGCGCGGGCCCGGCGGGACGGTGTGCTGGTGCTCGGGGCGGGCGATCCAGGCGGTGCGGATGTGCGGGGCGTGGGTCCGGAACGCCTCCTCCAGGGCGCCCGGATTGCAGCCGTGGCCCCGGTTCCAGTAGGCGGCGAAGACGGCCCGGTCGGAGCGCAGCGGGAGGCGCAGCTGGACGCGGTAGTGCAGCTGGAGGACGCCGGCGCGGACGGCCCGGGCGAGCTTGACGGTGGCCTTGAGGGCGCGGCGGCGGGCGGACATCGTCAGCTGGAGGGCGCGGTAGGTGCGGTGCAGGCCGAAGCGGACGAGGCTGTGGCGCAACCGGGTGCGCAGCGGGACGGAGGCGCCACGGGACTGGTAACGGCGGTAGTGGGCGCGGGCCTTGCGCAGGAACTCGCCCCGGGTGCCGCGCGGGAGCCGGTCCCGCTTGGTGAACACGGTGGAGAAGTGGTCGACCATGCGGCGGAACAACACGGCGCGCCACCGGGCGAGTTCGGGCCGCCCGTCGATGAACGCGAACACCCGGTCGTACTGCTCGAAGATGTCGAAGTGCTTGCGGCTGGTCGTGGACAGGATGTTGCCCTGTCGCCGCTGCCGGTAGTGCACGCACACCCGGTCCAGGGTGGCGATCGACTCCGCCGCCATCAGGACCGGGAAGGTCCAGGGCGTGTCCTCGTAGTAGCCGGCCGGGAACCCGAAGCCCTGCTCCGCGACGAAATCCCGCCGGTACGCCTTGTTCCAGGCGACCATCAGCACCCGCAGCAGCCCCGGACGGTCCTCCAGACGGAAGGGCGCCGGGCCCTGCTGGGTGAGCTGGGCGGCGACCTTGTTGCGCTCCACCGCGCCGTTCCAGTAGGTGCGTGCATAGTCGAAGACCAGGACGTCCGGCTCGCCGGTCTCCTTGATCCGGTCGGCGATCGAGCGCAGCGCCTCCGGGGTGAGCGTGTCGTCGCTGTCCAGGAAGACCAGGTAGTCTCCCGTCGCCCGGGCCATGCCGGCGTTGCGGGCGCGGCCCAGGCCCTGGTTCTCGGCCAGGTGTACGGCCTTCACGCGCGCGTCGCGGGCGGCGTACTCGTCGATGAGGGCGCCGCAGGCGTCGGGCGAGCAGTCGTCCACGGCGATCAGCTCGAGGTCGGGATACGACTGAGAGAGCACCGAGTCCAGGCACTCCGAGAGGTACGCCTGGACCTTGTACGCGGGAACAATGACACTGAACCTGGGCAAGGGACATCCATGGGTCGGTCGGCGCGGGCGTTCTGCCCGGGAACGGCCAATGGAGTGATTTGGTTACGGTTCGTACGGCATGTGGGGGACGTCGGGTGCTGTGTTTTCTGGGGGACACCCCCAGACCCCAGTGGGAGAGGCGGGCCTCTTGAGACCCGCCCCTCGAAAAGTGTCCCTTTGCTGCTACTTGACCGCGCCCGCCATGACCCCGGACACGAACTGCCGCTGGAACGCGAAGAACACGACCAGCGGGATCACCATCGAGATGAACGCACCCGGCGCCAAGACGTCGATGTTGTTGCCGAACTGCCGTACCTGCGTCTGCAGGGCGACCGTGATCGGCTGCGAGCCGGACTTGGTGAACACCAGCGCGACCAGCATGTCGTTCCACACCCACAGGAACTGGAAGATGCCGAGGCTCGCGATCGCGGGCCCGCCGAGCGGCATCACCACCCGGGCGAACAGCCGCAGTTCACCGGCACCGTCGAGGCGGGCCGCCTCCAGCAGTTCCCGCGGGATCTCCGCGAAGAAGTTCCGCAGCAGGAACACCGCGAACGGCAGACCGAAGCCCACGTGGAACAGGATCACCCCGAAGATGGTCCCGAACAGGCCGATCCTGCCGAACAGTTCGGCGATCGGGATCAGCGCCACCTGCACCGGCACCACCAGCAGGCTGACCACGCCGAGGAACCACCAGTCCCGGCCCGGGAACTCCATCCACGCGAACGCGTAGCCCGCGAGCGAGCCGATCACCACGACCAGGATCGTCGCCGGGACCGTGATCAGCACCGTGTTCACCAGAGAGCTGGTGATGTCGCTGTTCTCCAGCAGCTTCTGGTAGCTCTCGAAGGTCAGCTGGGACGGCTGGGTGAACACCTTCCACCAGCCGCTCGCGCTCATGTCCTCCGGTGTGCGCAGCGAGGAGATGAGCAGACCGATGGTCGGCACCAGCCAGAACAGGCCGACGAGGATGAGGAACACACGGACCAGCCCGCCGCTGAGCCGCTCGGCGATCCTCGAACCGAGCGACTGCCTGGCCTTCACGGTCATGTCGGCGGCCGCCGCCTTTCCGATGCTTCCGGCAGCGGTCGTCATCGCCGCACCTCCCGCCTGAGCCGACGGATGTTGAACAGCATCACCGGGATCACCAGGAGCAGCAGGAACACCGCGATCGCGCTCGCGATGCCCGGCTGGCCCTCCGCGAAGCCCTTGCGGTACAGCTCCAGGGCCAGCACGTTCGCGTCGTCCTGGGAGGATCCCGGCGCGATGATGTAGACGAGGTCGAACACCTTGAGCACGTTGATCATCAACGTGACGGTGACGACCGCCAGCACCGGAGCGAGCAGCGGCACGGTGACCCGGCGGAACACCTGCCACTCGCTCGCGCCGTCCACCCGCGCGGCCTCCAGCAGCTCCCGGGGCACGCCCGCGAGCCCGGCCGCGATCAGCACCATCGCGAAGCCCGCCCACATCCACACGTACGACCCGATGATGGCCGGGGTGACCAGCGACGGGCCGAGCCAGTCGACGCCGTTGTACGGCTCCCTGAAGTTGTTCGCGGGAAGCCTCAGCCGGGCGCCGTCAGCCTGCGCGGGCAGCGTGAAGGTGCCGTCGCCGGCCGCCTCGGTGGACGCCACCACCGTGCCGTCCTTCACCGCCTCGATCCGCATCCCGGCGTAGCCCAGCTCGGACGGGTCGGGCACGCCCAGCTTCCCGACGCCCTTGCCGCGGGTGAAGTCCTGCCAGGTGGTGCCGGTGATCTTCCCCGGCTCCGGCTCGGCCGCCACGGCCTTCTTCGCGCCGTCGGGCATCTGGTCGGGGGCGACGCCGACCAGCGGGAGCGTGACCGTCTGCCCGGTGTGCACCGAGGACGAGGTGATGAAGCCGCCCTGGTCCGGTTCGAGCGGAGACTCGCGGCCCGGGTGTGCCTTCGGGAACGCCGACGACTGCGCGAAGGTGTCGTGCACGCCCACCCACACCGCGTTGGCGACACCCTTGTCCGGGTCCTGGTCGTACACCAGCCGGAAGATGATCCCGGCCGCCAGCATCGAGATCGCCATCGGCATGAAGACGACCAGCTTGAACGCCGTGCCCCAGCGCACCCGTTCGGTCAGCACCGCGAAGACCAGACCGAGGGCCGTGGAGACGGTCGGCGCGAACACCACCCAGATGATGTTGTTCTTCAGGGCGGTGCGGATGCCGTCGTCCGTGAACAGCGCCTTGTAGTTGTCGATGCCGGCGAAGCCGTCGCCCGAGGCGTTGTAGAAGCTGCGGACGAGCGAGTACCCGATCGGGTAGACCACGAGCGCGCCCAGCAGTACCAGTGCGGGCAGCAGGAACAGGGCTGCCACCGTCCTGCGGGTGCCGGTCACGCTCCTGCGGCTCTTCGGTGCGGCGGGACCCGGTGGGGTCCCGGCCGCCGCTGCCGACGCCATCGCCGGATCAGCTCCCGTTCCCGTAGGCCGCCGCCGCGTCCTTCTCCAGCTTCGCCTGGGTGCCCGCCACGTCCTTCGGGTTCTTCAGGAAGTCCTGCAGGTCCTTCCACTCGCCCTTGCCCGGGGTGCCGCCGAAGGCCTGCGGGGCCTGGTCGGACATGTCGAAGCGGAAGTCGTCGCCGGACGCGATCAGCGCCTTGGCGATCTTCTGCTGCACCGGGTTGGGGTAGGCCGAGTCCGGCACGTTCTTGTTCGGCGAGAGGTAGCCGCCGAGCTTGGCCTGGATGGTCGCCGCGTCCGGGGAGGCCAGGAACGTGGCCAGCGCCTGCGCCGCCTTGGAGTCCTTCAGGATGACGGCCGCGTCACCGCCGGAGACCACCGGCGCGGTCGAGCCGACCGCCGGGAACGGGAACACCTTCGCGTCCGTGCCCACCTTCGCCTTGGTGTCACCGATGTTGACCTGGACGAAGTCGCCCTCGTAGACCATCGCCGCCTTCGGCTGGTCCCCGCCGGTGAAGGCCTGCGTGACGGAGTTCGGGAACTCGGTCTGCAGGGCGCCGTCCGCGCCGCCCGCCACATAGTCCTTCTTGCCCCAGATCTGGGCGAGCGTGGTCAGGGCCTGTTTCACCGAGGGATCGGTCCACTTGATCTTGTGCTGGGCGAGCTGGTCGTACTTCTCCGGCCCGGCCTGGGACAGATAGACGTTCTCGAACCAGTCCGTCAGCGTCCAGCCGTCGGCGCCGCCGACCGAGAACGGGGTGACACCGGAGTCGTACACCGCCTGCGCGGCGGTCAGCAGCTCCTGCCAGGTCTTCGGCTCCTTGGCGCCCGCGTTCTCGAGAACCTTGGCGTTGTACCAGATCAGCGACTTGTTGGCGGCCTTGTAGTAGACGCCGTACTGCTTGCCGTCGACCTTGCCGATGTCCTGCCAGCCCTGTGAGTAGTTCTTCTGCAGCTCCTTGAGCGCGTCCGGGCCGAGCGGCTTGGCCCACTTCTTGTCGACGGCCTGCTTGATCGCGCCCGGCTGCGGCAGCAGCGCCACGTCCGGCGGCTGACCGCCCGCGATCTTCGAACCGAGGAAGTTGATGATCGGGTCCTGGGCGGGCACGAACGTCACCTTCGCGCCCGTGCGCTTCTCGAACTCCGCCAGGACCTTCTTGAAGTTCGCCTGCTCGGTGCCGGTCCAGACGGCGGCGACCTCCAGGCTCGCGCCGTTCAGTTTCGGCAGGGTGACGCCGGAGCCGCTCGCGGTCGCCCCGCCGCTCGTGTCGCCGCTGCCCTTCTTGCCGTCGCCGCTGGAGCAGGCGGTGAGCGCGAGGGCTCCCGCGAGCAGTGCGGCGACCGTGGTGACGGCCCTGTGTGTCCGGATGGTGTTGCTGTTGCCACGCATCACTTCCCCGTTCGTCGTTCTCCGCTGAACGTCAGAACACTGTTCCGTGCGGTCCGGTCTACGCCGGGCCGCACAAGGGCGGCAAGAGCGCCTGCGCCGTCCGGCGGGTCATCGTGACCGGCTCGTGATCAGGGAAGTATGCGCACGGATTCCGGCTAAAGGAGAGAGGGCACCTCCGCCGCGGCGACCTCCCGGGCCGCCCGCTCCACCGCGCTCGCCAGCAGGGCCAGGTCGGTGGGGCCGTTGCCCAGTTCGCGCACGGGACGGCGGGCCGGTGGATCGCCCATCCGCTGCCACTCCAGCGGGACGACCGTGGGCCGCTGGGTCGCGGTGCGCGGGATACGGCCCGTCACCCGGCCGCCCTGGAAACCGACGGTCCGCCCGTCCGCGTACGCCAGCCTGCCGCGCCCCGGCGCCGGCTCCTCGGGCCCGGCCGTCGGCGTGTCCAGCGTGACCCGCAGGGTGGCCTGCCGGGCCGGCTCCGTCTCCGCCGTACGACCGCCCGCCCCGGCCGCGGCTACGAGGTGCACGCCGAGCCGCTCGCCCTCCCGGGCCACCGCCTCCAGGGCCCGCATCACCGATCCGGCGGCGGGCCGGCCCGGCGAGCCGAGCGCGGGGGAGACCAGCGCGTCCAGGTCGTCGACGACCACGAGGAGCCGGGGCAGCGGCGGTGCGGCCTCGGTGCGCTTGCGTGCGGCGCCGGGCCGCAGCCGCAGCGTGGAGCTGGGCGGCGCCTCTATGTCCCCGGCCCCCGAGACCGCCGGGCGCCCGCCCGGGGTGCGCTGCGCGACGATACGGCCGGACACCGCACGCCCCGCGTGCCACTGGGCGAAGTCCGTCCGGCCCAGCAACTCCGCGCGCCGTTTCAGCTCGGCGCTCAACGACTGGGCGAACTCCCGCATGCGGACCGGGTCGTTGGCGATGAGGTGGGTCGTCACATGGGGTATGTCCGTGCAGACGCGCAGGCCCTCACCGCGCCCCGCGCCCGCGCCGACGCCGTCCCGGCCGTCGATCAGCACCATGCCCAGCCGGTCGGGCCGCTCCGCGGCGGCCAGTGAGGCGACCAGCGCCCGCAGCAGCTCGGTACGGCCGCTGCCGGCCGGCCCCTCGATCAGCAGATGCGGCCCGTCGGCCACCAGGTCGGCGGTGAGCGGGCCGTGCGGCCCGGCACCGAGCACGGCGCGGGCCCGGCCGCCCAGCGACTCCGTGTCGTCGGCCGCGTCCGCCCAGCGCGCCATCAGCGAGGCCGGGGTGGCCCGGGCCAGGCCCAGCTCGTCCAGCAGCCGCGCCGACTGCGGCAGGGGTACGGCCACGCGCGCGTGCCGCTCGCCGACGGGGCCGTCCGGCCGGAGCGGCGCCAGCGCCCGCGCGAACCGCTCCGCCCAGGCCGGGGAGACGGCGTCGACGGTCGCCACGGTCCCCGGGCCCACGGGCCCGGTGGGCGCGACACGCATCAGGTGCAGCGCACCGGCGACATCGCCGCTGAGCAGGGCCACGGCCCCGCAGTGCCGGAAGGTGGGCGTGACCGCGCAGGCCGCCTCGTACGTCTGCGCCACGGGCGAGGCGGGCGTCGTGGCCACGGTCTCGGCGAGGCAGACGACATGGACCCCGGCCCGCGGACCGGCCACGGCCAGCCGCGCCAGGGCTTCCTGCAGAGAGGCACCGCCGGGGTCTCCGTCCACGACGACGACGGTGAACGGACCCGGGAAGCCACCGAAGCCGTCCAGCTCGGCGCCTTCCCTGGCCCAGGAGGGGCGGCGGGCGGAGGCGGTGGTGCCGTGCGGGGAGGCGGGGTCCGGGGCGGTGTGCCGGGCCGTCCCGGGTGCCGTTGCCGGTGCGGCGGGCGAGGCCTGTCCGGCAGGGCCGGTGGACGGGGCGACGGCCCCTGTCACCGAGGCCGACCGGGCCGCGCCGCGGCCCGTCGCCGCGAACTCCTCCACCCGGCGCAGCAGTTCCTCCGTGCGGGACGCCGCCTGTTCGCGGTCGTAGGCCAGCAACAGGCGGCAGTCCTGGCCGTGGCCCGGGCGGACGTGCGGGAGCCAGCCCAGCCAGGACCACTCGGCCGTCCGCTCCTCCTCGGGACGGCTGCGGTCCGCGCTGATCAGCACGATCTCCAACAGGTCGGGGGAGTGCAGTGCGGCCAGCTGGGCCAGCACCGCGCGAGCCAGCCCGGACAGCCGGGGGCGCGGACCGGCCAGGCCCAGCGCACCCGCCTCGCGCAGCGCGGCGGTCACCGGTACGGCGGGCAGCACGCCCGAGCCGTCCGGTGCGCTCCGGTCGGCCGTGCCCAGCCGCACGGTCAGCGCCTCCGGGTGTCCCGGCTCCCGCTCCCACAGCCGGGGCCCGGGACCCAGCGCCGTCAGCAGCAGCGCGGCGGGATCCGGCCAGGTCTCCGGCAGCTGCCGGACATCGGCCGCCTGCACGCCGCCCGCACCGGCCTCCGTGGCGCCGTACGCCTCCGGCCGGGCATCGGGCTGTTCCCCGCGTCCACCGGCCAGCCGTCGCGCCCAGGCACCGATTCCGCCACGGCGGCGGCCGCCCTCGGGGGCGTCGGTGCCCCGGAGCGGGGTGTCCTTGCGGCCGCGGCCCTCCGCCGCGCCGGTGCGGGAAGAGGCGCTGTCCGACGCCGGGCCGCGGCTCGTCGTACCGTCGTGGGCGGCTCCGGTCAGGCCGCCCGGGCCGCCGACGCCGTACCGCCCCGCGTGGGTGTCCCCGCCACGGGAGATGGAACCGGATATGCCGGGCGCGCCGATTTCACCGCCCGGTCCGCCGGCCTCGTAGCGGCCTGCGGCCGTGTCCCCGGCGCCGGTGGTCGCGCCGGGCATCCCGGGTGCCGGGCGTTCGCCGCTCGGTCCGCCGGCCCCGAAGCCGTCGGCCCCGTCGACGGAAGCCCTGCCGGGAGCCGAACCCGGCTCCCCTGCGTCCCCGTCGCGCGTCTCGATGCTCGGTGCCCCGCCCTGGCCCGGTACCGCCGGCTGTTCGCCGCGCCGGTGCTCCCGAACCCCCGCGCCTGCGCCCGGGGCAGCCCAACTTGCCGTGCCGTACGCGTGATGGGTCGGTCCTGAGGGGCCGCCGGCGGCCGGGCCCGAGGTGGGCTCCACGCGCGCGTGCCCGGCGGCGCCCGCCGCACCCGGATCACCGGCCTCGCCGGCCGGTCCCGGGGCGAAGCGCACGCAACCCTCCCCGTCCGGCACCGTCCGTACCCGCGCCCCGGGGCCGCCGGACGGGGTGAGCCGCAGGGCGGACTCGCCGATCCTCAGCAGGGCCCCCGGAGCGAACCGCACCGCGCGGTCGCTCACACGGGTGCCGTCCAGGGCCGTGCCGTTGGTGGAGCCGAGGTCGGCCACCGAGACACGGCCGTCGGTGGCGACCGTGACCGCGCAGTGCAGGCGGGAGACGTCCGGGTCGTCCAGCGGGACGTCGGCGTCGGCGGAGCGGCCGACCGTGATCCGGCCACCGTGCAGCAGATGGACCCCGCCCGCGTCCGGGCCCGCGACCACGTGCAGCTGGGTCGGGGCGTCGTCCAGCTCGGGATGCGGCTCGGGGGCCGCCGGGGCGCCCAGGGACAGCACGGCGCCGTCGACCAGGGGAGGCTCGCCGAGGGTGCAGCGGCGCGGGTCCAGCCGCTCCGCGCCCGCGTACAGGACCACCGAGGCGCCGCCGGTGTCCCGGCCCGTGCCGCCGTCTCCGGTGACCGCCGTGGCCAGTGCCGACGCCACCGCGGCCAGGTCCGTGCCCGCGGGCGCCGTCACCAGCACGTCGCGGCTCGCGGCGCGGCCCCGCTGCGGGGACGGGCCCAGCGGGTCTACGACGGTCAGCCGGATCTGCATCGGCGCAGCGGTCCCTTCTGCCCGGGCGCGGACATCCCCCACCCCCGCACGAGCACGTCGGCCAGTACTGCACGCATCCTCGCACCTGTCACTGACAACACGCCCGCGGCCCGGTGCCAAGTGATCTTGATTGGTCAGCTCTGCCCCCAAAAGTGCCTGACCAGTAATCCGCCGGTGATCAGTTGAGATCGGTCACGTCCGGCACTGGGCAACCAGGAGTCCAAGGCGAGCGTCTTTCCTTCGAACATCGACGGGAACGTTTACGTAGTGCCCTCGGGGGCGGCACTACAGTGGGCCGGAACATCGGAACACAGGCGAACAGACAGCAGGGAGCGCGGAACGTGCGGCCAGTCGGCAGCAAGTACCTGCTCGAGGAGCCGCTCGGACGCGGCGCCACGGGCACCGTCTGGCGTGCCCGCCAGCGCGAGACCGCGGGCGCCGAGGCGGCCGTGGCCGGCCAGCCCGGCGAGACGGTCGCGATCAAGGTCCTCAAGGAGGAGCTGGCCGGCGACCCGGACATCGTGATGCGGTTCCTGCGGGAACGCTCCGTCCTGCTCCGGCTCACCCACCCCAACATCGTCCGGGTCCGCGACCTGGTCGTCGAGGGCGATCTGCTGGCCCTGGTCATGGACCTCGTCGACGGCCCCGACCTGCACCGCTACCTGCGCGAGAACGGCCCCTTCACGCCGGTCGCCGCCGCGCTGATGACGGCGCAGATCGCCGACGCCCTCGCCGCGAGCCACGCCGACGGCGTCGTCCACCGCGACCTGAAGCCCGCCAACGTGCTGCTCCAGCAGTTCGACGGCCGGATGCACCCGATGCTGACCGACTTCGGCATCGCCCGCCTCGCCGACTCCCCGGGCCTGACCCGCACGCACGAGTTCGTCGGCACGCCCGCGTACGTGGCGCCGGAGTCCGCCGAGGGCCGCCCGCAGACCTCCGCCGTCGACATCTACGGCGCCGGCATCCTGCTGTACGAACTGGTCACCGGCCACCCGCCGTTCTCCGGCGGCACCGCCCTGGAGGTGCTGCACCAGCACCTGAGCGCCGAGCCGCGCCGTCCCTCCACCGTCCCGGACCCGCTGTGGACGGTGATAGAGCGCTGCCTGCGCAAGAACCCCGACCAGCGGCCCAGCGCCGAGAACCTCGCGCGCGGGCTCCGGGTCGTGGCCGAGGGCGTCGGCGTGCACGCGAACGCCGCCCAGATCGCCGCCGCCGAGGGCGTCGGCGCCCTGCTGGCCCCGGACCCGGCCCCGACCGCCGTCCCGGGCGTGCCCGGCGCCGCCGACCCCACCCAGGTGCTGCCGACGAACGCGCCGCAGGGGGCGTTCGACCCGAACGCGGCGACCAGCGTGCTGCCGCACACCGGTGGCCCCGTCGGCGCGGCCGACCCCACCGCCGTCCTGCCGAACACCGGCGCGGCCGACCCGACGGCCGTCCTGCCGCCGATGCCGCAGGGCCAGCCGGGCCAGCAGCCCGATCAGCCGCACCCCTGGCAGACCCAGCTGCGCGCCGCCCGGGACCGCAACGAGCAGACGCAGATCCAGTACCTCGACCCCGACGAGGACCCGCTGCGCCGCCGCCCGCAGCGGCAGGTCGCCCGGCCGCAGCAGCAGCCGCGCCAGGCCCCCCAGGCGCGCCCGCAGCATCCGCAGCCGCGCGGTCGCCAGCAGCAGCCGCACGCCGGGTACGGCTATCCGCAGCAGCAGCCCCAGCAGTACGCCCCGCCGCAGCAGCCCCAGCGGTACGCGCCCCCCGCCCCGGAGCCGCAGCGGCCCGCGCGCGAGCCCCGGCCGGCGCGGCAGCGCAGCGCCAACCCGATGAAGATCCCCGGACTCGGCTGCCTGAAGGGCTGCCTGTTCACGATCGTCATCCTGGTCGTGGCCGGCTGGCTGATCTGGGACCTGACCCCGCTGCACACCTGGGTCGGCCAGGGCAGGGGCTACTGGCACGAGGTGAGCCACTTCGCCGGACAGGTGGGCCACTGGCTCAAGCAGCTGGGCTCCTCCACCGGCAGCGGCAACTGACCGCGAGTTTGGGGATTTGTCGACACCTGGCGGGTGATTTCCGTCTCCGCAGTGAAGGTTGGCTCGTTCGACGCGTAGCTTTGTCGGCTGGGAGTCGTCTGTCGGCTGGGGATCCGGGGGCACGCGACGGCAGCCGCTGTTGTCAGAGCCCCCGGAATGACGCAGCGTCGGCAACACGCGTCAGTAGGAGCAGTCTTGGCACGGAAGATCGGCAGCCGGTACACCGCCAACCAGATCCTGGGGCGGGGCAGCGCCGGCACGGTGTGGCTGGGCGAGGGACCCGAGGGGCCCGTCGCGATCAAGCTGCTACGTGAGGACCTCGCGTCCGACCAGGAGCTCGTCGGGCGCTTCGTCCAGGAGCGCACCGCACTGCTCGGCCTGGAGCACCCGCACATCGTCACCGTGCGCGACCTCGTGGTCGACGGGAACGACCTGGCGCTCGTCATGGACCTGGTGCGCGGCACCGATCTGCGCACCCGCCTCGAGCGTGAGCGACGGATGGCCCCCGAGGCGGCCGTGGCGATCGTCGCCGACATCGCCGACGGGCTCGCGGCGGCCCACGCGTCCGGGGTCGTGCACCGGGACGTCAAGCCCGAGAACGTCCTGCTGGACATGCAGGGCCCGCTCGGCCCGGGAGGCGCGCACCCCGCCCTGCTGACGGACTTCGGCGTCGCGAAGCTGATCGACTCGCCGAAGCGGACCCGGGCCACGAAGATCATCGGAACGCCGGACTACCTGGCCCCGGAGATCGTCGAGGGCCTGCCGCCGCGCGCCTCGGTCGACATCTACGCCCTCGCGACGGTGCTGTACGAGCTGCTGGCCGGCTTCACCCCCTTCGGGGGCGGGCACCCGGGGGCGGTGCTGCGCCGCCACGTGACGGAGACGGTCGTACCGTTGCCGGGCATCCCCGACGAGCTGTGGCAGCTGATCGTGCAGTGCCTCGCGAAGGCACCGGCGTCGCGGCTGCGGGCGTCCGAGCTGGCGTCGCGACTGCGGGAGCAGCTGCCGACCCTGGCCGGGATGCCGCCGCTGGACGTCGACGAGCCGGACGCGGAGTCGGACGAGGACGGCCCGGAGGAGGCCCCGGCCCCGGCCGCGCCCGGGGAGCCCGTACGGCGCCGGGGCGCGGTCTCCCTGGTGCCGGGGGCCAAGCCGGACTCCAACCGGGACACCCACACGTCGATGCGGGTGCCGGCGCCCGACGAGCTGGCGGGAGGAGCACGGGGCACGGCGCGAGCCCCCCGCGCGTCCGGCGCACCCCGCCCCGGCTCGGCCCGCCACCGCGCCGCCGCCCGGCGCCGCAGGATCACCCTGAGCGTCGCGGGGGTGGTCCTGGCCGCTGCCATAGGGGTCGGTGCGTGGGCGGCGACCTCCGGGGACGACGAGCCGCCGCAGGAGACCCACAGCACCTCGACGCCGTAGGCGCGAGGTGGGCAGAGAGGTGGGCGGAGAGGTACTCCTCACCGCTCGGCCCTGGCCGAGCGGCGGAGCCGTTACGCTGGAGGCGTGGCAGTCGTCGATGTATCCGAAGAGCTGAAGTCCCTCTCCTCGACCATGGAGTCGATCGAGGCCGTCCTGGACCTCGACAAGCTGAGGGCAGACATCGCCGTGCTCGAGGAGCAGGCGGCCGCGCCGTCCCTGTGGGACAACCCGGACGAGGCGCAGAAGATCACCAGCAAGCTCTCCCACCTCCAGGCCGAGGTCAGGAAGGCGGAGGCGTTGCGCGGCCGGATCGACGATCTCGCGGTCCTCTTCGAGATGGCCGAGGAGGAGGACGACCCGGACACCCGCGCCGAGGCCGAGTCCGAGCTGGCCTCCGTGCGCAGGGCGCTGGACGAGATGGAGGTCCGGACGCTGCTCAGCGGTGAGTACGACGCCCGTGAGGCGCTCGTCAACATCCGCGCCGAGGCCGGTGGCGTCGACGCCGCCGACTTCGCCGAGAAGCTGCAGCGCATGTACCTGCGCTGGGCCGAGCAGCGTGGCTACAAGACCGAGCTCATCGAGACGTCGTACGCGGAAGAGGCCGGCATCAAGTCGACCACCTTCTCCGTGCAGGCGCCGTACGCCTACGGCACCCTCTCCGTGGAGCAGGGCACCCACCGGCTCGTCCGGATCTCGCCCTACGACAACCAGGGGCGTCGCCAGACCTCCTTCGCCGGTGTCGAGATCCTCCCCGTCGTCGAGCAGTCCGACCACGTCGAGATCGACGAGAGCGAGCTGCGGATCGACGTCTACCGGTCCTCCGGTCCCGGCGGCCAGGGCGTGAACACGACCGACTCCGCGGTCCGCATCACCCACCTGCCCACCGGCATCGTGGTCTCCTGTCAGAACGAGCGGTCGCAGATCCAGAACAAGGCCACCGCGATGAACGTCCTCCAGGCCAAGCTGCTGGAGCGGCGCCGCCAGGAGGAGCAGGCCAAGATGGACGCCCTCAAGGGCGACGGCGGCAACTCCTGGGGCAACCAGATGCGTTCGTACGTGCTGCACCCGTACCAGATGGTCAAGGACCTGCGCACCGAGTACGAAGTGGGTAACCCGGAAGCCGTGTTCAACGGCGAGATCGACGGTTTCCTGGAGGCCGGCATTCGCTGGCGCAAGCAGCAGGAGAAGTAACTTTGTCGACATGACAACTGCCGCCCGAGAGGCGGCAGTTGTCTTTTGTCTGGGTTTTACATCACACTCACAGGCTCCAAGTCCCCCCAAACGCCGCCCCGTCGGACAATGCGCGCGCAATGGCCTTGACGTTGCTTTGAAAAATGGGAAGGCTGAAGCGTGGCATGCGTATCTCTGGGGCGCATGTGAACCGGGGGAATTGGCGCACATCTCGCCACGGCTACCTCCGTCGATCACGGCAAGCCCCGCACGCCGCCTCATTGACGAACAGCTACTGGGGGTAGCAACCATATGACGAAGAAGACGCGGATCCGGGTCGCGCGGATAGCCGCCGGCGCCGTGATCGCGGCCGGCGCCTCGCTGACCGCCGCAGGTGCCGCCTCGGCTCTGGACCTCGGCGTCCAGGCGGGTCCGATCACCCTGGGCGTGAGCGCCGACGGCAACGACGACGGCGGGACCGGCGGAGGCTGCGACCCCGTCGGTGTCTGTGACACCACGGGCGGCAGCTCGACCGGTGGCGACGACTCCACGGGCGGCACCACCACGGGTGGCGACGACTCCACCGGTGGCACCACGACCGGCGGCGACGACTCCACCGGTGGCACCACGACCGGCGGCGACGACAGCACCGGCGGCACCGCCAGCATCGGTGGCGTCATCGGCGGTGGCGACAGCACCGGTGGTGACAGCTCGACCGGCGGCAGCAGCACCGGTGGCAGCAGCACCGGTGGTGGCAGCTCGACCGGCGGCAGCTCGACCGGCGGCAGCAGCACCGGCGGCGACAGCTCGACCGGTGGCAGCAGCACCGGTGGCAGCAGCACCGGTGGTGGCAGCTCGACCGGCGGCAGCAGCACCGGCGGCGGCAGCTCGACCGGCGGCGGCAGCAGCACCGGCGGTGACACCGGCGGCAACGGCAACTCGGGCGGCAACGGCAACTCGGGCGGCAACAGCAGCACCGGTGGCAACGGCAACACCACCCCTGACGGCGGCAACAACAACGCGTCCCAGGAGGAGGGCTCCTCGGCCCTCACCGACACGGGTTCGGACACCTCGGCCCAGGGCGGCGACAAGCAGCTCGCCGAGACCGGTGCCGGGCAGACCGCGTTCCTGATCGTCGGCGCCGCGACCATGATCGCCGGCGGCATCGGCTTCCGCGTCCTGCCGCGTCTGGTGAACGGCCGGGGCGGCGCGGCCGCCTGAGCGTAGCCTCACGGTCACGTGCTGTAGGCACAGTGCAGGCGGAAGGGCCCGGAGCTTGGCGCTCCGGGCCCTTCCGGCGTTCCTGGGGTCTTCTTACGCGGTCTGGTGCGCCAGCAGCGCCACCGCGGCGATCAGCACCGCGAGCAGTGTGATCAGCGCCATCGGGTTCAGCCCGGCGAAGAAGCCCTCCTGCTGCTGCAGCCGCTCGCGATTGGCACGGCACACCGGGCACCGGCCCTCACTCACAGGCGACGCGCAGTTCGCGCACACCAACCGGTCGTACGTCATGCGCTCGCCCTCCTTGCACCGGCCATCACACATATAACGCACACGGGAACGAGAACGTTCCCCCTCCACTCTGCCAGGTTCCCGCGGAGCTTGCGCGGGGCGCCTGTAGAGGGGCGGATTCCGTCGTGGCGCGGCTGCGGGCCGTGGGGGCTGGGCGCGCCCCCCGCGGCGGAGCCGTATGTCGATACGGCCCGTGCCTCCGGGTGGGGAAACTCACCCTCGTCGAAAAGTCCCGTACAAAAACGCACAAGCCTCCCCCAACCCCGCCCGGACCCTGCACCCCCGCCCTCGGTTCGCGTATGGTCACGCACATCTACCCCCGGCGACCCGTGGTGCATCCGTGATCCGATTCGACAACGTCTCCAAGGTCTACCCCAAGCAGACCCGCCCCGCGCTCAGGGATGTGTCCCTGGAAGTGGAGAAGGGCGAGTTCGTCTTCCTCGTGGGGTCCTCCGGCTCCGGAAAGTCCACCTTCCTGCGGCTCGTCCTCCGCGAGGAGCGGTGCAGCCACGGCCAGGTGCACGTCCTGGGCAAGGACCTCGCGCGCGTCTCCAACTGGAAGGTGCCGCAGATCCGCCGCCAGCTCGGGACGGTGTTCCAGGACTTCCGCCTCCTGCCCAACAAGACGGTCGCGGAGAACGTGGCCTTCGCGCAGGAGGTGATCGGCAAGTCGCGCGGCGAGATCCGCAAGTCCGTGCCCCAGGTGCTCGACCTCGTCGGGCTCGGCGGCAAGGAGGAGCGGATGCCGGGCGAGCTCTCCGGTGGTGAGCAGCAGCGCGTGGCCATCGCGCGGGCCTTCGTCAACCGGCCCAAGCTCCTCATCTGCGACGAGCCCACCGGCAACCTCGACCCGCAGACCTCCGTCGGCATCATGAAGCTGCTCGACCGCATCAACCGGACGGGCACCACCGTGATCATGGCGACGCACGACCAGAACATCGTGGACCAGATGCGCAAGCGCGTCATCGAGCTGGAGAAGGGCCGCCTCGTCCGCGACCAGGCCCGCGGCGTCTACGGCTACCAGCACTGACCGCACGAGATCCACGGAAAGGCTTAACCAGACGCCATGCGCGCCCAGTTCGTCCTGTCGGAGATCGGTGTCGG
The DNA here is from genome assembly GCF_044541035.1 of Streptomyces sp. NPDC085866. Lineage (NCBI taxonomy): Bacteria > Bacillati > Actinomycetota > Actinomycetes > Kitasatosporales > Streptomycetaceae > Streptomyces > Streptomyces sp. NPDC085866. The sequence continues at coordinate 66,914 of NZ_JBITSQ010000001.1, forward strand.
TCTCCGCCGCAATCTGACGATGACCTTCGCCGTCATCGTCTCCGTCGCCCTGTCCCTGGCCCTGTTCGGCGGTTCGCTGCTGATGAGCGACCAGGTGAGCACCATGAAGGGCTACTGGTACGACAAGGTCAACGTCTCGATCTTCCTGTGCAACAAGAGTGACGCACAGTCGGACGTCAACTGCGCCAAGGGTGCGGTCACCGAGGACCAGAAGAAGCAGATCCTCAACGACCTGCACAAGATGCCGATCGTCGAGAAGGTCGCGTACGAGTCGCAGGACCAGGCGTACAAGCACTACAAGGAGCAGTTCGGCAACTCCCCGCTGGCCAGCTCGCTGACGCCGGACCAGATGCAGGAGTCGTACCGCATCAAGCTCAAGGACCCGCAGAAGTACCAGGTGGTCGCAACCGCGTTCAACGGGCGCGACGGTGTCCAGTCGGTGCAGGACCAGAAGGGCATCCTGGACAACCTCTTCCAGCTGCTGAACCTGATGAACCGGGCGGCGCTCGGCGTCATGGCGCTGATGCTGCTCGTCGCGCTGCTGCTGATCGTCAACACCGTGCGTGTTTCGGCGTTCAGCCGTAGGCGCGAGACCGGCATCATGCGCCTGGTCGGTGCCTCGGGCTTCTACATCCAGGCGCCGTTCATCATGGAGGCCGCGGTCGCCGGACTCATCGGCGGTGGCCTCGCCTGCATCTTCCTGGTGGTCGGGCGGTACTTCACCATCGACCACGGCATGGCGCTGTCCACCAAGCTCACGTTGATCAACTTCGTAGGCTGGGACGCGGTGTTGACCAAGCTTCCGCTGATCCTCGCCACCAGCGTCCTCATGCCGGCATTGGCGGCATTCTTCGCGCTGCGCAAGTACCTGAAGGTGTGACGCATGCCAAGAGGGGCCGTACGGACATCCGACCGTACGGCCCTTCGCGTTCCCCTAGACTCACGGCCATGTCAGGCCGCGACCTGTTCTGCCAGCCCCGCCGCATCCGCCGCGGGGCCGCCCTGACATTGGTGTTCGCGGGCGTCCTCGTCGCGGGCGCCGCCACCGGCTCCTTCCCGGACACCGGCCAGCCGGGCAGTGCCGGCCGCAAGGCCGCCGCGGGCGCCGCGCACACGGAGCTCGGGCACGAGGACGTGCAGCAGGCCGCCGCCGAGGCCATGGCCGACGGCAAGTCGCCGATGGAGGCCGCCGAGCGGGCTGTCAGCCGCAGCGGCGACCGCTGGGGCGCCGTCTACTCCGAGGGCGAGTACCAGGAGTTCCAGGAGGCCCTCGACGGCCAGTACACCGGCGTGGGCCTGTGGGCGCGGCGCGAGCGGGACGGTCGGATCGCGGTGACCCGGGTGCAGCCCGGCTCGCCCGCGGCCGACGCCGGGATCCGCAGGGGCGACCGGCTGCGCAGCGTCGACGGCGACACGGTCGACGGCCGGCCGGTCACCGAGGTCGTCTCCTTACTGCGCGGCGACGCGGAGGACGCGCCCGCCGGTACGACGGTCACGCTCGGCCTGCAGCGCGGCACGCGCGCGTGGACCGAGACCCTGCACCGGGCCCGCCTGTCCACTGACTCGGTGACCGTCCGCAGGCTGTCCGACGGAGTCACCGTCATCCAGATCGCCGCCTTCACCAAGGGTTCCGGCGCCGCCGTCCGGGCCGCCGTTCGGCAGGTCCCGGCCGACGCCGGCATCGTGCTCGACCTGCGCGGGAACTCCGGCGGCCTGGTCACCGAGGCGGTGGACACCGCCTCCGCCTTCCTCGACGGCGGCCTGGTCGCCACCTACGACGTCGACGGCGCCCAGCGCGCCCTGCACGCCCACACCGGCGGCGACACCACCCGGCCCCTGGTCGCCCTGGTCGACGGGGGCACCATGAGCGCGGCCGAGATGCTCACCGGCGCCCTCCAGGACCGGGGCCGCGCGGTCGTGATCGGTTCCCGCACCTTCGGCAAGGGCTCCATCCAGATGCCGACCGAGCTGCCCGACGGCTCGGTGGCCGAGCTGACCGTGGGCCACTACCGCACCCCCTCCGGCCACAAGGTGGACGGCCGGGGCATCACCCCGGACCTGGAGGCGGGGCCGGAGGCCCTGCCCCGGGCCGAGACGGTCCTCACCGGCCTCGGCGACGCCGATTAAGGGCTGGCCGCGGGACCCCTCCGTAGTGCGAAAATGGACGGCACTATGAGCAAGGGAATGTACGTACCCAAGGAGTCCCAGCCCAAGCAGGGCGGCGGGGCCGCCAAGGCCCGGGACGGCGAGAAGGGCGGCAAGCGCAAGATCGTCGCCCAGAACAAGAAAGCCCGGCACGACTACGCGATCGTCGACACCTACGAGGCCGGGCTCGTGCTCACCGGTACCGAGGTCAAGTCGCTGCGCGAGGGACGGACGTCGCTGACCGACGGCTTCGTCCAGATCGACCGGGGCGAGGCGTGGCTGCACAACGCCCACATCCCCGAGTACCACCAGGGCAGCTGGACCAACCACTCCGCGCGCCGCAAGCGCAAGCTGCTGCTGCACCGCGAGGAGATCGACAAGCTGGAGTCCAAGGCCCAGGAGACGGGTCACACCATCGTGCCGCTCTCCCTGTACTTCAGGGACGGCCGCGCGAAGGCCGAGATCGCGCTCGCGCGAGGCAAGAAGGAGTACGACAAGCGACAGACCCTGCGGGAGAAGCAGGACCGGCGTGAGTCGGACCGCGCGATCGCGGCGGCGAAGCGGAAGCAGCGGGGCGTGTAGCCCGGAATACGGTGGCATCGGCGCGGGTTGGTCACGTACGATGGCACCAACACCGGTTGAACCCGGTGTGTGCATTGAAAACACAACATGGGGATGATCGGTTTCGACAGCGGCTGTCGAAGCAGGGGAAGCGTGTCGAGGAAGCGGCAATGATCTCGTAAACCATATGTCGCAAAAAATAATCGCCAACACCAAGCGCGATTCCTTCGCCCTCGCTGCCTAAGTAGCGACTTGCGAAGTGTCAGCCCGGGGCTGTTCCCGACCCGGATCCTGGCATCAGCTAGGGAACTAAACCTTGATCCCGGTCACGGGGTGAAGAGGGAAACCAAACAGTGACTGGGCCCGTCGGCGACTTGTTCGCGTGATCGCCGGGGCCGAGAAAATCACAGCGGACTGCACACGGAGAAGCCCTGATTCCGCACCGTTGGACGCGGGTTCGATTCCCGCCATCTCCACTCATCCCATGTGGGCGAAGGCCCCGCTGCACCGGCAGCGGGGCCTTCGCCGTCGTTCGGGGCATACCCCCGTCATGCCCCGTACGCGTGGGCCAGCCGCGTGATGCGGGAGATCTCCGCGTCGCGCTCCGCCCGGGCGGCCCTGAACTCGTTCGGCCGGCCGGTGATCGCGGCGTTCTGGTACTCCGACTCGACGGCGAACCAGACGCCCACCAGGTTGGTGCTCTCCTTGCAGCCGACGTCGGCCCGGGCCTCGCCGATCTCCGTGCGGTCCGGCTCGGCCCGCTGGACCGAGGGCAGCTTCGACCCCGCCTCCATCGGGTTCGGTTCGTCGAAGCCGTGCGTCCGCATGCAGGCCGACCACCGGGCGAAGACCTTCCGCACCCGGGGATCGGCCAGGGAGCGGGCGAAGCTGTCGCTCTTGGTGGCCGCGACGATCCCGTCGGATCCGGCACCGGTGCCGAGCCGCCGGGCGGCCGCGCCCTCGCACCCGCCCTCGGGCAGCTTCCGGCCCCGGTACGTGGTCACCGGCCGGCGCTCGGCGTTCCTGGCGAACATGACCGTCTGCTCTGCGGCGGACGGCTTCAGCGCCGCGCTGTCGGTCACCGCCGACGACTTCGCGCGCGGCAGGTGGTACCCCCAGGTGGCGACGCTCGCGGGATCCGTCACGCCGTACCTGCGGTACATCACCGAATCGGCGGCGGAGGCCACGGGCTTCGATCCCACGGGGAAGTCGAGGCCGTACTTCTTCATGCAGTCCTCGACGATCCTGCCGTGCACCCAGCCGCGCCGCGCCGTCTGCTCGGGCGTGAGCATGTAGTCCTCGATCGGCAGGTGCAGGCTCATGACCTGCGCCGGGCCGGGCGTGGGCGTGGGAACGGGCGTGGCCGCGGCGGCCGACGGCGGGTCCTGCCGGCCCGCGCAGCCCACCGCGGTGGTGAGCGCGAGCAGCAGCGTTCCCGCCTTCAGGCCTCGCCGAAGGGTGCGTGCGGCGATCATGTTCTGTTCCTCGTCCGGATCAGACGTCGGGGCACTGGTCGTACGAGTCGTGTCCCCCGTACAGACCATCGATCGCGATGGAGGCCTCGTTGTTCCGCAGCCGCGAGGTCAGGTTGCCGCCGTAGCCGCCGATGACGTAGTTCGAGTCACCCACGTAGTTGGGGTAGACCCAGGTGCGCACGTCGCAGTACACGGGGTTCTCCATGGACGCGGCGTCGTTGCGGATGACGTGGCCGTCGCTGAAGTTGCCGGAGATCGTGGGGACCTGGATGTCGTAGTAGCCCTTCATGCCGCCCGCGTGGTTCGGCGAGTAGTAGAGGCAGAAGAAGTAGCCCTGGTCGTTGCATCGCGAGCTCGTGGGCCACGAGGAGACGCCGGTGTCCGTCGCACTCGCCTGCCCTGCGGACACGCCCAGTGCCAGCGCGGCACTCGCCGCAGCGACGCCCGCACGCCGGCCGAACTTGCTCAGAAACATGCACTTCTCCTTTGTCGAGGGGACATCCGTTGCCGCGGCGGATTGAATTCTGCATGCCGGGCGACCTCAACGCAGGCTGAAATAGGGTGGTTTGTCGCGCCCCGCAGTCGTCCCACGCCTCTGACCTGCGGTTTGGGACGCGTCCCTGAGACGGGGCGGGGCATCGGGGCAGGCGTCAACCGGTTCGACGGGAACTGCGGTTGGCGGTTCAGCGTGACGAACGCACAGCCGCAGCGATCGAGTTGATGAGCGCGGCCACGCCGGCCGCCGCGGCCGGGGCGGCGAAGGCGAGGGCGGGGGAGAGGTGGTCCGCCGCCCAGCCGCCGACTGCCGAACCGCACGCGATACCGGTGAGCAGGCCGGTGACGACGAGGCTCATGCCCTCGTTGAGCCGGTCCGCCGGGGTGCGCTCCTGCACCTGGGTCATCGCGGTCACCATCGTCGGCGCGGTCGCCATGCCGGCCAGGAGCAGCGCGCCCGCGAGGACCGTGAGCGAACCTGCGGTGGCGGCCGCCAGCCAGGGCAGGGTCATCAGCCCGGCCATCGCGAGCAGGCACCGGGAGAGGCTGAGGCCGGCCGGCTTCAGCGCCCCGTACAGCAGGCCCGCCGCGCAGGAGCCGGCCGCCTGCAGGGCGAGGACCGCACCGGCCGCCGCGCGATGCCCCTGGGCGTCGGCGTAGGCGATCGTGACGACCTCCATCGAACCGAACACCGCACCCGTCGCCACGAAGCAGGCCAGCAGCGGCGGCATCCCCGGGCTCCGCAGCGGCGACGGCGCCTTCGAACGGGCCTGCGGCGGCGGCTCGGTCGCCCGTTGCGCGGTGAACAGCAGCATGCCGGCCAGCAGCAGGACGGCCCCGGCGAGTGTGCCCGCCTCCGGGAAGAACGTTCCGGTCAGGAAGGACGCCAGCACCGGGCCGAGCATGAAGCACAGCTCGTCGGCCGCCTGCTCGAAGGAGTTCGCGGTGTGCAGCGCGCCGGGGTCGTCGCGCAGCAGATGGGCCCAGCGGGCGCGGGACAGGCCGCCGATGTTCGGGGTGGCCGCGGTGGCGGCGTACGCGGCGAACAGGGTCCAGTCGGGGGCGTCGTAGCGCACGCACAGCAGCAGCGCGAGGCTGCCGAGCACGGCCGTGAGCGTGGCCGGTACGGCGACCCGGGCCTGTCCGTGCCGGTCGACGAGCCGGGCGATCCAGGGCCCGGCCAGCCCGGTCGCCGCGAGCCCGGTGGCCGTGACGGCACCGGCGAGGGCGTACGAACCCCGGGACCCGGCGATCATCACGACCGCGCTCACACCGAACATGCCCATGGGGAGGCGGGCGATCAGGTTGCCGGCGGTGAAGGCGCGGGCGCCGGGGAGGGAGAAGAGGCGGCGGTATCCGGTGGGTTGTACTGGTCTGTTGGGTATTCGGGTGTCTTCGGCGGTCTGGTGCGGCATGGCTCTACGTTCACCCGGAGCGGATCACCGGGTCCAACACCTTCTCGGTGCCGATTCACGCAGCCGCGTTGTAAATTGCCCGTCATGCCCGCCGCCGTAGAGCCCCGCCTCCTGCGTGCCTTCCTCGCCGTTGCCGAGGAACTGCACTTCACCCGCGCCGCGGCCCGCCTGTACGTCGCCCAGCAGGCGCTCAGCCGGGATGTGCGGAGGCTGGAGCGGGAGTTGGGTGCCGAGCTGTTCGTGCGGACCACCCGGCAGGTGACGTTGACCGCGGACGGCGAGCGGCTGCTGCCGCACGCCCGGCGGGTCCTCGCCGCCCAGGACGACCTGCTCGCCGCCTTCGGCCAGGCCCGGCCGCTGCTGGTCGACCTCAACTCCGCGGGCCTGGCCACCGGCCGCCGCGTGCTGCACCGGGCCCGGGAACTCGCCCCGGACTGCGAGCTGATGGCCCGCTACGAGAGTGGCCTCACCGGAGCGGCGGCCGATCTGCTCGCCGGCCGTCTCGACGCCTCCTTCGGGCGCTTCGCCGGCCTGGACCCGGCCCTGCGCTCCGGTCTGGAGCAGCAGCCCGTGCGCCACGAGCCGATGGCCGTGGTGCTGCCCGAGGACCACCCGCTGGCCGCCCGGCCGGCGGTGCCGCTGGCGGCGCTGGCCGGGGAGACGGTGTACGCCGGTGCCGGGAACCCGCGCACCCGGGAATGGACCGACCTGGCCCTTCGTCTCTTCGAGGGGCGCGGCATCCGGCTCGCGCCTCCTCTTCCGCTGGCGGTCGGGGACGAGGAGTTCGAGCGGATCATGTCCAAGACCCGCAACCCGATCCTGGCCGTCGTGGACTTCCCGGTCATGCCCCGCACGGTGCTGCGGCCGCTCGTCGACCCCGTTCCGCTCTCGCCCGTCTCGCTCGTCTGGCGCAGGGGTCTGGTCCATCCCGCGCTGGACGCGCTCCGGAGGGCCGCGGCCGAGATCGCGAAGGCCGAGGGCTGGCTGCGACAGCCCGTCGACCGATGGATTCCGGCCATCGATGACGCTGTGATGAACCTCCACGACTGACGTACCGCTGCTCCTCCACGTCAGCTCTTCCCGGACGGAGCGGCCCCGGTGGGTGCGCGCTGTACCCGCACTTCTCCTGGCTGCCGGAGAGCTCCTGGCCGGCCCTCGCGATCACCGGGGTGTTCATCGGCAGCTGCGTCGTCCGGTTCGGCCGGCCCGAGCCACCGGGTCCCGGCCGGTCCGGGGCCCGCTCACTCGTCGAACCACACCACCAGCCGCACACCGTCGTCGCCGTGGACGCCGGCCAGGGCACCCATGACCGTCCACACCGGGTGCCAGCTGCCGTCGGGCGGGACGGCGTCGCGGCGGCGGGAGCGTTCGACCCGGAAGACCGAGGTACCGGACTCCCACTCCGTCCCCTCCGGCCACAGGCCGGCCAGGGCGGACGGGTCCGTGGTCAGGGTGTTGATCCCGGCCGCGCGGGCGAAGGCCCGGCTCCAGACCCAGGGGCTGCGAAGCCGGAGCGTGCCGTCGTGGGAGCGGTGGTACTGGGCGACGTGAGTGGCGCGGGGGAGCGCCGGTTCGTCCCAGTCGACGGACCGGGCATCGGCCCAGGACAGCCAGGTGGTGCCGAAGGCGGCCCCGCCCCAGGACTCCAGCCCGGCCCGCACCGGTTCCGACACGTCGGGCGGCAGGCCCCGGCCGGCGGCCACATGGCGCCAGCGGGCGTCGAAGTCCCGTACCCCGAAGAGGCAGGCGAAGGCCTCGTAGTCCCGGTGCACCCCGAGCATCGCGAGGTCGAGGGCCGGGCACCAGGCCGTCTCGCCGGGGGCCAGGCCCTCCCGCCAGGTTCGGCACTCGACCCAGCCGTGGATGTCCGTGCCCATGGCCGCCGATTCTTCCCTCACCGACGGCTCACCGCGCGAGTGAGAGCAACGTTCCCTTCCGGTCACCCACAGCCACAGGCAGGAAACGCGCCCTCCCTACCTTCGGGACTCATCACCGCTCATCACCCCGTACCACCCGAGCCCCGGAGCACCGTGGAGGCGTCATGACAGCCCCGAGTACAGCCCCCGCCCCGAGCAGCAGCAGGGGAGGCCGCTGGATCGAGCACTGGGATCCGGAGGACGAGACGTTCTGGAACGCGACCGGCGAGAAGGTCGCCCGCCGGAACCTGATCTTCTCCGTCCTCTCCGAGCACATCGGATTCTCGATCTGGACCATGTGGTCCGTGCTGGTGCTCTTCATGGGCCCGGAGTACGGGCTGACCCCCGCGGACAAGTTCCTGCTGACCTCGATGGTCACGCTGGTCGGCGCCGTCGTCCGCGTCCCCTACACCTTCGCCGTCGCGATCTTCGGCGGGCGGAACTGGACCATCATCTCGGCCGGTCTGCTGCTCGTGCCGACCGTCGCCGCGTTCACGGTGATGAAGCCGGGGACGTCCTTCGACACCTTCCTCCTCGTCGGCCTCCTCGCGGGCATCGGCGGCGGGAACTTCGCCTCCTCCATGACCAACATCAACGCCTTCTTCCCGTTGAAGAAGAAGGGGTGGGCCCTCGGGCTCAACGCCGGCGGCGGGAACATCGGCGTCCCGGTCATCCAGCTGGTCGCCCTCGCGATCATCGGGGCGAGCGGAGGGCCGCGCGTGCTGCTCGGGATCTACATCCCGCTGATCGTCGTCGCCGCCGTCCTCGCCGCGGTGTTCATGGACAACCTCGCCTCCGTGAAGAACGACACCGGCGCCGCCAAGGACGCGGCGAAGGACGCCCACACCTGGATCATGTCCTTCCTCTACATCGGGACGTTCGGATCCTTCATCGGCTACAGCTTCGCCTTCGGGCAGGTCCTGACGAACCAGTTCGGGCGCACCCCGCTGCAGGCCGCCTACCTCACCTTCATCGGCCCGCTGCTCGGCTCCCTCATCCGGCCCGTCGGCGGCTGGCTCGCCGACCGCTACGGCGGGGCCCGCATCACCCTCTGGAACTACGTCGGCATGGCCGCCGCGACCGCCGTGCTCGTCGTCGCCAGCATGCAGAAGTCGCTGCCGCTGTTCGTGTCGGTCTTCGTCGTGCTGTTCGTGCTGAGCGGGCTCGGCAACGGGTCGACGTACAAGATGATCCCCGGCATCTTCCAGACGAAGGCCCTGGCCAAGGGCCTCACCGGTGAGGAGGCGGCCTCGTACGGCCGGCGCCTCTCCGGCGCCTCCATGGGACTCATCGGAGCCGTCGGCGCACTCGGCGGTGTCGGCATCAACCTGGCCTTCCGCCAGTCCTTCCTCTCCTACGGCTCCGGCACCGGCGCGTTCGTCGCCTTCCTCGCCTTCTACGGCGTCTGCTTCGTGGTCACCTGGGCCGTATACCTTCGCCGCCCGGCCACGCAGCCCCAGGCCACGGCTGCCGCCGAGGCGAAGTCGCAGCTCAGCTACGCCGAGGTGTGACGTAACACCGGCGACATCGAGCCGAACCGAGCCTGTCACGAGCCGTTGACAGGCTCGTTCGGCATGCGGGCCAGGTAGGAGAGCCATGTACGACCAGAAGCAGCACCCCGAGCAGGGACCCCTCGCCGGGTTCACCGTGGGAGTGACCGCCGCGCGCCGCGCCGACGAGCTGGGCGCGCTGCTCCAGCGGCGCGGAGCCGCCGTGCTGCACGCGCCCGCCCTGCGTATCGTGCCCCTTGCCGACGACGGCGAACTGCTCGCCGCCACCAAGGAGATCATCGACCAGTCGCCGGACGTGGTGGTGGCGACCACCGCCATCGGGTTCCGGGGCTGGGTCGAGGCCGCCGACGGCTGGGGGTTCGGCGAGCAGCTGCTGGAGCGGCTGCGCGGGGTGGAGTTGCTGGCCCGCGGGCCCAAGGTGAAGGGGGCCATCCGGGCCGCCGGGCTCACCGAGGAGTGGTCGCCGTCCAGCGAGTCCATGGCCGAGGTGCTCGACCGGCTGCTGGAGGAGGGCGTCGACGGGCGCCGGGTCGCCGTGCAGCTGCACGGGGAGCCGTTGCCCGGGTTCGTCGAGGCGCTGCGGGCCGGGGGAGCGGAGGTGCTTCCGGTACCGGTGTACCGCTGGATGCCGCCGGAGGACATCGGTCTCGTCGACCGGCTGCTGGACGCCGTCGTCTCGCGCGGGGTGGACGCGCTCACCTTCACCAGCGCGCCGGCCGCCGCGTCCCTGCTGTCGCGGGCCGAGAAGCGGGGGCTGCTCGCCGAGCTCCTGGCCGCGCTGAGCCACGACGTCCTGCCCGCCTGCGTGGGCCCCGTCACCGCGCTGCCGCTGCAGGCCCGGGGCGTGGACACCGTGCAGCCGGAGCGGTTCCGGCTCGGACCGCTCGTGCAGCTGCTCTGCCAGGAACTGCCCGCGCGGGCACGGTCCTTGCCGGTCGCCGGGCACCGGGTGGAGATCAGGGGCCACGCGGTGCTGGTGGACGGCGAGCTGAAGCCGGTGCCGCCGGCGGGCATGTCCCTGCTGCGGGCGCTGTCCCGGCGCCCGGGTTGGGTGGTCGCCCGCGCCGAGCTGCTGCGCGCGCTGCCGGGCGCCGGCCGCGACGAGCACGCGGTGGAGACGGCGATGGCCCGGCTGCGCACGGCACTCGGGGCGCCGAAGCTGATCCAGACGGTGGTGAAGCGGGGGTACCGGCTGGCGCTGGATCCGGCGGCGGACGCGAAGTACGCGGACGCGTGAGAGGCCGCTCGGTGCGGTAGTTGCCGTTGAGCCGGGTGGAGCGGGGGCTTCTTCGCGCGCCCCCTCGGCTCTCGGGGGGGCGGGCCGAGCCTCCCCTTCGGCATCGGCACTCACCGCTGCCCGGGCGCCCGACTGGCCGAACCGGAGCGACGGGGCGTGAGCGGCGCGGACGGCTGCGATGTGCCGCTCGGGTTCCGCCCGGAGCGCCCGTGCACCAGCAGCGCCCGTGTCAGGAGTGCCACCGCCGCCGTCGACCCCACCGCCCGGGCCACGTTCCACGCCACCCACGGCCCTTCGAAGTGCCCGCGGAGGGCGGACGGATCCCCCTTCGCCGCGAGGGCGTTGTTCAGGGGGATGTTGAAGGCCACCGTAATGAGGAAGACCAGGGCGTAGGCCGCCAGGGCCGCCCAGGTCCAGCGGGCGGCGGGTGTGGCGCGGAGCTGCCACGCCGACCATCCCGTCAGCGCCAGCGCCCCCATGAAGCTCAGGAAGAACACCGGGTTCTGGATCACGTCGTTGATGTTGCGCATGACCTCGACGTACGTGCGGTCGTCGCTGCGGGCCAGGGCAGGCATGACCGCGCAGGCGAAGATGTAGAAGACCCCGGCGATCAGGCCCATCGCGACCGTGGCCGCGCTCAGGACGACCTTGCTGGTCCGTGTTTCCCTCGTATGCGTCATGCCTTCCAGCCAACCGGAGCAGCCCCCGACCCGGACATGGCCGAAGCGCGCACCCGCATACGCGGGCGTCCAGCTACGCCGACGCCTGCACGGCCGTACGACGTTCCGGGTACCGGGTCACCGGCAACGGGCCTGGCGGTGCAGGCAGGCCGTGCGGCGGAGGGCGCTCGGCTCACGCCGTGCGACCACGCGTGCTCCGGGTTGCCGGGCGTGCGCTCTGCCGGATGTTTTCGGCCGGGCGTCAGGCTGACGCGGGACTGTGGTGGGGAGGAGCCGCACCCGGAGACGGCGCGGCGGGCACTCGGGGGGACGAGGATGACACGCTGGCAGCCGCTGCCGGATTCGCTGCCGCGAGAGGCACGGCACCTGGTCGAGCAGATGCGCGTCCTGAAGGGCCGTACCGGACTCAGCCTTGCCGAACTGGCCCGGCGCACCGCGTACAGCAAGTCGTCCTGGCAGCGGTATCTCAGCGGGGCCAAACCGCCGCCGAGGGGAGCGGCGCAGGTGCTCGGCCGGCTGGCCGGGGCTGACCAGGCGCGGCTGCTGGCGCTGTGGGAGCTGGCCGAACAGGCATGGCAGCCCGGCGGGCCGGAGCCCTCCGGGCCGCTGCAGGATGTCGCCGCAGCCGCAGCCGCAGCCGCAGCCGCAGCCGCAGCCGCAGCCGATGCCGTGGGCGGTGCCGGGGCCGGGCCGGAGCCGGCCGGCGGCGCGTACGGGCGGTGGCGGACGGCGGCGCTGGCCGCGTTCGCCGTCATCGTGCTGCTGGTCGCGGGGCTGCTGTGGGCGCTGCCCCGCAGGGCGGGCGACCGAACGGGCGCCCGCCCTCGGGGTGTTCTCAGCCGAGCTGGTCGTAGTAGGCGAGCTTCCAGGGGCCGGTGCCCTTGATGCGCACCCGGTACTTGCCGCTGACGCGCTTGAGGGTGACGTTCCGTGCGTCACCCAGGTACGTCACGGTGCCGCCCGAGGTCGGGCCGCTGAGCCAGCGCTGGGCGAACTCCCAGCTCGGGTCGGTGACGACGCCGTCGTTCTCCGCGATGTTGTAGTGCTCCTGCCACCACTGGGTGGCCGACTCGGTCTCGGGGCCGAAGGTGCCGTCGATCTGGTTCTTCTTGAAGGTGTGGGTGTCGCCGTCCTCGTCCTGCCACTGGGCGCCGTCCGCGTACAGGACGGTCTGCCAGAGGGCCGTGGCGTTGCTCTCCGCGTAGTTGTCGACGCCGAGGTCCTCCTCGTCCTGGAAGTCGTCGGCGACGGCTCCGTTGCCGTCGATGCCGTGGTACGAGGCGGCACTCGCGCCGGGTGCCAGGGCGATGCCGGTCGCTCCGGCGCCCAGCAGCGCGGCCGTCGCCATCGCGACGACCCGGGTGCGCATGCTCATGAACGTTTCCTTTCTGAACCGCCGTCCCCCGCGGTTCCCCCTGGGGCGGCTCCGGTGCTTTCGCAGGACACAGCGTCATGGCCGCGGGCAGGGGCCACGAGCCCTGCCCGGGTTTCTGGACCGGAAGGGGCCGACCCGTGCTCCGGGCTCCGGCATCCCCGCCGGGGACGGGCCGGGCGGGGAACGCCGTGGGCCGGACGGGACGGCGCGGCGAAAGGCGGGTGTGCCACCGGCGGTACGAGGGGTTCCGCAGTCGTGTGCGGGCAGGCACTGTGAAGGGGAGCGACGGAACGTTCCCCTGTCCTAGGCGGTGACAGGCACATGGCACTGGGTACGGCCACGGTCCCGTACGAGCTGCGGTTCGACGCCGGGCGGATCTGTCTGGATCTCCTCGCGACCACCCACCCGGTCGAACGGCTGGACGCCGTAGAGCCGTTGCGTGCCTGGATCGGCGGGTCGGGGCTGGTGCCGCCGGGCACCCCGCTGGTCCACGCCGATGTCTCCTGGCTGGCGGGGTTCCGGGAACTGCGCGGGTGCATCGGCCAGTTGGTGCGCACCGCGCCACCGGCGGACTCGCGGCCGTACGAGCGCGCTCTCGTCCGGCTCAACGAGGTCGCCGCCCGTTCCGCAACCCCGGTCCCGTGTGCGGTGCGCGGCGAGGACGGCACGCTGGTGCGGAAGTTGGCGCAGGCGCCCGGGTGCGCGGGGCTGCTCGCGGTCGTCGCGCGGGACGCCGTCGAGCTGCTCACCGATCCGATGGCGCGGGCGGCCGTGCGCGAGTGCGAGGGGGACAACTGCCCCATCGTGTACCTCGACACGTCCCGGGGGCGCAGGAGGCGATGGTGCTCCAGTGAGGTCTGCGGGAACCGTGAACGGGTTGCCCGGCACCGACGGCGGGCAGCTCTCGCGCAGGCCTGAGTGTCCGGTACGGTCCTTCTGTCGCATTGCGCCCTTGCGGTGACCGGAGTGATTTCCGCAACACCGCGCGGCGCCTGGTTTGTTGACGGTCCGGCGCGGGCAGCTCCGCCACCTCCGGCGATGTGTCGGAAATGTAAAGATCACGCGGTGGGAATGTGTGTGCATGTCCCGCTCGTCACGCCCCTCTCGAGAAAAATCCCAGCTCGCTTTGAACATCACGTCGCACCTGTCCGTACAGGTGGGCGAGCGACCGACTGGGGGAACCCCCGGACACCGGAGGTGGGCGTGCGCAAGGATGCGGCCGTGGCCAATGAACGTGGAACGAGGGCCCGACATCGCATGTCCTCACAGCCCTCGGAACCGGATGAGGAGCTGATGCGTGCGCTGTATCGCGAGCACGCCGGACCTCTGCTTGCGTATGTCCTCAGGCTGGTCGCCGGAGACCGGCAGCGCGCCGAGGACGTCGTGCAGGAAACGCTCATCCGTGCCTGGAAGAACGCCGGTCAGCTCAATCGGGCGACCGGTTCGGTACGCCCCTGGCTGGTGACGGTCGCGCGCCGCATCGTCATCGACGGCCACCGCAGCCGGCAGGCCCGGCCGCAGGAGGTCGATCCGTCGCCGCTGGAGGTCATCCCCGCGGAGGACGAGATCGACAAGGCGCTGTGGCTGATGACGCTGTCTGACGCGCTCGACGACCTGACCCCGGCCCACCGGGAAGTGCTCGTCGAGACGTACTTCAAGGGGCGTACCGTCAACGAGGCGGCCGAAACCCTGGGCATACCCAGTGGAACCGTCCGTTCTCGGGTTTTCTACGCCCTTCGGTCGATGAAGCTGGCACTGGAGGAGCGGGGGGTGACGGCGTGATGAGCATGTACGGGGGGTTCGGCACGGGTGGTTCGGGTATGTCTGGGTCCATGCAGGGATCACAGGCTCCGAACGAGCACGAAACCGTCGGCGCCTACGCCCTCGGGATCCTCGACGACGCCGAGGCAACCGCTTTCGAGGCCCACCTCGCGGGCTGTGAGTGGTGCGCCCAGCAGCTGGACGAGCTGGCCGGGATGGAGCCGATGCTGGCCGCCCTCGCGGACCTGCCCGGCTCCGGCAGCACGCCCGCGATCGGCGAGTCGCTGTCCGCCAAGCCGAGCCCAAGACTGGTCGAGAAGCTGGTCGACGAGGTCTCCGAGCGCCGTGCGCTGAAGCGGCGCAAGGGCTTCTACCTGGTCGCGGCCGCTGCCGCGCTGATCATCGCGGGCCCCGTGGCCGTCATGGCGACGAGCGGCGGAGGCGACTCGGGGCAGACCGCCACGCCGCTGGCGGCCACGGCCCAGACGACCTTCAACCAGCTGCCAGACAAGGTCTCGGGCACGGACAGCACGACCGGCGCCAGCGCGACCGTCGCCATGGGCGAGAAGAACTGGGGCACCTCGACGGTCCTCGAGCTCAAGGGCATCAAGGGGCCGCTCAAGTGCTCCCTGGTCGCCGTCGCCAAGAACGGCGAGCGCCAGACGCTGGGCTCCTGGTCCGTCCCGAAGTGGGGCTACGGCATTCCGGACGCCAAGACGCCGGAGGCCAAGAACCCGCTCTACATCGGCGGTGGCACGGCCCTCAAGCCGAACGAGATCGACCACTTCGAGGTCGTGACGTTCGACGGGAAGAAGCTCGTCCAGGTGGACGCGTAGCCTCTGTGGGCCCCCTTCGCGTACGGTTGACGGCTGCCCAGCACGTCAGAAGGGGGCCCGGTGGCCGCTCAGGCTCAGCAGGAAACCGCGCTCGACTCGGTCCGGGACCGGGAGATCAGCGTCGAACAGGAACACCTCGACCGGGTGTACCGACGCCTCGAGGAAAAGATCCACGAGGCGGAGTTCCTCATGAACGACGCGGCCAAGCGCGGCCAGGTCGGCACACCCGGAGCGCTCGCCGAGCGGGACGCCCAGGTCTTCCGGGCCGGTATCCACCTGAACCGGCTCAACAACGAGTTCGAGGACTTCCTCTTCGGCCGGATCGACCTGCTGCTCGGCAGGGACGGCAAGAAGGGCCCCGACGGGGCGTACACGGCGGTGGAGCCGGCCGAGGGCGCGGTCCGGCCCGACAACACCGCCGACATCGCCGAGACCCTGCACATCGGCCGGATCGGCGTGCTCGACGAGGACTACTCGCCGCTGGTCATCGACTGGCGGGCACCGGCTGCCGCGCCCTTCTACCGGTCCACCCCGAAGGACCCCGGCCGGGTCGTCCGGCGCCGGGTCATCCGTTCCAAGGGCCGCCGGGTCCTCGGGGTCGAGGACGACCTGATGCGCCCGGAGCTGACGGCGTTCCTCGGCGACCGCGAGCTGCCCGTCATCGGCGACGGCGCCCTGATGGCCGCCCTCGGTCAGGCCCGCAGTCACACCATGCGGGACATCGTCTCCTCCATCCAGGCCGAGCAGGACCTGGTCATCCGCGCGCCCGCCGCCTCCGTCACGTACGTCGAGGGCGGCCCGGGCACCGGCAAGACCGCGGTCGCCCTGCACCGCGCGGCCTACCTGCTCTACCAGGACCGCAGACGCTACGCGGGCGGCATCCTGATCGTCTCGCCGACCCCGCTGCTGGTCGCCTACACGGAGGGCGTGCTGCCCTCGCTCGGCGAGGAGGGCCAGGTCGCCATCCGCGCGATCGGCTCCCTCGTCGACGGCGTGGAGGCCGCGCTGTACGACTCCCCGTCCGCGGCCCGTGCCAAGGGCTCCTACCGGATGCTGAAGGTGCTGCGGAAGGCCGCCCGGGGCGCGCTGGAGCTGGGGCCGGCCGCTCCGGTGGGACAGCTCGCCCTCGACGAGGACAACGAACAGCAGGCCTTCGACGGCCCCCCGTCCCGCCTCCGCGTCGTCGCCTTCGGGCGCCGCCTCGAACTGGAGGCCGCCGAGCTGGAACGTATCCGCCGCACCGCCCTGGGCGGCACCGCGCCGGTCAACCTGCTCCGCCCGCGCGCCCGCAAGCTGCTCCTGGACGCCCTGTGGGCGAAGTCCGGCGCGGCCGGCCGGCACTCCGACCCGGAGCTGGCCGCCGAGCTGCGCTCCTCCTTCGACGAGGACGTCGCCGGCGAGGACGTCTTCATCGCCTTCCTCGACGCCTGGTGGCCCGAGCTGACCCCGAAGGGGGTCCTCGCCGCCATGGCCGACGAGCGGCGGCTCGGCCGCTGGGCCCGCCGGATCCTCAACCCCGGCGAGGTCCGCAGGGTCGCCCGCTCGCTGAAGCGGGACGGGTACACCGTCCACGACATCGCCATGCTCGACGAGCTCCAGGCGATCCTCGGCGCCCCGCCCCGGCCTAAGAAGAGGCGCGACCTCGATCCGCTGGACCAGCTCACCGGCCTGGAGGAGCTGATGCCGGTGCGCGAGGAGACCCAGCGCGAGAGAGCCGAGCGTCTCGCGCAGGAGCGCACCGAGTACGCACACGTCATCGTGGACGAGGCGCAGGACCTCACGCCGATGCAGTGGCGCATGGTCGGCCGCCGCGGCCGGCACGCCACCTGGACGGTCGTCGGCGACCCGGCGCAGTCCTCCTGGTCCGACCCGGACGAGGCGGGCGAGGCCCGTGACGAGGCCCTCGGCACCCGCCCCCGGCGCCGCTTCCAGCTCACCGTGAACTACCGCAACCCGGCCGAGATCGCCGAGCTGGCCGCCAGGGTGCTCGCCCTCGCCATGCCCGGCTCCGAGGCGCCGTCCGCCGTACGGTCCACCGGGGTCGAGCCTCGCTTCACCGTCGTACGGGACTCCCTGGAGAAGACCGTGCGCGCGGCGGCCGAGCGGCTCCTCGGCCTGGTGGACGGTACGGTCGGCGTGGTCGTCGCGATGAACCGGCGCGAGGAGGCCCGGCGCTGGCTGGCCGGGCTCGGCGACCGGGTGGTGGCGCTCGGCAGCCTGGAGGCCAAGGGCCTGGAGTACGACGCGACGGTCGTCGTGTCCCCGGCGGAGATCGCCGACGAGTCCCCGGCCGGCCTGCGGGTGCTGTACGTGGCGCTGACCCGGGCCACCCAGCAGCTGACGGTGGTCTCGGGAGAGCGGGACGAACCGGACGCGGCGGGGGTGCCCGACCTGCTGCGGGACTGAAAGCTGTGAAGTCGGCCGACGGGAATGGCCTTACGGGATCCGTTTGTTAGCCTTGGTGTGGCACCGGCCCGATCCAAGCCCCCGGGCCCAACCTTCGTCCCTCAGAGGGACCACTTGCCGCGAGGCGAGCATGGCGGGCCGGTGTCATGAACGTGTGGGAGGCCCACATCACCCTGTGATGTGGGCCTCTTTCATTGCCTGATCTAATCTCGTATGGTGGAAGTGATTTTCCGAAATCACGCACCCGCCGTGAACAAAACGTCCGCAATTCAGGGCGGCTATCACGTACTCACCGGTAGGTGCGACGATCGGACGGCACAACTCGCGACACGGTGAAAGCAGAGGAAGTCGGCCATGGCAACGGCGCCCAGCGTCTCCTACTCGATGACTATCCGGCTGGAGGTGCCCGCGAGCGGAACAGCCGTCTCGCAGCTCACCAACGCCGTGGAGTCCTCCGGAGGCTCGGTCACGGGCCTCGACGTCACCGCGTCCGGCCACGAGAAGCTCCGTATCGACGTCACCATCGCGGCCACCTCGACCACGCACGCCGACGAGATCGTCGAGAAGCTCCGCGGCATCGAGGGCGTCACGCTCGGCAAGGTCTCCGACCGTACGTTCCTGATGCACCTCGGCGGCAAGATCGAGATGCAGTCCAAGCACCCGATCCGCAACCGTGACGACCTCTCGATGATCTACACGCCGGGTGTGGCCCGCGTGTGCATGGCGATCGCCGAGAACCCCGAGGACGCACGCCGCCTCACCATCAAGCGCAACTCGGTTGCGGTCGTGACGGACGGCTCCGCCGTGCTGGGCCTCGGCAACATCGGCCCCAAGGCCGCGCTGCCCGTCATGGAGGGCAAGGCGGCCCTCTTCAAGCGCTTCGCCGGCATCGACGCCTGGCCGCTGTGCCTGGACACCCAGGACACCGACGCCATCGTCGAGATCGTCAAGGCGATCGCCCCCGGCTTCGCCGGCATCAACCTCGAGGACATCTCCGCGCCCCGCTGCTTCGAGATCGAGGCCCGCCTGCGCGAGGCCCTCGACATCCCCGTCTTCCACGACGACCAGCACGGCACCGCGATCGTCGTCCTCGCCGCCCTGACCAACGCACTTCGCGTCACCGGCAAGGCGATCGAGAACATCCGGGTCGTCATGTCCGGCGCCGGCGCGGCCGGTACGGCCATCCTCAAGCTGCTGATCGCGGCGGGCCTGAAGAACGCCGTCGTCGCCGACATCCAGGGCGTCGTGCACGCCGACCGCGCGGACCTGGTGGACGCCCCGGCCGACTCCCCGCTGCGCTGGATCGCCGACAACACCAACCCCGAGGGCCTGACCGGCACCCTGAAGGAGGCCGTGCGCGGAGCCGACGTCTTCATCGGCGTCTCCGCCCCGAACGTCCTCGACGGCGACGACGTGGCCGCCATGGCCGAGGGTGCCATCGTGTTCGCGCTCGCGAACCCGGACCCCGAGGTCGACCCCGCAATCGCCCGCCAGACGGCGGCTGTTGTGGCCACCGGCCGCTCCGACTTCCCGAACCAGATCAACAACGTGCTGGTCTTCCCGGGTGTCTTCCGCGGTCTGCTGGACGCGCAGTCCCGCACGGTCAACACCGAGATGATGCTCGCCGCCGCGAAGGCCCTCGCCGACGTGGTGACCGAGGACGAGCTGAACCCGAACTACATCATTCCGAGCGTCTTCAACGACAAGGTCGCGGGCGCGGTCGCCGGAGCGGTGCGCGACGCGGCCAAGGCGGTCGGAGCGGCGTCCTAGCCGTTCGTACCGTAGGGTTCAGATGCTGTGAGACCGACTGTGCAGGGGCTGTGAGGATCGACACGGCAGCCCCCGCACCGGCGCGTCGTGGAACCCCCCACCGGCGGGTGCCCTCTAGGGTGACGGCCGAGCAGGCGCTTTTCGTGTGACTCCCTAGGGTGTTCTCACGACTCCTACGGGTGCCGGATTGGCTTTCCCGCCGCAGGTAGGGGCAGGATGCGTCTCTGGGCGCGAGCGCATCGGCATCGATCTCACCTCACGCCTCAACGGCAAGAAGAACACGGGAGTAACAACATGAACCGCAGTGAGCTGGTGGCCGCGCTGGCCGACCGTGCCGAGGTGACCCGCAAGGACGCCGACGCCGTGCTGGCCGCGTTCGCCGAGGTCGTCGGCGACATCGTCTCCAAGGGCGACGAGAAGGTCACCATCCCCGGCTTCCTGACCTTCGAGCGCACCCACCGTGCCGCTCGTACCGCGCGCAACCCGCAGACCGGTGAGCCCATCAACATCCCGGCCGGCTTCAGCGTGAAGGTCTCCGCGGGCTCCAAGCTCAAGGAAGCGGCCAAGGGTAAGTGACCTTGCCGTTCCTGTGTCCACGGGACGGCACAGGGCAGTAGGACGCTGATGGGGCGGCACCCGGTCTTCCGGGTGCCGCCCCATCGTGGTTCTGCTCGAAACCCCTGCTAGCCGAGTGCCTTGCCCGGCAGCTCCACCTTCGCCCCGAGCTCCATCAGCTTCTCCATGAAGTTCTCGTAGCCGCGGTTGATCAGTTCGATGCCGTGGACCCGGGAGGTGCCCTCGGCCGCGAGGGCCGCGATCAGGTACGAGAAGCCGCCGCGCAGGTCGGGGATGACCAGGTCGGCGCCCTGCAGCTTGGTCGGTCCCGAGACGACCGCGGAGTGCAGGAAGTTGCGCTGGCCGAAGCGGCAGTCGGAGCCGCCCAGGCACTCGCGGTAGAGCTGGATGTGCGCGCCCATCTGGTTGAGCGCGGAGGTGAAGCCGAGCCGGGACTCGTACACCGTCTCGTGGATGATGGACAGGCCCGTGGCCTGCGTCAGGGCCACCACCAGCGGCTGCTGCCAGTCGGTCTGGAAGCCGGGGTGCACGTCCGTCTCCAGCGCGATGGACTTCAGCTGGCCGCCCGGGTGCCAGAAGCGGATGCCCTCGTCGTCGATCTCGAAGGCACCGCCCACCTTCCGGTAGGTGTTCAGGAACGTCATCATCGAGCGCTGCTGGGCGCCGCGGACGTAGATGTTGCCGTTGGTCGCGAGGGCCGCCGAGGCCCAGGAGGCGGCCTCCAGACGGTCCGACAGGGCGCGGTGGGTGTATCCGCCGAGGCTGTCCACACCGGTGATGCGGATCGTGCGGTCGGTGTCCATCGCGATGATCGCGCCCATCTTCTGCAGAACGCAGATGAGGTCCTCGATCTCCGGCTCGACGGCCGCGTTGGACAACTCCGTGACGCCCTCGGCCAGTACGGCCGTCAGCAGCACCTGCTCGGTCGCGCCGACGGACGGGTACGGCAGCCGGATCTTCGTACCGCGCAGCCGCTGCGGCGCCTCCAGGTACTGGCCGTCCGCGCGCTTCTCGATGGTCGCACCGAACTGCCGCAGCACGTCGAAGTGGAAGTCGATGGGCCGGCCGCCGATGTCGCAGCCGCCGAGGCCCGGGATGAAGGCGTGGCCGAGACGGTGCAGCAGCGGACCGCAGAAGAGGATCGGGATACGGCTGGAACCCGCGTGGGCATCGATGTCAGCGACGTTCGCGCTTTCCACATGGGTCGGATCGAGTACCAGCTCACCGGGCTCCTCACCCGGTCGGACCGTCACCCCGTGCAGCTGCAGCAGGCCGCGTACGACGCGCACGTCACGGATGTCCGGAACGTTGCGCAGTCGACTCGGCGCGCTGCCCAGCAGGGCGGCGACCATGGCCTTCGGTACGAGGTTCTTCGCACCGCGGACACGGATCTCGCCCTCCAGCGGGGTTCCGCCGTGGACAAGCAGGACATCGTCGTTGACGGTCATGTATCTCGCGTTCCGATGAGTCGGGCAGGGGCCGGCCGATCACTTAGCGCGGGGGCCGGAGAGACAGGGTAATCGCCGATCGCCCCCCTGCCGTAAGCCCAAGTACCGCCCAGCCACGTCATAGCTGTGTCACAACACGAACCGTTCCGCATCGGGCACATGGGGTCACCGTGCGCGGGGCTTGCGCCCATGCGCCCGCCCGCTTCCCGCCGCCGCCCTCGAACGGGGCCCTGTGGGGCCGCACCACCCCATTCAAGCTGCGTTCACTCCCACACCCCGATTGGCTCCCCACACCGGGGAAAGATGCGGGATCATGTCTGGCATGACCGAGGTGTCCTCGCTCACAGGGCGGCTGCTCGTGGCCACGCCCGCCCTGGCGGACCCGAACTTCGACCGTGCGGTGGTGCTCCTTCTCGACCACGACGAGGAGGGCTCTCTCGGTGTCGTCCTCAACCGCCCCACCCCGGTGGACGTGGGCGACATCCTGGAGGGCTGGGCCGATCTCGCGGGCGAGCCCGGCGTGGTCTTCCAGGGCGGACCCGTCTCGCTGGACTCGGCGCTCGGCGTCGCGGTCATCCCGGGCGGCGCCAACGGGGACCGCGCCCCGCTCGGCTGGCGGCGGGTGCACGGCGCGATCGGCCTGGTCGACCTGGAGGCCCCGCCGGAGCTGCTCGCCTCGGCCCTCGGCTCGCTGAGAATCTTCGCCGGATACGCCGGCTGGGGCCCCGGTCAGCTGGAGGACGAGCTGGTGGAGGGCGCCTGGTACGTCGTCGAGTCCGAGCCGGGCGACGTGTCCTCGCCGGCCCCGGAGCGACTCTGGCGCGAAGTGCTCCGCCGCCAGCGCAACGAGCTGGCGATGGTGGCCACGTACCCGGACGACCCATCGCTCAACTGATGCCTGTGAGCTTCAGTACTCTTGCTGATATGAGCACTCTTGAGCCCGAGCGCGGGACTGGTACGGGGACCCTCGTAGAGCCGACGCCACAGGTGTCCCACGGCGACGGCGACCACGAGCGCTTCGCCCACTACGTCCAGAAGGACAAGATCATGGCGAGCGCCCTCGACGGCACCCCCGTCGTGGCGCTGTGCGGCAAGGTGTGGGTGCCCGGCCGCGACCCGAAGAAGTACCCCGTGTGTCCCATGTGCAAGGAGATCTACGAGTCCATGGGCAGCGGCGGCGACGACAAGGGCGGCGACA
Organism: Streptomyces sp. NPDC085866; assembly: GCF_044541035.1. Taxonomy (NCBI): domain Bacteria; kingdom Bacillati; phylum Actinomycetota; class Actinomycetes; order Kitasatosporales; family Streptomycetaceae; genus Streptomyces; species Streptomyces sp. NPDC085866. The sequence goes on from NZ_JBITSQ010000001.1 coordinate 89,719, forward strand.
AGAAGTAGGGATCTCCCCGCCCGGCTGAGGACGGCAAGGCCCCCGGGACGCGTCGAGACGCGTCCCGGGGGCCTTTGTGCTTTCTGGTCACAGAGTGGTTGAGACCTCTTGTCGCCATGTTCATGTTGTCCATAGCCTCCATGGTGTTGTGCAGAGCAAAACGTTCATTGCATGTACTGCAATCTGAGGCCAGGTGGCGGAGGGTCAAGGGGATCAACTTCACTGGCGGTCCGGAGCAGTTGGAGCTCCTGTGGTGATGCTGCTGATCCTGCTCACCGTGGCGCTGGGTTACCTGCGGATCCTGCGCCGTGAGGGGGAGGAGCTGTGAATCTTCTTCGGGTGCGTGTGGCGCGGCCGTGGCGGTTCGTTGCAGATCGAGTCCGACCGGCCCCGGCCCCGGCCGTGGACGCTGTCGCCGTCCCTGGACTCGGTCCGACGGGTCTTCGGGCAGCAGGAATTCGGCCGTTACTTCGCCAACAGCGTGGTGGTGGCGGGCAGTGTGGTGATCGCCTCGGCGGCGATCGCGTTTCTCGCCGCGACCGCCGCGGCGCGATTCCGTTTCCGCTTCCGGACCACCTTGTTGATCAAGCTGAGGGGGTTCGTGAAAGCCGTGCCGGAAGCGCTGGAGGAGGCCGCGTACCTGGACGGGGCGAGCCGCGGGAGATTCCTCTGGCAGATCCTTTTCCCGCTCGTTTTCCCGGGCTTGGTGGCCACGAGCGTGTTTTCCTTCATCCCGGCCTGGAACGACTTCCTGTTCGCCAAGTCCTTCGTCATCGGCGGCACCTCGCAGTCGACCCTGCCGGTGGCCCTGCTGGTCTTCTTCGTACTCGTACAGCGACGCCTGGTCTCGGGGCTGGGCGGAGCGGTTAAGGACTGACGTGACTGACAAGGTGGATCTGATTCCGGCTCCGGCGCGCTGTTCCCGGAACATCGCCGGCCGTACGAGCCTCGGCAGTGGCACGGCCCTTGAGGCGCGGCCGGGCACGGAGGGCGTCGCGCGCTGGCTGCGCGCCACGGTCGGTGCCGCGACCGGACTGCCGTTTCCGGAGGTGGGCGAGGGCGCCGACCGGCTCGTGCTGAGCATCGAGCCCGACCTGCCGCCGGAGGGCTACCGGCTGGTCGGCGACGACGGCCCGTACCGCATTCAGGGCGGCAGCGCGGCCGGTGTCTTCTGGGGAGCGCAGACCTTCCGACAGCTGCTCGGCCCCGACGCGTTCCGCCGGGCGCCGGTGCGGCCGGGGCGGGAGTGGGACCTGCCGAGGGTCACCGTCGAGGATTCCCCCCGCTTCCGCTGGCGCGGTCTCATGCTCGACGTCGCCCGGCACTTCATGCCCAAGGAAGGCGTCCTGCGCTACCTGGACCTGATGGCCGCGCACAAACTCAACGTCTTCCACTTCCACCTGACGGACGACCAGGGCTGGCGGGTCGAGATCCGGCGCCATCCCAGGCTGACCGAGGTCGCCTCCTGGCGGGCGCGGACGAAATTCGGACACCGGGCCTCGCCGCTGTGGGAGGAGAAGCCGCACGGGGGTTACTACACCCAGGACGACATCCGGGAGATCGTCGCCTACGCCGCCGAGCGGCATATCACCGTCGTCCCGGAAATCGACGTGCCGGGCCACTCGCAGGCCGCCGTCGCCGCGTATCCGGAACTGGGCAACACCGACGTCATCGACACCACCGCACTGACCGTGTGGGACACCTGGGGGATCTCGTCCAACGTACTCGCCCCCACCGACACCACCCTGCGCTTCTACGAGGGGGTGTTCGAGGAAGTCCTGGAGCTGTTCCCGTCGGAGTTCATTCACATCGGCGGCGACGAATGCCGCAAGGAGCAGTGGAGCGAGTCGGTGGCCGCCAAGACCCGCATCACGGAACTCGGGCTCGCCGACGAGGACGAGTTGCAGTCCTGGTTCATCGGGCACTTCGACAAGTGGCTTACCGCGCGCGGGCGTCGGCTCATCGGCTGGGACGAGATCCTCGAGGGCGGACTCGCGCCGGGAGCGGCGGTGTCCTCCTGGCGCGGCTACGGGGGCGGTGTCGCGGCCGCGCGCTCCGGGCACGACGTCGTCATGTGCCCGGAGCAGTACGTCTATCTGGACCACCGGCAGGCCCCGGGCGAGGACGAGCCGGTGCCGATCGGCTTCGTGCGCACCCTGGAGGACGTGTACCGGTTCGAGCCGGTTCCGTCCCAGCTCAGCGAGGAGGAGGCCCGTCACGTGCTGGGTACCCAGGCCAACGTCTGGACCGAGGTGATGGAGGACGCCGCGCGCGTGGACTACCAGACGTTCCCGAGGCTCGCCGCCTTCGCGGAGGTCGCCTGGAGCCGGCTTCCCGCCCCGCAGGAGCGGGACTTCGCGGACTTCGAGCGTCGTATGGCCGCCCACTACGGGCGGCTCGACGCCCTCGGCGTCGCCTACCGGCCGCCCACCGGGCCGCGGCCGTGGCAGCGGCGCCCCGGTGTGCTCGGCCGGCCGCTGGAGGGACCGCCTCCGAACAGATAACGGAAAAAATCTGTCGGGATCACCGAAGAGTGGCAATCGGAATATGCCGCTGAAGCCGTGCGAAAGCGGACCATCTCCCCGATGAGGTGGGCGAATGCCTCCTAGCGGACCCCCGCGTTCGGGTCTTGCGAAGATGTGCCAGAGTTGCCACGTCCGCCCTGTGAGCACGTACCGTACGGCCACACAGGAGGGACCAGGTGGGGCAGCGGGAAGGGGCAGCCGGTTTGACCACGCACGCACCGCAGGCGGCGCAGGCCGTCACGCTGCCCACGACACTGGACGAAGCCGTGGCGGCTCTCACCGCCATGCCCACGGCCGTCCCCGTGGCGGGCGGCACCGACCTGATGGCCGCCGTCAACTCCGGCCAGCTCAGGCCCGCCGCCCTGGTGGGCCTCGGGCGGATCAGCGAGATCCGCGGCTGGCAGTACCAGGACGGCCACGCGCTGCTCGGCGCGGGCCTCACCCACGCGCGCATGGGCCGCCCCGACTTCGCGGCCCTGATCCCGGCGCTCGCCGCCGCCGCGCGCGCCGCGGGCCCGCCGCACATCCGCAACGCGGGCACCCTGGGCGGCAACATCGCCACCGCCGCCCCCACCGGGGACGCGCTGCCGGTGCTGGCCGCCCTGGAGGCGACGCTGATCATCGCGGGCCCGGGCGGAGCCCGCCGGGAGATCCCGGTGTCGCACCTGCTGGCCGGCGTGGAGATGCTGCGCGGCGGCGAGCTCATCGGCTACGTGCGCGTGCCGCTGCTGCACGCCCCGCAGGTCTTCCTCAAGGCGACCGGACGCACCGGCCCGGGCCGTGCGGTGGCCTCCGTGGCGCTGGTGCTCGACCCGGCCCGGCGCGGGGTGCGGTGTGCCGTCGGTGCCATAGCGCCGATGCCGCTCAGGCCCCTGGAGGCCGAGCAGTGGGTCGCCGGGCTCATCGACTGGGACAACGACCGCGCGCTCGTCCCGGAGGCCCTTAACGCCTTCGGGGAGTACGTCGCCGCGGCCTGCATCCCCGACCCCGTCCCGGAGCCGGACGGTTCCGTGGCCCCGCTTCCGCCCGCCGTACTGCACCTGCGGCGCACCGTCGCCGCGCTGGCCCGACGAGCACTGGGGAGGGCGCTGTCGTGACCGACGACCAGCACGGAGAGGCCACGCCCCAGGGGGGCGGCGGCCGCTGGGACCCGCTGCCCCAGGGCGACTACGACGACGGCGCCACCGCCTTCGTCAAGCTCCCCGAGGGCGGCATCGACGCCCTGCTGTCCGGTGACAGTCCGCTGGCCGCACCCGGCCACGGCTACGTGCCGCCGCAGATAACGGCGACCCACGGGACGAGCGACCCGTCCGCCACCGGCAGCTGGACCATGCCCGCCGACGGCCACCAGTGGCCCGACCCGAACGCCGTGCCCCAGGAACAGGCGGCCGACGACCGGTTCACGTACCACCCCGCGGCCACCCAGCAGTGGACCTTCGAGGAGCCCGCGGCCCCGTCCGGGCCGGGGCACGACGTCACCGGGCAGTGGTCCATCCCGGTCGCCGGCGGCGATCTCCCCGACGAGTCGGGCGAGTTCACCACGTCCTCGCTGGTCGAGCAGTGGGGCGGCACCCCGCCGGCCACCCTGCCCGGCGGCGCGCCCGCGCCCTGGGCGACGGAGACCGCGGGCGGGCCCTGGGGGCAGCCGGAGCCCGGCGCCGAACCCCGCACGGCCGACGCGTCCCCGGCGCCGGAGTACGCGCCCACGGCGCCGTACGCCGCCACAGCGCCCGCACAGGCCCCTGAGGGCCCCGCTGACGGCCCGGCGCAGCACGGCGAGCCCGCGGCCCCGACGGCCGCACAGGAGGCCGTGGAAACGCCGGACACGGCCGCACCCCCGGCCCCGGCGGACCCCGTGCCCCCGGCCGACACGGCGGACACAGCGCCGGAAGCCGCCGAAGCGGACCCGGCCGGCCAGCCGGAGGACACCGGGACCGAGGACCCCGTCGAGCCCGCGGCACACGCCCCGGCCCCCGAGGACCCGGCGGCCTCCGGGCACGACGACCCCGAGGACCCCGCCCAGGCCGCCCAGGGGCCGCAGGACGACCACCCCCTCGCCTCGTACGTCCTGCGCGTCAACGGCGCCGACCGGCCCGTCACCGACGCCTGGATCGGCGAGTCCCTGCTGTACGTCCTGCGGGAGCGGCTCGGCCTCGCCGGCGCCAAGGACGGCTGCTCGCAGGGCGAGTGCGGCGCCTGCAACGTGCAGGTGGACGGGCGCCTGGTGGCCTCCTGCCTGGTCCCGGCGGTCACCGCCGCCAGCGCCGAGGTCCGTACCGTCGAGGGCCTGGCCGTCGACGGGCAGTCCTCCGACGTGCAGCGGGCGCTCGCCCGGTGCGGTGCCGTGCAGTGCGGTTTCTGCGTGCCGGGCATGGCGATGACCGTGCACGACCTGCTGGAGGGCAACCCGGCGCCGACCGAGCTGGAGACCCGGCAGGCCCTGTGCGGCAACCTGTGCCGCTGCTCCGGCTACCGGGGCGTCCTGGACGCCGTCGGGGAAGTCGTCGCCGAACGCGAGGCGCACACCGGCGCCGCCGCTGAGACGGCCGCGGACGAGGCACGTATTCCGCACCAGGCGGGCCCGGGCTCCGGCGGCGTCAACCCGTCGGCGTTCGAGACACCCGGTGTCTTCGACAGTCCCGGCACCTTCGGTACACCGGGACCGCACGAGCAGCACTACGGCCAGGACGGAGGCCAGGCGTGAGCAACGAAGCCGCCACCGCGACCACCGCGGCCGAAGCGGCCCCGGCGGCCGAGCCGCTGCCGCACGGCCTCGGCGCCTCGCTGCCGCACGCCGACGCCCGTGCCAAGACCGAGGGCACCTTCCCGTACGCGGCCGACCTGTGGGCCGAGGGCCTGCTGTGGGCGGCCGTCCTGCGCTCCCCGCACGCGCACGCGCGCATCGTGTCCATCGACACCACCCACGCGCGCGAGATGCCCGGCGTACGGGCCGTCGTCACCCACGAGGACGTGCCAGGGACCCCCCGGTACGGCCGGGGCACGCCCGACCGCCCGGTGTTCGCCTCCGAGGTCGTGCGCCACCACGGCGAGCCCATCGCGGCCGTCGCCGCCGACCACCCGGACACCGCGCGGATGGCCGCCGCCGCCGTCATCGTCGAGTACGAGGTGCTCGACCCGATCACCGACCCGGAGCAGGCCTTCGAGGCCGAGCCCCTGCACCCCGACGGCAACCTGATCCGGCACATCCCGTTGCGCCACGGCGACCCGGACGCGGTCGGGGAGGTCGTCGTCGAGGGCCTGTACCGCATCGGCCGCCAGGACCCGGCCCCCATCGGTGCCGAGGCCGGTCTCGCCGTGCCGCGGCCCGACGGCGGCGTGGAGCTGTACCTGGCCTCCACCGACCCGCACACCGACCGCAACACGGCCGCGGCCTGCTACGGCCTGTCCCCTGATCGGGTGAAGATCGTGGTCACCGGGGTGCCGGGCGCCACCGCCGACCGCGAGGACCAGGGCTTCCAGCTCCCGCTCGGCCTGCTCGCCCTCAAGACCGGCTGCCCGGTGAAGCTCACGGCCACCCGCGAGGAGTCCTTCCTCGGCCACGCCCACCGCCACCCGACCCTGCTGCGCTACCGTCACCACGCCGACGCCGACGGCAGGCTGGTCAAGGTCGAGGCGCAGATCCTCCTCGACGCGGGCCCCTACGCCGACACCTCCGCCGAGTCCCTCGCCGCCGCCGTCTCCTTCGCCTGCGGCCCGTACGTCGTCCCGAACGCCTTCATCGAGGGCTGGGCCGTGCGCACCAACAACCCGCCCTCCGGCCATGTGCGCGGCGAGGGCGCCATGCAGGTGTGCGCCGCCTACGAGGCGCAGATGGACAAGCTCGCGAAGAAGCTGGGCGAGGACCCGGCGGAGCTGCGCCTGCGCAACGTGCTCGCGACCGGGGACGTCCTGCCGATCGGCCAGACGGTCACCTGCCCGGCGCCGGTGGCCGAACTCCTCCAGGCGGTCCGCGACTACCCCCTCCCGGCCCTGCCCAAGGACACGCCCGAGGAGGACTGGCTGCTGCCCGGCGGCCCCGAGGGCGCGGGCGAGCCGGGCGCGGTGCGCCGGGGCGTCGGCTACGGCCTGGGCATGGTGCACATGCTCGGCGCCGAGGGCGCCGACGAGGTCTCCACGGCGACCGTGAAGGTCCACGACGGTGTCGCGACCGTGCTGTGCGCGGCCGTGGAGACGGGGCAGGGCTTCACCACCCTCGCCCGCCAGATCGTCCAGGACACGCTCGGCATCGACGAGGTGCACGTGGCACCGGTCGACACCGACCAGCCCCCGGCCGGCGCGGGCTGCCGCGGCCGCCACACCTGGGTCTCCGGCGGCGCGGTGGAACGCGCGGCCAAGATGGTCCGCACGCAACTGCTGCAGCCCCTGGCGCACAAGTTCGGCATGTCGACGGAGCTGCTCCAGATCACCGACGGCAAGATCACCTCGTACGACGGCGTGCTGTCGACCACCGTCACCGAGGCGCTGGACGGCAAGGAGCTGTGGGCCACCGCCCAGTGCCGCCCGCACCCCACCGAGCCGCTCGACGCCGAGGGCCAGGGCGACGCCTTCGTCGGCCTCGCCTTCTGCGCGATCCGCGCGGTGGTGGACGTGGACATCGAACTCGGCTCGGTCCGGGTGGTCGAGCTGGCGGTCGCCCAGGACGTGGGCCGGGTGCTGAACCCGGCGCAGCTGGCCTCGCGCATCGAGGCGGGCGTCACCCAGGGCGTGGGCATCGCCCTCACCGAGAACCTGCGGACGCCGCGCGGCCTGATCCGCCACCCCGACCTGACCGGTTACGCCCTGCCGACCGCGCTGGACGCGCCGGACATCCGGATCGTGAAGCTGGTCGAGGAGCGGGACGTGGTCGCCCCCTTCGGTGCCAAGTCGGTCAGCGCGGTCCCGGTGGTGACGTCACCGGCGGCGATCGCCTCGGCCGTGCGCGCGGCGACGGGCCGCCCGGTCAACCGCCTCCCGATCCGGCCGCAGGCCGCGGTGGTGACCCCGTGACCACGCCCCCCGAGGAACCGCGCTACGAACCCCCGCCCAGCGTGGGCAAGCTGTTCCTGTGGATCCTGATCTTCGCCGTGGCGGCCCTGGCGGTCGTGCTGGGCGGCATCTACTTCACCTGAGGGGCGGAGGCGTCGTCATCACCGGGGTGATGACGTCCGGCCGGTCGACGGCCGCGTGACTCCTGGCGGGAGTGGAACGGGCAAGGGGCGCCCGACGTCCTTTCCGACGGGCGTTGTCAGTGGTGCGGCGTAGTGTTCCGGGCAGTGGGGGGACCGCCGCTTTCCGAGGGAAGCCGGAGGGCGGCCGGGCATGCCCAGCCCAGGGACCGACGCACCGAGGAAGATCGCGGGGGAGCGATGAGCACGACCGATGCCGGGGTGCCGGCGATCACGCTGACCGAGGCGGAGCTGGACCGGTACGTCACGCACGGGCCGACGCGCGGTCTGCTCACGGGCCCCGGACTGCCCACGGACACCGACCTGTTGACGTTCTCCCCGCTCCGCACGCACGGCCTGCGCACCTTCGGTGACGCCACGGACGGCCCCTTCCACCTGGCGGAGGAGCTGCGCGGCCGCCTGGTGATAGGCGAACTCCTCAACCCCGCGGGCATGGAGCGCGAGTCGATCCTGCTCGACGGCGACACGGGCGAGCTCACGACCGCGTACCTCTTCGCCCCGTCCGACCCCCGCCCCTTCGCCCCCTCCCTCGACACCCTCCTGCGCTTCGCCGCCGTCACGGAGGAACTCGCGGGCCTGCGAGGCCGTTTCTCCTCGCTGTCGGGTCAGTACGGCCCCAAGACGGTGACCGAGGCCTCCCGCCGCCTCCTGACGCTGTTCGAGGAGGGCACGGACGGCGAGGTCCCGCCGTACTGGAAGGCGGCGGCGCTGATCCGCCCGCTCGCCCTCATCGCCGGCCCCGGCACGACCTCCGGCCTCACCCTGGACGTCCCCGGCCGCGTCCTGGACCAGGAGTTCGGCCACGGCCGGGTGGCCCGCTTCGAGGAGGTGGACTTCCCCACCACGCTCACCCACGAGCCGACCCGCCGCTTCCTGCGCGAGACGGGCCTGCCGGAGGAGGCGGTCCTCTTCCACGCCGACACGGACGTCCCGCTGCCGACCCTCACCGAGTACTTCACCGGCGAGCGGGCCGAGGACTACCCACTGGAGGATCTCCCGGCCCACTCCGACCACCTGATCCGCCTCGGCTACCTGGTCGAGGACAACAGCCTGGTGATCGACGGCAGAACGGGCGCGATCCTCACCTTCAGCGAGCCGGAGGCGACGCTCTACCCCCTGAACACCGACGTCTCCACCCTGGCCTTCACCCTCTGGCTCCTGCACCACGAGCGCACGATCGACGAACACCTGGGCAACGAACTGACCACGGACGCCTACGACCAACTGGCCGCGGCGATGATCCGGACCCTGGCCTCGATCGACCCCACGGCCCCGTCCCGGAACACCGACTGGCACTACTGGACGGAACTGTTCCAGGACGAGGCGGGCGGGGTCCTCTGAGGCGTGCGGCGCCGAGACCGGACTCTCAGCCCATGGCGCTCTTGATGATGGCGAAGGGGGCACCGGCGGGGTCGAGGAACATGGCGAAGCGGCCGACCCCCGGCGCGTCGGTGGTCGGGATGAGGACGGTGGCTCCGGCAGCGGTGGCCTTGGTGAATGTGGCGTCGCAGTCGCTCACCTCGAAGTACGGATGCCACTCCGGCGTCGATCCGGCGTCGAGGTTCTCCCGGGGCAGCTGCATCAGCCCGCCGTGGTTCCCCTCCTCGCCGGCACCGGACGGGGCCAGAACCGTGTACGTCAGCTCCGGGCCCATCCGTACATCGTTCATCCGCCAGGAGAAGACCGACCCGTAGAACGCCTTCACCGCGTCGGCGTCGGAGGTGTAGAGCTCCACCCAGGACAGGCTGTCGGGGACGCCGACAGCCTCCAGGCCGTTCGTCTCGCCCGGCTGCCAGACGGCGAAGTCCGCGCCCGTGGGGTCGGTGAAGGCAGCCGTCCGCCCGAAGGAGAAGACGTCCGCCGGAGCGACCCGGACCCGGCCGCCCCCCTGTTCCACGGCCTTGGCGGTGGCGTCGGCGTCCGGCGTGTGGAAGTACACCGTCCAGGAGGGGCTCGCCCCCTCTTCGGTCAGCGGACCGAGGCCCGCGACCGTCTTCCCGTCCTGCTGGAAGAAGCCGTAGCCGCCCGCCTCCGGTCCCGCCGACCGGAAGTCCCAGCCGAAGACGGCGGAGTAGAAGGCGGCGCTCGCGTCGGTGTCCGGGCTCCCCAGATCCAGCCAGTTCGGAGCGCCCGGCACGTACTCGGTCGTCAGCATGGTGTGGTCCTCCACCGTGGGTTCGGCACACAGCCGCCCGCCGCACCGGCTCGGGCGAACCGCGTTTCTCGGGTCCGCACGGAGAAACGAACACGGATCTCCCGGGTTGCGGCCCATCGAGCCGGCAACCGGGACGGACGAACCCGAAGGGCGGCACCCCTGCGCGGGTGCCGCCCTTCGTCTCGCCTGGTCAGGCAGTGGAGGCCGTGGCGGGAATCGAACCCACGTAACTCGCTTTGCAGGCGAGCCCCTAAACCACTCGGGCACACGGCCGTGATCATCTTCTGTTGTTCGGCCGTGGCGGGAATCGCACCCGCGTAACTCCCCGCGCGGAGCTCGCTGATGGATGCAGCGCAGGCGAGCCCCTGAACCACTCGGGCACACGGCCGTGTTTCGTGGAATGAACGTACGGGGCGGCGAGAGAGGGGTTCAAGGGAAACCCCGCCGCTGCAATGGGACTGCCACACCGCGTTCATGAAACGGCGGGCGTACGACCAAGGTCGCAGGTGGGGCGGGACCACCGACAGGGGTCACGTGCCGTTGTGGGCCTTACGCTGGCGAGCATGAGTGCCCTCGAGTCCCCTGACACCGCAGTTGTGGATGATGCCGCCGGCAGAGCCGGCGGTGTGCTGAGCCGGGCCTATCGGGCGCTCAGTGTCGGGATCGTGTCCGTCGTGCTGCTCATCGCCTTCGAGGCGACCGCCGTAGGGACGGCGATGCCCGTCGCGGCGCGGGAACTGGACGGCGTGGCGCAGTACGCGTTCGCCTTCTCGGGGTACTTCACGACCAGCCTCTTCGGAATGGTGCTGGCCGGGCAGTGGTCCGATCGCAAGGGCCCGCTCGGGGCGCTGACCTCAGGGATCGCGGCTTTCGCCGCGGGGCTCGTCGTCGCCGGGACGGCGCAGAGCATGTGGGTGTTCATCCTGGGCCGGGCCGTGCAGGGCTTCGGCGGCGGGCTGGTCATCGTCGCGCTGTACGTCGTCGTCGGCCGTGCCTACCCCGAGCGGCTGCGGCCCGCGATCATGGCGGCCTTCGCCGCCGGGTGGGTCGTACCGTCCATCGTCGGCCCCCTCGCCTCGGGCGCCGTGACGGAGCACCTCGGCTGGCGGTGGGTCTTCCTCGGCATTCCGGTGCTGGTCGTCTTTCCGCTCGCGCTGGCGCTGCCGCAGATACGGCGGAGGGCGTCGGGCCCGGTGGCCGGCAGCGAGGACTCCGGCTCCTTCGACCGGCGCCGAATCCGGCTCGCCCTCGCCGTCTCCCTCGGTGCGGGACTCCTCCAGTACGCCGCCCAGGACCTGCGCTGGCTCTCCGTGCTCCCCGGCCTCGCCGGGGCCGCCCTGCTCGTGCCCGCCGTCCGCGGCCTGCTGCCGCGCGGCACCTACCGCGCCGCCCGCGGGCTGCCCTCCGTCGTGCTGCTGCGCGGGGTGGCCGCCGGGTCCTTCATCGCCGCGGAGTCCTTCGTCCCGCTGATGCTGGTCACCCAGCGGGGGCTGTCGCCGACGCTGGCCGGGTTCTCGCTTGCCGCGGGCGGGGTGACATGGGCGCTGGGCTCGTGGGTGCAGTCCAGGCCGCGCATGGAGCGGTACCGGGACCGGCTGATGACGGTCGGGATGGTGCTGGTCGCCGCCGCGATCGTCACCGCGCCGAGCGTCCTCGTGCAGGCCGTGCCCGTCTGGACCGTCGCCGTCGCCTGGGCCTTCGGCTGCTTCGGCATGGGGCTGGTGATCGCCTCGGCCAGCGTGCTCCTGCTCCAGCTGTCCGCCCCCGAGGAGGCCGGCGCCAACTCCGCCGCCCTGCAGATCTCCGACGCCCTGTCCAACGTGGTCCTCCTGGCCGCGACCGGCGCCGCCTTCGCCGCCCTGGGCGGCGGCAGCACCTCGGCCACGACGGCCGACCCCACCCGGCCCGCCGCCTTCGCCGCCGTGTTCCTGCCAATGGCGGGGGTGGCGCTGGTGGGGGCGTGGGTGACGACGCGGCTGCGGGAGCGGTGAGCCTGCGGCAAATCGATCGCCGAGCGATGCCGCCTGGCTCTAGCCTTCCCGCATGCACGAGCCTTCCCGCATGCACGAGCTGACCCTCTCCCTCGACCCTGCACTCCGGCAGGCGCTGGACGACCTCGCGGACGCGTCCGGGCGCCGTACCGAGGAGGTGGTGCTGGAGGCCGTACGCCGGTGTCTGGACGAGGAAGGGGCGGCCGTCCGCACCCACGCCGAGCGTCTCGCGCTGCGCCACGCCGGCCTGTTGCGGAGGCTGGGCGAATGAGCCGCCACCTCACCGTCGCCGACGTCACCGCCATCGCCGAGATCGCCTTCGGCGGCCGACCGCCCGAGGCGCGGGAACCCGGGCTGCTGGCCTCCGCCGTGCACCGGCCCCGCGCCCGGATGTTCGGCACGGCCGCCTACGAGGACCTGTACGAGCAGGCCGCCGCCCTGCTGCACGCCCTCGCCGCCAACCACCCCTTGGTCGACGGCAACAAGCGCACCGCCTGGCTGGCCACGGCCACCTTCCTCGCCCGCAACGGGGTCGATCTCGCCGACGTCGACCAGGACATCGCATACGACCTGGTCATCGACGTGGCTTCCGGCGACCTCAGCGACATTCCCCGGATCGCGGGGCGGCTGCGGCAGTTGTGACGTGGGTCCCACCCGCGGGTGACCCGGCCTCGTCCGGGCGTTGACGGGGGTGGGGCGCCGGTAGGGTGGCCCGGTTGTCATACGTAGCCGAGCCGCCCGCCCGTCACCCGCCACCACCCTGACCGACGCTCCCCCAGCGCCGAAAGCCTGGGGGGACCCCAGCGTGCGGCCCCTTCGATTCGACCCCCCATCCACGGAGACCGTGACTACCACCGCCGCTTCCTCGACGCACTCCCACCACCTCTCGCCCGCCTTCCCGGGCCGCGCGCCCTGGGGTACCGCCAGCAAGCTGCGTGCCTGGCAGCAGGGGGCGATGGAGAAGTACATCCAGGAGCAGCCGCGTGACTTCCTCGCGGTCGCCACGCCCGGCGCCGGCAAGACGACCTTCGCGCTGACCCTCGCCTCCTGGCTGCTGCACCACCACGTCGTGCAGCAGGTGACCGTGGTCGCGCCGACCGAGCACCTGAAGAAGCAGTGGGCCGAGGCCGCCGCGCGGATAGGGATCAAGCTCGACCCCGAGTACAGCGCGGGCCCGCTCGGCAAGGACTACGACGGGGTCGCCGTCACGTACGCCGGTGTCGGCGTGCGCCCCATGCTGCACCGCAACCGGGTCGAGCAGCGCAAGACGCTCGTGATCCTCGACGAGATCCACCACGCCGGTGACTCCAAGTCCTGGGGCGAGGCGTGTCTGGAGGCGTTCGAGCCCGCGACCCGCCGGCTCGCGCTGACCGGTACGCCGTTCCGGTCCGACACCAACCCCATTCCCTTCGTCACGTACGAGGAGGGGACGGACGGGATCCGGCGGTCGGCAGCCGACTACACCTACGGGTACGGCAACGCCCTCGCCGACCATGTCGTCCGGCCGGTGATCTTCCTCAGCTACAGCGGCAACATGCGCTGGCGTACGAAGGCCGGTGACGAGATCGCCGCCCGGCTCGGCGAGCCGATGACCAAGGACGCGATCAGCCAGGCCTGGCGTACCGCGCTCGATCCGCGCGGCGACTGGATGCCGAGCGTGCTGCGCGCCGCCGACCAGCGGCTGACCGAGGTCAGGAAGGCCATCCCGGACGCGGGTGCGCTGGTCATCGCCTCGGACCAGGACTCGGCGCGGGCGTACGCCAAGCTGATCCGGGAGATCACCGGCTCCAAGGCGACTCTGGTGCTGTCCGACGACGCCGGCGCCTCGAGCAGGATCGACGAGTTCAGCGGCAACAACGACCGCTGGATGGTCGCGGTGCGGATGGTGTCCGAGGGCGTCGACGTGCCCCGGCTCGCGGTGGGGGTGTACGCCACCACCATCTCGACTCCGCTGTTCTTCGCGCAGGCCGTCGGGCGTTTCGTGCGGTCCCGGCGGCGCGGCGAGACCGCCTCCGTGTTCCTGCCGACCGTGCCCGACCTGCTGACCTTCGCCAACGAGATGGAGAAGGAGCGGGACCACGCCCTCGACAAGCCGAAGAAGGAGGGTGAGGAGGACCCCTACGCCGAGTCCGAGAAGGAGATGGACGAGGCGAACAAGCAGCAGGACGAGGACACCGGCGAGCAGGACATGCTGCCCTTCGAGGCGCTGGAGTCCGACGCCGTCTTCGACCGGGTGCTGTACGACGGTGCCGAGTTCGGGATGCAGGCCCACCCCGGGAGCGAGGAGGAGCAGGACTACCTCGGCATTCCCGGGCTGCTGGAGCCCGAGCAGGTGCAGTTGCTGCTGCAGAAGCGGCAGGCCCGGCAGATCGCGCACAGCCGCAAGAAGCCGGACTCCGAGGCCGACCTGCTCGAACTGCCCGCCGAGCGGCGGCCGGTGGTCAGCCACAAGGAGATGATGGAGCTGCGCAAGCAGCTCAACACGATGGTCAGCGCGTACGTCCACCAGAGCGGCAAGCCGCACGGGGTGATCCACACCGAGCTGCGGCGGGTGTGCGGGGGGCCGCCGAGTGCGGAGGCGACCGCGGGACAGCTGCGGCAGCGGATCGCCAAGGTTCAGGAGTGGGCCACCCGCATGAGGTGACCCCACGTCCGTGTGGGTATCGCGTCCGTGCGTGTATGCGGACGAATGCTGGCAGTCCGTCCCCGCCCTTGACCGGATTCTGGACGGAGGCTTCCGCTCAGCGAACCGGCTTCGCTACTGTCCCGCTACGCACACGCCCCGTGGCAGCGCCGCCGCGGAGCGCAGCCGTGAAGCGACATGGTCCGGAGCCGCCGGGCCGTCCTGCCGATCGGCGGCCTCTGAAGCGCGTCGCCGACGGGACTCGGTCACGCATCCGCCGCCCAGAGGTTGCCGACCTCACCACCAAAGGAGTGGGCGTCGTGACCGCGGAGACCTCCCAGACGCTCGACCGGGGACTACGTGTCCTCAAGTTGCTGGCCGACACGGACCATGGCCTGACCGTCACCGAGCTTTCCAACAAACTCGGCGTGAACCGGACCGTGGTGTACCGGTTGCTCGCCACGCTGGAGCAGCACGCGCTCGTACGCCGTGATCTGGGCGGGCGAGCCCGGGTCGGGCTCGGGGTGCTGCGGCTCGGCCGACAGGTGCATCCGCTGGTACGGGAGGCCGCGCTGCCCGCGCTGCGCTCGCTCGCCGAGGACATCGGGGCGACGGCGCATCTGACGCTGGTGGACGGGACGGAGGCGCTGGCCGTCGCCGTGGTCGAGCCGTCGTGGACGGACTATCACGTGGCCTACCGCGCCGGTTTCCGGCATCCGCTGGACCGGGGAGCCGCGGGCAAGGCGATTCTCTCCGCGCGCCAGTCGCCGTCCGTCGATCCCGGGTACACGCTGACGCACGGCGAGCTGGAGGCGGGTGCCAGCGGGGCCGCCGCGCCGCTCATCGGTGTGACGGGTGTCGAGGGCAGTGTGGGTGTGGTGATGCTCGCGGACTCCGTCCCGGAGAGGGTGGGGCCGCGGGTGGTCGACGCGGCGCGGGAAGTCGCCGAAGCGTTGCGCTGAGCGCTGCTTTTGGCGGGGTGCGTTCGGTTTCGGGTGCGGGTGTGTGGGGGCTGGTCGCGCCCACGCGGCGGAGCCGCATATCGATGCAGCCCCGCGCCCCTTTGATGCGTACCGCTCGCCACCGAGGCACTGTCGGGCCAGTGCTTTGGCCATCCCGCCAATGGTCGACCTCGACCTTTGGCCGTTCCCCCCACCTCCTGCTGACCGCCCCTCCGCATCATCAAGGGCCATACAGCCCCGATGCGGAGGGAACGGCACGGTGGAGAGAGTCGAGAGCCGGCCACAGGCCGGACAGCGGACAGCGCGCGGAGGCCGGCTCACCCGGCGACAAGCCGTGGGCACGCTCGTAGGTGAGGCCGCTGCCAGTCCGCTCAAGCGGACCATGGGGGTCGCCCAGCTCACGCTGCTCAGTGTGGGGGCCACGCTCGGTACCGGGATCTTCGTCGTGCTCGGGCAGGCCGTACCGGAGGCCGGTCCCGCGATCGTCGTGTCCTTCGTGCTCGCCGGCGTCACCGCCCTGTTCTCGGCGCTCTCCTATGCCGAGCTGGCCAGCATGATCCCCGGGTCGGGTTCGTCGTACAGCTACGCCTACGCCACCCTCGGCGAGCTGGTCGCCTGGGTGTGCGGCTGGTGTCTGATCCTGGAGTACGGGGTGTCCGTGGCCGCCGTGGCCGTGGGCTGGGGGCAGTACGTCAACGAGCTGCTCGACCTGGCCTTCGGCGTCACGCTGCCCGACTCGCTCAGCGCCCCGCCCGGGCTCGGCGGCACCCTCAACATTCCGGCCGCCCTCATCGTCGTACTCGCGATGGTGGTCCTGCTGCGCGGGGCCAAGGAGAGCGCGGTCGCCAACACCGTCATGGTCGGCGTCAAGATCGCCGCGCTCGTGATGTTCTGCGCCGTCGCCTTCACCGCCTTCCGGGCCGGGAACTTCCACCCCCTCTTCCCGCTCGGCGCCGCCGGCATGAGCGCCGGTGCGGCCTCCCTCTTCTTCTCCTACATCGGCTTCGACGCCGCCTCCACGGCCGGTGAGGAGGCCAGGAACCCCCAGCGGGACCTGCCGCGCGCGATCATCCTCTCCCTCGTCCTCGTCACCGCCCTGTACGTCCTCGTCGCCGTCGCCGCGCTCGGTGCCATGCCGTGGAAGCAGTTCGCGGGGACCGAGGCGACCCTGAGCCAGGTCCTCGTGCGGTCCGTCGGGGGCGGGAACCTGTGGCCGATCCTGCTGTCGGTCGGGGCCGTCGTCGCCACCACCAGCGTGGTGCTCACCGTGCAGTACGGGCAGATCCGCATCCTGTTCGCGATGGCCCGGGACGGGCTGGTGCCTGAGCTGTTCGCCAAGGTCCACCCGCGTACCGGGGTGCCGCGCGCCAACACCGTCATCGTCTCCGGTTTCATCGCCGTACTCGCCGCCCTCGTCCCGCTCGGCAGCCTCGCCGACGCCACCAGCATCGGCACGCTCTTCGCGTTCATGCTGGTCAACCTGGCCGTCGTCATCCTGCGCCGGCGCAGCCCGGGCGCCCCGCGCTCCTTCCGGGTCCCGCTCTCGCCCGTCACGCCCCTGCTCGGCGTCGGCTTCTGCGTCTACATGCTGTTCAGCCTGGGCACCGACACCTGGATCGCCTTCGGGGCGTGGATGGCGGCCGGGCTCGTGATCTACGGCCTCTACGGCATCCGGCACTCCAAGCTCGACGCACCGCACGAGGACCCCGCATGACCGCCCTGGATCTCACCACCGACGTCGTCACGCTCACCCGGGCCCTCGTCGACCTTCCCTCCGAGAGCGGACAGGAGGAGCGGATCGCGGACGCCGTGGAGACGGCCCTGCGTGCCCTGTCCCACCTCACCGTCGACCGGGTCGGCAACTCCGTCGTCGCCCGCACCACCCTCGGCCGGTCCGAACGCGCCGTGCTGGCCGGTCACCTGGACACCGTCCCCGCCGCCGGGAACCTGCCCTCCCGGCTCGACGGCGGGCGCGTCCACGGGCTCGGCGCCTGCGACATGAAGGGCGGGGTGGCGGTGGCGCTGCGGATCGCCGCGACCGTCACCGAGCCCGTCCGCGACCTCACCTACGTCTTCTACGAGTGCGAGGAGGTCGAGGGGGAGCGCAACGGGCTCGCCCGGATCGGCGCCGCGCGGCCGGAGCTGCTGGAGGAGGCCGGTCTGGCGATCCTCATGGAGCCCTCCGACGCCGGTGTCGAGGCCGGCTGCCAGGGCATCCTCACCGCCGACATCGTCGTCAAGGGCGCCCGCGCCCACACCGCCCGCGCCTGGCAGGGCGTCAACGCCGCCCACAAGGCCGCCCGGGTGCTCCGGCGGCTCGACGAGCACACGCCCGAGCGGGTCGTCGTGGACGGGCTGGAGTACCGGGAGGGGCTGAGCGCGGTCGCGGTGCGCGCCGGGGTCGCCGGGAACGTCGTACCGGACGAGTGTGTCGTCACCATCAACTGCCGGTTTGCACCCAGCCGTTCGGCCGAGGAGGCGGAGGCGTACGTGCGGGGGCTGTTCCCGGAGTACGAGGTCCGGGTCACCGAGGTCGTCGCGGGCGCCCTGCCCCGTCTGGACCGGGTCGGCGAGCTGGTCGCCGCGCTCGGCGCCGAGCCCCGGCCCAAGCTCGGCTGGACGGACGTGGCCCGGTTCGCCGCGCTCGGCGTGCCCGCCCTCAACTACGGCCCCGGGGACCCGTCGCTGGCCCACACAGCGGGCGAGTACGTTCCCGTCGAGCACCTGCAGCAGTGCGAGGAGCGGCTCAGGCGGTGGCTCCGCTGAGCCCGGCCAGTGCCCTCAACTGAAGCCACAGCACCAGCCGTTCGTCGGGGTCGTCCAGGTCGACCCCGGCGTGCTGCTGCAGCTGCTTGAGCCGGTAGCGGCAGGTGTTGGGGTGCACGGCGAGGAGCTTGGCCGCGCCCGCCATGTCGCAGCCCGCGTCGAACCAGCACACCAGCGTGCGGGCGTACTCCGTACCGTTCTCCGCGTCGTACGCCAGTACCCGCCGCCACGCGCCCGCGCTCAACTCCCGCCGCTCGCCCATCACTTCGGCCAGTCGCAGCAGGGTCACGCGCGGGCGCACCTCGTCCACCGTGGCGACCGGCAGCTCCGCGTCGAGCACCCGCAGCACCAGGTCCGCGTCCGCGCGGGAGTCCGCGAGGCCGGCCGCGTCCGGCACCACCTCGCCCAGCGCCGCCCGCACCGGCACCCGAAGCGCCTGCCCGGCCCGCCCGACGATGTCCTCGGCCAGCGACCTGTGACCGTGTCCACCTGTTCGCCTCCGCGGCGCTTCAGTCGGTGTCGAGCGACCGACCGTGCTCAGCCCTTCGGGCCTGCGCGCTCCCCCACTCTCGACTTCGCTCGAGCGGGGGGACCCCCATGATCGCTCGACACCGGCGCGCCCCTGCGGCTGGGCTCCGGGCGCCGGGAGCACGGCGTACACCACCCCGTCCACCAGCACGCACGCGTGCCGCCCGTAGCGCGCCTCGCACTGCAGGCGTACGACGTCCAGCAGGCGCAGCGCGGTCCGTTCGGCGTCCGGCACGCTCGCGGCGGAGTCCAGCACGAACGCGGCCACCCGGGCCGGGCCCGGGACACCGAGCCGCTGGGCGGCCGTCGGCGCGTCCGTCGTGCCCTCCAGCAGGCGGCGCAGCAGGTCGCTGCCCCGGTGCCGGGCCAGTTCGCGGGCCGCGCGGGCCCGGAGCAGGAGCAGGGCGGCGGTGGAGGCGCCCTGGACGAGGGTGTCCTCGGCGTCGGGGGCGAGCGAACCGCCGTCGATCACCCAGACGGAGCCGAGCGTCTCCCCGCCGGCCCGCACCGGCATCGCGAGCCGGGGCAGGCCCGAGCCGGTCAGCGCGGGCAGCCGCACCGGCCGGTCGGCCGCGAACAGCCGCCGGTACTGCTCGGTGTTCTCCGCGCTGGCCGGCACCTGCAGGCCGAGGATGCCCTGCCGCCGGTCCTCGTCCACCGGCTGCCCGGGGACGGTCGAGTAGGCCAGGATCCGCTGCCGCGGGTCCTCGATCGCCGTGGCCCCGCCGGTCCCCGCCGCGATCGCGTCGGCCAGCGCGAACAGGTCACCGAGGCCGGTGTCGGAGGCGGCGGCGGGCCGCGCGCCGATGGCCGAGGCCAGCAGCAGGTGCACCCGGTGCCAGGCCGCGTCCTCGGCGACCGACAGCAGTGCCACACCGTGCGCCTCGGCCTCCCCGACCGGCCCGTCCGGGCCTCGCACCACCACCCCGGTCAGCCCGGCCTCCGCCGCCGCCCGCACCAGGGGCCCGGCCTCTGCCGCCCGCACCCCGACCGCCAGCAGCAGCCCGCCGGGCAGCCGGGGGAGCGGGGTCCGGCCGTCGTGGAGCACCGCCTCGGTGACCGGTACGCCCTGCCCGGCGGGGGCGGTGTGCAGGTGCACGGCAGGGCCGCCGACGACGTCCAGGAGGTCGCCGAGGGTGCACGCGTCCATGGGAGTCCTCGCGGGGTCGGCTTGGCTGATGCTGAAACGAACGTACGCATCCCTTGGCCGCTCGCACAACACGTGGCTCCGCGTAGCCTCCGAGACTCGTCCCATGACAGCAGGAGTCATGACCACAGGTGTCACCATCCGCACCGTCCACGACGTCGCCGGGCTCGCGGCCGTGGCCGACCACTTCAGCGACGTCTGGCACACCCCCCGCACCGCGCCGCCCTACCCGGCCGAGGTGCTGCACAGCCTGGTGCACGCCGGTGGCGCCGTGCACGCCGTGTACGACGGGCAGCGACTGGCCGGGGCCGCCGTGGCCGTGCTCGCGGCGGAGCGCAGCACGTACTCGCTGGTGGCGGCCGCCGACCGCGGCCTCGGACACGCAGTGAAGCAGGCGCAGCGCGACTGGGCCGTCGGGCTCGGCGCCCGCACCATGCGCTGGACCTTCGACCCGCTGGTCGGCCGCAACGCCCGCTTCAACCTGGTCAAGCTGGGCGCCGTCGGCACCGAGTACCTGGTCGACTTCTACGGCCCCATGACGGACGGCGTGAACGACGGCGACGAGAGCGACCGGCTGACGGTCACCTGGGATCTGACGGCGCCGCGACCGCCGTACGACGTGGACGTCCACGGCCCGGTGACCCGGACCGCCCCCGACGGCGGCCCGCTCGCCCGCCGCGACCTCGCCGACCGGTACGTCTGGTGCCGGGTCCCCGACGACATCGTCGCGCTCCGCGCGGCCGACCCCGCGCTCGCCCTGCGCTGGCGGCACGCCGTGCGCGAGGTGTTCCTGGAGTCCTTCGTGGCGGGCTTCCGGGCGACGGGCATGTCCCGCGACGGCTGGTACACGCTCACCCGGACGGAGGCGGCCGCATGAAGCTGGAGCGCGTGGAGATCGTGCACGTGGCGATCCCGCTGGTCACGCCCTTCCGCACGTCCTTCGGCACCATGACGACGAAGGACACCTTCCTCCTGCACGTCGTCACGGACGAGGCCGAGGGCTGGTCGGAGTTCGCCGCCGACCCCGAGCCGCTGTACTGCTCGGAGTTCGTGGCCGGCGCCGAGATCGTGCTGCGCGACTTCCTGCTGCCCCGTGCGGCCGCCCTGCCGCACCTCACGACGGCCGCCCTGGCCCCCGCCACGGCGAAGGTCAAGGGGCACGAGCTGGCGAAGGCGGCCCTGGAGACCGCGGTGCTCGACGCCGAGCTGCGGGCGTACGGCATGCCGCTCGCGACCTACCTCGGCGCCGTACGGGACCGGGTGCCCGCCGGGGTCTCCGTCGGCATCAAGAACTCCGTGCCCGAGCTGCTGGACGACGTCGAGCGCTACCTCGCCGAGGGGTACGTCCGCATCAAGCTGAAGATCGAGCCCGGCTGGGACGCCGAGCCGGTCCGGGCGGTCCGCGAGCGCTTCGGCGCCGGGCTGCCCCTCCAGGTCGACGCCAACACCGCCTACACCCTCGCGGACGCCGAACACCTGCGACGGCTGGACGAGTTCGGGCTGCTGCTGATCGAGGAGCCGCTGGAGGAGAACAACCTCCACGCCCACGCGCAGCTCCAGAAACGCCTGACGACCCCGGTCTGCCTGGACGAGTCCCTGCACCACGCCCGCGACACCGCCGCCGCGATCGCCATGGACGCCTGCCGGGTGGTGAACGTCAAGCCCGCCCGGGTCGGCGGCTACCTGGAGGCTCGCCGCGTCCACGACGTGGCCCACGCGCACGGCGTCCCGGTGTGGTGCGGCGGGATGCTGGAGACGGGCATCGGCCGCGCCCCCAACCTGGCCCTGGCCGCCCTGCCCGGCTTCACCCTGCCCGGCGACACCTCGGCCTCCTCGCGCTACTTCGCCGAGGACATCACCGAGCCGTTCGTCCTGGAGGCCGGCCACCTCCCGGTGCCGACCACGCCCGGGATCGGCATCGAGCCGCTGCCGGACGCGCTGCGCCGGTTCACCCGGGAGCGCCGGGACCTGTACGCCGCATAGGAGGCGGGGGGAGGCGGGTGGCCGTCACGTAGATTGATTACGTGCTCTCACGTCTCACGCGTTCCCAGGCCGTCGCCGTCTGCGCCGTGCCCGTCGTGGCCCTGCTCGCCACGGCGGTCCTCGCGCCGCTGCCGTTCTCGGTGGCGCAGCCCGGGATGACGGCGAACGTGCTCGGGAAGAACCAGGGCACCCCGGTGATCACCGTCTCCGGTGCGCCCACCCGGACGACCGGCGGGCAGCTGCGGATGACGACCATCGAGGCGACCGGCCCGGACGCCCGGGTGTCCCTCAAGGACGTGATCGGCAACTGGTTCCGCACGGACCGGGCCGTGATGCCCCGCGACGCGGTCTACCCGAGCGGCAACAGCGTCAAGGAGATCGAGAAGCACAACGCGGAGCAGATGCAGCAGTCCCAGGACGCGGCGACCCAGGCGGCGCTGAAGTACCTGGACCTGAGAGCCGACAAGGTCAAGGTCGACCTGAAGCTCGCCGACGTGGGCGGGCCCAGTGCGGGGCTGCTGTTCACTCTGGGGATCATCGACAAGCTGAACGGCGACGGCAGCGGCGGCGACCTCACGGGTGGCCGCACCATCGCCGGTACGGGGACGATCGACGCCACCGGGCACGTCGGCGCGGTCGGCGGGGTGGCCCTGAAGACGCAGGCCGCCCGGCGGGACGGGGCCACCGTCTTCCTGGTGCCGAAGGCCGAGTGCCGCGACGCCAAGGCCGAGCTGCCCGAGGGGCTGCGGCTGGTCCCGGTGACCACGCTCAAGAGCGCGGTGGACTCCCTGATGGCGCTGGAGAAGGGGAAGGGCTCGGTTCCGAGCTGTTAGGCGACGTTCCGGGCTGCGTCGGCCGAGGCTCCGGGCTGCCGGTCGACGCCCCGAGCTGTCAGGCGACGGCCGGAGTCGGCTTCGGGGTGGCCGCGAGTCGCAGGCCGACCTCCACGAGGGTCCAGCCGACGCGGGTGCGCAGTTCGACCGGGGGCTTCGCCTCGGTGGCGAGGCGGTGGGCGGCGGCCTCGGCGTTCAGGTCGGCGACGTGCTGCTGGGCGAGCTGGGTGGTGAGCTGCATGGCGGGGCCTCTCAGTCCGTCTCAGTCGGTCTCGATGGGGAACAGGTGCGTGTGGATGCGTACTTGCTCGGAACCGGGCGTGTCCGTGTCGGTGCCGCGGCTGCGGTAGTCGTCGATCAGGGCGTGCATCTTCGCGACGAGTTCGGCGGCCAGCTCGGGTGTGAGCCGTAGCGTCGCGTCGCTCATGTCGGAGCCGCGGGACCAGTCCGCGGACCACTGGTCCCGGGTGCTGAGCCAGGTGGCCAGCTCGCGGGCGTGGGTGCCGGCGACCTCGTGCAGGAACACCTCGGCCAGTCCTCTGACCTCGGGGCCGGCGCCCTCGAACTCGTCGGTGTCGAAGACGATCCCCTGGTCCACGGCCCGCCACCAGCGCTCCCGGCCCTTGCCGTGCTCGGGTGCGTCCTCGACGAAGCCGTGGGCGGCGAGCTGGCGCAGGTGGTAGCTGGTCGCGCCGCTGGACTCGCCGAGCCGCTCCGCCAGTTGGGAGGCGGTGGCGGGTCCGCGTTGGCGCAGTGTGTCCAGCAGCTGCATCCGCAGCGGGTGCGCGAGCCCCCGCAGCGAGCGGGGATCCAGCCGGCGCTGTTTCCGTTCCTCGTGCTCCGTCATGCGTACAAAGATAGCTATGCAAAGAGTCCTTTGCAAGGACTTCTTTGCATCGAATCCGGCCCCCGCGGCCGCAGCAGCGCCTCCGCCAGCGAGGCCAGCCAGTCGACCAGCAGGGCGAGGGCGAGGGTGAGGACCGTGCCGAGCACCAGCACCGGCATCCGGTGGTCGGCGATGCCCGTGGTGATCAGCACGCCCAGGCCGCCGCCTCCGCCGAACGCCGCCAGGGTGGCCGTACCGACGTTGAGGACCAGGGCCGTACGGACGCCCGCGAGGATCAGCGGGGCGGCGAGGGGGAGTTCGACGCGGGTGAGGACGGCGAGCGGGGACATGCCGATACCGTGGGCCGCCTCCAGCAGGGCCGGGTCGTTGGCCTTCAGGCCCGCGAGGGTGTGGGCGAGGGCGGGCAGGACCGCGTAGACGGCGATGCCGATCAGGACCGCCCTCGTGCCCGAGCCGAGCACGATCACCAGCAGCGCGAGCAGGCCGATCGCCGGCGTCGCCCGGCCCCAGCCGGCGACCGTCATCGCCGCCGGGGTGACCCTCCGGAACGCCCGGCGGGTCAGCAGGACACCCAGCGGGATCGCGACGGCCAGGACGAGGAAGGTCGAGAGCGCCGTCAGCCGCACGTGCTGCCACAGCGCCCCGGAGACCCGTCCGCCGGACAGCGCGTCCGCGGAGACGGGGTCGAGGTCGGCCTGCCGGAACCACAGCCAGGTGCCGAGCAGCAGGGCGACCAGGAACGCGGGCAGCAGGGTCAGCCGCTGCCAGGTCAGACGGCGCGCGGGCGGGTCCGGCCGTGGCGACGGGGCCTCCTGGTCCGAGGCGCGCGCGTCGCGGAGTTCGGATCCGGCCCGGTGCTTGCCCTCGTCGCGTGGGGCGGACCTGGCCTTGTGCTCGCCCGCGTCACGAGGGGTGGACCCGGCCGCGTGCTCGCTCCCGGGGTGGCGGCCGAGCCCGGCCTCACCCTTGTCCTCGTCGTGGTGTGTGTCCCCGGCTTCCCGCTTGCCCTCGTCGCGGTCGGCGATCCCGGCCTCGTGCTCGACCT
Organism: Streptomyces sp. NPDC085866; assembly: GCF_044541035.1. Taxonomy (NCBI): domain Bacteria; kingdom Bacillati; phylum Actinomycetota; class Actinomycetes; order Kitasatosporales; family Streptomycetaceae; genus Streptomyces; species Streptomyces sp. NPDC085866. The sequence goes on from NZ_JBITSQ010000001.1 coordinate 114,310, forward strand.
CGTGGCGGCGGGCGAGCCCGGCCTCACCCTTGTCCTCGTCATGGCGGGCAAGCCCGGCCCCGCGCTTGTCCGTGGCACGTCGGGTCGGCCGGACCTCGTGTTCGCCCCCGGGGTGCCGGGCGGTGCTCACGCCGTCCTCCCCCCTCCGTCGCGCCGGGCGCGGGCCGCCGCCGGTTCGTGCCGGTGGTCCACGGCGTCCGGACGGTCGGCCTCCAGCAGTCCGTGCACGGAGTTCATGAGGGTCGTCCGTGAGCGGTTGCCGACGGCGGCTGCTCAGGTACTCCCAGAAGCTCAACGGTGCTCCAGGTCGGCTAGGTCCCTTCCCGACTGTCCTCGGCGGCCTGCTCCACCAGCGGGATGATCCGCAGCGGAACGGGGTTCTCCATGACGATCGCCGTGGAGGCCCGGACGATGCCATCAAAACCGATGACCCGGTCGATCACCCGCTGAAGATCGGCGTTCGAGCGGGCCACCAAGCGGCACAGCATGTCCCCGCTGCCGGTGGTGGTGAGCAGCTCCAGCACCTCCGGCACGGTTGCCAAGTGCGCACGGACATCTGGCCCTTGACCCTGCCGGATCTGCAGCGTGGCGAACGCGGTGACCGGGTAGCCGAGGGCCGCCGGGTCCACCTGGGGCCCGAACCCGCGGATCACTCCATTCGACTGAAGCCGGTCCAGCCGCGCCTGCACCGTCCCCCGGGCGACCCCGAGCCGCCGGGACATCTCCAGCACGCCGATGCGCGGCTCCCGGGCCAGCAGCACGATGATCCGGCCGTCCAGATGATCGATCGCCACGGCGCCTCCCGGGGTGGTCATCCTGTACAGAAGGACCGCAGAAACGGTCACACCGCTGGGCAGATTGCCCAGTGAACAAAGAAACTATTGCGCACCTTGCAGGTCGGGGCCACCCTTCCGGCATGACGCAGACCACACACCACACTCCCGACACCGCCCGGCAGGCCGACCCCTTCCCGGTCAAGGGAATGGACGCGGTCGTCTTCGCCGTGGGCAACGCCAAGCAGGCGGCGCACTACTACTCCACCGCCTTCGGCATGAAGCTGGTCGCCTACTCCGGACCGGAGAACGGCAGCCGCGAGACCGCGAGTTACGTGCTCGAGAACGGCTCCGCCCGCTTCGTGTTCACCTCGGTGATCAAGGCGAGCACCGCCTGGGGCGAGTTCCTCGCCCGGCACGTGGCCGAGCACGGCGACGGCGTCATCGACCTGGCCATCGAGGTCCCGGACGCCCGCCGTGCCTACGCCTACGCGATCGAGCACGGCGCCCGCTCGGTCGCCGAGCCGTACGAGCTGAAGGACGAGCACGGCACCGTCGTCCTCGCCGCGATCGCCACCTACGGCGAGACCCGCCACACCCTCGTCGACCGCTCCGGCTACGACGGCCCGTACCTGCCCGGGTTCGCGGCCGCCGCGCCGATCGTCCAGCCGCCCGCCCAGCGCACCTTCCAGGCCATCGACCACTGCGTCGGCAACGTCGAACTCGGCCGCATGAACGAGTGGGTCGGCTTCTACAACAAGGTCATGGGCTTCACGAACATGAAGGAGTTCGTGGGCGACGACATCGCCACCGAGTACAGCGCGCTGATGTCGAAGGTCGTCGCGGACGGCACCCTCAAGGTGAAGTTCCCGATCAACGAGCCCGCGATCGCCAAGAAGAAGTCCCAGATCGACGAGTACCTGGAGTTCTACGGCGGCGCCGGCGTCCAGCACATCGCGCTGAACACCAACGACATCGTCGCGACCGTCCGCACCATGCGCGCGGCCGGAGTCCAGTTCCTCGACACCCCGGACTCGTACTACGACACGCTCGGCGAGTGGGTGGGCGACACCCGCGTGCCGATCGAGACCCTGCGCGAACTGAAGATCCTCGCCGACCGCGACGAGGACGGCTACCTGCTGCAGATCTTCACCAAGCCGGTCCAGGACAAGCCGACCGTCTTCTTCGAGCTCATCGAACGGCACGGCTCGATGGGCTTCGGCAAGGGCAACTTCAAGGCCCTGTTCGAGGCGATCGAGCGCGAGCAGGCGAAGCGCGGCAACCTGTGACGCGGCATCCCTAGGACAGATCGGCCGGCAGGGGCTCCTCCGGCAGCTCATCGAGCCCCTGCAACGCCGCCTGTGCCACAGGGACCCGCAGCGGCGAGAAGTACGGGTTGATCCGCAGCGCCTCCTCGAGGTGCCGCCGGGCCGGCCCGTACTGCTCCAGCTCGAGCTCGATCATGCCCCGGTGGTACGTGTACAGCGCGCTGCGCACCCCGCCGCCCTTCGTCTTGTCCGTCGCCGTCGTGGCGTAGTCCAGCGCCTCCTCGTCGTCGCCGGCCCGGTGCAGCGCCCAGCCGAGGGCGTCGGCCACCTCGATCCCGGGCTGGCGCTGCCACTCCTCCTCCAGGCGCACCGCCGCGTCCTCCGGGTCCCCGTGGTCGGACTCGAACTGCCCGATCAGCAGTTCCTCGTCGACCCCGCCCGCGACCGCCTGCCCTACCCACTGGTGCAGCAGCCCGTACTGCTCCTCGGCCTGTCCGGACCGCCCCAGCGACTCGTACAACTCGCCGAGTTCCAGCGCGACCTGCGGGTCCGCCCGCTTGGCCAGGGCCGTCCGGTACGCGGTGAGCGCCTCGTCGGTGCGGCCCAGCGCGGCCAGCGCCCGCCCCTGTCCGGCGAGCGCCGCCCGCTGGTCCGGGTCCAGGCGCACGGCCGCCCGGAAGTGCCGCAGCGCGTCCTCACGGTCGCCCCGCTCCCAGGCCAGCTGCCCGACCCCGGTCAGATAGGCGGCCTGCTCGGCGGGGGTACGGGCGGCCGACGCGGCGTCCGTCAGCTGGGCCACGGCGTCCTCGCGCCAGCCCCGGTCCCGGTAGACCGCCGAGGCCCGCGCCATCACGGCGGGCCGCTCGGCCGCGCCGGTGCGCAGCCCCATCAGCTTGTCCAGGGCGCTGCGGGCCGCCTTGTAGTCGCCGAGCCCGTTGTAGGCCTCGATCAGCGGTGCGTACGACGTCCACCGCTTCGGCGCGAGCTTCAGCGCCTGCTCGCCGTACCGTTTGGCCGCCGGGAAGTCCCGGCGCGCGTTCGCCAGTGCGGCCAGCCCGCCCAGCGCCTGGGCGTTGCCCGTGCCCTGCACCTCCATCGAGGTCTGCAGCGCCCGCTCGGCCTTCGGATAGTTCGCCGCGTCGGCGCTGTGCCGCCCCTGCTCCAGGTACGCGCTCCCCAGCACCGCCCACGCCCGGGCGTCCCGCGGCTGGGCCCGCACCCGGCTCTCCTGCTGTCCGATCAGCGCCGCCAGCTCCGGAAGCGCGGCCGGCATCCCGGAGGTGACCGCGGCCAGCGTCTGCGCCTGCACCCGGGCCTGGGCCCGCGGGCCCGGCGCGGCCGGTGCGGCCCGGTGGTGCGGCTCGGCCGGCAGCAGGATCAGGGCCGCGCCCGCGGCGACCCCGCAGACACACGCGGTGACCAGCATGCGCCGCAGCCACCTTCGGGGGCGGCGCGGGGGAGGCGGCTCGGGCACCTGGGACGTACCGGGGACGGAGTGGCCATACTGTCGGATCTCCATGCCGCTCACTGTGCGGCAGTACGCCGGACACGTCCGGGTGGCCCAAGGGGGGCACGGACGGGGTTCACACCGATGGCCCCGGGTGCGACGCTGTGATCATGAGCCGAATCGAAGCGCGTCGCGACGAGGACGCAGCACACACCGGTAACCTCACCGACCGGCTCCTGGCCGGCCTGCCCGCCGAGGCCGTCCTCACCGACCCCGACGTCACCGCCTCCTACGCCAACGACATGGCGAGCTTCTGCCCGGCCGGCGCCCCGGCCGTGGTCGTCCTGCCGCGCACTGTCGAGCAGGTCCAGCACGTCATGCGCACCGCCACCGAGCTGCGCGTCCCGGTCGTCCCGCAGGGCGCCCGCTCCGGTCTGTCCGGCGGCGCCAACGCCACGGACGGCTGCATCGTGCTGTCCCTCACCCGGATGGACCGCATCCTGGAGATCAGCCCCGTCGACCGGATCGCCGTCGTCGAACCGGGCGTCATCAACGCCACCCTCTCCCGCGCCGTCGAGGAACACGGCCTGTACTACCCGCCCGACCCCTCCAGCTGGGAGATGTGCACCATCGGCGGCAACATCGGCACGGGCTCGGGCGGCCTGTGCTGTGTGAAGTACGGCGTGACCGCCGAGTACGTCCTCGGCCTGGAGGTCGTCCTCGCCGACGGCCGCCTGATGTCCACCGGCCGGCGCACCGCGAAGGGCGTGGCGGGCTACGACCTCACCCGGCTCTTCGTCGGCTCCGAGGGCTCGCTCGGCATCGTCGTCCGCGCGGTCCTCGGGCTGCGGCCCAAGCCGCCCCAGCAGCTCGTGCTGGCCGCGGAGTTCGGCTCGGCGGCCGCCGCCTGCGAAGCCGTGTGCCGGATCATGGAGGGCGGGCACGTGCCCTCCCTCCTCGAACTGATGGACCGTACGACCGTCAAGGCGGTCAACGACCTCGCCCACATGGGTCTCCCGGAGACCACCGAGGCGCTGCTGCTGGCCGCCTTCGACACCCCGGACCCCACCGCCGACCTCGCCGCCGTCGGGGCGCTGTGCGAGGCCGCGGGCGCCGCCCAGGTCGTCCCGGCCGAGGACGCCGCCGAGTCCGAACTCCTCCTCCAGGCGCGGCGGCTCTCGCTGACCGCGCTGGAGGCGGTGAAGGGCACGACGATGATCGACGACGTGTGCGTGCCCCGCTCGAAGCTCGGCGCGATGCTCGCCGGCGTCGAACAGATCGCCGCCAAGTACGGGCTCACCATCGGGGTCTGCGCGCACGCAGGCGACGGCAACACGCACCCCACCGTCTGCTTCGACGCCCAGGACCCCGACGAGTCCCGGCGGGCCCGCGAGTCCTTCGACGAGATCATGGCCCTCGGCCTGGAACTCGGCGGCACCATCACCGGCGAACACGGGGTGGGCGTCCTGAAGAAGGAGTGGCTGGCGCGGGAGATCGGCCCGGTCGGCGTGGAGATGCAGCGGGCGGTGAAGCACGTCTTCGACCCGCTCGGCATCCTCAACCCCGGCAAGCTGTTCTGACCCTGCCTTCTCGGACCGTGCCCTCACCGGGCGAGCAGTTGGTCGAGCGCGTCGTCGATGCCCAGCTGCCCGCCCTCGGTCCCGGGGGGCACCACGCGCAGCGTCCGCTCCAGCCAGGCCGACACCTGGGCGGAGGGCGCCTCCAGCAGGGCGTCCCCGTCCGGCGAACTCAGCGCCATCAGCACGACGCTGCGCCCGTCGACCTTGGTCGGCCACACCCGCACGTCCCCGTGCCCGCACGGCCGGAACACCCCCTCCACGAGGAGTTCCCGGGCGAACGTCCAGCTGACGGGGTGCTCGGAGTTGATGTGGAAGGTGATGTGGATCGCGTAGGGGTCGTCGGGGCGGTAGCTGAGCCGGGCCGGGACCGGGATGCTCCGCTCGGGCGACAGGATGAGCCGCAACTCCAGCTCCCGCTCCACCGCGGTGTGATGCATGACCTGCTTCTCCTCTGTGCCGGGGCCCTTCGGACCGGGCCCTTACCAGGGAGAGGGGGCAGGGGCACGGGCATTACGCGGGTTCGGGAAACTTTTTCGGCCCAGGTGTGGGACCCGGGCACGGCGTTGCCCGGAAAGGGGTGGGTACGGCGGGAGTGGCGGTGTGGCGTGCCCCGGTCTGATAGATGTGGGGGACCCCATCCCACCTCCGAGCAGATACGGGACGACGGACATGAGCGCCCCAACCCCGGCCCCCGGTGAAGACAGGCCCCGCGAGGGCTACTACCCGGACCCGTCCATCCCCGGCTACGTCCGGTACTGGAACGGCGCCTCCTGGGTGCCGGGCACCAGCCGGCCGGCGCCGAAGGACGGCGAACCGCTCACCCCGCCGCCCGGTGCCCGCCCGGCGGCGCCGTCCGTCGAGGAGACGGGCCCGCACTTCTTCGACGAGGACCCGCAGCCGGACCCCTCCCGGCAGGACCGGCCGTCCGCCTGGGGCACCGACCCCCGCGTCCCCGCGGACAACCCCTCCCAGCCGTCCGGCCACGCCGCCCGCACCGACGGCACGGCGTCGATCCCGCCCGCGGACGACGGCGCTCCCGACCCAGGCGGCACCTTCATCTTCCGCCGCCCGGTCCCGGGCCCCGCGGCGGTCACGGACGACGGCACCATGACGTTCGGACCGGGCCAGGGCCGGCAGCCCGGCAGGCCCGACTCCTCCGGCACGCCCGGCTTCGGGGCACCGGCCTCCGGTCCGGCGGCTGCGGACGGTCCCGGTGCGGGCGGCTTCGGCGCGGGTCCGGCAGGGCCCGGTGCGGGCGGCTTCGGCGCGCCGGCCTCCGGTGCGGGGGCGGCGTCCGGTGGGCCCGGTACCGCGGGCCCTGCCGCGCAGGCGTCCGGCTCGGCGGCTGCCGGTGGCTTCGCGGCCCAGGGGCCGGTCGGGGCACCGCACGCGGGGCCCGGTGGCCCAAGTGGTGCTGCCGCGGGCGGACTCGGCGGACCCGCTGCGCAGGGTCCGATCGGGGCGCCCGGCGCACGGTCGGCGGCGCCCACCGGTCCCGGGTTCGGTGCCGGGAAGGCCGCCGCCGCTCGTGCCGCGGCCGCACAGACTCCTCAGGCGCCCCAGGCCTCCGCCCCCGTGGCCCCCTCGGTGCCGCAACAGGCCGGTTCCGGTACCCCGATGACCTCGGGGCAGGGCGGTGGGCAGGCTTCCTGGGCCCAGCAGGTGCACCAGCTGGCCGGGGGCGCGGACGAGCAGGTCGCTCCGTGGAAGCCGCCGGTGGAGGACATCTTCCAGGCGGCCGCCCGCCGGCAGGCCGCGGCCCGTCCGGCCGGCCTCGGCAGGCGGTTCGCCGCCCGCCTGCTCGACAGCCTGGTCGTCGGCGCCGTCACCGCCGCCGCTGCGGTCCCGTTCGCCGCACAGACGGTCGACCACGTCCAGCAGAAGATCGACGAGGCCAAGCTGTCCGGCCGTACCGTCACGGTCTGGCTGCTCGACGGCACCACCGGCACCGCCCTCGGTGTCGTCCTCGCCGTCCTCCTCCTCTTCGGTGTTCTGTACGAGGTGCTGCCCACCGCCAAGTGGGGCCGCACCCTCGGCAAGAAGCTGTGCGGCCTGGAGGTCCGGGACATCGAGGCGCACGAGCCCCCGACGTTCGGCGCGGCCCTGCGCCGCTGGCTGGTGTACAGCATTCCGGGCCTGCTCGGCATCGGGATCGTCGGCGTGCTGTGGTGCGTGTTCGACCGGCCCTGGCACCAGTGCTGGCACGACAAGGCGGCCCACACCTTCGTCGCGAGCTGACCCGACGGGCGGCTCCGTACCCCGTACGGCCGCCCGCCGGATGCGGAGCCGGGGCGTTCGCGGTCAACTCGGGCCATGAGCAGCGAACCGCCCCCCGGCTCCGGAGAGCAGCCCCCCGAGGACGACCCGTTCAGGAAGCGGCCCCCCGCGGACCAGGCGTCGGGCTCGCCGTACGACACCCCGTCCGGAGCCCAGCAGCCCCCACCGCCCGGCGGCCAGCCCCCGCCCACGGGCGGCGAGCAACCGCCGCCCGGAGGGCAGCAACCCCCGCCCTGGGGAGGCCAGCAACCCCCGCCCTACGGCGGCCAGCAGCCACCCTCCTACGGCGGTAGCGAGCCCTACGGTGGCGGCCCGTACGGCGGTCCCGGTGGTCCCGGCGGTCCGGGCTACCCGGCCGACCCGCTCGCCGGCATGCCGCCGCTCGCCGACAGCGCCAAGCGCACCATCGCGCGCATCATCGACATGATCCTGGTGGGCATCGTCGTCTGGCTGGTCACCTGGCCGCTCGGCGTCCACCAGTACTCCATGAACGGAGAGCGGGTCGAGGTCAGCCGGTCCCTGTGGCAGTCCTTCGTCGCCGCCGTCCTCTATGTCGCCTACGACACGATCATGATCGCCAGGACGGGGCAGACCCTCGGCAAGAAGTGGTTCAAGATGCGGGTGGCCAACCTGAACGACGGTGCCACGCCCTCGATGCAGACCTCGCTGATCCGCGCCCTGGTGCTGTGGCTGCCGTTCGCCTTCTGCTGCGCCTGCATCTGGACGGTGATCTGCGGTGGCTGGAGCTACTTCGACAAGCCCTACAAGCAGGGCCTGCACGACAAGGCCGCCAAGACCGTGGAGGTCAGCACCGAGTGAGCGCCGCCGTGTGAGCAGTGCGGTGTGAGCAGTGCGGTGTGAGCAGTGCGGTGTGAGACGCACGGCGCACACGAGAGCGGCGGGTCCGAGCTCCCACGGACCCGCCGCTCTCGTGTGCGCCGTGCGTGCGCGTCGTTCACAACGTGGTCGGGACCCGTTCGCTCTCGGGCGCGGTCTCGGCCGGCGGCGCGATCGTGCGCGGCCTGGGCAGTGGCACCGTCATCGCGACGAGCAGCCCCAGCGCGAGCGCGGCCAGGGCGATGACGGTGACCCCGAGGCCCGAACTCGTCTGGGACAGCAGCAGCATGGCGAGCGTCGAGAAGATCACGGTGCACGAACCGTAAGCGAGCTGTGCGGCGGTCGGACGAGGCATGGCAATCGTGTCCTCGGAAGAAAGGTGGGGGCGCCATTCGACTCTCATCGCGTGCATGCCCGAGCCGGACGCGTGGTAAGCGTGACCTAACCCACGGTACCGGTGCACGGGGGGCGCACGGAGTCATGGGGTCCGGGAAGTGGACGGGCGCACGCGCCCGTTGACCGACAGGTAAGCGTGTTCGTAAAGCGAACGCCCGCTCCGCATAGTGCACTTGTCCTGCTCAAGTCAAGGTCTGTCTTTTCTTCTAAACCTCTAGTCAAATGTCGTCACTTGATTACACGCGTTGATCATGCGCGCACGGACCCTTCCCATGACCGAGGACCCCCCTGTCCGTGTGTGCGGCGCGGGGGAGGAACTCAAGTGACCAGCAGACCCTGGACGTTCAGAGCTGCCGCCATCGGCGTGGCGCTCGCCGCGGCCTCCGCCACCTTCGCGACGTTCGCCGTCGCCGAGGCGAGCACCACGGCCGGCTCGGCTGCCGCGAACCGGCACGACCCGGCCCCGGTGAAGCAGCAGTCGCACGACCTCGACGGCCCCATGAGCAAGACGCAGAAGGCCCAGCGTCAGGAGGCCCTGAACCAGCTCATATCGGGCAAGGTCAAGGCCGAGGACCGCAACGGCTCGAAGGTCGTCCAGCTCAAGAGCAAGAAGGGCGACAGCAAGTACGTCGAGCTGAGCCGGGAGAAGACCGACAAGATCTTCACCATCCTGGTGGAGTTCGGGGACCAGAAGGACCCCAAGTTCGGCGGTACCCCCGGCCCGCTGCACAACACGATCGCCGCGCCGGACCGTAAGAAGGACAACTCGACGGCCTGGCAGAAGGACTACAACCAGAAGCACTACCAGGACCTCTACTTCGGCACCGGCAAGAAGACCGAGTCGCTGAAGAAGTACTACGAGAAGCAGTCCTCGGGCCGCTACTCGGTCGACGGTGAGGTCTCCGACTGGGTCAAGGTCCCCTACAACGAGGCCCGCTACGGCAACAACGCCTGCGGCTCCAAGAACTGCCCGAGCGTGTGGAACGTCGTCAGCGACGGCCTGAACTCCTGGGTGGCCCAGCAGAAGGCGGCCGGCAAGTCCGACGCCGACATCAAGACGGACCTGGCCAAGTACGACCAGTGGGACCGCTACGACTACGACGGCGACGGCAACTTCAACGAGCCCGACGGCTACGTCGACCACTTCCAGATCGTGCACGCGGGTGAGGACGAGTCCGCGGGCGGCGGCGCCCAGGGCGAGGACGCGATCTGGGCCCACCGCTGGTACGCCTTCGGCACCGACGCCGGCGCCACCGGCCCGGCGAACAACAAGCTCGGCGGCGCGCAGGTCGGCGACACCGGTGTCTGGGTCGGCGACTACACCATCCAGCCGGAGAACGGCGGCCTCGGTGTCTTCGCCCACGAGTACGGCCACGACCTCGGCCTGCCGGACGAGTACGACACCAGCGGTGGCGACAACTCCACCGGCTTCTGGACGCTGATGTCCTCCGGCTCCTGGCTGGGCACCGGCAAGGAGTCCATCGGCAACCTGCCCGGCGACATGAACGCCTGGGACAAGCTGCAGCTGGGCTGGCTGAACTACGACACCGCCAAGGCCGGCATCTCCTCCTGGCACAAGCTGGGCGTCGCCGAGTACAACACCAAGTACCGCCAGGCGCTGGTCGTCACGCTGCCCACCAAGGCGGTCAAGACCGAGATCGTCACCCCGGCGCAGGGCGCGACCCAGTGGTGGAGCGGCAGCGGTGACAACCTCAAGAACACGCTGACCCGTTCGGTGGACCTCACCGGTAAGACGTCGGCCGCGCTCACCCTCGACGGCTGGTACGACATCGAGAACGGCTACGACTACCTCTACACCGAGGTGTCGACCGACGGTGGCGCCAACTGGACCGCGCTGGACGGCACGGTGGACGGCCAGGCCATCCCGCGCGACGCCTCCGGCAAGCCCGCCCTGACCGGCACGGTCGACGGCTACAAGAAGCTGTCGTACTCGCTGGACGCCTACGCGGGCAAGAAGATCGACGTCCGCTTCCGCTACCTGACGGACGGCGGTGTGTCGCAGAAGGGCTTCACGGCCGACGAGATCGCGGTGACCGCGGACGGCACGGCGCTGTTCTCCGACAACGCCGAGACGGCGGACGCCGGTTGGACCGCGGCCGGGTTCTCCCGCATCGGCGCGTCCTTCACCAAGGACTACAAGCAGTACTACCTCGCCGAGAACCGCCAGTACGTGTCGTACGACAAGACCCTGAAGGTCGGCCCGTACAACTTCGGCTTCACGTCGCGTCCGGACTGGGTGGAGCACTACCCGTACCAGAACGGTCTGTTGATCTGGAAGTGGGACACCTCGCAGGCGGACAACAACACCAACGCCAGTGAGCACCCGGGCACCGGTCTGATCCTGCCGGTCGACGCGCACTGGAAGGCGCTGAAGTACTCCGACGGCACGCTGCTGCGCAACCGCATCCAGGCCTTCGACTCGCCGTTCAGCCTCGACGCGACGGACGCCTTCACGCTGCACAAGGCGGACAAGGCGACCAAGATCAAGTCGCAGAAGGGGGTGTCGGTCTTCAACGACCACACGAGCACCTACTACGACAAGTCGAACCCGACCGGTGGCGTCAAGATCACTGACACCAACACCGAGATCAAGATCACGAAGCAGGCCAAGGGTGGCTCGACGATCGAGCTGGAAGTCGGCCCCGCGGTGAAGTAGCGGATATTTCCGCAGGTCAGAAGCGTATCGGCGGTGACCCCCTGGCGGGTCGCCGCCGATCGTGTTTAGGTGCGTCCTGTGGCTCGCTTATTGACACCGACCGAAACGGGGATGTGACCGCATGGCCGCAGGAGGCTTCTGCAAGCTGCCGAACGGCATGGTGGTGGTGGCGCTGAATCTGCCCAGCCCCGGGCCTGCCGGCGGCTCGGCCGGGGTGCGCGTACTGGTCCACGCCCAGAACCGTGCCCGGGCTCTGACCCGCCTGCGCAACCTGGGTCTGCGCGCGATCTACCTGCGGGGCAACGCGGCGCCGCCGACCCCGGACGAGATCACGGCGGTGCTGCACCATCCCGATGGCCTGATATGGCGGACCGCACCCGACAACGGTGTCACGGTGACTGAGCTCTGGCATCCGATCCGGGCCCTGCTGCGGCAGCCGGTGACCCAGGCGTGACCGAGCGGCCCGCGCCCCAGGGGTGCGGGCCGCTCGGTGCGGGCCGGGTGACCGCCGTTACTTCGCGGTCTTGCGCGAGGTGCGGTGCTGCTTGGCGGCGGCCACCTCGGCGGCCTTCTTCAGGCCGTCCACGGTCGTGTGGAGCCGCTCGGGCCGGGACGCCCCGGAGCTCGCGCGCAGCTTCTTCTGCGCCTCGGTGTCCGTGAGGGCGACGATGTTGGCCGAGGCCGGCGTGACGCTGCCCTTGGCGAGGGCGAAGATGCCCTGGTTGCCGCCCACGGGGATCCAGAACTGCGGCACGCTGGTGATGCCCGGGTGGTCGCCCGCGGCCAGCTGTGTCAGGTACAGCGCGTACTGCTTGCCGACGGTCAGCGGCGAGGTGCCCTCCATGGACACCGCGTCGGTGTCGATGTTCCCGACGACGATCTCGTCGCCGTCGTTGACCCCGAAACCGCGCTTCATCATGCCCGCGACCCGGACCTTCAGGAACACCATGGGCATGCAGTTCTCGCCGCCCGGCCCGTCACCGGCGATGCCGGACGGGGTGGACGTCGGGTCGGGCGAGCTGACGGCCGAGGGGTCGGGGCTCGGGTCGGTGCTGTCCGGGGCCGTCGGGTCGATGGCGGGCTCGGTCGAGGTCTCGCCGCCCTCGTCGCACTCCCGGGTCTGGACGCTCAGGATCGGTCCCGTGATGGCGATGTCGGCCGCCGTGGTGACGTCCTCGGCACTGGCGTACTGGGCGTAGTCCGCCTCGACGTGCATCCTGCCGTCGCCCTGGGTGGACGAGCCGGGGCCCGAGCAGGCCGTCAGGCAGGCCAGGGCCACACCCGCGGCCACGGGGAAACGCATGCTCTTCATCACTGTTCTCCTCCGCACCGCTCAGTACTTGGCCTTGACGCCCTGGACGTCGTCGTACCAGGGCCCGTCACCGCCACAGCCGAACTTGCCCTCGCCCTGACGCATGACAGCCGGTCCGGGGTTCGCGCAGGTGTAGTACTCGTGGTCGAGGCCGTAGGCGTGGCCCAGCTCGTGCTCGGCGACGATCTTCTTCTCGCGTGCGCTCAGGCCGCCCATGGTGCGGGTGTTGAAGGCCATGTAGACCTCGTCGTAGCTCCAGTAGCCGAACGTGCAGCCCTGCCACGAGGTCTGCGCCCAGGAGCTCCAGCTGTACGACTTGTCGCGGACCTCGATCTCGGGGTCGCCGTTGGTCTTCTCGTACCGGAAGAAGCCGGTCGCGCTGGTGGCGTCCCAGCGGCCCTGGGCGCCGTTGAAGGCGTTGTAGTAGGTGCTGGTGATGTCGTAGTAGCGGTAGGAGATGGGGTCGTTGCCGCTGACCCCGTAGAACTTCCCGCACAGATGGTGGTAGGCCTGGGCCGGGGTGGCGGTGCTGAAGTGGATCGCGACGAACGAGGCGCACAACAGGAACACCTGGAGCACCCGGCCGAGGGCCTGCGGTCTGCGCCTGCGCAGCGGTTCCGACATTGACGTGACTCCCTGAAACGAAGGATTCCGTTACCCGGGAGCGGTGCCGTCGTGCGGGCACACCGAAAAGAGCCGCCACGCGGCTGACCATCCCTTTACCGCCCCCTGGCGTGGACATTACATAGGTGAGCCACGGGGCGTAAGGGGAAAGATCAAATTCGGTTGGATCTTGAGGGCGGAGGCGGCCGGCGGCCTGCTCAGGAGGAGACGACCGGCTTGCCCGACAGCTCCACGCCGGCCTGGCGCAGCTCCTCCAGCGCCCGTTCCGTCGTCTCGGACGCGACCCCGGCGGTGAGGTCGAGGAGCACCTGGGTGCGGAAGCCCTCGCGCACCGCGTCCAGGGCCGTGGCGCGTACGCAGTGGTCCGTCGCTATGCCGACCACGTCGACCTCGTCGATGTGGCGGTCCCGGAGCCACTCGGCGAGGCGGACTCCGTTCTCGTCGGTGCCCTCGAAGCCGCTGTAGGCCGCCGAGTACGCGCCCTTCTCGAAGACCGCGTCCACCGCCCCGGAGGCGACCGCCGGGGCGAAGTTCGGGTGGAAGCCCACCCCCTCCGTGCCCGCGACACAGTGCGCGGGCCAGGAGCGGACGAAGTCGGGGTTGTCCGCGAAGTGGCCGCCGGGCGCGATGTGGTGGTCCCGGGTGGCGACCACGTGGCGGTAGCCGGTACCCGCAGCCTGGCCGATCAGCTCGGTGATCGCGGCGGCCACGTCGGCGCCCCCGGAGACGGCGAGGCTGCCCCCTTCGCAGAAGTCGTTCTGCACATCTACGACGATCAACGCGCGACGCATGATGGGTGTCCTTCGACCGAGGGTTAAGTAACTGAGCCTAGAGACTTTGCAGCCAGTTCGGGAGGGGGCGTTGACAGGGGGCGGACGGCGGTCTCGCTCTAGCTACCCGAGCGCCCCTGGACGTACTCCGTCGGAATGACGGGTTCCCCACGGGAGAGCTGCGTAGCGGACAGCGGCAGGTTGGCCCGCGCCGCGACGTGCCGCGCGCGTGGCACGTCGAGCGGCTCGCGGGCGACGACCTCGCCGCCCTTGACCAGCTGCACCAGCAGCTGCCGATCGGCCAGCTCGGCCGGCACCGGTCCGGTGCCGATCACCTCGGCCTCGGCCACCCCCTCGTCGTCCAGACGCCGCGCCGCCCACTTGCGTCCGCCGACGGAGGTCTTGCCCCCGGTGGACTTCTTCGCGACCGGCACCAGCGGCGCCGCCGGGTCGACGGACTCGGCGCGGGCGACCAGCTTGTAGACCATCGAGCAGGTCGGATGCCCGGAGCCGGTCACCAGCTGGGTGCCGACGCCGTACGCGTCCACCGGCGCCGCGGCCAGGGAGGCGATGGCGTACTCGTCCAGGTCGGAGGTCACGACGATCTTCGTGGCGGTCGCCCCCAGCTCGTCCAGCTGATGACGGACCCGGTGGGCCACCAGGAGCAGGTCGCCGGAGTCGATGCGCACCGCGCCCAGCCCGGGCCCGGCCACCTCCACCGCCGTACGGACCGCCTCGGCGACGTCGTAGGTGTCGACCAGCAGGGTGGTGCCCCGGCCGAGGGCGGCCACCTGGGCCTGGAAGGCGTCCCGCTCCTGGTCGTGCAGGAGGGTGAAGGCGTGCGCGGAGGTGCCGACGGTCGGGATGCCGTACCGGAAGCCGGCCGCGAGGTCGGAGGTGGTGGCGAAGCCGCCGACGTACGCCGCCCGGGCCGCGGCCACCGCCGCCAGCTCGTGGGTGCGGCGCGCGCCCATCTCGATCAGCGGGCGGTCGCCCGCGGCGGAGGCCATCCGGGAGGCCGCGGCCGCGATCGCCGAGTCGTGGTTGAGGATGGAGAGGATCACGGTCTCCAGCAGCACGCACTCGGCGAAAGTGCCCTCGACCCGGACGATCGGCGAGCCGGGGAAGTACACCTCGCCCTCGGGGTAGCCCCAGATGTCACCGCTGAAGCGGTAGCCGGCGAGCCACTCCAGGGTCTCCTCGTCCACGATGTTCCGCTCCCGCAGGAAGCCGAGGACACCCTCGTCGAAGCGGAAGTTCTCGACCGCGTCCAGGACACGCCCGGTGCCCGCCACCACGCCGTAGCGGCGCCCGTCCGGCAGCCGCCGGGTGAAGACCTCGAACACGCTGCGCCGTTCGGCCGTACCGCCCCGCAGCGCGGCCTGCAGCATCGTCAGCTCGTACTGGTCCGTGAAGAGCGCCGTCGAGGGAACGTCCACCGGCAGCCCAAGGTCCGCCACGTTCACCAAAACCTCCGTCAGCTCGTGTGTCGCCGGGTGCCCCAGGCCAGGCCGGGGGTCCGGGGGTTGTCCCCCGGTGTATGCGGCATGGCAATGGATCGTACCCCCATTTCGTCAGTGTGACGATTTGTAAGGCGCGTGGCAGCATGGGGTGTGTGACGTCACCCGCGCCCGTAGAGATCGAACGCACCGAGTCGGCGGAGGAGGTCTTCGCCGTACCCGAGCCCGACGTCCCCTGGGTCACGATCGTCCACAACGACCCGGTCAACCTCATGAGCTATGTGACGTACGTCTTCCAGACGTACTTCGGCTATCCGAAGGACAAGGCCACCAAGCTCATGCTCGACGTCCACCACAAGGGCCGGGCGGTCGTCTCCAGCGGCAGTCGCGAGGAGATGGAGCGCGACGTGCAGGCGATGCACGGCTACGGACTGTGGGCCACCCTCCAGCAGGACCGGAAGTAGCGAATCCTCTTCATGTCCGGACACTTCGAACACATCCCCGGCGGCGGCGCGGCTGTCGCACTCGACGACGTCGAGATCTCCATCATCCGGTCGCTGGCCGTCCAGCTCCTGGAGCTCATCGGGCCGGGACCCGCCGCGGACGCCCCCGCCGACCCCCTGGCCGAGCTGTTCGCCGAGGGTCCCAGCGAGCCGCCCAGCGACCCCGTCCTGCGCAGGCTCTTCCCGGACGCCTACAGCGACCCGGAGCGGGCGCCCGACTCCCCGGCCGAGGCCGAGGAGTCCCTGGCGCACTCGGCCGAGTTCCGCCGCTACACCGAGAACGACCTCAGGGCCGGCAAGCGGGAGAACGCCCTCGCGGTGATCCGCAGCCTGGATGCGCTGTCCCCGGTGGGCGAGGGCGGGGCCGTCCTCAAGCTGTCCCCGGAGGAGTCGAGGTACTGGCTCGGCGCCCTCAACGACCTTCGCCTGGCGATCGGCGCCCGGCTGGAGATCACCGACGAGGACGACACCGATCTGCTCTACCGGCTCCCGGACGAGGACCCGCGCAAGCCGATGGTGATGGCGTATCTGTGGCTCGGCGGCCTCCAGGAGACGCTCGTCACCACTCTTATGCCGTAACTTGTCCTGATTTCTAGTGCACTTGGTGTTCGCTCAGAGGACGCTCAAATCCGGATAACGATCATGTCACCGTTGCGGCCTGGTTTGCCGCTTTAGGGCGTTCTTTGTCCGCTTCTCCCTGTGCGGTGCGTCACATCGTGCTTCTGTGATCAATATTGCGGCCGTGATAAATCTTCACGACCGCCCGGCCGACACCACCCATGTCCGGCCGGGTGCGCCACCGAGCCGGCGACCGTCGGCCAGGCACGAGCGGGCTCGCGAAACCCGCTCAGCTCCATCAATCCGGGGGGATCGAAACCCGATCCGAGGCCGACGAAAGGCCCGGGTCGGCATGGAGAAAGGCGCACCACGACATGACCTCTGAGAGGGTCACCGAAGCCCCTGAGGAGGGCTACGAGCGCGGGCTCGGCAGCCGCCAGGTCCAGATGATCGCGATCGGCGGCGCCATCGGCGTCGGTCTGTTCCTCAAGGCCGGGGCCAACATCGAGAAGGCGGGCCCCAGCCTCATCCTGATGTACGCCCTCGCAGGCGTGATCATCTTCTTCATCATGCGAGCCCTGGGCGAGCTGCTGCTCTACCGCCCGGTCTCCGGCTCCTTCGCGGACTACTCCCGCGAGTTCCTCGGCCCGTTCTTCGGCTATTTCACGGCCTGGACGTACTGGCTGATGTGGGTGGTCACCGGCATGGCCGAGCTGACGGCCGCCGCGATCTACATCAACTACTGGTTCCCGTCCGTCCCGCAGTGGGTGACGGCGCTCGTCTTCCTGGTGGTCCTCTTCGGGGTGAACCTGATCTCCGTGAAGCTCTTCGGCGAGCTGGAGTTCTGGTTCTCGATGGTCAAGGTCACCGCCCTGATCGGCATGATCGTGATCGGTCTCGGTGTGCTCACCTTCGGCTTCAGCGCCGCCGGTGACACCGCGTCGGTCTCCAACCTGTGGCAGTTCGACGGCTTCTTCCCCAAGGGCATCGGCTCCTCGCTGATGACCCTGCAGGGCGTGATGTTCGCCTACCTCGCCGTCGAGCTGGTCGGCGTCACCGCGGGCGAGTCCGAGAACCCGGAGAAGACCCTCCCGAAGGCCATCAACACGCTGCCCTGGCGCATCGGCCTGTTCTACGTCGGTGCCCTCACCGTCATCCTGTGCGTGGTCAAGTGGACCGAGTTCACCGAGGGCGTCAGCCCCTTCGTGAAGGCCTTCGCCATGATCGGCATCCCGGCCGGCGCCGGCATCGTCAACTTCGTGGTGCTCACCGCGGCCCTGTCGTCCTGCAACTCGGGCATGTACTCCACCGGCCGCATGCTGCGCACCCTGGCCGACAACGGCGAGGCCCCGCGGGCCTTCTCGAAGCTGTCGGCGTCCAAGACCCCGGCGCTCGGCATCACCGTCTCGGTGCTGTTCATGGGCATCGGCGTGGTCCTGAACTACGTCGTCCCGGAGAAGGCGTTCGGCTACGTCACCTCCGTCGCCACCGCGGCCGGCATCTGGACCTGGCTGATGATCCTGGTCAGCCACGTCCTGTACCGCCGCGCGGTCGACGCGGGCCGGCTGCCCGCCTCCTCCTTCCCGGCGCCGGGCGGTGCGGTGTGCTCGTACATCGCCATCGCGTTCCTGCTCTTCGTCACCGGCCTGATCGCCTACGACGCCGACTCCCGCGTCTGCCTGTACGTGATGGCGGTCTGGGCGGTCGCGCTCGGCATCGGCTGGCTGTTCCTGAAGAACCGCACGCCGGAGGTCGCCGACCGGCGCGAGCCGGAGCTGGAGCAGGTGGGCTGACCACCGGGGAGACCATCCCCAGGACGTCCGGCCGCCGGGAGTACTCGTGGCGCCCCCGGAGGCCGCCGCTCAGGACGTCCATCATGCGGGCCGTCCCGTACCACGCCTCGGTACGGGACGGCCCCTCTGCTTATCCTGACCCCCATGCTGACCATCACCCAGGCCCTGTACGACCAGATCGTCGCCCACGCGCGCGAGGACCACCCCGACGAGGCGTGCGGCGTGGTCGCCGGCCCGGTGGGCACCGGCCGCCCCGAGCGCTTCATCCCGATGCTGAACGCGGCCCGCTCGCCCACCTTCTACGAGTTCGACTCGCAGGACCTGCTCAAGCTCTACCGCGAGATGGACGACCGCGACGAGGAGCCGGTGATCATCTACCACTCCCACACGGCCACCGAGGCCTACCCCTCCCGGACCGACATCGGCTACGCCAACGAGCCCGGCGCCCACTACGTCCTGGTCTCCACCGCCGACGCCGACGGCCTCGGCGAGTTCCAGTTCCGCTCCTTCCGGATCCTCGACGGCGAGGTCTCAGAGGAAGAGGTCGAGGTCGTGGCGGCGTACTGAGCCGCCCTGACCACAGTTCGGTCAGAATTCATCCAGCATGCGAGATCACATTCCGGGACCCGGACCGGGAATCGATACGATGAGCCCATGGTTCTGAACGACGTGAGCGAGAAGACGCCGGGCATCATGCTCGTCGCGCGGCTGCACGTCGACCTGTGCAGGCTGAGCAGCGCCATCTGTTGACGTTCCCCGCCGCCGTACGGCCGTGCCGGGGCGCTCACCCGGTGCCGAAAGCCTGGGGGACCCGGGCGCGCCCACACCGATTCGACGAACCAACCCTTTCCGACAGGAGCCCGCAACCATGGCCATCGAGGTCCGCATCCCGACCATCCTCCGCCAGTTCACCGACGGCCAGAAGGCGGTGGAGGGCAGCGGTGAGACCCTCGCCGACCTGTTCGCCGACCTCGAGACCCGGCACGCGGGCATCCAGGCCCGCATCGTGGACAACGGCCAGCTGCGCCGCTTCGTCAACGTGTACCTGAACGACGAGGACGTCCGCTTCGTCGACGGCATCGACACCAAGCTGTCCGACGGCGACACCGTGACGATCCTGCCGGCCGTGGCCGGCGGCATGGCCTGAGACCGGCATGCGCTACGACTCCCCGCTGGCCGCGGTGGGCAACACCCCCCTGGTGCGCCTGCCGCGGTTGTCGCCGTCCCCGGACGTCCGTATCTGGGCCAAGCTGGAGGACCGCAACCCGACCGGCTCGGTCAAGGACCGCCCGGCCCTGCACATGATCGAGCAGGCGGAGAAGGACGGCCGGCTCACCCCGGGCTGCACGATCCTGGAGCCGACCTCCGGCAACACGGGCATCTCCCTGGCCATGGCGGCGAAGCTCAAGGGCTACCGCATGGTGTGCGTGATGCCCGAGAACACCTCGCAGGAGCGCCGGGACCTGCTCGGCATGTGGGGTGCCGAGATCATCTCCTCGCCGGCCGCGGGGGGCTCCAACACCGCCGTGCGCGTGGCCAAGGAGCTGGCCGCCGAGCACCCCGACTGGGTGATGCTCTACCAGTACGGCAACCCGGACAACGCGGGCGCCCACTACGCGACGACAGGCCCGGAGATCCTCGCCGACCTCCCCTCCATCACCCACTTCGTCGCGGGCCTCGGCACCACCGGCACCCTCATGGGCGTCGGCCGCTACCTGCGCGAGCACAAGCCGGACGTGAAGATCGTCGCCGCCGAACCACGCTACGACGATCTGGTCTACGGCCTGCGCAACCTCGACGAGGGCTTCGTGCCGGAGCTGTACGACGCCTCCGTGCTCACGACCCGCTTCTCGGTCGGCTCCGCCGACGCGGTCACCCGCACCCGTGAACTCCTGCAGCAGGAGGGCATCTTCGCGGGCGTCTCCACCGGCGCCGCCCTGCACGCGGCGATCGGCGTCGGCAGGAAGGCGGTGCAGGCCGGCGAGAGCGCCGACATCGTCTTCATCGTGGCCGACGGGGGCTGGAAGTACCTCTCCACCGGCGTCTACACGGCGGCCACCACCGAGGAGGCCATCGAGACGCTCCAGGGCCAGCTCTGGGCATAGCCCGCCTCAAGCGCACGCCAGCCCCCTCCTATGAGGGGGCCAATCCCATCCTATGGAGGGGCAAAGAATTCCCTCCGGTACTGCCGGTGACTCTCGGGCCAGGGCTACGTTCCTCCCGCACCCTGTCATGTCACGCTCATTCGGCATGCGGGGCGTCTGAAGTGTCATGCTCATGACTGCGCGGTACTGCCGCCGCTACGCGCGTCACGGGCCTGCCCGACCAGTGCGAGAAACCCCACTTCCCCATGGAGGCAGTACCCATGCGTGAGTCACGCCCGAGCGGGCGGAGACGGAGTCTGCGAAGACTCGTCTCCGTCGCCCTCCCCACCCTCGCCCTGACCGTCGCCGGACTGGCCGCGGCACCGGTGGCCGGGGCCCAGGCCGCCGCCGCTCCCGCGCCCCACATCTCCCGGGCCGCGCAGAACGCCAAGGCTCTGACCGCCCCGGAGCACCAGATCTTCCACTCGACCGGCAAGGCCGGGCAGAAGGTCCCGACGACCCGTCTGTGCGCCACCGCCAAGCCGGGCCACGCGTCCTGCTTCGCCCAGCGCCGCACCGACATCAAGCAGCGGCTCGCCTCGGCGCTCGCCGCCGCCGCGCCCTCCGGCCTCTCCCCGGCCAACCTGCACAGCGCCTACAACCTGCCCTCGACGGGCGGTTCCGGCCTGACCGTTGCCATCGTCGACGCCTACAACGACCCCAACGCCGAGGCGGACCTGGCAACTTACCGCTCCACCTACGGCCTGTCCGCGTGCACCAAGGCCAACGGCTGCTTCAAGCAGGTCAGCCAGACCGGCTCCACCACCTCGCTGCCGACCAACGACACCGGCTGGGCCGGTGAAGAGGCGCTCGACCTCGACATGGTCAGCGCGGTCTGCCCGAACTGCAACATCGACCTGGTCGAGGCGAACTCGGCGAACGACACCGACCTCGGCATCGCCGAGAACGAGGCGGTCTCGCTCGGCGCCAAGGTCGTGTCCAACAGCTGGGGCGGCTCCGAGTCCTCCTCCCAGACCAGCGAGGACACCCAGTACTTCAAGCACCCGGGCGTCGCCATCACCGTCTCCTCCGGTGACTCCGCCTACGGCGCCGAGTACCCGGCGACCTCCCAGTACGTGACCGCCGTCGGCGGCACCGCGCTCACCACCGCCTCCAACTCCCGTGGCTGGAGCGAGTCGGTGTGGCACACCAGCTCCACCGAGGGCACCGGCTCCGGCTGCTCGGCGTACGACCCGAAGCCGAGCTGGCAGACCGACAGCGGCTGCTCCAAGCGCATGGAGGCCGACGTCTCCGCGGTCGCCGACCCGGCCACCGGTGTGGCGGTCTACGACACCTACGGCGGCTCCGGCTGGGCGGTCTACGGCGGCACCAGCGCCTCCGCCCCGATCGTCGCCGGCGTCTACGCCCTCGCGGGCACGCCGGGCTCCAGCGACTACCCGGCGAAGTACCCGTACTCCCACACGAGCAACCTGTACGACGTGACCAGCGGCAGCAACGGCTCCTGCTCCACCTCGTACTTCTGCACCGCGGGCACCGGCTACGACGGCCCGACCGGCTGGGGCACCCCGAACGGCACCACCGCCTTCACCGCCGGCACCAGCACCGGCAACACGGTGACCGTCACCAACCCGGGCAGCCAGTCGACCACCACCGGCGGCTCGGCCAGCCTGCAGATCCACGCCACCGACAGCGCGGGCGCGACCCTGACCTACAGCGCCTCCGGCCTGCCGGCCGGCCTGTCCATCAACAGCTCCTCCGGCCTGATCTCCGGTACGGCGTCCACCGCGGGCACCTACCAGGTCACGGTCACCGCGACCGACTCCACCGGCGCCTCCGGCTCGACCTCCTTCACCTGGACGGTCGGCTCCTCCGGCGGCACCTGCACCTCGGCCCAGCTGCTCGGCAACCCGGGCTTCGAGTCGGGCAACACCACCTGGACCGCGAGCAGCGGCGTCATCACCAACGACTCCGGTGAGGCCGCCCACGGCGGTTCCTACAAGGCCTGGCTCGACGGCTACGGCTCCTCGCACACCGACACGCTGTCCCAGTCGGTGACCGTCCCGTCCGGCTGCAAGGCCAGCTTCACCTTCTACCTGCACGTCGACACCGCCGAGACCACCAGCAGCACCGCGTACGACAAGCTGACGGTGACCGCCGGTTCGACGACCCTGGCGACGTACTCGAACCTCAACGCCGCCTCCGGGTACGCGCAGAAGACCTTCGACCTGTCCTCGTTCGCGGGTCAGACGGTCACCCTGAAGTTCAGCGGGGTGGAGGACTCCTCCCTCCAGACCAGCTTCGTCGTGGACGACACCGCCCTGACGACCAGCTGAGCCGTACGGCAATCGGATCCCGTACCCGGAAGAAAGCATTCCGGGTGCGGGATCCGTCCGTCCCGGTGGTACGTCTCATCTGCACCAGGAGACCGGCAGGCCGGCCGGCCACGGCAGAAAGGCGGACCCCATGCGCCGTACGACGACCGTCGCCCTCGCGGCGGCAGCGCTGCTGCTCGCGGGCTGCGGCTCCCAGAGCGGCGGGGACAACGGCAGCGGCAGCGGAGACAACGGCAAGGTGTCGCCCTCGGCGTCCGCCCCGTCGTCCGGCAGCGGCTGTGTCACCCACGTGGAGCTGACCGCCGCCGACAACGGCCGTACCGTCTGCCTGGCCAAGGGCGGCGAGCTGCGGCTCACCCTCGACGGGACCAGGAGCCGCCCCTGGAAGCCGGTCGCGGCGAGCGGTACCGCCCTGAAGGCGATCAACGCGGGCTTCGTCCTCCAGCCGGGCGACGCGAGCGCCGCCTACCAGGCGGTGGCGGCCGGAAAGACCGAGCTGACGTCGTCCCGTCCCCTGTGCCCCGAGCCCACGGCCCCCGGCCAGGTCTCCTGCAAGGGCATCGAGGAATGGAGGGTCACCGTGACGGTGAGCTAGTGCCGCATCAGGCAACGTTTGCTTCCCTGGATGCACTGGCGGGATGTGTGTCCGGGTGGCGTGTGCCTGGGCGAGGCCGTTTCTTACAGATCAGAGGGTGGCCAGGTGCCGTGCGAAGAATCCGCGAACCGCGTGGCGGACCTTCGGCACCGAGACGGTCGGGGCGACGGTGCCGATCAGCCTGTTCCGCCCTGCTGCCGTCATCAACCCGGCCGTCTGGAGCTGAGGGAGCATCGCGGCGTAGTCAGTGAAGATCCAGTGGTTGGCGTCGGCGATGCGCATGGTACGGACCCACGGACCCGAGAGAGCGGCCATGGCCGACCAGGAACGGTCCAGTTCCTGCCGGCGGTTGAACCCCTCGGTGCCCAGCAGGAGCAGCGGCCGGTCCACCCCTTCGGCCGCGACCGGGAACGGCTCGGCGGCGCCACCTGGCAGGGTGGGCGGATAGTCCAGGTAGCCCTCCAGATTGATCCCGGCGCGGACCCGCTGGTTCTCGTACATCACCTCGGTGACGGTGCTCCCTCCCGCCGAGTGCCCGTACACACCGAGACGGCGGAGGTCGAGTGTGTCGGCGAGTCCGCGCGGCAGCGGCAGGTCGGCCGCATGCTCGAGTTGGCCGAGAACGAAGTGCAGGTCGGCAATCCGGGTGTCGATCAGTGCGCGGAAGAGGGGCGGCTGGTCCCGCGGGTCGCCGCGCAGGATCGTTGTCCGCACCGGATCGTTCCGGAACGGCGTGGTGCCCGGGAATTCGACCGCGGCGGCGTCCCCGGGGTGGTCGACCGAGACGACGACGGCGCCGTGGCTTGCCAGGTCCTCGGCCAGGGAAGTCCCCAGGCCCCGCGGGTCGCCACCGCCAGGGCTGTACACCAGCACCGGCCACCGGCCCGGCAGCGCCGCGGCACCCGTGACAGAGTGGGAAAGGGTGGCACCCCAGTCCACGCCTGTGCCGGGGAGCTGTAGCGGGGTGAACGGAGCGATCTCTCCGAACCGGCTCGCGGCCTGCGACGGCAGCTGCGGGGCTGGAGCGAGGCCGGTGATGTTCCGGGCCGGGTAGAAGAGCGTCAGCATCAGCTCCCGCACGGGAATCCCGGGCTCCCACGGGTCGGGTCGGGAGTGGTCGACGAGGTGCACCGACTGGCACCCCACGGGGTGGCGGCCGGTAGGCGCGGGCAGAGTGAGTACGGCACCGCTCGATGCCGGGGCCGCAGCGGCGGCCCGGGAGTTGGCGTAGGCGCGGTTGCCTGCGCCGAGCAACAGCGCGGCGGAGCCCAGCAATGCGGACCTGGTGACGGCTCGTCGGCTGAGCGGGAAGTCGTTGGTCATACGGCTCATGCTGTCCCGCCGGCCCGGCACGGGCGATCGTTTAGGTTTGGGGCTCAAGGATGGCGCCCTGGATGCTGCCAGTGCCGACACGTAGGGGGTGCCGTGCTTCGGATCCACTTCACGCCGGACGACTTCGCCCGGATCAATCTCGCGCCTCGGCCGGCGCCGCTCCAGGAGCTCAACACGGCGCTGATGATGATGTGCCGTCAGGATGGCGACCTGCTCCACGGCTCCTGGCGACGCAGGGTTCTGCGTGCCCTGCCGAAGGCGGTCGACCCGCTCGCGGACCTGGTCCCGGCCGGGCGGGCGCCGAGCTTCCTGGACGTGTTCGCGGATTCCCTCCCAGAGGCACTGGAACAAGTCCGCTCGGTCCCGGCCGAGGTGGTTGGCGCCGAACTGGAGCGCATCTACGTGCCCGCGAGGATGCCCGCACCGGCATGGATCCACGACCTGCGCCGGGGTGACGCTGAGGCCTGGCGACTGATCCACCGCGCGCAGCACGCGGCGTTCGAGGCACTGCTCGCCCCGGTCTGGGCTCAGGTGCAGGACCTTCACCACGCCGAGTTCGTGCACCGGGCCGTGCAGATCGCCGAAGGCGGAATCGGCTCGGTGCTGGCCGGGCTGCTGCCCGGCGCCCGGCTGCACGACGGGGTCTGGGAACTCCCGGGAAGGCCGCGGGAGGTCCACCTCGGCGGGCGTGGGCTGCTTCTCCTGCCGAGCTTCCATTGGTCCGGCGGGCCGCTGCTGTCCGATCTCCCGGGCCGCGCGGTCGCGGTCACCTATCCGGCCGGTTCCGGCTTCCCGCCGCAGCCCGACGGCTCCGTCGGCCCTGAAGCGCTGGCAAAGGTGATCGGGAGCACCCGCGCGGAGCTTCTGGACCTGCTGGGCGAAGAGCGCACCACGACCGAGCTCGCCCGACGGCTCTGCGTCAGCGCCGCGACGGTCTCCGCCCACACAGCGGCCCTTCGCGGTGCCGGGCTGATCTCCACGAACCGCTCCGGCAAGTCGGTCCTGCACCGGCGCACCGCCCTCGGCAGCCTGCTGCTGTCCCAGGGGAAATAGTGCCGGATCAGGGGAGGCCGGCCTTTGTTCTACCGTGATGTGACGTGCCGTTCGGTGGTGTTCCGGCGGTGCTCGTCCGCCAGGCCGTGCTGGTGGCAGAACGAGTGCGGGTACGCGAGATCGATGACGACGAAGGTAAGCGGCTGTTGCGGATCATCCGCAGGGGCACCGGGTCGGTGGTGACCTGGCGGCGGGCCCAGGTGGTGCTGCTGTCCGCCCAGGGCATGCCCGTGGTGAGGATCGACCTTCACTTTGCCCGAGCGCCGGGAGATCAAGAAGATCGCCAAGTCCAGGCCGGCTGGGCGCGGCCTGCCGTTCTCGACCTGGAGCCTGGCCAAGCCGGTCAAGGCATAAAGACCTGGAAGACTTCCCGCGACCCCGACTATGCGGCCAAGAAGGCCCGCGTCGAGCACCTGTATGCGATCAACGACGGCGAAGTGATACCCGAGGAGGGCGAGCCCGATGTGGTGTTCTGTCTGGACGAGTTCGGGCCGCTCAACCTCCAGCCTCACCCCGGGCGGCAGGGGGCCGAGCGCGGCGGGAAGCACAAGGGCCCCGACCGGTAACCCAGGCCCCGCAGGCGGGCGACCTACACCCGGCCGCACGGGGTCAGACACCTGATCGCCGCCTACGACCTCGGCGAGGACAAGCTCTACGGGCACATCAAGCCGAAGAAGAACCGGACGAGATTCCTGGAGTTCTGCCGTTACCTGCGCAGCCTCTACCCGCCGAAGATCCGGATCGCGATCGTGCTCGACAACTTCTCCCCTCACTTGACCACGAAGAGGGACAGCCGGGTCGGCGACTGGGCTGCGGCCAACAACGTAGAAC
This sequence comes from Streptomyces sp. NPDC085866, assembly GCF_044541035.1. Taxonomy (NCBI): domain Bacteria; kingdom Bacillati; phylum Actinomycetota; class Actinomycetes; order Kitasatosporales; family Streptomycetaceae; genus Streptomyces; species Streptomyces sp. NPDC085866. The sequence continues at coordinate 140,834 of NZ_JBITSQ010000001.1, forward strand.
TCGCCTGCACCCCGACCAACAGCTCATGGCTGAACCGCATCGAGGCCCAGTTCACCGCCCTGCGCTACTTCACCCTCGACGGCACCGACCACGCCAGCCACAAGGAGCAGGGCAGCATGATCCGCCGCTTGATCATCTGGCGAAACCGCCACGCTGACGATCAACGGCTACGAGCCGTGGTCGACAGGGCGAACGTTGCCTGATGCGGCACTGGTGCCCCGGCACCGGCGCCCGGCTAGCCGGCGAGGTGTCGGACCTGGTCCCACAGGACCGGGTCGACCACGCCCACCCGGCGGCGGAAGTCCCACACCGGGACTTCCCGCAGCTCGTCCGTCTGCAGGAAGCTGGGCCGGCCGTGGGCGTCGCCGACCGAGCCGGGCGGCAGCGGGATCACCCCGGCGCGCTCGTCGTGGTACTTGCTGGTGATCTTCGCGACCGTGGCCCGGTTGCCGCGCACGGACAGCACCAGACACGGCCGGTCCTTCACCTCTGCGTGGTCCTCGTAGGGCACGTTCGCCCACCAGATGTCCCCCGGATGCGGACGTGTCGTCACCCGGGCCCGGCCGCCGGGACGCCCTGGCGGCCGCAGCCGGCGCCCGCCGGGCCGGCGGCCCCGGCCCCAGCCGTCGACGAGCGTGGCGACCAACGCGAGCAGTACCACCGCCGCGAGCGCCAGCCACCATGACGTGTCCATACGGACGACGTTACCGGCGTGCGCACGGCGGCGCGCGCCCTCTTGTGAGCTACCTGCGCCCCCGGTCCAGCCGAACCGGTGACACCACAGGTGAGTTCGCCCACAACGGCCCCTGGCGGAGGAGCGACCGGCCCTTTTGCGCCTTACGCTCAACAAACCGCACGACCCCCGTCTGCCCCCCTTCCCGACCCCTCTCCCCGCATCCCGCCCATCGGTTTCCGCCAACGGAGGTTTCTGCTTCATGAAGCTCACCGTCGTCGGCTGCTCGGGGTCGTTCCCGTCCGCGGAATCGGCCTGCTCGAGCTACCTCGTCGAGGCCGACGGCTTCCGGCTGCTCCTCGACATGGGCAACGGCGCCCTGGGCGAGTTGCAGCGCCACTGCGGTCTCTACGACCTCGACGCCATCTTCCTGAGCCATCTGCACGCCGATCACTGCATCGACATGTGCGCGTACTTCGTCGCGCGTTACTACCGTCACGACGGCGGCCGCTGCGACCCGATCCCGGTCTACGGCCCCGAGGGCACCGAACACCGTCTGACCACGGCGTACGCCGACACCCCCTCCGCCTCCTCCATGAGCGAGGTCTTCGACTTCCACACGGTCAAGCCGTCCACGTTCGAGATCGGCCCGTTCACCGTGCACACCGAGCGGGTCCGTCACCCCGTGGAGGCGTACGCCATCCGCATCGAGCACGGCGGAAAGTCCCTGACGTACTCCGGCGACACGGGCGTCAGCGCGGCGCTGGACGAGCTGGCCCGGGACACCGACCTGTTCCTGTGCGAGGCAGCGTTCACGCACGGCAAGGAGAACATCCCCGACCTGCACCTCAACGGCCGTGAGGCGGGTGAGACGGCGGCCCGCGCGGGCGCCCGCCGCCTGGTCCTCACCCACATCCCGCCGTGGACGGACCCGCAGGTCAACCTCGCGGACGCGCGCGAGGTCTTCGCGGGGCCGGTGGAGCTGGCCACGCCGCGGGCCACGTACGAGATCTGACCCCGCCCCCGGGCACGAGAAGGCCCCCGGAGCCGTACTGGCTCCGGGGGCCTTCGGGGTGTGCGGGGCCGGCCTACTTGGCCTCGGCCTTCTGCAGTTCGGCGAGTTCCTCGTCGGACTCGCGGCCAGGCGTGGGCAGGTTGAACTTGATGATCGCGAAGCGGAAGACCGCGTAGTAGACCACCGCGAAGCACAGGCCGACCACGACCAGCCCCAGCGGGTTGCTCGCGATGCCGAAGTTCAGACCGAAGTCGACCGCGCCGGCCGAGAAGCCGAAGCCGTCCCGCATGCCCAGCGACCAGGTCAGCGCCATGGAGACGCCGGTGAGGACCGCGTGGATGGCGTACAGGACCGGCGCGATGAACATGAAGGTGAACTCGATCGGCTCGGTGACGCCGGTGACGAAGCTGGTCAGCGCGAGCGAGAACATCATGCCGCCGACCACCTTGCGGCGCTCCGGGCGGGCGCAGTGCACGATGGCGAGGCAGGCGGCCGGGAGGCCGAACATCATGATCGGGAAGAAGCCGGTCATGAACTGGCCCGCGTGCGGGTCACCGGCCAGGAAGCGCGCGATGTCGCCGCTCTTGCCGTGGTACTCGCCCGCCTGGAACCAGGGGAAGGAGTTCAGCAGGTGGTGCATGCCGATCGGGATCAGCGCGCGGTTGGCGACACCGAAGATGCCCGCGCCGACGGCGCCCGAGCCCACCAGCCACTCGCCGAAGCTGTGCAGACCGGTGCCGAGGACCGGCCAGATGTAGCCGAAGACGATGCCGATGAGCAGGCCCGCGAAGGCGGACAGGATCGGGACGAGGCGGCGGCCGCCGAAGAAGCCCGCCCAGTCGGGCAGCTTGGTGCGGTAGAAGCGCTGGTACAGCAGGGCCACGACGATGCCCATCACCACGCCGCCGAGGACCTTGGCATCGACCGGGGCGTTCACCATCTGGACCTTGCCATCGACGACCGTCGCGATCTTCGGCAGGTTCTTGTCGGTGAACGTGGCGAGCACGTTCTTGAAGACCAGGTAGCCGACCACCGCGGAGAGCGCCGTCGAGCCGTCCGACTTCTTCGCGAAGCCGATCGCGATGCCCACGGCGAACAGCAGCGCCATGTTGTCGAGGATCGCGTTGCCGCCGGCCGCCATGAAGGAGGCGATCTTCGTGAGGAACGCCGGGTAGGTCGGGTCGCCCAGCATGTCCGTGTTGCCCAGACGCACCAGGAGGGCGGCGGCGGGCAGCACCGCCACCGGCAGCATCAGGGAGCGGCCGATGCGCTGCAGCACAGCCATCGCCCCGGCACCCTTCTTCTTCTCCGCCGCGGGAGCGGCGCTGGCCGTGGTCACAAGTTCCTCCAGGAGGGCAAGGCGCCGCCCGGGAACCATGGAAGGGGACGGCAGCGTCTCTGGTCTACACCACTTAGTGGTGTAGACCTGTTGTACACGATGAAGACGGTATAAGGAACCCGTGAATCCGCTGTCGTGGGGTTACACGCTGTGCTGGTCACAGGGCCCGTCGGCGGGCACGCCGAAAGGCCCCCGGACCGGCTGTTCCGGGGGCCCGACTCGGGCGGGGCGTCAGACCTTCGTGACGTCCTCGACCTGGTCCTCGGGTTCGCGGCCGGGTGTTCTGAGATCGAACTTCGTGATGGCGAACCGGAAGATGGCGTAGTAGACGGCCGCGAAGCACAGGCCGATCGGGATGATCAGCCACGGTTTGGTGGCCAGGTTCCAGTTGATGACGTAGTCGATGAGACCGGCCGAGAAGCTGAAGCCGTCGTGCACCCCGAGCCCCCAGGTCACCGCCATCGACACCCCGGTGAGCACCGCGTGGACCACGTACAGCAGGGGTGCGATGAACATGAACGAGTACTCGATCGGCTCGGTGATGCCGGTCACGAACGAGGTCAGCGCCACCGAGAGCATCAGACCGCCCACCTCCTTGCGGCGGTGCGGCCGCGCGCAGTGGGTCATCGCCAGCGCGGCCGCCGGCAGCGCGAACATCATGATCGGGAAGAAGCCCGAGGTGAACTGGCCCGCGTTCGGGTCGCCCGCCAGGAACATGTTGATGTCGCCGTGCACGACCCTGCCGTCGGGCGTCGTGTAGCTGCCGAACTGGAACCAGATGGGCACGTTCAGGAACTGGTGCAGGCCGATGACGAGCAGCCCCCGGTTCGCGACGCCGAAGATGCCCGCGCCCCACGACCCCGCGTCGCGCAGCCAGTGACTGAAGCTCTCCAGGGCGTCGCCGATCGGCGGCCAGACCCACAGGCACACCGCCGCGAAGACGATGGCGACGAACGACATGATGATCGGGACCAGGCGGCGGCCGTTGAAGAAGCCCAGCCAGTCCACCAGCTTGGTGCGGTGGAAGCGGGCCCAGAAGAACGCGGCCAGCAGACCCATGACGATGCCGCCGAAGACACCCGGGTTCTGGAACGTGAAGGTGGTCACCGTCCCTGCCTGGACCTGGCAGCCGACGTCCGGGATCGTCTTCGAGCCGGCCGGGCACTGTTCCGGGAACTGGTGCAGCACGCCGTAGTAGACGAGGAAGCCCGCCACCGCCGCGAGGGCCGTCGAGCCGTCCGACTTGCGGGCCATGCCGATCGCGACGCCCACGCAGAACAGCAGCGGAAGGCCGATCGAGCCGTCGAGCAGCGCGCCGCCCGCCCCCTTCATCACCTTCGAGACGTCCGTCCAGCCCAGGCCGTCGGCCCCGAACACGTCCGGCTGCCCCAGTCGGTTCAGGATGCCTGCCGCCGGCAGCACCGCGATCGGCAGCTGGAGACTGCGGCCCATCTTCTGCAGGCCCTGGAAGAGGGTGTTCCAGCGGACGCGCGCGGGGCTGACCGTGCTGTCGGCGCTCATGGACCTCCTCCCGGGCCGCTCGACTCGGACGCGGTTTGGCGACCGTACCGGCTGTGGTGTAGACCAGTTGGCGGACGGTTCCGCTGTCGTGATCGCCATCATTCGGCACGCACGGCATGACCGCTCGCAAAGATGGGCCAACTGTGGGTTACTGCGACAAAGCGGTTCGGATCAGGGAGAAGTGACATGGCCAGCAAGGCTGAGAAGATCGTCGCCGGCCTCGGCGGAATCGACAACATCGAGGAGATCGAGGGCTGCATCACCCGGCTGCGCACCGAGGTCTCGGACCCCTCGCTGGTCGACGAGGCCGCCCTGAAGGCCGCCGGCGCCCACGGCGTCGTCAAGATGGGCACCGCCATCCAGGTCGTCATCGGCACCGACGCCGACCCGATCGCCGCGGAGATCGAAGACATGATGTGAGACCCCGTTCGAGCCGGGGTCACCTGTAAGGGGCTCTTCCCACCGTGGGGGGAGCCCCTTCCGTCACTCCGGATAGGCTCGTGGCCATGTCTCGAATCGACGGCCGCACCCCCGAACAGCTCCGCCCGGTCACCATCCAACGCGGCTGGAGCAAGCACGCCGAGGGCTCCGTCCTCGTCTCCTTCGGCGACACCAAGGTCTTCTGCACCGCCTCGGTCACCGAAGGCGTCCCGCGCTGGCGCAAGGGCAGCGGCGAGGGCTGGGTCACCGCGGAGTACGCCATGCTGCCCCGCGCCACCAACACCCGCGGCGACCGAGAGTCCGTCAAGGGCAAGATCGGCGGCCGCACCCACGAGATCTCCCGGCTCATCGGCCGTTCCCTGCGCGCCGTCATCGACTACAAGGCGCTCGGCGAGAACACCATCGTCCTCGACTGCGACGTCCTCCAGGCCGACGGCGGCACGCGCACGGCGGCCATCACCGGCGCATACGTCGCCCTCGCCGACGCGATCTCCTGGGCCCAGGGCAAGAAGCTCATCAAGGCCGGCCGCCAGCCGCTGACCGGCACGGTGTCGGCGGTCTCGGTCGGCATCGTCGGCGGTGTGCCCCTCCTCGACCTCTGCTACGAGGAGGACGTGCGCGCCGAGACCGACATGAACGTCGTCTGCACCGGCGACGGCCGCTTCGTCGAGGTCCAGGGCACCGCCGAGGCCGAGCCCTTCGCCCGCGAGGAACTGAACGCCCTGCTCGACCTCGCCGTCACCGGCTGCACCGAGCTGACCGTCATTCAGAAGGCCGCGCTGGCCGCCACGCTGGAAAAGTAAAGGACGCACCAACACTCGGGGGTGCGGGAGGGCAACCCCCGCCCGCTCCCCGACGTCCGTATGGGTACGGGCGTACGGCCACCACCGTGCGCCCGGTCAGCCACACCAGGGGAGGGAACACCACCATGGCCGCCAGCCGACGCCGAGGCCGTCTCACCGCCGTCGCCGCCGTCATAGCGACCGCCGCGCTCACCGCCGGCCTCACCACCGGCTGCGACGCCGTGAACAAGGCTCTGGACTGCGTGCAGACCGCCGACTCCATCGCCGACAGCGTCACCGACCTCCAGCAGGCCGTGGAGAACGCCTCGAACGACCCGACGCAGCTCGACCAGTCCCTCGCCTCGATCGACAAGAACCTCGACAAGATCGGCGACAAGACCGACAACGCCGACGTCAACAAGGCGGTCGACAACCTGAACAAGGCCGTGGACAACGTCCGTACGGCCATCAAGAACGGCGACAACACGCCGGACGTCAGCCCCGTGACGGACGCGGCGGGCGAACTGACGAAGGTCTGCACCTCGTAGCCTTTTCAGCCGACCGAGTCGGGATGGGGGTCCCCCCGCGCGAGCGCAGCCGAGCGTGGGGGAGGGTGGGCACAGGCCGGGGTCTGGGGCGGAGCCCCAGGGACCTCGGCCCCCACCCACGGGGCGTATTACTTGCCGAGCCTGCGCCGCTGCTTGCGCTCCACGCCGACCCCGCCCCAGAAGGCGAAGCCGCCGATGACCACCCGCGGCGCGCCCGGCTCGGCCCGCTCGTCGCCCCTGGGGTGCTCGAAGCCCCCCATGACGCCGATCCCGCGGACGACGACCTCGACGCCCGGCGGCACGGTCACCTGCATTCCGCCCATGATCGCCACGCAGTTGATGTGGACCTCGCGGTCCGCGAAGTCCGCCTCCCGCAGATCGATCTCGCCGCCACCCCAGAAGGCGAAGGCGGTGAACTTCTTCGGCACCGTCCAGCGGCCCTTGCGCTGGAAGCCGGACAAGACGGCGACCGCCCCCGTGGACGACCCCTCACCCCCGACGATCCGGCCCGTCCAACTCCCGCTCTCCACCGGCTCCTTGGTGAAGGAGACCGGAGCGGGCGCCACGACCCCGCCGGTCGGCAGGTCACGGGTGATCGGCGTCAGCTCGGCGTACGTACGCGCCTTGTACGTCGCCTCCAGCCGCTCCTCGAACTCCTCCATGTCCAGCCGCCCCTCGGCGAGGGCGTCCCGCAGGACCTCGGCGACCCGCTCACGGTCGGCGTCGGAGGCACGGAGTTCCGGCACTGCGTCGTCGGTCATGGCAGAAGCCTACGAGAAGATGCCCGCGAAGAGATGCCCAAGAGATGCCCACGAGAAGACAGCTACGAGACCGCCTTCTCGGCGTACATCTTCGCGATGACGGCCTCGATGTCCGGCTCCCGCACCGACAGGTCCACCAGCGGATACTCGGCCGCGACGGCCGCCACCAGCGGGGCCGCCGACTGCCCCGCCGGGAACGCCAGCCACTGCCGCGGTCCCTCCACCCGCACCACCCGGCACGACGGCACCTCGATCGGCGGCAGCTCCCGCTCCAGGTCCACCACCAGCGTCCGCTCGCCCTCCCCGGCCTCGTGCAGCCCCGCCAGCGGACCGTCGTACATCAGCCGCCCGTGGTCGATCACCATCACCCGCGAGCACACCTGCTCGATGTCCTGCAGATCGTGCGTCGTCAGCAGCACCGTCGTCCCGCGCTCGGCGTTCAACTCCCGCAGGAAACCCCGCACCTTCGCCTTCGACACCACATCCAGACCGATCGTCGGCTCGTCCAGGTACAGCACCTCCGGATCGTGCAGCAGAGCCGCCGCGATGTCCCCGCGCATCCGCTGCCCCAGCGACAGCTGCCGCACCGGCACGTCCAACAGGGCTTCCAGCTCCAGCAGTTCCACGCAGCGATCCAGGTTCTGCCGGTAACGGGCGTCCGGGATGCGGTACATGCGGTGCGCCAGCCGGTAGGAGTCGATCAGCGGCAGGTCCCACCACAGCGTCGTCCGCTGCCCGAACACCACCCCGATCCGGTGCGCCAGCCGCGTGCGCTCCCGTGAGGGATCGATCCCCGCCACCCGCAGCCGGCCCGCGCTCGGCGTCAGGATGCCGGTCAGCATCTTGATCGTCGTCGACTTCCCGGCGCCGTTCGGGCCGATGTAGCCGACCATCTCACCGCGCGCCACGGTGAAGGAGATCGAGTCCACCGCCCGCACCTGCCGCCGCTCCCGCTTCAGGAACCCGGTCTTCCTGCGCACCTCGAAGACCTTCTCGACCCCGTCCACCTCGATGAACGCGTCCACCGCTAACTCCCTGTACTTCGATACGACCGAAGGCCCACCCGCCACGCCAGCCCCGCCGCCGCGCAGCACGCCACCGCCACCAGCGGCGGCGCGAAGGCCGCCCACTCCGGCACGCCGTCCAGCGGATACGGCTGCCCCAGCACGTAGGCCGCCGGCACCCAGTTGACGAAGGCGAGCGGGAGTATGAACGTCACCCCGCGCACCAACTCCTTGCCGAACACGGTCGGCGGGTACTGCAACAGCGTCTGGCCGCCGTACGTGAACGCGCTCTGCACCTCGGACGCGTCCTGCGCCACGAACTGGAAGGCCGCCCCCGCCACGAACACCGCCGAGAAGATCACCCCGCCGCAGACCAGCATCCCCGGCACCATCAGCACCTTGACCGGCGTCCAGCCGATGTCCGACGCGACCAGCGCGTAGCCCAGCACGAGCGCCCCCTGCATGATCCGGCTGATCCGGCGCAGCGCGAACCGGTCGGCGGCGACCTGCGCCAGCACCGGCGCGGGCCGCACCAGCAGGGTGTCGAGCGTGCCGTCGCGCACCCGGGTGCCCAGCCGGCCCGCCGAGCCGATCGCCAGGTCCGCGAACCCGAACGAGGTTGCCGACAACCCGTACAGGAACGCGACCTCGGGCAGCGACCAGCCGCCGAGGACGCCGACCCGGGAGAACATCAGCAGGATCGAGACGAAGTCGAGGCCGGTCACCAGCAGACCACCGACCACGGTCATCACGAAGGACACGCGGTAGGTCAGCGTGGAGCGGATCCACATCCCCGAGATCAGCCGGTAGGCGCGCAGCCCCTCGGCCAGGGCGTTGTACTCAGCCACCCTGCACCACCACCCGTCGCGCGGCCGCCGTCTGCACCAGCCGCCCGGCCGCCAGCAGCACCACCGCCCACGCCGCCTGGAAGACGAAGGCGGGCAGCGGGTCGGCCTCGCCCATCAGCACGTCCGCGGGCACCTGGAGCTGCGCCGCCCACGGCAGCACCCGTACGACCTCACCGAGCGTCCCCGGGAAGGCGTTCAGCGGCAGGGTCATCCCCGAACAGAAGATGCCGGTGACCATCAGCGCCTGCAGCGCCCCCGTGCCGTCCAGCAGCCAGAACCCGGTCAGCGCCACCAGGTAGCGGATCCCGAAACTGACGATCATCGCGAGCGCGACGGAGATCAGGAAGGCCAGCCACCTGCCCGGATCGTCCGGGAGTGCCGTCGGGAACACGAGCGCCCCGAAGGCGAACGGAATCACTCCACGCCCGAGCAGCTGGAACAGAGCCCGCCCCAAATCGTTCGCGAGCCACCACACTTGGAGATCCGCCGGCCGGTACAGATCGATCGCGACCTCACCCGTACGGATGCGTTCCATGAACTCGGTCTCGAAGCCGCCACCCTGGATCGCCAGAGTCGCGTACAGTGCCTGCCCCAGCCACACGAAGGTGACCGCCTGCGCCTGGTCATAGCCTCCGAGGTGCGGTTTCTCGTCCCACAGCGCCAGGTACGTGTAGACGAGAATCAGTCCGAAGACCGTGTTGGTGAACACCCCTGCCGCAGTGGCCGCCCGATACGTCGCGTACCGTCTGAATCCACCCGCCGCGACGGCCACGTACAACCGTCCCGCGCCCACGCCAGTCGACCTCCCTGGACCGCTCGACACCGAAGCGCAGGAGCCTAGTCCGGAGGCCCGGCGACCGGCCACGCATTTTCCGCCCCGGAAGCGTGCCGGAATCAGGGAACGGAACGCCAGGTGCGAGAGTCTTCAAACTGGGGGCGCAGAAGGCGTACGAGGCGTACGGGAAACGTACGACGCGAAACAGGAGTCCGTGCACGAGATGAGCGACGAGCCGCAGCCGCAGCAGCACACCAAGGGCGGGGCACCAGAAGGACCGCTGCCGGCTGATGGGCCCGCAGAGCCGGGCTCCACCACCCGGAGCCGCGAGGAGCGGACTCCGCAGACGCCCGACAGCGATACCGCCGCCGAGAAGGACGGGTCCGGGGACCGGAAGGGTCGGGACGGGGCGCGGGCCGATCAGGGCGCGGACCGGGAGCAGGGCGGTTCGCGGCAGGACCGTCCGGGTCCGGACGCCGGGTCGGCTCAGGGTGCCCGGGGCCGGGACGGTTCGGCGGCTTCGGGTGCCGGTGCCGACCAGGCCGCTCGGGCTCGTCGGGCGGCTCAGGCGAGCCGTGCGGGGAGGACGGAAGGCCGGGGAATCCAAGTGGGTACGGAGGCCGAGGAGTCCCACAAGCCTCAGAAGCCCGAGTCGTCCGTGGAGCCGCAGGGTTCTGCCGAGTCCCGTCAGTCCGAGAGGCCTCGGACGTCCGACAGGTCGCAGGCGTCCGGCAAGGCCCAGGGATCCCAGGCGCCGGTGGGGTCTCGGCTCCCCGGGCAGTCGCAGGGCCCGGCGAAGTCCGGCGAGTCCCAGAAGCAGGCCGACTCGGCCACGACGTCCCAGCGGGCCGGAGTGCCCCAGCAGTCCGGGCGGACCCAAACGGGCGACAGGTCGCACGAGTCCGAGCAGCCCAACGCGGCGGAGAGCACCCAGGTCCTCCGGCGTGTCAAGGCACCCCGGGCCTCCGAGGAGGGGAACCAGGCCGCCGCCTCCCCGGCTCCCGGCGAGGCTCCGGCTCCCGCCGAGACCACTCAGGTCCTCCGCCGGGTCAAGGCTCCTGGCCAGGCCGAGTCGACCCAGCAGAGCCAGTCGGCCCAGCCGAGGCAGCCGAACCGGCCCGGCAAGGCGGGCGCCGCCGGCCGGGCCGCCACGGCCGGCGGTGCTGCGGCGAGCGCCGCCGCCATGGCCGCCGGCGCCTCCGCCGCTGCCGCCCCGAAGTCCCAGGCCGCCTCCGCCTCCGCGGCCGCGGCCGGTGCTGCAGCTGCGGCCGGTGCCCGCGCCAACTCCACCACCCAGCCCCCCACCCCCCTCGCGGACAGCGGCGGCCCCGGCGGCCCTGGTGGTCCCGATGGCCCCGGTGGCCCCGGCGGTGGCAAGGGCAAGAAGCCCAAGCGGCCCAAGCGGACCGGGTGGCGGCGGATCATCCCCACCTGGCGGATGGTGCTCGGCACCTTCGTGATCGGCGTCCTGCTGGTCATCGGCCTGTTCTTCCTCGGCTACTCGCTCGTGAAGATCCCGCCGGCCAACGCCCTCGCCACCAAGCAGAGCAACGTCTACCTCTACGCCGACGGCTCCCAGCTCGCCCGCGACGGCAAGATCAACCGCGAGAACGTCAGCCTCGCCCAGGTCTCCAAGGACGCCCAGCACGCGGTCCTGGCCGCCGAGGACCGCGACTTCTACACCGAGTCCGCCATCGACCCCAAGGCCATGCTCCGCGCCGGCTGGAACACGGCCACCGGCAAGGGCAAGCAGTCCGGCTCGACGATCACCCAGCAGTACGTGAAGAACTACTACCTGGCCCAGGAACAGACGGTCACCCGTAAGGCCAAGGAGTTCTTCATCTCGATCAAGCTGGACCGCAACAAGTCCAAGGCCGAGATCCTCGAGGGCTACCTCAACACCAGCTACTTCGGCCGCAACGCCTACGGCATCCAGGCCGCCGCCCAGGCCTACTACGGCGTGGACGCCGTCGACCTCGACCCGGCCCGCGCCGCCTACCTCGCCGCACTCGTCAACGCACCGAGCGAGTACGACGTCGTGGCCCACCCCGAGAACAAGTCCTCCGCCCTCGCCCGCTGGAACTACGTCCTCGACGGCATGGTCAAGAAGGGCTGGCTCAGCGAGACCAAGCGCGCCGGCATGAAGTTCCCCATGCCGAAGGAACAGACCATCTCCACCGGCCTCTCCGGCCAGCGCGGCTACCTCGTCGAGGCGGTCAAGCACTACCTGACCACCAACAACATCATCGACCCCGACAAGCTGGCCCTGGGCGGCTACCGCATCACCACCACCATCCAGAAGAGCAGGCAGGACGCCTTCGTCAAGGCGGTCAACGACCAGCTGATGTCCAAGCTGGACAAGAAGAACAACAAGGTCGACAACGCCGTCCGGGCCGGCGGCGCCTCCGTCGACCCCAAGACCGGCAAGGTCGTCGCCATGTACGGCGGCATCGACTACGTGAAGCAGTACACCAACGGCGCCACCCGCGGTGACTTCCAGGTCGGCTCCACCTTCAAGCCGTTCGTGTTCACCTCCGCGGTCCAGAACGGCTCGACCACCCAGGACGGCCAGACCATCACCCCGAACACCTACTACGACGGCACCAACAAGCGGCCCGTCCAGGGCTGGAGCGGCGGCCCCTACGCCCCCGAGAACGAGGACTCCAAGTCCTACGGCGACATCACCGTCCGCAAGGCCACCGACCTGTCGGTGAACTCCGTGTACGCGCAGATGGCCGTCGACGTCGGCCCGTCCAAGGTCAAGCAGACCGCCGTGGCCCTCGGCGTCCCCGCCGACACCAAGGACCTCCAGCCCTACCCGTCCATCGCCCTCGGCACCGCCACCGCCAGCGTCCTGGACATGGCGGAGGCGTACGCGACCCTCGCCAACCACGGCAAGCACGGCACGTACACGATGATCGAGAAGATCACCAAGGAAGGCGCCGAGGTCAAGCTCCCCGACGAGCCCGTCAAGCAGGCCGTCAGCCGCGAGGCCGCCGACACCACCACCTCCGTCCTGCAGAGCGTGGTCCAGTCCGGCACCGCCACCGCCGCCCAGGCCGCCGGCCGCCCCGCCGCCGGCAAGACCGGCACCGCCGAGGAGGACACCGCCGCCTGGTTCGCGGGCTACACCCCCGACCTCGCCACCGTCGTCTCCGTCATGGGCCAGGACCCGGTCACCGCGGCCCACAAGCCGCTGTACGGCGCGATGGGCCTGCCCCGCATCAACGGCGGCGGCGCGCCCACCCAGATCTGGGCCCAGTTCACCAAGGACGCCCTCAAGGGCAAGCCGGTCACCGACTTCGACCTCCAGCTGCAGCAGGGCGCCGACGTCCAGGCACCCGGCACGCAGGCCCCGACCGACGGCGCCACCACCACCGGCGGCCAGGACAACGGCGGCGCCACCACCAACGGCGGCCAGGACAACGGCGGCCCGACCGGCACCCCGACCGACGGCACCACCACCACCGGCGGTCAGGACACCGGCGGCCAGGACACCGGCGGCACTCCCGGCGGCGGCACCACCACGGACGGCGGCGGTACGACCACCACCGGCGGCGACACCACCGGCGGCGACACGGCAGGCGGCACCACGGCCGGCGGCACGACCACCGGCGGAGGCACCCCCGCCGGAGGAACGACCACGGCCGGCGGCACCCCCGGTGGCACCACAGGCACCACCGGCGACGCCGGAGGCCAACCTTAGGAAGGGTCAGTGACCGCTGGTCGCCTTCAGCCCCACGACGGCGACCAGCAGCAGACAGACGAAGAAGATCCGGGCGGCGGTGACCGGCTCACCCAGCACCACCATGCCGAGCACCGCCGCCCCGGCCGCCCCGATCCCCACCCACACGCCGTAGGCGGTACCGATCGGCAGCGACCTGGCGGCGTACGACAGCAGCACCATGCTGGCCACGATCCCGGCACCGGTGAGCACACTGGGCACGACCCGCGTGAACCCGTCGGTGTACTTCATCCCGATCGACCAGCCGACCTCGAGCAGACCGGCCACGACAAGCAGCACCCAGGCCACGACAACACACCTCCGAGACGAACGGACGACTCTCTGCGGTGCGTCGTCTTTGCCTGCATCCCGGTACGGCGCGTCTCGTCGGGCTCCTTCGAACATAGCAAAGGAACGACAAAGGGGCTGGTGACAACGGTCACCAGCCCCTTCTCGGCTTCTGATCAGAGGTAGAGGCCCGTGGAGTCCTCGCCGCCCTCGAACCGGTCGGCGGCCACCGCGTGCAGATCACGCTCCCGCATGAGCACGTAGGCCACGCCCCGCACCTCGACCTCGGCCCGGTCCTCCGGGTCGTACAGGACCCGGTCACCCGGTTCCACGGTCCGTACGTTCTGCCCCACCGCGACGACCTCGGCCCAGGCCAGCCGCCGCCCGACCGCCGCGGTCGCGGGAATCAGGATGCCGCCGCCCGACCGCCGCTCGCCCTCACCGGCGTCCTGCCGCACGAGAACCCGGTCGTGCAGCATCCGGATGGGCAGCTTGTCGTGCTGAGGGTTGCTGTGCTCGTTTCTGTTGGCGCTCACGCCTCGAACCTACCTGCCTCGGACGGACTCGTACGACCCCGGGCCACCACTCGTCTCCGCCCTGGTCAGCGCTTACGCCGCCGCGAGCCCACCGCGAGCAGGCCCACGACCCCGACGACGGCCAGCGCGACGGGCACGACCCGCTCGAGCCGCGGCGCGCCGTCCTCGTCCACGAACTGCGCCCGCACCTCACTCACCACCCGGTTGACCTGGACATAGGCCCGTCCGACCGTGTGATCGATATTGGCGACGACCTTGGCCTTGGCGTCCGCGACGATCGTCTGCGGATGCACCCGCACCCCGATCTCGTCGAGCGTCTCGGCCAGCGCTTCGCGACGGAGCTTGATGTCCGCCTCGATCTGCGCCGGGGTTCTGGTGTCCGACGTGTCCGCCACCGTACGGCCTCCGAAGTCTCCTGATGCTGTCCTGGACAGTCTGTCAGCTCCTGCCGCCACCGCGCCGCAACGCCCCCCGTTACGCTGGACCGATGAGCGAGCGACTCCAGCCCGGGGACGTGGCCCCCGCCTTCACCCTGCCCGACGCCGACGGCAACGAGGTGTCCCTGTCGGACCACAAGGGCCGCAAGGTCATCGTCTACTTCTACCCCGCGGCCCTGACTCCCGGCTGCACCAAGCAGGCCTGCGACTTCACGGACAACCTCGAGGTCCTGGCCGGCGCCGGCTACGACGTCATCGGCATCTCCCCGGACAAGCCGGAGAAGCTGGCGAAGTTCCGCGAGAAGGAGTCCCTGAAGGTCACGCTGGTGGCCGACCCGGACAAGAAGGTCCTGGAGGCGTACGGCGCCTTCGGCGAGAAGAAGCTCTACGGCAAGACCGTCGTCGGAGTCATCCGCTCCACAGTGATCGTCGACGAAGAGGGCAAGGTCGAACGGGCCCTCTACAACGTCAAGGCCACCGGCCACGTAGCCAAGATCATCAAGGACCTGGCGATCTGAGCCCCAGTCGGCACACTTCTGCTGCCCAACGGCCCGCACCGGGATACCCCGGCGCGGGCCGTTGCGGAAAGGTGCCTGCGCCCCAACTGCCATTCTTTGAGGGAGACCTGGTGTCACGGGAAAGGGAAAGCCCCTCTCGCCGTGTGATGTGCCCTGCCCTTAGACTGAACGCTGCCGGTCGAGCGTGATGACCGTTTTTGAGCGGCCGTGATGGAATTTGGCAGTCATGCTGGGTTTAGGTCCCAGTGGGTTCACACCCGTGTGGGTTCGAGTCCCACCGGCCGCACGTACGTAGAGGGGCCGCCCGGACAGGCGGCCCCTCACCTGTATGTCAGCCCAACAACTCCCGCACAACCGGCACCAAGGCCCGAAACGCCTTCCCCCGATGGCTGATCGCGTTCTTCTCCTGCGGGCTCAGCTCGGCGCACGTCCGAGTCTCCCCGTCGGGCTGCAGGATCGGGTCGTAGCCGAAGCCGTTCGTGCCGGACGGGGCGTGTCGCAGTGCGCCTCGCAGTTGACCCTCGACGACCCGCTCCGTGCCGTCCGGCAGGGCAAGTGCCGCCGCGCAGGCGAAGTGGGCGCCCCGGTGTTCGTCCGCGATGTCGGAGAGCTGGGCCAGGAGCAGGTCCAGGTTGGCCTTGTCGTCGCCGTGGCGGCCTGCCCAGCGGGCGGAGAAGATGCCGGGGGCGCCGTTCAGGACGTCGACGCACAGGCCCGAGTCGTCGGCGACGGCGGGCAGGCCGGTGGCCTGGGCCAGGGCGTGGGCCTTGAGGAGGGCGTTCTCGGCGAAGGTGACGCCGGTCTCCTTGACGTCGGGGATGTCGGGGTAGGCGTCCGCGCCGACGAGCTCGTGGGGGAGTCCGGCTTCGGCGAGGATGGCCCTCAGCTCGGTGAGCTTTCCGGCGTTGCGGGTGGCGAGGATCAGGCGGGTCATGGGGGTCAGTATTCCTGGGCGGCCGGGCATCGGGAGGCGGGGGTCAGGCTCCGAGGCTCCGTGAGATCACGTAGATCAGCAGGCCCGCGAGTGAGCCGACCACCGTGCCGTTGATCCGGATGAACTGCAGGTCGCGGCCGATGTGGGCCTCGATCTTGCGGGTGGTGTGCTCGGCGTCCCAGCCGGCCACGGTGTCGGTGATCAGGGAGGTGATCTCCTTGCGGTAGGTCGTGACGATGTGCACGGCCACGCCCTCGACCCAGCTGTCGACTTTCTCCTGCACCTTCGGTTCGGCGGCCATCCGGGAGCCCAGGGACAGCAGTGCGGCCCGTACCCGCAGCCGCAGCTCGCTGCGTTCGTCCTCGGCCGCGACGACGATCATGGAGCGTACGGCCGTCCAGGCGGAGGCGATCAGGTCCTGCACCTCGCCGCGGCCCAGCACCTCGCCCTTGAGCCGCTCGACCCGCGCGCGGGTGTCCGTGTCGGACTGGAGGTCGGAGGCGAAGTCGGTGAGGAAGCGGTCGAGGGCGCCGCGTGCGGGGTGGGAGGGCATGTCGCGCATCTCGGTGACGAAGCGCAGCAGCTCCTTGTAGATGCGTTCGCCGACCTTCCGGTCCACGAACCGCGGGGTCCAGCCGGGCGCGCCGCCCTCCACGGCGACCATCACGTCGTCCCGGTGGATGACCAGCCAGTCGTGGGCGCGGGCGACCACCAGGTCGACCACCCGTTTGTGGCCGCCGTCGGCGACGATCTTCTCCAACATCTTGCCGATGCCGGGCGCGATCTCCTGGGCGTCGGCGCGCCGGGTGATCGCCTCTCCGACGACGGCCTGTACGTCGGAGTCGCGCAGCACGGTCAGGGCGCCTCTGACGGCGGTGGCCAGTTCCGCGGTGACCCGGTCGGCGTGGTCGGGCTCGGCGAGCCAGGCGCCGAGCCGGCTGCCGATGCCGACGGCGCGCAGTCGCTGTCGTACGACGTCCTCGGAGAGGAAGTTCTCGCCGACGAACTCGCCGAGCGAGACGCCGAGCTGGTCCTTCTTGGTCGGGATGATCGCGGTGTGCGGGATGGGCAGTCCGAGCGGGTGCCGGAAGAGGGCGGTGACCGCGAACCAGTCGGCCAGGGCGCCGACCATGCCGGCCTCGGCGGCGGCGGCCACATAGCCCGCCCAGGGGCCGGCGCCCTCGTGCGAGGCCCAGGTGGCCAGCACGTAGACGACCGCCACGAACAGCAGCAGGCCGGCCGCCGTCAGCTTCATGCGCCGTACCCCGCGCCGGCGCTCCTCGTCGGCCGGGGTGAAGGCGGTCATGGTCCGGTACGACGTGGTCCGGCTCGGTGTTTCCGTCTCCGTACGTTCCATCAGCTCCACCCGTTCGGTGATCCCGCACACAATTGTCCCTTCCTGACCGACTCCCGGAACGGAACAGGAGTTCCCGGCGTCTGTCTGGACGGGGGTTTTGGGCAGGGCCCTGTCAGCTCTCCCGGGCCCATGAGCGATCATGGGCTCTTCGGACCGGAGCCTGGGGCTCCCATTTCCCGGGGGAGAACGACACAAGCGTGACCAAGCGTCGTGGTTATGCGGTACTCAGCGCGCTCGTCGCGCTGGTCGTGGTCGTGTGCGCCGCCATCTACGTCACCGTGGCGACCGACGACGGCACCCCTCGCGGCACCTTCGCGGGCGGCCGCCCGCACCACGACTCGTCCGTCGCTCCTGCCTCGACCGGCACCTGGGTCGGTGCCTGGTCCACGGCGCCGATGGGCGGTGAGCCGGGCACGGAGACGGAGGGCCTGGCCGGCCGCTCGGTGCGGAACGTGGTGCACGCGAGCACCGGAGGGACGAGCGCCCGGATCACGCTGTCCAACCTGTACGGCCAGTCCCCGCTGACCATCACGCACGCCTCCCTCGCCCTCTCGGCAGGCGACGGCACCGCCGCGGCCGACGCGGAAACGATGCGGCGCCTCACCTTCAACGGCAGCACCGACGTCGTCATACCGCCCGGCGGGCAAGTGCTCAGCGACGCCGTGCGCCTGACCATCCCGCACGGCACGGACGTCCTGGTCACCACGTACTCGCCCACCCCGTCCGGCCCGGTGACGTACCACCCGCACGCGCGCCAGCTGTCGTACGTCGCCCAGGGGGACCGCACCGAGGACGCGACCGGCACCCCGTACACCGAACAGACCCCGTACTGGCGCTATCTGACGGCCCTCGACGTCCTGAGCAACGAGGCCACCGGCACGGTCGTCGTGTTCGGCGACTCCATCACCGACGGCATAACCTCCACCGTCGGCGCCAACCACCGCTGGACCGACGTTCTCTCCGGCCGCCTGCGCACGGCCGTCGAGAGCGGCGACGCGCTGCCCCGCTACGGCATCGTCAACGAGGGCATCAGCGGCAACCAGGTCCTCGCCGACGGTTTGGGCCGCCCGGCGGAGAACCAGAGCGGCCTCGGCCGCTTCGGCCGGGACGTGCTCTCCCGGACCAACGTCAAGGTCGTCGTCATCGACCTCGGCATCAACGACATCCTGCGCAACCCGCACCTCGCCGACCCGAACCGGATCGCCGACGGCCTGCGCACCCTGGTCCGCCAGGCCCACGCCCGCGGCCTGAAGGTGGTCGGCGCCACCCTCATGCCCTTCGAGGGCCACCAGGGCTGGACCCCGGCCCGGGAGGAGGTGCGCCGGCAGGTGAACGCCGAGATCCGGGCAGGCCGGGTGTACGACGCCGTCGTCGACTTCGACAAGTCGCTCCGGGACCCCTACGATCCCCGCCGCCTGCGCCCCGAGTACGACTCCGGGGACCATCTGCACCCCAGCGACCTGGGCTTCGGCAAGATGGGCGAGGTCTTCGACCTGAACGCGCTCAAGGGTGCGGGGCAGGCGGAGCTGTAGGCACTGCCGGCACTGTTCCGAGCGCCGGGCGGTCGTGACCCGCCGCCGACAACAGCGACTCAGGCTCCGGTCGTCGACCCCGGCCGCACGATCATCAGGATCGTCACGGCCGCCCACAGCAGGTTGAACACCCCCGTGAGCATGGCCAGTCGTACGGTCTTCTCGCGCGTCCCCGCACCCTCCACGAGCGCGGTCTGGGCGGGCAGTACCAGCGCGGCGAGCACGAGGGCGGCCAGCGCCGTGAGCGCTATGGACACGATCAGCCAGGCGCTGCCGAGCACGCCCATGGTGCTCGCGGTGGCGAACCCGAAGACCGGGACGACGACACCGGCGACGGCGTAGACCTTGCAGATCCGGTGCAGCAGCTGCAGCGTCTCCGCGGCCCGGACGTCGTCCGGTGCGGCCAGGGCCCGGCGAGCGGCGGGCGGGAACATGCTGGCGGCGACGGTGACGGGCCCGATGGCGACGATCGCGGCGAGGACGTGGACGGCGAGGAGGAACTTGGTCACGGGGGGAGGCTAGGCGGGCGGCGGATCTCGGGAAAAGTGGCGGTACTGCCACCGGACAACGGATTCTCGCCAGTTCTCTGTTCGCGGGTATCAGCAGAGAGCGGCCTGCCCGGCCAGGTTGGCGACAATCCGTCGTACGGCTAGTTTCCTGCCATGCACACCGTGGCCGTCCTGGCGCTGGACCAGGTGATCCCGTTCGACCTGTCCGTCCCGATCGACGCCTTCGGCTGGGCCCGGCTGCCGGACGGGCGGCCCGCCTACCGGGTGCGGGTCTGCTCCCCGGCGCCGGAGGTGAGCGCGGGCGCGGGGGTCTTCACGGTGCGGGCGCCGTACGGCCTGGAGGCACTGGCGGACGCGGACACGATCATGCTGCCCGGCGTCGCCGACCCGGCCGCGCCGCTGCCGCCGGGCGTCGCGCAGGCGGTGTGCGCGGCGGCGGCGAACGGGACGCGCGTCGCGTCGATCTGCGTGGGCGCGTTCGTGTTCGCGGCGACGGGGCTGCTGGACGGGTGGCGGGCGACGACGCACTGGAGGGCGGCCGGGGACCTCGCCGCGATGTACCCGAAGATCACCGTCGACCCGAACGTCCTCTACGTCGACAACGGCCAGTTCCTCACCTCGGCGGGCGCGGCCGCGGCCATGGACATGTGCCTGCACATGATCCGCAGGGACCACGGCTCGGCGGTCGCCGCGCATGCGGCACGGTCGGCCGTGATGCCGCTCGAACGGGAGGGCGGGCAGGCCCAGTTCATTGTCCACGACCTGCCTCCGGCCCCGGCCGGCGCGACCCTGGAGCCGCTCCTGACCTGGCTGGAGGACAACTGCGACCGCGACCTCACCCTGGACGAGATCGCGGCACAGGCCCGCATGAGCAGCCGCACCCTCAACCGCCGCTTCCGCGAGCAGACCGGTACGACACCGCTGCAGTGGCTGCACCGGGCGCGGGTGCGGCGGGCGCAGTACCTGCTGGAGACGACGCCGTACCCGGTGGAACGGATCGCGGCCCAGGCGGGCTTCGGGTCGCCGACGGCTTTCCGGGAACGGTTCCGCCGGGTGGTGGGGACGAGTCCGCAGGCTTATCGGCGGTCGTTCCGGTCGGCGAACGGGGTGGGGTGATCCAGCCCTGGCGGTCGGCGAACCGGGCGGGCTGATCGGCCCCGACGGTCGGCGAACGGGGTCGGTCGACTCGGCCCCGACGGTCGGCGAACGGGGTCGGCGGGCTCAGCCCCGACGGTCGGCGAACGACGTGGGGATGTGTCAGCCCCGACGGTCGGCGAACGACGTGGGGATGTGTCAGCCCCGACGGTCGGCGAACGACGTGGGGGTGTGTCAGCCCCGACGGTCGGCGACGGCCCAGGACGCCAGGGCCACGGCGCCCGCGACGCCGAAGACCGACGGCCAGGCGCCGACCTTCTTCGCCAGCGGGTGGGATCCGGCGAACGCGGCGACGTACGCGGCGGTCAGCGCACCGGCGGCCTTCCCGCCCGCCTGCTGGCGCCACTGCTGCGCGGCGGCGGCACCGGCGACGGCCAGGACAGCCCCGCCGAGCTGTCGCTTCTTGGTCCAGCGGGCGACGCCGTAACCACCGACGAGCCCGGTCGCGGCGATCACCGAGCTGGGAACCTTCGCCATGTCTGCCTCCCTTTGTCTGTGCTCCGAGGCTAACGCCGGGGTCACCGGACAAGCTGAACCTGAGTCGAGGCTTGTCAAGTTTCCGTCTGCTGCTCGACGGGCGAGTCCGGCGGCGGAAGACGGTACGTACGCTCGCGGTCGGCGGAAATATCGGCGAGTTCCTGATGAAGTCAGTCCCACTGCTCGGCGGCGAGGGAGCTGACCGGCTGCGGCTTGCCGATGACGGCCAGGGCGATGAAGAAGTTGATCTGACCGATCGCGATGGTGAGGGTGGCCAGCGCCTTCTTGTCGTAGTGCTTCGCGACCTCGGCGTACAGCTCGTCGGTGACGCGCTCCTGGCCGTGCGGGGCGGGCTGGAGGGTGGCCTCCACCAGGGCGAGGGCGGCGCGCTCGGCGTCGGTGAAGTACGGGGCGTCCTGCCAGGAGGAGACGGCCGTGATGCGCTCCTCGGACTCCCCGGCCTTGCGCAGGAAGCCGGTGTTCAGGACCGTCAGGTAGGTGTTGCCGACGATCTGCCCGGCGCGCAGGTGGACGAGGCTCATCGTGGCGCGCGGCACCGAGCGGTTGCCCGTGGCCCGGAAGAGGGCGGCGCTGATGTCGTTCAGCTCGGGGACGAACTCGGCCGGGTTCGGCATGCGGGAGATCGAGGTGTTCGTCATGGCTGCTCTCCTTGGTACTGGGCCTGGTTGGCGTCTTCACAGCACTGACGGACGGGTGCGCGGAGATGTGACAGGAATCGGGGAGAGATTCTTTCCGGCGCGCTTCGAGCCTGCTTCTGGCCTGGTGGCAGCCCTGCCCTGCCTCAACTTCGCTCGCACGACGCTCCGTTGATATCAGCAGCGCATGGTGCGACGACGGGGACGGCAGAGGGGCGGGAAGAGATTCGCGCACGTGTACGACAGTGGTGCGGCACCCTCATCGCGGCCTCGTTGGGCCCGACGGGTGTTCCGGGCCCTTCCCCGTCGAGGCGCATGACGGGCGTGGCTTTCGAGCCGTGGAAGGATCGGTGCCATGGGTGGCACCGAGAAGCGCTGGGTGTACCGGGTCGACGAGCCGCACGGTTCGGAGGGCTGGCGCCCTTACGGCGGCCACCCCGGGCGCCGGCGGGGGACCGTCACCACCGACGACCCGGCCCATGGTGCGAAGTACGTCGCCGCGCTCGTCGTCACCGACCTGGTGACCGAGTGGGACGTGCGCGGCATCGGGGAGAGGCATGTGCGCGTGATCGTCTGGGAGGACGAGGAAGGCGTCGGCCCCGAGGACGCGGTTTTCACCGTGGAGATCCAGCCCGACCTCGGCTCCTGAGCGGGCGCCTCTCGGACCTGGCGAAGGTTGGGCGCCAGACGTGCCCCTGACGGCGGTGGGCTGGGGGGTGCTCGCCCGACGACAGAATCCGCCGGCCGAGCACCCGAAGATACGGCGACGCCGTACTCCTCGCCCTGCCTCTTGCTCTACTTCGCGGCGCGGAGGGTGCCGAGGAGCCCGTTGTTCTCGTCGTTGATGCCCGCCGCGAACCAGACGCTGTCAGGGCCGCCCGACTTGTCGGTGCCGCGCTGGAGCCCCCACAGCCCCGGGATCACGATCGGGTGCCTGTTGCGGTCCCGAAGGGTTCCCTCGAAGTGGCCGGTCCGCAGGTCGAAGACGTTGATCCTGCCGTCTCCGAAGTTGCCGACGAGCAGGTCGCCGGAGAACTTCCCGAACTTCTTGGGCGCCGTCTCCAGACCCCAGGGCGAGTTGAGCGCGCCCCGGCTCGCGAAGCGCTTGAGCAGCTTGCCCTTGGTGCTGAACACGTCGATGAAGCCGTTGCCGGCACCGGGGACGTCGTCTTCCTTGTCGGCGTCCTGCTTGGCGTAGGTCACGAAGACCCGGTCGCCGATCAGCTTGACGTCGAAGGGCGCGAAGCCCTTCTTGATTTTCGGGTCCTCGAATCGGTGGTCCGGCGGCAGGAGGTGGAACTTCTTGTCGAAGCTGTCGATGCGGGCGTCACGGAAGTTCGCGACCAGCACGCGCGGGTCGTTGCACTTGCCGCCCTTCTTGCAGTCCTCCCCGTGCTTCTTGCCGTCCCCGTGCTCCTTCTTGCCCGGCACGATCGTCAGGCCCTTGAAGACGGCGTTCTCGCCGTCACTGTTCTCGTGCGCGACCCGGACGGCGCTCTTCGGGTTCACGTCCGAGCTGAAGGCGAAGAGGTCACCGTCCTCCCCGGCGAAGAGGAAGCGGGCGACCCCGGACTTCCCTGACGCGGGGTCGGTGAAGCGGAAGGCGTCGGTGTCGTTGCGCGCGACCCCGGTCGGGGCACCGCCCTCGGGGATCGACACGACCTGGGAGAAGTTGACCGGCTGGTTGTCCCGGGCACCCGAGTACTTCGTGGCCAAGTCCGAACCGTTGTCCGCGACGAAGATGTTGCCGGCGGGCGTGCTGGCCAGACCCCAGGGGTTGACCAGGTTCGGATCGGTCTTCTCCGCCCTGCCCGGGATGTCGGACACCAGGTCGCGCTCCCGGAACCCGTGATCGGCCCTGCGCGGCGAGTCCGCGGCCCCGGCCGGCGTCGCGGCGACGAGCGCGCCGAGCGTGCCGAGGGCGAGCGTGACCGTGGTCAGCCGCCGCAGACCGGGACCGGGTCTACGGGCGAGTGCCTGTGATGCCATGCGGATTACTCCTGTTCAAGTAAGGGCAAACCATTAGAAGTAATCTCATGCGACCCTAAACGCACACATAAGCGACACGCAGGACCAGTCATCGTTGGACGGAATTTGACGCTGCCGTCCACCGGCGACCGCGGCCGGCACCAGTGCGGGGCCATGGCATCCTTCCCGAGGACCGTCCCTGACCCGACTGGCGGTGAACCCCAGTGAACGAGCACGACCACGACCTGGACCTAGACCACGACCTGGACCTGGACCGGGACCTGGACCGGGCTCTGACGGTCGCGACCGACCTGGCGGCCTGGGCGTCAGAGGCGATCCGCCGCCCGCGTGACGGCGGGGTGCGGGAGAAGGCGAGCCCGGCAGACATCGTCACGCAGACGGACGAGACCATCGAGGCCCACGTCCGCTCGGTCCTACGGGCGGCCTTCCCGACCCACGGCATCGAGGGCGAGGAACACGGCACCGACAAGCCGACGACCCCGAACGCCCCGTACTGGGTGGTGGACCCGGTGGACGGCACGACAAACTACGCCCACGGCATCGGCTGGTGCTCCTTCTCCCTGGGCCTGGCGGCCCCCGACGGCACCCCGCTACTCGGCTTGGTGGCCGACCCTTGGCGAGGCGAGACCTTCACGGCGATCCGAGGTCGGGGCGCCTACTTGAACGGCACCCCGACCCGCGCAGCCACCCACACCACCCTCACAGGCCACCTCTTCCTGACGGAATGGGCAGCCCACGCCCACTGGCCGGGCCTCGACTCCCTCCTCACCGCCCTCTCCGCCCGCCACTGCACGGCAAGGGTGATGGGCTCGACGGCACTCTCCCTGGCCCAGGTGGCCGCAGGTCGGGCCACCGTCGCGGCCGTTGGCGAATTCCATGCGGTGGACGGGCTTCCGGCGTATCTGATCGCGCGGGAGGCGGGGGCGGTGGCGCTCCCTCAGGTGCCTGTGTATGACGAGCCGTTGCTGTTGATGGCGCCTGGTGTGGTGGGGGAGATGGCGGAGCTGTGGGGCACTATCCAGGCCGGAGAGGCATAGAAGGCCGCTGCTTACGGGGCGTCACCCCTTGGTCCAGAAGGCCAGGGCTTTGCTGATCAGACTGGTGGCGCCATCTCCGTAGCTGGCCGCGCTGCTCAAGGCATCGAATGCCTTTTCGTGGAGCGCGAGTTCGTCGGTGTCAGTGATGTCCACACCGGACGCCACGAGTTCGTAGTGGACCCGCCCGCCGCGGTACATGTTGAAGCCAGGCATCGGGATCACACCGACCTCGGCGGTGGCGGGCAGGACCCCGAGAGTGAGCGAGGGCAGATCGATGTCGCGGAGCAGCCGCTCCATCTGCTCGCGCATGACCTGCGGCCCACCGACATTGGTGTACAGGGCCTGCTCGCCAAGGATCACGTCGTAGTGATGCTCCCCGTCGTACAGGACCTGCTGACGTTCCATGCGCTTGGCCACACCAGCTGCCACGTCGTCCGGCACACCGAGAAACTCGACGACCTTGCGCAGGATCACGCTCGCGTAGGCCTCGGTCTGGAGCGTGCCCCAGACCATCTCGGGTACATACGCCTTGCCGTGACGCGTCTGTTGGTACCAGTGGATGACCTCGTCCTGGATGTCTTCCGTGCCGGTGGACAGCCGCTGCTGCCAGGGGATCAAGCTGGTCACACTGTCTCTCCTTACTCAACGGGACACGAAAGTTCAGGTTTCGAACGGTTCGGAGAACACGTCACCACGGCGAGCGACAGGTACGAGGGGAGCTCCAGGTAGAACCCGAGCGACACATCGCTCGCTGAACTCAGCCTCCCAACAGTGGAGTTGAGCAGCGACAGGGGATCGATGAAGTCACGCCCCCATTCGGAAGCAAACCGGGGCGCGTACTCGGCCACACGCGCCACGATCCAGGAGGCTGCGTCCTTCGCCTCATCCCACGTGCCACGGACCAATGGGCGCGGTTTGACGAGCCAGTAAGCCGTCTCCAGCGGAGGGAGGTCCACGGTCGTGAACTCCGCCGTCACCTCGCGATAGCGCTGGATCAGCTCGGGCCTGCTTCCTGCCGGTGGCGGCACGGGATGCGGAGGCCGCCGGAGGGCCTCCTGGTCGAAACGCTCTTTCGCCCCGACCCATAGATAGCCGTGGTAGTGCACCAGTCGTTCCTGCCGGGCGTTGAAGGTCGAGGAAGGACCGGTCCCGGTTCCACGCGGGAGCCGGGACCGGTCAAGGGGGAGATCAGACGGGCAGCCCGAACCTCGCCGGATCGATGCCGGCTGCGTCCAGCTCCTCCGTGGTGAACCGCAGCGGCTCCACATCCGGCCGCTTGCTGTCACCCAGTGCCCAGGCGTCGTTGCCGATCCGGGCCAGGGTCACGCACCCCTCAGTGCAGGGACCTCCGCAAGCCTTGGCGAAGGAGGCCCCGCTGATGTCGAGCCCGTACAGCTTGGTTCCGTCCAGCATCACTGCACCTTTCTGCTCAGCTAACGCGGACATGGCTGACCGCCGCCGCCCTTGGTGGGCGGGAGTTCGTGGAGGGGAAGCAGACTGCTCTCAGTGGTCGGCGGTCCAACCGAGTCGAGTACAGCGTGGGCAATCGCAAGGCGGCCATTCCGAGGTGACCAAGGGGGCCAGGCTGTCGCTCTCGAACACGGCTTGTTCGGGTCCCCAGGTCTGGCCGGAATCGTGAGAGACACGCAGAGTCATCAGGGCCCGATCGGTTACGAGGCCTGGCGCTGCTCTCGGCTCTGGATGCGGTTCCGCAAGTCCGTGCTCCTGGCTCTTCTGCGTTCCCGCCATCAATCCTCCCCGGCTTCGTGATGCATCCATGATTCACCGGGTGGACGGGGTGTCCGAGCACTATTCCTGTTGTCTATTAAAGATCAACGGAAGAGGCTCGCCCATTCTTGAAGAAGGGTCCTTGCCGCCTCTTCGAACAGGGCCTTTCGCGCGTACTCGTTGAAAATTTCAAGATGTTCGGCGATGTCGCGGGCGTCCCGGAAAACCGTGCGTCCGGTGAACGTCTCGACAGTGGCCAGCCTGTCGTCGTACACCGTGAAGGTATTCATCGGGCCGCGGCTTATTGCAGTGCCCATGGGGACGATCCCTATCCGCACATTGGGAAGGTGGGACAGGGAAGCCAGGCGATCGACCTGCACAGCCATGGCAGGTGGAGGGAGCACGGACCACCTGACCGCTTGCTCCGTGAGTAGAAAAGTGAAGCGCTTGGTGGTGTCGTAAAGCACTGCTTGCCGATCGAGCTTCCGCGCGACCGTCTTGGAGACATCTCCCGGTGAATATTCGAGGCTGGCGCGAATGTACTCGGGAGTGGCCAGCAAGCCTGTGATCATTGCAGGGAGGAAGTACCGAAGTTCCTTGGCTTCGAACTCCAGGCCGGCCAACTCTGCCTGACGCTTCTCCAGGCCGCGTCGCCACGATGAGCGGATGGGCTGCCACTCGGTGTTTGCCAGCCGCGCCAGAGCCGTGACTTCGGCCATCAACTGCTGAGGCGCGCCGAGCGCCCGCAGGATGAGTTCGACGTCGACCAGACTAGGCGTGATCTCAGCGGTCTCGATCTTGCTGATCTTGGATTGAGACACGTTGCAGCGCTGAGCGAGCCGGACTTGGGACAGTCCGGCTCGCTTGCGCAGCGTCCGTAGTGTCTCAGCCAGGTCAGCTTTCGATTGCCCCAGCTGCTCAGGTTCGAGCGTCAAGGCCCTTCACGTACTCCTCGAAGGGCACCGATTCCGCGAGGGCGATGCGCTGGTACTCCCGGAATGCCTCTGGATCGCCTTCGTACACCTCCCGGCTGATCTGAGTGCCGTCCGGCTCGTAGTGCATGAGTACGATCTGTGAGCGGTCGAACATCCAGAAGTCCTGGACACCATCGAGAGGGTTGGGGCGATCGGTCACGTCAAGGATGCGAATCGCTTCACCGGCTTCCACGTTGTGGCGGTAGTACTCGAACTCGAAGCGGAGGTAATCCGAGAGGGGCTGAGTGACTATGTGCACTCGCCCGACGCTGCGGCCGCTGGCCACGTACGCCCTGATCCGATCGAACCAAGGCTGTGTCGCTTCACGCGTCATCGGCTCCCCGGCCAGGAATCGGCGGATGGCATCTTCCTCCTGCGGCACACGGTAGACGGGAAGAGTTTCCAGGCGCCACGCCTCCTTGTGCATGGCGTCGAACGTCTTCCGCCAGTCCTCACCAGCCAAGAGCACGGACAGCCTCCCTCAGGACCGCTTCCGGGATCTCCACGAGCGCTTCTCCCTCTGGCGGTTCGAAGGCATCCGACAAGTCCCCTTGGACCACGAATGACCCCGAGCCCGTTCGGTACACGTTGGGGCAGTCGTCACCCCCGCACTCCCCGTTCCCATTGCCGGTCAGCCGGGTCAGATCCCCACGCGTCATCGTGCCCCCTGTGCGTAGGGCAGGGCCGTTCCCTGCCTCAGGGATGACGCTAGGTCGGCTGCGCAGGGGGCGTCCATGACGCCACGGAGATATTCCTGTAGTGGGGTAGTTGATCTTTCGGCCCGGCTTGCTTCCACGTCGTGAGACGTATCTCCTGGGCCGGCCACCACCAACCTGCATCCCAACCGAACGCTTGTCGACGTATCCGGTCGGTGTGCCAGCCGGTCATCCAAGTGCGGCTTCACTGGAGCAGGTGGTCCGCCTTGCCTGCCTTGATGTCCAGAATCATGTTTCGCAGGGCGTCTCGCCTGTCGGTGATGAAACGGTCCTCCTCGCCGCGCACCGCTATGTAGGCATTGCCGGCCTCGTCGACACCTAGCCGGAAGCACGAGTTGCCTTCCCCGCAGAACGGTTCTTCCCACTGGATCTCGGACATGACGTCTCCTAGAGCTCACGTGCGATGGCGTGGATAAAGTCCCTTGACCTGTCGGCGGACAGCGCCAGGTCCTCCAACCGATCCAAGTGGGCACGGTACTTGGCCAACTCGGCCTCCCCGAAGAGGAAGTCGGGACCATGAGAGTTGTCGATCTGCACGGTGTCGAGCTGCTCCGTCGGTCCTTCCGCGTACAGAACGGTCTGGCCCGCGCCCGGAAAGGCGCCGTGGGCAAAGGGGACGGCCAGGACGGTCAGGCCATCCCGTTCGGACTGATCAAGGAGATGTTCGAGCTGTGCGCGGGCAACCCGAGGCCCGCCGAACTGCATACGGAGAGCGGCCTCGTGCACGATGCCGGTGAATGTGGGTGCAGACTCGGCGGCGAGTACCGCCTGGCGGCGGCTGCGATGGGCCGTTCGTAGCGCCACCTCGTGTTCCGGTAGGTCGGGGAGGACGGCACGGAAGACGGCGAAGGCGTAGTCGGTCGTCTGAAGCAGGCCAGGGATGTGGACTGTGCACGCCGCACGCATATGAATGGCTCGAGACTCCAACTCGGCGATGTCCAGCATGCCTTGGGGCAGGGCCCCGCGGTACTGCTCCCACCAGCCCTGGGTGCCGGCCGAGGCCATCTCGACCAACGCGGCCACGTACTTCTCGTCGTCGCATTGACAGTGCTGAGCCAGCGTCCGTAGACGTTCCGCGCTGATGTTCCGGACCCCGGATTCCATGTAGGAGATCTTTCCCCGGTCGACGCCGAGGAGGACTGCTGCCTGTTCCGCAGACATGCCTGCAGCTACTCGGATCCTGCGCAACTCGTGACCGAGGCGCCTCTGTCGCTGAGTTGGGACTGCCTTCGGGGGCATGCCGATCCTTCCGTGTTGGCTCAGAAGGCAGTCTGCCGTGTGCCGTCACCTCAAAGCCACGATCGAGCTAATTTGCCGGACTGCATGGCAAATTTACC
The DNA here is from genome assembly GCF_044541035.1 of Streptomyces sp. NPDC085866. Classification (NCBI taxonomy): domain Bacteria; kingdom Bacillati; phylum Actinomycetota; class Actinomycetes; order Kitasatosporales; family Streptomycetaceae; genus Streptomyces; species Streptomyces sp. NPDC085866. The sequence continues at coordinate 170,445 of NZ_JBITSQ010000001.1, forward strand.
TGAGTGTCTTCTAGCTTGAACATCACGCCGCTCGCACGCGGCGAGCAGAAGTGCATCGCGCACGCCTGCCTGATCTCTCCTGCCCTGGGAGAGGTGGGCCTGCGCCGGGGCGACAGGCCACTGCTCGACGAGCAGCGCAGGTGGACAAGCAGAAGAAGGAGTCGGGACATGGATTGCAGTGCATGTACGCCGAGACGGCCCTGGGATGTGCCGTTTCTTGCCGAGCCAAGGGAAGTAGCGGCACTGCGGCGCCTGCTGCGGACCCACTTGGGCCTCTGGGGCCTGCCAGAGTTGGCTGAAGCGGCCCAGCTCTGCGTGAGCGAGCTCGTTTCCAACGTGATTACTCATGTGGGTCCGGGTACCCCGACAACCCTTGCCGTCTCGATGAGCGGCACGTACCTGCGTATCGAGGTCCAGGACCCCGACACTCGGGCCTTACCGACGCTGGTCGAGTCGGCCGATGATGCCGAAACGGGGCGCGGTATGGCACTTGTCGCTGCCACTTCCGATCGCTGGGGCGTGCAGCTCCTGCTCGACCGCAAGGTCACTTGGGTCGAGCTCGCCACGGGCTTGAGCACGTCACAGGGACACAGTGAGAACGTCCACGTGTCAAGAGCCGCAAGTGCCCTCGGCTTCTACGGCGTGCGGCACTCGCTGCACCCGACCGCACGGAACGCGCTGGGCGCCTGTGTCGCTCAGGTGGCGGCGATCGAGGTCATCGCCGACCTGCTTCATTGGCTTCGGGTGCATGGTCATGACGCGGACGAGGCTCTTGATCGGGCTCACAGCAAGTTCGAGGCAGAAGCGGGGCAGGTCACCCGCCGGTGACCGCAGCGCGGCAGCGCAGTAGCGGTCGGGCAGCGCTGCCGTTTTGCGTGATCGCATCGAGTCGCTCTGCCTTGCGCGTCAGCCGCGGAGGTAGGCGTGTATTGACGCTGCAATCGCCTTTCCGAGTGGGATCGGTACTGCGTTTCCGATCTGCGTGGCAATCTCGATCTTCGAGCCGCACCAGCGAAAGCCCAGTGGGAATCCCTGGATTCGGGCAGCCTCGTAGTGTGTAATTGGCCGAGGCTCCTCGGGGTGCAGGTAGCGCCCCTTTTCCGGCTTGAAGAACTCGGTGCGGATGGTGACCGAGGGCTCTCCGTAGCGAAGTCGGCCCATTACATCCCCGGTTCCGGTGTTGTGGTTGTCCCAACTCTTGGTGGAAAGGGGCTCGACGGTTGTCCTCACGCCCGGCGGGTTGGGAGTTTCGAAGATGTGCACCTCGTTGAACTCGTCGAGCGTGTACCACTTGTCGCGCAGATCTTTTCTGTTTCCGCCGCGCGGAATGGCGCGATAGCGTGCTCTGGAGAGGGGCTCCGGGTTGCGGCCGAAGTGCAGATCGTGAGTGGTGAAGATCCCTTGCAGTACAGAATTCACCTCGGGGATGAACTCCTTGCCGTCCGGAAGTTCGGTTCCCCGGATGTCGCGTCTTGCCGACTCGCTGAAGATGTCGTCGACAGCCTGCCAATACGACATTCCGGCATCCAACCCGTCCAGGGGCTGAACGGTGGCGGCAAGCGACCCTCGTGGTCGACGAACATGTGTCCTCGGCGGGTACATCAACGTCCGACCGTTGTCGATGTCGCGACGAACACCGATGACAATGGCTCGACGGCGCGCCTGGGCTGCTCCATAGTCGGCAGCGTTGAGAAGATATCGTTTGTTCTTCTCTTCGTCGCTGCAAGAAGGATCGTATCCGGGCGGATCCACCAGCCGGTACTCGGAGAGTTTCCCGCCCTCTTTCACCTCGTTGAGCAGGTTGCGAAACTCGTCCGACTTCAGGAAGCGGTCGACATTCTCGATGACGAATACCTTCGGACGGATATCCGCAACGATCCTGACGTACTCCTCCCAGAGGCGATTTCGCTCACTGCCCTTTTTGTTGCGATTCAGGGCAGAGAAACCTTGGCAGGGGGGGCCTCCGACGACGACGTCCGCGTGGCGAGCTTGCGGGGTCGGTTGCCAGTCCTCGATGTCGCCCACGTGTACGCGAGCAGCCGGAACCCGCTCGTCAGGTCGAAGGGTCCCGAAGTTCACGGCGTACGTGGCAGCCGCAGCAACATTGTGTTCGACAGCCGCGATGCTGTGGAAGACCGGCCCCTCCCCGTCCCCTGCTGCAGGGCGAAACTCGTGAAACCCCTGCGTAAAGCCACCACAGCCGCTGAACAGGTCGACGACTGTGATCGGAGGAAGAACATCGGGGCGGGGCGTAACCATGGGGCGATCTTAGCCTCGGAGCGCGGCGGCGATGGCAAGCCCCACAGCGGTCGCCAGCGGCGGAGGCATCGCATGTCCCACTTGACGATACCTGGAGGTCTTGCCACCGAAGAGGTTCCAGTCAGGAGGGAACGATTGAATCATCGCGGCTTGTTCGACGGTGAGCTTGGGCTCTCCGTCGGCTGGGAAGTCGAGCCCCGGTGGTTCGTCGCCGAGGCTATTGCCATTGATGCCCAGCGTGGCCCATGCCTTCTTGCTGCCGGTGGGGCCCAGGTCGGCGCCGCCACGTCGGTCTGAGCCTCCAACGAGTGCCGGTGCGATGCGATCCGCCTTCCTGATCCAACTCTCCGAGCCGGGCCAGCCGTGGGCCGCCATGGACGGACCGAGGACCTGGCCCACGGTGGGTGCCGGCGCTCCGCTTGGCTCGGGCCAGGAATAGCGATCGAAGTAGGGATCTTGAAGAGCTACCAGGAACCCGCTGTTGCGGTTCTGCGGCACGCTGAAGTCGGCAGCGTTGAGTACCTTCCAGCTCGAGCGCAGACCTGCCCGACGCAGTTCTTTCTCGATCCAAGCGCGGTCTTCATCGAACTCGGGGCTGCCGACGAGGTCGGGAACGTTCTCGAAGAGAACAGCCTTCGGCGTGATCTCGCATACCAAGGAAATCGCCGCACGCAGCACCCGGCGCTCCTCGGTGTCCTCTGCTCGACCCACTGTTGCGAGAGACTTTACGCGCGGCAAACCGCCGCTGACGAGATCGACGCCGATGGCATCTGGGCGCATGCTCGGATGGAATTGAACTACATCCATGCACACGACGTCCCATTCGGGTCGATTCAGATCGATCGTGAAGCAGGCGTCGGCCTTGCTGTCTATGAGTACCACCGGGTCGAACCCGGCGCGTTCGAGCCCGAGAGCCTGTGCGCCTGCGCCGGCACAAATCTCCACGGAACGGAAACGCCCAGTGCCGACTCGGGCATCGAGTTGTCCACCGTGCACCGGCGCCACAGCGGCTGGGCTTTGCGCAGGGATTGCTATGGGGCTTGGAGTGCCGAGCCGTTGGGCGTCCACGGACTCTTGGGCGACTACTCGCAGCTCATCGGTGAGCGCACGCTCCTCGATACCGTCGAACAGTACGAACGGTGCAAGTCGCAGAAGTCGCTTGAGGAAATCGCGCAAGGTGTCTCGTTCATTCAGGCCTGCGAGGTCCAGGCCCTCCCAAACACGGAGGATTGCGCGGACGAGATGGGGGCTTCCACCGAGCGCAGCGCGTCGTGCGTAGATTTGATCGAATGCGGCCTCACCGAGGATCTCGAGCGCGGCGTATGGCTCCGCTTCGTCGGGCGAGCGCACGAGCTGGGCGCGCCACCAGAGCCGGCCGAAGACGTGTCGAGTGAGGTCGGTCCCAAGAACGCGATCCTTGGGCGGCTGGGGGTAGCGCCAGAATGCGACGTCCGGGAGGAGGGCCAGCGCCAGGAAGGCCCAGACGTCGCGAGACGCGGCTTCGGCGGGCACCATGCCCATCTCCGCGTGCAGCAGAGCAGCCAATTGCAGATCGAACTCGGCGTTGCGCGTTCGGTCCGAGTCGTCCGGGAAGCCTGCCTGTTTGGCCAGGTCCAGGACACCTTCCCTCAGCTCACGGAGCTGAGCGGCGGAGATGCGATCGCCGCCGGTGGCCACGTAAACCGCGGAGTCGTGGGAGACCGCCACGCGACGGGCCAGTTCCGTGAGAGTGAGCTCCCTGTACTCGTCGAAGAGCGGTCTCGCCTGTGCGGCGAGGAGCCGAGGATAGAGGAAGCTCATCACGACACCTCGAAGATTCTTACGGCAGCTTGTAGGTCCGAGGCGAACAAGGCGGGCGACTGTCGTTGACGCAGCCGTACGTCAGCGGTCGACTGTCCTGGGAAGAGTTGGTCGAACAGGCTCAGCAGGGTGGCCCCCAGCGACCCGTCCGGGAAGTCTGCATCATCGGCGAAGTCGTCATGAGCGAGCGCGTGCTCGATCATGGTTCGGGCGGCGTCCGCGTAGACGGCGGAGAGCACGACTCGGTCAATGGGACGCGGCCTGGCTGCATTCTGGAATGCCGTGGCTGTGACCGTGTTCCGTTCGTTGACCAGGAGAAGTAGGGCCCCCATGGTGGCATGTTCCATGCCCCCGCTGATCTGGAGGTGCCAAGCCGCGTCGTCCGGGAAAGATGTCCGGGCGAAGTCGATCACGGCCATCGGGAATTGTGGAGCGTCACCCTGGAGGCGCAGTTCTGCTCGGTCGCTCCAGAGAACGGAGCCTGCTCGCCGTGGTGACGAAGGGCGGGCGTCGCTCCTCCGTTCTGCCAGTACGAGAGCGGTGTCCAGGAGCAGCAGACCACCGAGATCGGCGCCGCGTAGAAGCACATCGAACTCTGCTGTGACGGTACCAGCCTCGGCCAACCGGAGGTGCTGGCCGGGGCCGCTCAAGTTGGAGCCGGTGGCGGTCCACACGGTGGAGGCCACGAGAGGGGCATCTGCTGGGAGCCCGGATTGCCGACGAGCCCGGTCCACGTCGATACGGACGTTTCTGCGCAGGCGCAGATCCATTTGGTAGTCCCAGTCCGGCAATGCCTCGGGCAAGGCCACCTCGCCGTCCTCGACCATGAGACGCCACGGTTCGGCAACGACGACATCTTCTGACGGGACCCGGTAGGGAAGGACACGACGAGTCACTGACCCTTCACCGCCTCGACCTTGATACCGATCTCGGTCATGGTGTCCGGCGCCGGCCGCACGACGGCGCGCCAGGTGGATTCGCCGCCTTCGAGTACTTGTGGATCGGAGGTGTAAAGGTGGCCAGTGTCGTCCTCCCAACCGACCAGCTCGGGCATGCTCGCGCCTATGGGCGGATCGGTCTCACGACCACCGGTCCCGGGTAGAGTGACTGCCAGGTCGATGTGTACGCGCTGGGGTCCCGGTACGGGAAGCCGGAACTCCTGAATCAGCACCGAGTTGTTCTCGCGATCGTCGTAGTAGGGATCGCCGATGTACTGGACCCTGGGCCGGCGGACGGTGGAGCCGACATTGGCGGGCTTCGGTCCGCCGACGAAGGATGGCCCGTTCCCGTGTATGTCACGGGGATCGAGGTCGCCGGTCGTGATCGGGTCGGATGCTTCGGGCGCCCGTACGGGACGACTTGGTCCTCGACGACCCGTCTCGTCGGCCTCGAACTTGGCGCTTCGCGTCGCAGTGCTGCCGGGCTTGGAGTATGCCGTGGCCCCCCCGATTCCCCAGGCGCCTCCCACAAGGCCGGAGAACATTGAACTGGCGGCGCCGAGGGCTACGTTGCTTGCCCCGGGACGTGTTACGCCGCTCAGGGACATCAAGCGTTCCAGAGCTTCATTGATCCGCCGGAACGTCGTCTGCACGAAGGTGCTTTCGGGCCTTTCGAGGGAGTGCGGATTCCAGGCATCGTGTGTGGGTGGTTCAGCCTTGGCGTAGATCTCGTCCATAGCCTCGTCGGCCCGGAAGACACCGGCGTAGCCCTGATTCGTGCTGGGAGGCTTCGGCCCCGGATGGTAAGTGACGACCAGTTCTGCGGGACGCATCAGACAGACATGATGGATCAGGTCTTCAATGTCCAACATGCGTGATGCGCGTGTGGGCTCAAGCGGCGGCATGATGCGCTTCACCAGGCCCAACCGGCCCAGATGACGTTTCGGCTTGAGGCACTCGAGGCCGTTGCCGTCCGGTCCCGTCATCATTTCGTACGCCGCGACGAACATGTTGAGCGGGCGGGCGCTCCGCGGATCTGGCACCGGATGCTGGACACCGTCACACGTGACGGAGAAGCGCATGGCGGGCGGCCTGCCGGCGGTGGAGATCATCTTGGGCCACAGATGCCAGGCAATGGTGTCGCCCAGGTAGTCGGCTGCTTCAGATCCTTCAAGTTCGTCCAGGTTGGGATCGATGACGACAACGGTCGTCCCGGTCTCCTGAGGGCCGAAGGGCTTCAGCCCAAGGCGTTGGGCGAAGGTCTCGGCTTCAGATCCGACAAGTGGTTCGACGACGTGTCCAGAGGTGTCACCCCACCAGTGTCTGCCCGTGTAGCGCCGTTGCCCCCGGTCTTCGAGAGCCACGTAGCTCTTCCAAAGCGTGCAGCCGATGAGACGGGTTTCGTACATTCCCTTCGCCGTGCGGCAGCGGGAATGGACAAGTACCGTTCCTGGCTTGGACAGCAGATAGAAGATGCCCTTGCCGAAGCCGTAGGTGCCGCCCCCGAGTGCTGTGTCGCGGGGTTCGCCGATGTTGCGAATGAAGGAGACGAAGTCCCGCTCCGGGCCAACGGCATCGTCTGCACGGGTCGGCCCTCCAAGTCCGCGAGTGCCGCGATCGGACACCGCCAGTACCCGGATCGAGCCATGCTTGAGCGTTTCCCGGAGTGGGAAATTGTCGCCGCTGGGAGCGCCGGCAAGCAGCAGTTCCCTCCAAGCACCGGTGTGGGCAGGGCTGACGGTCCACATGTCGATGCGATAGTCGACGGGGGCGTCGGACTTGAGGAGGCGGGCATCCCAGCTGTTCTGAGCGGACTCGCGCACCAGGATGGTGAGTAGGTCGAGTTCCGGGCGCCCCAACTGGTTACGGATGCCTTCGGCGGCGCTCGCACCTTCCGGGGGATAGGGCTGGGAGAACCATTGGGGCCCAGTCACACGGACTCCCGGATCAAATGTTCGAGCAGTTGGACCACCTCGTCGGCGGGCATGGGGCTCGGTGCGTCCTTGGACAGGTCGATCGTGTACTCAACGTCCAGAACGGACAGGGGCACGCCTGCTTCGAGAAGTGTTTGTGTCGTTAGCCGGGGGAAGTCGGAGGTCACCCGGTACCACCTCTCCTCTCCGACCACAAAACGAATGCTTCGGTACTTCTCTGCGTCGACGGAGCGGTAGCCGGTGGCGGCGAGCATCTCGAGGAGGGCACTCTCGTCGTCACACGAATGAAGCGTCTGTTCCAGCAACTCCAAGAACCCGAGTCCGGAAGCACTTGAGTCAGACGACTCCAGACGGAACCAAACCAGGCAGAGTGTTCCTCCCAGGGGAGGATCGAGCTGGTCGAGCCCGTGTATTCGGGGCTTTCGACCCCCGGCCGCGCCGCTGGTCTTGACTTCGACAGCTGCCTTTCCGGCCACGAAGTCGTGAGGGTGCCCCTTGGGCCCTCGCCAGAGCCGATGAGCGCTGGAATCGCGATCAAGAAGTCGCTTCAGTACCAGCAGCTCGCCGAACAAGCCGGCGATCTGCTCAGGTCCGAGTGGAGCACTTTGCCCTTGGAACAGGGCTTTCCAGCGGTCGAGGACTCCATAGAGGGCCTTCACCGGATTCTGGGGAAGCGTCGCAACAGCGCTCAACACATTCACGCACAGCTCAGTGAACAGGTCGTTGAGGTCTGTGCGCAGGCAAGTGAGATCGGCGTACGTCTGGTAGGTCTCGTCGTCCTCCAGCGGACGCTTGCGCAGCCGGAGGACGGGGCCGTCGAGATTGGTGCGGATCTTCCGGTGTGTATGCACCGGCACCAGGACGTGGCGATGGCCCTCGTGGTCTATGCCTGCGGCCAGGGAGCCCTGGTCTGTCGTCACTGGAAGCTGTGAAACTCGCAGGCGATGCCTACCCGTGGTCTGTTCGGCCTCGAGCGCGGTCCAACGCTCCTCGACGAGCTGTCGCAAGGTGTCGGCGTTCACGCGTCGTCGCCTTCGATCGGGCTGAGGTCCGCGTCCTCGATGCGTACGCCGGACAGATCGGCGGAGATGTACTTCTTCACAGCGCTGTCCTCGTGTCGCGGCTTCGGGAAAACGAGGCCGACGCCTATCACGTGCTCCTCGGCATTCAAGGCCTTACGCTCCTTCGACGCGCGCGTACGCTGTTTCTGCGCCGGATTGGGCTCGGACGTCTTGTCGATCGGGTACAGGACCAACAGCCCCGTGTCGGGGAGTTGGGCACTGCGTGCGTCGATGATTCCCTTCTCGTCCAACTTCTCCGTGTCCCCTCCCAGATCAACCGCTGCGTCGCGACGGCTCATCAGGGTCTTGATGTCCGCGAAGTCCGGATCGGAGTTCTCCAGGTCGAGGCGGGCACGGACGCTACGTCCCACCGTTACGCCCCGTGCGAAGGTGAACGGCTCCCCGGCGGGGTTGCCGACGATGGCGACGTTCCATCGGCGCAGCGATCCCGCAGTGCTGACGCGTTTCCGGATGTAGTCCTTGATCAGGTCGGCATCGTTCTCGGTCGACTTCTCGTGGAACTTGTATGCCCCCAAGAAGTCGATGACCACGTCGTGCGGCACGTCACGGAAGATGTACCGGCCGTCAGCCGATCGCTCCTCCACTCGGACAGCATTCGAGAGGGAGGCCTGCACCAGGTCTCGCGCGGCGGAGATGTTTCCGCGAAGCCAGTCCTTGTTCGTGTGGAAGTAGTGGGTCTGCACGCGCTTGCCACCGTAGGCGGAGGCCGCGGTGACGGCGTCGCGCATCTTGGCTGCGGCGGTGACCCGGAGGGACGGGTGCGTACGCAGACGCACGGCGAACGTGAGCGGTGTCTCGTCCTCCGTCATGTAGATGTCAATGTCGCGGCGCATCTCGGTCTCAACCGTCGCGAGGTGCCGGAACCACTCGGCCAGTTCGTCGGTCATCCAGATGCGCGGCAGGTCCGCATAGCCGTTCCTGAAGCCGAACCATCGCCCCATTTGCAACAGCGTGTCGTACGCCGAGACGGCGCGGACGAAATAGCTGACCGACAGACCTTCAAGGGTCAGGCCGCGTGACAGAGTGTTACCGCCGACGGCGATCGCCACGACAGGGCCGTTCTCGTAGTCCAGGCGGTCCTCGCTGCTCGAGTTGTCCATGATGATGCGGCAGCCGCTGAGTACTCCGGGTAGTTCCGGCACCAGCTCTTCGAACAGCACCTTCGTCTCGTCGAACTCCTCAGCCGGGACGCGTGCGGTCTCCCGGTCCCAGAGGTCACGCAATCGAGAGAGGAACGTCGCGTCGGCGAGGGACTGCGCAGCTCGGTCCAACAGGTGCCGCAACGGACGCTTGAAGCTGTTGTGCACGGCCGTGTTGACGCTGGTGTGGATCAGCATCGTGCTGTGCGGGTTGCCGGTACCACGTACTCGGCGAGCGGCGGTGACCAGCCAAAAGTACTCGATCGCCTGGCGCAGGGTGTCGGTGATGACCGGTTCGAAACCCTCGACGTCGGCTCTGGTCTCCGGGCGCACGCATGGAACGTCGTCCTTGGGAACCGAACGGATCATGTCGTGGCCGTCATCGACCTGCTCGGGGTCCTCGCCGTCGAGTGCGTAGCGGCCGAACAGCACCTCGGTGCCGAAATGCCCTCCGGGCTTGGGGAGGTTCACCACGAAGTCGCGAGGATAGAGATCCTCCGCGCTCGGATCGATGAGCAAGTTGGCAAAGGGCGACGCGGTGTACCCCACATAGGCGGACCGGGGGAGGCTGCTCATGATGCGCAGGATCAGCGGATTGATGGACTTCGTTGCAACCGTGGCCTGGTCGGCCTCGTCGTCGATGATCAGTGCCGGGCAGTCATGCAGGTGGTCTGCGGCCTGCTCCAGCCAGAGGGCGAGCTTGCGCAGCACCGTTGCGTTCTTCTTGACCACGCACAGTACGCGCGTCTTGTTGTTCTTGCCGAAGTACGAAGCCGGGTTCTGCAGTGGAGTGAAATCCTCATCCAGTCCAGTGAGTTGAGACCACAGGGAGGGATTGGGTTCCACGAGCTGCTGTACCAGGCGGGCTTGGGTCTGGCGTCGGAGACCGTTGTGGATGCCGGCCAGGACGATGAAGAGCTTGTAGCCGCGATCGGCCGCCTTGGCCATTACGGAAGTGAAGTTGGTGGTCTTGCCGGACTGTACATAGCCCACGACCAGACCTCGCGTGGAGAAGGACTTCTCCTTCGGGTGGTTCAGCAGCGACACCACGCGCGTGGAAGAGTCGTCGAGATTGCGGATCGCAGGCTCATCGGACCAACCGTCCTTGCGTAGCAGGTCGACAATCGCCGGCCAGCACTTGTCCTTGTCCTGTGGACCCGTGTACCACGTGTCGCGGTTCCCGAGGACTACGGCGTGAGGCTCTTCGAGTTCCTTGATGCGTATCGTCTGGCGCTCGTGACGGTCCCGGATTTCCTGGACGATCTCCGGGCCGACGCCCAGCATCTCCAACCGCTTGACGGCTTCGGACGGAGGGAAGGTGTCCAAGAGTGCCTTGAACGTCTCGTACATGCCGTCGAACTCGTCGGTCATAGGACCCGACCGCCCCCGCTCCCACTCGTCAATCGGTCCGCCGGATCACTTCCCGAGCCGGACCGGTCGAGAGGTGGCCCAGGGCTACCTTTACAAGGTCTACACATTATTCAGTCGGATGGTTGTTGCCACCAAGGACTGTGTCACGATTGATGCTTGTCTGCCGGACCCCTTCGCCCCTCGGGGTGCGATCGTCCGGTCGCGACCGCCGCGGCGATCCGACGTGCCACTTCGTTGGCGGATTCGTGCTCCCAGAAGCGCAGCACCGTCCAACCTGCCGATGTCAGATGCTCAGTTGTCTCCAGGTCGCGCGCCATGTTCTTGTCGAGCTTGGCACGCCACCACTCGGCGTTGACCTTTGGCTGCGTTGCGTGTTCGGGGCACCCGTGCCAGAAGCAGCCGTCCAGGAAGATCGCGACCTTGGCTCTCGTGAAGACGATGTCGATCGTCCGTCGGGGCATTCCAGGGACCGGCAGGTTCACGCGGTAGCGCAGACCTGCCGCATGAAGGAGGCGGCGGACCGCGACTTCGGGGGCTGTGTCTCGCGATCCCTGGCGACTCATGCGAGCGGAGACTGCGGCGGAGGAAGGCACGGCGTGTGACACGGCAGCATTGTGCCGGCGTAAGCGGCGCGTGTGTCCCCTTACCTCGGGACGGGGTCAGAACCGGGGCAGCCTTGGATCGCAACCGTAGATCGATTCTGTCGGTCTTGACCAGGCACTCTTCCATGCACATTTGCCCGGTCGAGCGGCACCGAGGGTGGAGTCGGGTCGCCCGCTTCTCGGCGTTGTCGTGCTTCCGAGGCACGCCTCAAGGGCGCTCCCGCTTCGCTGCGCCCCTGCGTCGGCCGGCGCCGGTCCTTCGGGCGACCCTGGCCCGGGCCGCTCCAGCACGGGGAAGAAGCGAGCGGGCGGCCAGGGGAAGCTGGGTGCCATGGGGGAATCGGCCCTTGGGAGGGCTCCATCGTGGCCAGGGTCGGGACGTCACCTTGGGCGCGTCGAGCGGCTGGGCTCGGCATGTTCTGGTCGGCCTAGATGGCTGCAGGAGGGGCGATCGGGCTTACAAACCCGAGCGGTTGTGGGCAGACAGGGCAGGGACGGGGCATGGCCTCACGCCCCATGGCACACCCCATACCCCTGAGCCGACCCACACCAGCACTCCGCCCCCCTCTGAGGCGGCCAAACCGCAGCCCGCCCCCGAGCCGCCAAAGTCGTCGCATACTGCGGCAACAGCGTCACGTCACCCGGCGACGACCCCTCCGACGCCGCGAACGCCTCGTACGACGGGACAGTCCCCGTCACGATGCCCAGGTTCGAGGTCCCGGAGGAGGACAGTTCGCGGAGCGAGGACTCTATGGTCGTCAGGTGCTCGGGGTGGGAGGGGTACTCGTCGGCCAGGTCCGGGTACGCCGAGAGCAGTTCGCCCAGCTCGTGGGCCGGCCAGTGCAGGATCGCCACGGGGAAGGGGCGGGACAGGGCCTCCCTGAACGCCCCCAGCTCCGCCCGCAACCGCGAGATCTCCGCCTCCAGCTCCGCCGGATTGTCCGAGCCCAGGGACCACACCCGCTTCGGGTCGTGGAGTTCGTCCAGGGAGACCGGGGAGGAGTGGAGGGTGTCCGCCAGGGTGTCCCAGTCGTCGTGGGCCAGGCCCAGCATCCTGCGTACGCGGTGGCGGCCGAAGAGAAGCGGGTGGGTCGAGTACGGAGGCTCCGCGCCGTCCGTCAGAAGCAGGCTCGCCGCCTCCGTGAAGGTCTCCGCCGCCGCCTGCAGCTCGTCGTGCGACTCCAGGGACTCGGCCACGATCACCCAGGGGGCCGGGTCGCGGGGCGCCGATGCCCGGATTCCGTCGATGATCGCCCTTGCCTCTGCCTCGTGGTCGTACTCCCAGAGGTTCGACGCCTTCAGGGCCCGCACCAGGTGGGGGTTCTCCAGCGAAGCGGGATCGGACAGCAGACGGTCGTAGAGCGTCGTCGCGGCGGGGCGGTCGCCGGCCAGTTCCAGGTGGGCCGCGGCGCGCAGGAGCAGGGCCTCGGCGTCCTCGGGGTACAGACCGGAGGTCCGTTCCAGGCGTGCCGCCTCGGCGGTGTGGTCGACATTCTCGGCAGACGTGTCGGGGCGCATGGGTGACACCGTACTGCCGGGCGGTGACAAACGTGAGGCGCAAAGGGGAGGGAAAGAGGTGAGAAAGGGGAGGTGGGGAAGTGGGTCCCGGCGCGCGGGAGATGACGCGAGGGGCGATATGGACCGCTATCGTCGACGCGGACATCGACAAGCGGAGTCGGCATGGAGAACACAGGCGCCCTGGTCGCCGAGGAGCAGGCGGCGGTCGGCGCCGTAGCGGACGGTGTGGGCGACCGTGATGCGCGGGAGGAGCGGGGCCGGTACTGGGCGCTCCTGCTCGTCGGCGCGGCTGTCGTGCCCGGCACGGCCGTGGTCCTCCTGGGGCGCTGGGGGGACGCCCCTGCCGTGCAGGCCTGGCGGACCGTGTGCCTGGCCGTCACGGTGCAGGCCCTGCCCTTCCTGCTGCTCGGCACAGCCCTGTCCGGCGCGATCAACGCGTTCGTACCGGAGCGGGTGTTCACCCGGGTGCTGCCGCGCCGGCCCGTGTTCGCCGTACCGGTCGCCGGTGTCGCCGGGGCTGTCCTGCCCGGGTGTGAGTGCGCTTCGGTGCCGGTCGCCAGCAGTCTGATCGGGCGTGGGGTCGCACCCGCCGCTGCCTTCGCCTTCCTGCTGTCCGCTCCGGCCATCAATCCGGTCGTGCTCACCGCCACCGCCATCGCGTTCCCCGGGAACCCCGCCATGGTGCTGGCCCGGTTGCTCGCCTCGCTCGTCACCGCCGTGGCGATGGGATGGCTGTGGCTGCGGTTCGGGCGGGCGGAGTGGCTGCGGCCCGGCGTACGGCACACCGGGCACCGGGAGGGGCACAGCCGGTGGAACGAGTTCCGGCTCGGGTTCCAGCACGACTTCCTGCACGCCGGCGGCTTTCTCGTCCTCGGGGCCATGGCTGCCGCCACCTTCAATGTCGCCGTTCCCCGCTCCGTCCTCGACACCTTCGCCGGGGCGCCCTGGCTGTCCGTGCTCTTCCTGGCCGGGCTCGCCGTGCTGCTCGCCGTGTGTTCCGAGGCCGACGCGTTTCTGGCCGCCTCGCTGACCGGCTTCCCTCCGGTCGCACGGCTGGCGTTCATGGTGGTGGGGCCCATGGTCGACCTGAAGCTCATCGCCCTGCAGGCGGGCACCTTCGGGCGGGCCTTCGCCGTACGGTTCTCCGCCGCCACCGTCGTCGTGGCCATCGCGTGCAGCTCGATGGTCGGCGGGGTGCTGCTGTGAAGCGATTCCTCCAGCCCCTCCTGCTCGTGCTCTGCGGGCTCGGACTGCTGCACGTCTCCCTCTTCACCGACCTGTATCTGAGGTACGTCAAGGAGGGAATGCGGCCCCTGCTGATCGCCTCCGGGGCGGTGCTGCTCCTGCTGGGCCTGGTCGGCGCCGTGCTCGACAAGCAGAAGGAGGAGGGAGAAGAGGGGCACGGCGGTCATGGGCACGATCACTCCGCCCTGCCCCGCGTCGCCTGGCTGCTCCTTCTCCCGGCGCTCAGCCTGCTCTTCTACGCGCCTCCCGCCCTCGGCGCCTACACCGCCTCCCGGCAGCCGCCCAAGGCCGTCCCCGAGGAGAGCGACTTCGATCCGCTCCCCGCCACCTCGCCCGTCCCCATGACCCTCTCCGACTTCACCAGCCGGGTGCAGCAGGACCGGGACGACCAGGACATCAAGGGGCGCAGCATCCTGATGACCGGGTTCGTCACACCGGGTGGGCCGGGCGGGAGCTGGGACCTGACGCGGGTCATCCTCAACTGCTGTGCCGCGGACGCCCAGTCCGTGAAGGTGCGGATCCACGGCGGTCCCGCGCTGCCCGCCAACACCTGGGTGACGGTCACCGGGACCTGGCACCCGGGTGGGAGGCTGGGTACCAGGTCCGCGCCGGTCGCGCTCGACGTCCGTACGGTCAAGAAGGTGCCCCGCCCGTGGAACGCGTACCAGGACTCGCTCCCTCCCGAGGAGCGCTGAGCCGCGGGGCTACAGGGTGACCCCGTCGACCTGCAGCGTCTGCACCGACTTCGCCGCGAAGGGGACGGCCACGGTCTTGCCGGACAGGTTCGTGTCCGAGTGGGAGGTGTAGAGGTCCCCGCCGCCCGTCGTCACCGTGTTCCAGCGGGGGACCAGGCCGCCCGTCCCGCCCGTCACTGTCGTGAACCTCGACAGGTCGAAGGTGAGCGTCTGGGCCGACGACGACGTGTTCGCCGCCACGATCACCAGCCGCTTCGCCGACTTGTCCAGCGCCGCCACCGCGTAGCTCACGCCCGTGTCCAGGATCGTCATCCCCGGGCGGATGTGGCGGCTGAACTGGGCCATCACGTAGTACTTGGTCTGGATCGCCCCGGGCTGCAGCGTGTTCGCGTCGTACGCGATCATCGCCCAGCCCGCGCTCGGGTCCATCACCTGCCAGTAGACCCAGGCCGTGGGGTGCAGCCAGCGGAAGTCGTAGAGGAGGTTGCCGGCCAGGGTCATCCCCGTGCCGTCGCTGTCTCCCGTTTCCGAGTTCCACAGGGCCTTGCCCGCCGTCGTCACCACGTCGGTGTACAGCAGGTCCCTGCGGCCGCCCGAGCCCTGGTAGCCGTGGACGTTGACCCGGTTCACGTACCCCTTGGTCGTGGAGGAGAAGGAGTTCCAGGTGGTGCGGGCCAGGTCGTAGCTCGTCTCGTCCGATGCCGAGATCTTCGTGGCCGTCAGGCCTCGCTTGTCCAACTCGCTTCTCAGATACGGGAGTACGGCCGACTGGACCGTCGAGTCCATGTGGCAGCCCTCCTGGGTGCCTGTCGCCGTCCACCAGGACGACGACGGCTCGTTGAAGGCCTCCACCGTCGCGAAGTTCACGCCCCAGTTCTGCTTTGCGTAGAGGGCCACCGCCGCGAGATGCGAGGCGTGCTGGCGGTAGTTCCAGGACTGGAGGTTGTTGCCACCGTCGGAGGCGCCGGAGGGGTTGTGGTCGAGGCACATCCACCACATCGGGGAGTTGGCGAACAGCTCGGTCGTAGCCCCTCGCGCCGTCGCCTTCACCAGCATCGCGCGCTGCGTCGCGTCCGCCGTCCACTTCCACGCCGAGGACGTGGGGTCCTCGTTGTTCCAGTCCTGCCAGTAGCCCTCGATCTGCTTGAAGGACGGGATATTGGGGGAGGCCACCATCGACTCGCCGCCGACGCTGTTCGAGCTGCACGCGCCCAGGTTGTAGCGGGCGATGTTGAGGCCCAGGCCGGGGAGTGCCGTGCCGTTGTACGTCGTCGTCCTGGTGGTGAAGAAGAGGTCCGCGAAGTCGTCCCGGGCGCCGAAGACGTTCGCCCACCAGGCCAGGGAGGTGCCCCAGCCCTCCCAGGTGCCGTAGGTCGTGGACGGGTTGACGGCGATCGTGGCGTCGGCGCGGGCCGTGCCCGTGGCCAGGGCGCTGCCCAGGAGGCCGCCGCCCGCGGCGGCCAGCAGCGTTCTGCGTCGGATCATGGCTTCTTCTCTGCCTCTCCGTGCGGCTCGAACACCGGCTTTGGGACCGGCGTTGACTCGTCCCCCCGCATGCCAACAGGAAGCATCGGGTGTGGCTTGTGAGGTTGTCGAGGGTTGTGACAGCCCTTTCTAAAACCCATTGAGGAAGCCGACGTCAGCGGCCGGAGGCCTTACGGCTCTGGTGAGTTCACCCGACTCGCCCTATCGTGCGGGCGGCTCCTGGGAGGTGGGTGTGCGGATGCGTGTCGTGCAGCACCGTGATCGGCGGAGGCGGGCCAGGTGGCGGCGGGGGCTGTGGGGTGGCGGCGAGGTGCTCGTCACCCTCGGGGCCGTGCTCATGCTGCTTGTCGTACACCAGTTGTGGTGGACCAACCGGGAGGCGCGGCAGGGGGCCGAGCGGAAGGTCGCTGCCCTGGAGAAGGAGTGGGGGAGCGGCGGTTCCGCTTCGGGTGACGCGCCCTCCGCGTCCGCGTCGCCGTCACCGCCGGCGGCCGCCAAGGCTCCCGGACGTGCGCGGCAGCGGTCGTACACCCCCGTCCTCGTCTCCGGCACGCCCCGCCGCTCCCAGGCGTACGCCGTCCTGACCATCCCCCGGCTGCACCTCCGCGTCCCCGTCGCCGAAGGCGTGAGCAAGCCGGACGTCCTCAACAAGGGGTACGTCGGTCACTACCCGGGCACCCAACAGCCCGGCCAGGCCGGGAACTTCGCGCTCGCCGGGCATCGGAACACCCACGGCGAGCCCTTCCGGTACCTGCCGAGGCTCCGGCTCGAGGACACCGTGCAGGTGGAGACGGAGGCGGCCACGTACACGTACGCCGTCGACAAGATCCTTCCGCAGACGTCCTCCCGGGACTCCGGGGTCGTACGCCCCGTGCCGCGGTCGCTCGTCCGGCCCTCCTACGGGTACGACCGGCCGGGCTACTACATCACCCTGACCACCTGCACCCCCGAGTTCACCTCGCGCTACCGGATGGTGGTCTGGGGGAAGCTGGTGTCGATGCGGCCCAGGGGGTAGGCCGCGGAGCCCAGGGGCCTCCCCTCACGCCCGCTCCCGCAGCACCGTCACGGCCACGGCGCCGAGCGCGGCCAGGCCCGCCGAGACCACCATCGCCACGTTCGCGCCGCGCGCCAGGCCGCCACCCGACGACGTGACGAGGGCGATGGTCAGGGCCACGCCCGCGCAGGAGCCGATGTAGCGGAACGTCTGCTGGGCGCCGGAGCCCATGGCCGCCCGGGCGGCCGGTACCGACTCCACCGCCAGGAGGGGCAGGGCCGCGTTCAGGAGGCCGCTGCCGACGCCGCCGAGCACCAGTCCGGGCAGGAGCCGCGTCCAGGAGCCCGCGCCGATCGCGCCCAGCATCGCCAGCGCGCCGACCGCGTGGAGCAGGAAGCCGGCCGCCAGCTGCCGGCGCGGTGCCACCCGCCCCGCCAGCCGCTTCGCCTGCAGCGCGACGCCGAAGGAGACGCCGGACCAGAGCAGGAACAGCCACGCCGTGTCCATCGCGGACATGCCCAGGGCCTGCTGCAACAGGGCCGGCAGGAAGCTGAACAGGCCGATCACGGTCAGCCCGGTGAACAGGCCACCGGCGGAGGAGGCCAGGAAGCGGGGATGGCGCAGCAGGCCCAGGTCGATCATCGGGGTCTTCGCCACGCGGGTCTCCACCAGTGCGAACAGCCCGAGCAGCACCGCGGCCGCCGCCAGCAGCAGGCCGACCGGCGCCCGCAGCCACCCGTCCCGGCCCAGCGTCAGCGCGGCCACCAGGGCCACCAGTGCCAGCCCGAAGGTGAGGGCGCCGAGCACGTCGGGACGCCCGCCTCTCGGCGCCCGTGACTCGGACAGTCGGCCGAGTGCCAGGCCCGCCACGACCAGCGTGGCCGCGCCGAGGACGACGTAGGCCAGCCGCCAGTTCGGTATCGCGCCCGAGACCAGCGGGCCGACCGCTATGCCGCCGCTCACGAAGGCCCCCCACACGCCGGTCGCGTGCAGCCGGCCGCGTGGGCTCGGGAAGGCCGTCACGAGCAGGCCCAGGCTGCTGGCCAGGATCGCCGCGCTCGCCGCGCCCTGGGCGACCCGGGTCAGGGTGAAGGCCCAGGTGGAGGTGGTCAGCCCGCTCAGTGCGGTGGTGAGGCCCAGCGCCAGGGTGCCGGCGAGGAAGACACGGCGGCGGCCGTAGTCGTCGGCCAGGCTGCCGGCCACCAGGAGCAGGGCGGCGAGGCCCAGGGGGGTGCCGTTCAGGAGCCAGGCCTGGGCGGAGAGGGGGGTGTGCAGCGCGGCCGCGGTGTCCGGCAGGGAGACCGCCGGTGCCGTGTACGTCATCAGGGCCACGCCGGTCGCGGCGCTGGTCAGGGCCAGGGTCGCCCGGGGGTGGTGCGGGGGTGCCGAGGGGTGGGTGTCCTGGCGCGCAGCCGTGGGGCGCGCGGAGAGAGTTCTTTCATTGAACCTAGCCATGGCTGTACCGTAACACCGTAGGTTCAGTCATTGAACCAAGATGTCGGAAAGTGGCTAAGGTGGACGCCATGGCACTGGGCAAGGACTACGCGACGCAGGAATGCTCGATCGCCCGCGCGCTCGAGGTCGTCGGTGAGCGGTGGACGCTCCTCGTCGTCCGCGACGCGATCTACGGCGTCCGGCGCTACAACGACTTCCTCGTCCACCTCGGCATCCCGCGCGCGGTCCTCTCGGCCCGGCTGAAGACGCTCACCGAGGAGGGGGTCCTCGACAAGCGCCGGTACCAGGAGTCGCCGCCGCGCGACGAGTACGTCGTCACCGAGCGCGGTATCGCGCTGTGGCCGGCGCTGCGGGCCCTCGCGCTGTGGGGCCGCGAGAACTTCCAAGCGAGTCGGCTGCGGTACTTCCGGCACGCGGAGTGCGGCACCGAACTCGGGCCGTACGGCGAATGTCCCGTCTGCGGAACCGTCGTACCCGTCGCGGACGTTGTACTGATGCCGGGCCCGGGACTCGATCCCGACCCGGCGGATCCGGTCAGCAGGGCGCTGCTCAAGCCGAAGAGGCTCCTGGAGCCCCTGGAGATCGATCCTGTATAACCGGAAGCGAGCAGAAACAGCAGGTCAGCGAAGGGGGAGGAAGTGGATCGGAGTCGTGTCGTCGGCGCGCGTCCCGTCGCCCTGCTGCTCGTTGTGGTGAATCTGCTCCTGCTCCAGGCCGCGCTCCTCGACACCGGCAGCCTCTCCACCACCGTCGCCCTCGCCGCGACCGCCGCCGCCGGTTCCGCGCTCGCCGCAAGCTCGCTCGTCGCCGCCCGCTGCGCACCCTCCGTCCCGCCCACCCGGGTCCGTACGGCGATACGCGACCGGGCCCGGCGTACGGCCTTCCTGCCCCAGCGCGACCCCGACGCCTCAGGACGCCGTCGGCCCCGGGCACCCGGACACGCCCTCGCGACGATCTGCGCGTAGGGCACCGCCGGACTCGGTCACGCCTGGTTTCCGCGGGACTCGGTCACACCTGGTTTCCGCCGGACCCGGTCACACCTGGTCCCCGGCCGACTCGGTTGCACCTGGTGTCTGCCGGACTCGGTTGCACCTGGTCCCGGCCGACTCGGTCACAGCTGGTTCCCGCCGGACTCGGTCACACCTGGCCCCCGCCGCTGAGGGCCTGCCTGGCCCAGCCGAATCCGGTCACGCCCGACCCCAGCTGACCCCGGTCACTCCCTGCCCCCGCGCGGGTCGTCATGCCGCCATGCCATCTCCGGTCACCCCGGCACGACGACACACCCCTGCACGGAGGGTCCCGCCATGTCCGCGTTCATGTCCGTTTTCGCCCGCCTGGTCGAGCAGCTCGCCGACCTGCTCCAGCCGCTCTTCCACGCCTCCGCGGCCGCCGCCGCGATCGTCCTGTTCACCGCGCTCGTGCGACTGCTCGTGCATCCCCTGTCCCGGGCCGCCGCCCGCGGTCAGCGCGCCCGGGCCGAGCTCCAGCCGAGAATCGCCGAGCTGCGCAAGGAGCACGCCAAGGACCCCGAGCGGCTGCAGAAGGCGGTGCTGGAACTGCACGCCGAGGAGAAGGTCTCGCCGCTCTCCGGCTGCCTGCCCAGCCTGCTCCAGCTGCCCGCCTTCTTCCTCCTCTACCGCCTGTTCTCCAACACCTCGATCGGCGGCGAGGCCAACGCGCTGCTGACCCACTCGCTGTTCGCCGCGCCGCTCGGCGGACGCTGGGCCGATGCCCTCTCGGGCGGCGGGGTCTTCGGGGCGGCCGGGCTCGTCTACCTCGTGCTCTTCGTCCTCGTCGCGGCCGTCGCGGCCTTCAACTACCGGCGCACCAAGCTGATGATGGCCAAGAACCCGGTCACGGTCACCGCCGGTGGGGGCGAGCAGGTGCCGGGGCTCGGCGCGGTCAACAAGGTCATGCCGTTCATGTCCTTCTTCACGCTCGTCACCGTGGCGGTGGTGCCGCTCGCGGCCGCGCTGTACGTCGTCACCAGCACGACGTGGAGCGCGGTGGAGCGGGCCGCGCTCTACCGCTGAGCCGGCTCGACCCGGAGCACCGAGCCGGCTCGACCCGGAGCACCGAGCCGGCTCGACCCGGAGCGCGGAGCCGCCTCCTCGGGGGGCGTGGTTACGGTCCAGTCCGTGAACAGGGTCTTGCGGACTGGACAGCCGAATTGGAGGATCGACCAGTCCTCCGATGGCTGCACCCATTGGCGGGCGCCCGCGATCGAGGGAGATTGTGACCATGAAGCTGCTGCGAGTCGGTACGGCAGGGGCTGAGCGCCCCGCGCTGCTCGACGCCGAGGGGACCCTGCGGGATCTGTCGGGGATCGTGGACGACATCGACGGGGCGCTGCTCGCGGACGCCGGCGCGCTCGGCCGGGTACGGGCGGCGGCCGAGGCCGGTGAACTGCCCGCGCTGGACGCGGAGGGTCTCCGGGTCGGGCCCCCGCTCGGCCGGATCGGCAAGATCGTGTGCATCGGGCTCAACTACCACGACCACGCCCGCGAGACGGGGGCCGAGCCGCCCGCCGAGCCCGTGATCTTCTTCAAGGCCGCGGACACGGTCGTCGGGCCGAACGACACCGTGCTCGTGCCGCGCCGGTCCACCAAGACCGACTGGGAGGTGGAGCTGGCCGTGGTCATCGGACGTACGGCCCGCTACCTGGAGTCGGCCGAGGAGGGGCTCGCGCATGTCGCCGGGTACGCGGTGGCGCACGACGTGTCCGAGCGGGAGTTCCAGATCGAGCGGGGCGGGACCTGGGACAAGGGGAAGAACTGCGAGACGTTCAACCCGCTGGGGCCGTGGCTGGTGACCTCCGACGAGATCGCCGACCCGCAGGCCCTGCCGCTCAGGCTGTGGGTCAACGGGGAGCTGAAGCAGGACGGGACCACCGCCGACCAGATCTTCCCGGTGGGCGAAGTTGTCCGCTACGTCAGCCAGTTCATGACCCTGTACCCCGGCGACGTCATCAACACCGGTACGCCGGCGGGCGTCGCGCTCGGTCAGCCCGAGCCGAAGCCGTTCCTGCGGGCCGGTGACGTGGTGGAGCTGGAGATCGAGGGGCTCGGCCGTCAGCGGCAGGAGTTCAAGGACGCCTGAGGCGCTGGGGGCGTCGTGCTTGCCAAGCGGCACTTCCGCGGGCAAGCATGGCGCCGTTGCCGGCAGTGCCGAAGGGTGGGGGATGGCCGCGACGGGAGCTGATGAGACCTCGACGACCGGTCGGAGAGGAGTCAGGCCGTTCCAGTGGGCGGCGGCCGCGCTGGTGGCACTCGCCGCGGGCACGGCCGTGGTGTTGTTCTTCACCACCGACGTGTGCGACCAGCAGATGGCTTCGAACGGGAACGTCGTCACCGTCTGCCGACACCCGCAGATGACGGATCCTCCGATGGTCGTCCTCGGCCTCGTGATCCTGGTGCTTCTGGGTGTCTTCTTCTCCGAGGTCTCCGGATTCGGCATCACCCTGAAACGCCAGGTGGAGGAAGCTCGGAGTGCGGCGCAGGAGGCCATCCGCGAGACGCGGGAGGTCGAGGCGAGGCATCAGGAGACCGCGGACGATCTGGCCGACGGGGTGAGGGAGGCGCTCAGCAGAGCACAGCCGGGCGGCCGGGCCGAGGGGCCGGCGTCGGCCGATCCTGTCGGCCGACTGGCGGCACGGTACAACGAGATCCGGTGGACCATGTCCAGTGGGCAGGCCAGGACACAGGCGATGTCCGAGGTGGTGGACGAGATGGTCGGTCTGCTGCGAGGCGCCCGGGACTTCGACGTCGAGAGCCATCTCCGGAGCAGCGACCGGGGGTTGCGGCTGGCTGCTGCCGCGTACTTGTACGCCAATCCGGATCCGGCGTGGGGACGCGCACTCGCCGAGGCGGCGGTGTCCGAGGACAAACCGTTCAACGAGTACTGGGCGCTCAAGGCACTGCGCGAAGTCTTCAGGGGGCACTGCGAGTTCCTGGACGAGGAGACGCGGGACCTGCTTCAACGCCGCTTGAACCAGCTGCTCCCGGGTAACGACCGCGCCGGGCAGATCAAGAAGCTGCTGCGCGACTGCCCGGCGCGGCGCGGCGGTCAGGCCGTGGCCTGAGCCGCGCCTCTCAGTCCAGTGCGGACGCCAGCCTGCGCCATGCCTCGCGCGGCAGCGCGTCGCGCGAACCCCCGTCCACCACCTGGATCGCCACATGGTCCGCGCCCGCCTCGTGGAACGCGTTGATCCGGTCCCGGATCCGGTTCTCGTCACCCCACGCGTAGAGCGCGTCGACCAGGCGGTCGCTGCCGCCGCCGGTCAGGTCGTCCTCGGTGAAGCCGATGCGCAGGAAGCTGTTGGTGTAGTTGGGGAGCGCGAGGTACAGGGCGAGGTGGTCGCGGGCCAGGGTGCGGGCGCGAACCGGGTCGGTCTCCCAGACGACCCCGAACTCGGGTGCCAGCAGGGGCTCTTCGCCGAGGATCTCGCGGGCCCGGGCGGTGTGTTCGGGGGTGACGAGGTAGGGGATCGCGCCCGCCGCCCGGTCCCGGGACAGCTCCAGGGTCTTCGGGCCGAGGGCCGCCAGGACCCGGTGCCCGGCCGGGACGCCGGCCGCGTCCAGGGCGTCCAGGTAGGTGACCAGCGCCGAGTACGGGCGGCGGTACTGGTCCGCGAGCTTGGCGTGGCTCACGCCGAGGCCGAGCAGGAAACGGCCGGGGTGGGCCGACTCCGCCTCGGCGAAGGCGGCCGCACTCGCGTCGGCCTCGTACTGCCAGATGCTCTGGATGCTCGTGCCGACGACCAGCCGTGACGTGGCCTCGAGGAGCGGGGCGGCATGCCGGGCGGCGCTGCTGCCGCCCAGCCAGGCGGCGCCGTACCCGAGTTGTTCCAGTTCCGCCGCTGCCTCGGCGATGTCGCCGCGCCGGGCCGGGTCCTCCGAGCGGAGTCCCACGCTCCAGACGCCGTACCGGCCGATCGACTCCTTGAAGGCGCGTGTGCTGCTCGTCGACTCGCTCATCGGGTCCGTTCCCTCCGGGTGGGTGTCGTGCCGTGATCGTCGTGCACGTCGGTGCCAACCGGAGGGAGCCGCGCGGTAATCCTGCCCACGGGCTATTCGCCCAGGAACTGCTCCAGCGCTTCCACCACGAAGCGGTGGTCCTGCAGTTGGGGCAGGCCGGACACGGTCACCGTGCCGATGACGCCCACGTTCTCGACGTGGATCGGGAACGAGCCGCCGTGGGCCGCGTAGGTGTCCGGGTCCAGGCGGGCGGAGTCCTCGAACGTCGTGCCCTTGGCCCGGAAGCGGGCGCCGACCAGGTAGGAGGAGGCGCCGTAGCGCTCCACCACCCGGCGCTTGCGGTCGATCCAGGCGTCGTTGTCGGGCGTGGAACCGGGCAGGGCCGCGTGGAAGAGCTGCTGGCCGGCGCGGCGGATGTCGACGGCCACCGGCGCCTGGCGCTCCCTGGCCAGCTCGACCAGGAGGGAGCCGAGGGCCCAGGCGTCGTCATGGGTGAACCGGCGGAAGACCAGGCGGCGTTCCTGCGCCTCCAGCTCCTCCACGCTCGGGGTGATCTCGGGGGCGAACTTCGGGGTGATCTTCGGGTGGTGCATCAGAGGGTCACCGTCACCTTGTCGCGGGCGGAGCGCCGGGCAGCTTCCAGTACGTCGAGTGCGGCGGCCGCCTCCAGGGCGGTCACCGGGTTGGCTCCGGCGCCGGTCAGAGCAGCCGCCACGGCCGCATAGTAGGCCGGGTAGTCGCCGGGGACGGTCGGTACGGGGCGGCCGCCGCCGGTCAGCGGGGACTCGCCGGAGCCGATGCGGCCCCACAGGGCCTCGGGCTCGGCGCCCCAGGCGGGGCCCGGCCGCAGGCCTTCCCTGAGCGCCGCCTCCTGCGGGTCCAGGCCGTACTTCACGAAGCCCGCCTGCGAGCCGAGGACCCGGAAGCGCGGGCCGAGCTGGGCCGTCGTGGCGGAGACGTAGAGGTGGGAGCGGACGCCGTTCTCGTGGGTCAGCGCGATGAAGGTGTCGTCGTCCGTCTCGGCGCCGGGGCGGCGGATGTCCGTCTCGGCGTACACCTCGGTGACCGGACCGAAGAGGACCAGGGCCTGGTCGACGACATGGCTGCCGAGGTCGTAGAGCAGACCTCCGATCTCTGCCGGGTCACCGGACTCGCGCCAGCCGCCCTTCGGCTGCGGGCGCCAGCGCTCGAAGCGGGACTCGAAGCGCCAGACGTCGCCGAGTTCGCCCTTCTCCACCAGCCCGCGCAGGGTCAGGAAGTCGCTGTCCCAGCGGCGGTTCTGGAACACCGAGAGCAGCAGGCCGCGCTCCTCGGAGAGGGCGGCCAGCTCGCGCGCCTCGGCCGCCGTACCCGCCACCGGCTTGTCCACGACCACCGGCAGGCCCGCCTCGAGGGCGGTGGTGGCGAGCGGGACGTGCGTCCTGTTCGGGGAGGCGACGACGATCAGGTCGAGCTCGTCGGCGCGGTCGAACAGCTCGTCGGGGGTACTGACGACGCGGACGCCCGGGAACTCGGCCTGGGCCTGCTGCTGCCGCTCGGGGTACGAGGTGACCACCGTGTCCAGGGCGAGGCCCTCGGTGGCGGCGATCAGCGGGGCGTGGAAGACGGAGCCTGCGAGGCCGTAGCCGACCAGGCCGACGCGGAGGGGGGTACCAGTCATGCGTCCTACTTTCGCAACGCTGTTGCTAAAGTGCAAGCGGCGGGGAGAATGGGTGGCGTGAACAGGACGAAGAGCGACGGGCCGGTGGGAGCGAACCTGCTCGCCGTGCGCAGTCACAACACCGCGCTGGTGCTGGATCTGCTGCGCGCGGCGGGGGCGGAGGGCATCAGCCGTCTGGAGCTGGCCGAGCGGACCGGGCTGACCCCGCAGGCCGTCAGCAAGATCACCGCACGGCTGCGGGAGGAGGGGCTCGCGGCGGACGCCGGACGCCGGGCGTCCACCGGGGGCAAGCCACGCACCGTGCTGCGGCTGGTGCCGGAGGCCGGGCATGCGGTGGGGGTGCATCTGGACCGGGACGAGCTGCGGGCCGTGCTGGTGGATCTCGACGGGGCGGTGGTCGGGGAGCGGCGCGGCGGCGTGGACCTGGGAGCCGGGGCGGAAGCCGTGCTGGGGGTGGTCGCCGACGCGGTGACCGGGCTGGTCGGGGAGGTTCTGGGCGGCGCCGACGCAGGACTTCCCGCCGTCGGGTCGCTGCTCGGTGTGGGGGTCGCTCTCCCCGGGCCGCTCGATCACGCGCGCGGGGTGCTGCACCGGGTCACCGGGTTTCCGGAGGAGTGGGACGGGTTCCCGCTGCGGGAAGCGCTGGCCGGGCGGCTGGGGGTGCCGGTCGTGGTGGACAAGGACACCAACGCGGCGGCGCTCGGGCTCTCGGTGGGGGGCGAGGACGGATCCTTCGCCTATCTGCATCTCGGTACGGGCCTCGGCGCCGGCTTGGTGATCGGCGGCAGGGTGCATCGGGGAGCGCGGACCGGGGCCGGGGAGTTCGGGCACCAGGTGCTGCAGCTGGACGGGCCGTTGTGCGAGTGCGGGAACCGGGGCTGCGTGGAGGTGCTGTGCCTGGGGGCCGTGGCGCGGGGCGAGGTGGCGGAGGCCGCGCGGGTGCTGGGGGTCGGGGCCGGGAATCTGGTGGGGTTGCTGGACATCGACCTGGTGCTGCTCGGGGGGCGGACGATCTCCGGAGCGCCGGAGCCGTTCGTCCGCGGGGTCGCCGAGATGCTCGACGCGCGGGCCCGGCGGGAGGGTGTGCCCGGCGGGACGGTCCCCGTGCGGGTCGCTCCGCGAGGGGAGCGGGTCGTCGCGGAGGGCGCCGCACAGCTGCTGCTGGCGCCGATGTTCGGGCGGGCGGACGGCTGATTCGGTCGGACGCGGTCGGCTGATTCGGGCGGGCGGACGGCTGCGGGGTGCACCGTCCGGACCACTCGCCCGGCCCCTTCAGGTGATTGCCGGACGACTCGCGAGCGGAGCACGCGTCGCACGGGTACGGCGTCTGCGCACCGGATGCCCCGGACTCGTGAGGAGAACAGCGTGTACGCAGCCGTCAGACGGTACGAAGGGGTCACCGATCCGGCCGAGGCCGGCCGCCGGGTGAACGAGGGATTCGTGCCGCTCATCCGCGACATTCCCGGCCTCCTGGCCTACTACTGGGTCGACGCCGGCAACGGGGTCATGGTCTCGACCAGCGTGTTCGAGAACGAGGCGGGAGCCGACGAATCGATCAGGAAGGCGGCGGTCTTCGTGCGCGACCACCTCGCGTCGCTGCTCCCCAATCCTCCCCAGGTCATGTCCGGCCAGGTCGTGGCCTCCGTGTAGCCCGTCGGCCGATCGAGCGGACTTGCCCCCGACCCCGGAGTGGCACGCCACGCCTGCGCTCCCCACCCGGCATGGTCATGTGTTCATGCGACCGTGCACGTCCCTGCCCCTCTGCCTCGCCGCAGCCGCCGCTCTCGTGCCCGTGTCGTCGGCTGCCGCGCACGCGGACGCGTCCCTTTCCTGTGCGGCACCCGGCGGCCGCGCCTTTCCGGTGACCACCCGGATCCACGGCGGGCCCGCCTCCTACGAGGCGGGCGGCGGCTTCGGCACCTGGTACATCGACCTCACCAACACCACCAGCCGCGCGTGCACCGACGTCCACCCCGTCGTCGTCCTCGTCGACGCCAAACGCACTCTGAACCCCTCCCAGCCCAAGCTGGAGTTCTACGACGGCTCCCGCGCCCGGCCCGTCACCTTCGAGAGCACCGACGAGCAGGAGCTGGTCGGCGTACTGGACGGCGCGGGGTTCGACGGGTTCACCGTGGCGCCCGGCGCGACCGTCACCGTCAAGGTCAGGCTCTCGCTCACCTCCGACGCCGTACCCGACACCATCACCGTCAACGCGGCCGTCGTGCAGCGCCGGGGCGAGGACGGCGACTGGATCGGGGAGTCCAACGACTACCGCTTCGGCATCGGGGGCGAGCCGGAGGACCCCGCGCAGACGCAGGCCCCGCAAGATCCGGAGAAGCCGACGGCGACGGCGACGGCGACCAACCCGTCCGGCACTCCCCGGGCCACCCCGAGCAGTACCGGCGACCCTGACGAATCCGACGACCTCGACGACCTCGACGACCCCTCCCTCCCCTTCGCCGCGGAGGCCGAGGAAGCCGGCGAGCGGGCCCGGGAGCTCGCCCGTACCGGGCTCGGGCTCGCGCACGGGCTGCTCGCGGCGGGCGCCGCCCTGCTCGCCGTCGGCGGAGGCGCGTTCCTCCTGGCCCGCCGACGCCGCTGAGCCGCGGGCCGCCGTACGACCGGCCCGCCCCCGTCTGCGACGATCCCTGCGTGGACTACCCGAACGACCAGGCCCCCGGCGCCCCCGTCCGCTCCGGCATCCCCGAGCACGGGCGCATCCCGAAGTACTACGCGGTCAAGGCGCGCATCGCCGGACTGCTGGAGGAGCTGGGGGAGGGCGGCCTCATCCCCACCGAGCGCGATCTCGCCGAGCGGTACGACGTCGCCCGCGAGACGGTACGGCAGGCCGTGCGGGAGCTGGTGCTGGAGGGGCGCCTCCAGCGGCGCGGCCGGGGAACCGTCGTAGCCGGACCCAAGCTGGCCCAGCCGCTGTCCCTCGCCAGCTACACCGAGGGCGTGCGCCGGCAGGGCCGTACGCCGGGACGTACGCTCGTCACCCTCGACCGCTTCCCGTGCCCGGAGCCTCTCGCCGCCGAGACCGGGCTGACCCGGGGTGAACTCGTCTGGCACCTGGAGCGCGTGCTGCTCGCCGACGACGAGCGGGTCGGCCTGGAGAGCACGTACGTCGCCGTCGACCGGGTCCCCGACCTCGACTCCCGCTTCGACCCCGACTCCTCCTTCTACGCCTATCTGAAGGCCCGGGGCATCGAGTTCGGCGACGCCGACGAGCGCATCGAGACCGTGCTGGCCACACCCCGCGAGGCCCTGCTGATCGGCACCCCGCCCGCCCTTCCGATGCTGCTGATCCACCGCGTGTCCCGGGACACGAAGGGGCGTCCGCTGGAGCGCGTGCGCACCCTGTACCGGGGCGACCGGTTCTCCTTCACCACGCACCTGAAAGGCTGAAAACCGCCCAAAATCACCCATCATCCACCCTCCGTATTGTCACGAAAAGATAACGGGTCTAGCCCAAACGTGATGGGTCGTTCACGCTCTCGTTGTCAGCCGGACCCTTCCGGTTCCCTGTGCGCGAGGAGCGTTGCCGCCGTGAGAGTGACAGTCGTCGGAGCAGGCGTGGTGGGCACCATGCACGCCTGGCAAGCAGTGGAGCGCGGCCACCAGGTCGTCCAGATCGAGCGTGAAGCGGAGGCGCGCGGCGCCTCGCTGCGCAACTTCGGGCAGATCTGGGTCAGTGGGCGCGCCGGCGGAGAAGAGCTGGAGACCGCGCTGCGGGCGCGGGAGCTGTGGGAAGGGATCGGCGGGCGCGTGCCCGGGCTCGGCTTCCGGGCCAACGGATCGCTCACCCCGGTGCGCGGCCCCCTCGAACTCGCCGTCGCCGAGGCCGCCGTGGCCCGCCCGGACGCCGCCGAACGCGGCTACAAGCTGCTGACCCCCGGCGAGGCGCGGGCCCTCAACCCCGCCCTGCGCGGCGAGTTCACCGCCGCCCTCCACTGCGAGCGCGACGCCGCCGTCGAGCCGCGCACCGCCCAACTGGCGCTGCGCGCGGAGCTGCTGAAATCTCCGAACTACACCTTCCTGCCGGGGCGCGAGGTGCGCGAGGTGGTCGGTGCCGGGGCCGTCCGGGACGACCACGGCGACGTGCATCACGCGGACGCCGTCGTGCTGTGCACCGGCGCCTGGCTCGGCGGACTGGTACGGGAGCTGGCCGGGCCCGAGCTGCCCGTGCGCCGCGTCCGCCTCCAGATGATGCAGACCGACCCGCTCGGCGAACCGCTCACCACCTCGGTCGCGGACGCCGACAGCTTCCGTTACTACCCGGCCTACGCCTCCCCGGCGCTGGACGCGCTCAACGCCGGCCAACCGCAGCCGGCGACCGCCGCCGAGCACAGGATGCAGCTGCTCATGGTGCAGCGCGCCGACGGTGGCCTGACCATCGGCGACACCCACGAGTACGAGCACCCCTTCGCCTTCGACACGCTCGAGGACCCCTACGACCACCTCACCAAGGTCGTCGAGTCCCTCCTCGGCCGGCCGCTGCCGAAGATCCGGCGCCGCTGGGCCGGTGTGTACGCGCAGTGCACCGACACCAGCCGGGTCGTGCACCGGCAGCGGGTGAGCGACGGCGTGTGGCTGGTCACCGGGCCCGGCGGGCGCGGCATGACCTGCTCGCCGGCGATCGCCGAAACCACCGCGAACGAACTGGGCTGGTGAAAGAGTTGACCACCGACAACCACGACATCCGTCTCGTCGTCCTCGACATGGCCGGCACCACCGTCGCCGACGCGGGCCTGGTCGAGCGGGCCTTCGAGGCGGTCGCCGTCGCACTGGGCGTCGAGCCCGGCTCCGCCGACCACGCCGAGAAGCTGGACTACGTCCGCGCCACCATGGGCGAGTCCAAGATCTCCGTCTTCCGGCACCTCTTCGGGGACGAGAACCTCGCCCAGCGCGCCAACACCGCCTTCGAGAAGGCGTACGGCGACCTCGTCGACGCAGGCCTGATCGCCCCGCTCCCCGGCGCCCGCGAGGCCATCGAGGAACTCGCCGGCGGCGGCCGTACCGTCGTCCTGACCACCGGCTTCGCCCGCGTCACCCAGGACGCCATCCTGGCCGCCCTCGGCTGGCAGGACCTCGTACCGCTCACCCTGTGCCCGGCCGACGCGGGCGGGCGGGGCCGACCGTACCCCGACATGGTGCTGGAAGCATTCGTGCGGACCAAGGCCGCCGAGGGCGTCCGGCAGGTCGCCGTCGTCGGTGACACGTCCTACGACGTGCTCAGCGGCGTACGCGCCGGAGCAGGCCTCGTCGTGGGCGTCCGCACCGGTGCCCACGGCGACGACGCGTTCCGCGCGGCCGGCGCCACGCACGTCCTCGACTCCGTCGCCGGCCTGCCCGCCCTGTTGTCGGGAGCGCGCTGAGATGGGCATCCGCTTCGACTCCGTCACCGTCGCCTACGACGGAAACGTCGTCCTCGACGCCCTCGACCTGACCGTCGAGCCCGGCGAGGTCATGGCGCTGCTCGGGCCGTCCGGCTCCGGCAAGACCACCGCGCTGCGGGCGGTCGCCGGATTCGTGCGGCCCGTGTCCGGGCGGGTGCTTCTCGGCGGCAGGGACGTGACGGACCTGCCGCCGTACCGGCGGGGCATCGGCATGGTGGTGCAGCAGTACGCCCTGTTCCCGCACATGCGCGTCGACGAGAACGTGGCGTTCGGACTCAAGGCCCGCAGGACGGCCGGGAGCGAGATACGACAACGGGTCGCCGAGGCACTGGAGATGACCGGCATGGCGGCCTACGCCCGCCGTCACCCGCGCGAGTTGTCCGGCGGTCAGCAGCAGCGCGTCGCCATCGCCCGCGCGCTCGCCGTCCGGCCGGACGTGCTGCTCCTGGACGAGCCGCTGTCCGCGCTGGACGCCCGGCTGCGGTCCGGGATGCTGGCCGAACTCGCCAGGCTGCACCGGGAGTTGCCGGACGTGTCGATGCTGTACGTCACCCATGACCAAGTCGAGGCACTGACCTTGGCCGACCGGATCGCCGTGATGGACGCGGCGCGGCTGCAGCAGTGCGGGACGCCTCGCGAGCTGTATCGGGCGCCGAAGAGTGAGTTCACGGCTTCCTTCGTGGGCGGCGCGAATCTGTTGCCGGTGACTGTGGGCTCCGGGGGAGTCGACTTCGCGGGCACGGAGCTGACGGTCGACACGGGCGGCGTGGTCGCGCAGGCGCGGGCCACGTTGTGCGTACGGCCGCATCTGGTCGGGCTCGGGGAGGGACCCAACCGGATCGTCGGCACTGTCACCGAGATCCAGTGGCGCGGGGCCACACACCGGCTGTACGTGGAGGTCGGTGGGCACACGGTCATGGCGGACCTGCGTGAGCTGAAGGCACCACCAGCACACGGGGACGCCGTGAGCCTGCACTTCGCTTCCGAGGACGCGGTGCTGCTGCCCGCCGGAGTCACCCATGAATAGGCGCCTGTTGTGGACCTTTCCACCGGTGGCCCTCCTCGCCCTCTTCTTCCTCTACCCCCTCGCCCTGGTCGTCCGGCAGTCCTTCCGGCCGGACGACGGAGGGACCTGCCTCCAGCCGTACGTCGACGTATTCGCCTCGGAGGCGTTCCGGCACGCACTGTGGACCACTGTATGGCTCGCGCTGGCTTCCACGGCCGGGTGTCTGGTCCTCGGCTTCCTGCTCGCTCTGGTCATCGCGTTCGTGCCGTTTCCGGGGGCGAAGGCGGTGGCGCGGTTCGTCGACGTGTACCTGTCCTTCCCGTCCTTCCTCATCACGCTGGCGCTGCTGTTCATCTACGGCACCACCGGCATCATCGGTTCCTTCCAGTTCCTGACCACGCCGTGGGGCGTGCTGCTGGCGGAGGTCACCTACTTCACGCCGTTCGTGATGCGGCCGCTGCTCGCCGCCTTCTCGCAGCTCGACACCGCTCAGCTGGAGGCGGCCAGTTCGCTAGGCGCCCGCGCACCCCGCATCGTGCGGCGGGTGATCCTGCCGGAGGCGCTGCCCGCGCTCGCGACCGGCGGGAGCCTCGTCCTGGTGCTGTGCCTCAACGAGTTCGGGATCGTGCTGTTCACCGGCGCGAAAGGGGTCACGACCCTCCCGATGCTCGTCTACAGCAAGGCGATCCTGGAGTCCGACTATCCGGGCGCGTGCGTGGTCGCCGTCGTCAACGTCCTGATCTCCGTGGGGCTGTACGGCCTCTACCGGGTGGTGAGCCGTCGTGCTGGTGCATAGCCGCAAGGGCAGGTGGGCCGTGTGGGCGGTGTTCCTCGTCCTCTTCGTGCCGCTGTTCGCCCTGCCCCTCCTCGTCGTCCTCGGCGCCTCCTTCGCCACCCACTGGTCCGGCGTCCTGCCCTCGGGCCCGACGACGGCCAACTACCACTCCGCCACCCGCGGCGAGGCCCTCCAGGCGCTGACCACCAGCCTGGTCACCGCCGTCACCGCGAGCCTGCTCGCCCTGGCCACCGGCACCTGGGCCGCGCTGGCCGGTGCGGCCCTGAAGAAACGCCACCGCCGGGTCCTCGACGCGCTGTTCGTGCTGCCGGTCGCGGTGCCCTCGGTGGTGGTCGGACTGTCGGTCCTGGTGGCCTTCTCCCAGCCGCCGCTGCTGCTCAACGGCACCCGGTGGATCGTGATCATCGCCCACACCGTGCTGGTCACGGCGTTCGCCCACCAGTCCGTGTCGGCGGCGATCGCCCGCCTCGACCCGGCCTACGAACAGGCCGCCGCCTCCCTCGGCGCCCGGCCCGCGTACGTCCTGTGGCGGGTGCGGCTGCCGCTCCTGCTGCCCTCGCTCACCGCCGCCGCCGGCCTCTGCTTCGCCCTGTCCATGGGTGAGCTGAGCGCCACGATGATGCTCTACCCGCCCGACTGGACCCCGCTTCCCGTCCTGATCTACGCGGCCACCGACCGCGGCGCCCTGTTCGCCGGGTCCGCTGTCGCGGTGGTGCTGATGGCCGCGACCCTGCTCGTCCTGTTCGCCGTCTCCCGGGTCCGCACCCGGGCGTCGTACCGCTGAGCCGCCACCCGCCCAACCCGCCCTCGTCTGCAAGGAGTTCGCCTCGCCATGCCCAGAAACAGCGTCACGCTCGCCATAGCCCTCACCCTCCTCGCCACCCCGCTGCTGTCCGCCTGCGGCGGCTCCTCCGCCGCCTCCGACGAGAAGGTCGTCACCGTCTACAGCGCCGACGGCCTCAGGGGCGAGAACGGCGACGGCTGGTACGACAAGGTCTTCGCCGACTTCCAGAAGCAGACCGGCATCAAGGTCGAGTACGTCGAGGGCGGCTCCGGCGAGATGGTGCAGCGCGCCGTCCGCGAGAAGAGCAACCCGCAGGCCGACGTGCTGGTCACCCTCCCGCCGTTCATCCAGCAGGCCGACAGCAAGGGCCTGCTGGAGAAGTACGAGCCGAAGGACTCCGAGCTGGTCAGCGGCGCCGACAAGGCCGTCGACGGCACCTGGACCTCCGTCGTCAACAACTACTTCGGCTTCGTCTACAACAAGAAGGAGCTGAAGCTGGCGCCGAAGACCTGGGACGAACTGCTCGACGCCAAGTACAAGAACAAGATCCAGTACTCCACCCCCGGCGTCGCCGGTGACGGCACCGCCGTTCTGATCAAGGCGATGCACGACTTCGGCGGCAAGGACGCGGCCCTCGCCTACCTGAAGAAGCTCCAGGCCAACAACGTCGGCCCGTCCGCCTCCACCGGCAAGCTCGCCCCCAAGGTCGACAAGGGCGAACTCCTCGCCGCCAACGGGGACGTGCAGATGAACTACGCCCAGTCCAAGGACATGCCGGGCCTCGGCATCTGGTTCCCGGCCGGGAAGGACGGCAGGCCCACCACCTTCGCCCTGCCCTACGCGGCCGGCCTGGTCACCAGGGCCCCGCACGGCGAGAACGGCAGGAAGCTGCTCGACTTCATGCTCGCGCAGAAGCAGCAGCAGGAGGTCAGCGAGATCGGCGGCGGCTTCAGCGCCCGCCAGGACGTCAAGGCCACCGACGCCGACGCCACCGCGCTCACCGAGCTGATGAACGGCGTGGACATCTTCCAGCCGGACTGGAACGACATCGACAAGAACCTCACGACCTACGTCGAGGACTGGAAGTCCGCCACCGGCAGCTGAACCCTCCGGGGGTTCAGCCGTCCAAGAGGTTCCGTTCCGCCGTACGTATGCGCCTGCGCCGTCGTCGACAGCACACCACCGCGTACCGGGTGATCGACGGCGTACGGATCGGCCAGTGATCAGTCGGTGATGAGTCAGTCCTGACCAGGGTCAGGATCAGGCCTTCCTGATTAGGCTGGGGGCGTCGGTACGCCGTGGTTCCGGCGCCCCCGCTTCTTGACCGTACGCACGCAGGAGACGCAAGCACATGGCAGACCGCAAGCCCATCGAGTCGTGGCTCACCGACATGGACGGCGTCCTGATCCACGAGGGTGTCCCGATCCCCGGCGCCGACGCCTTCCTGAAGAAGCTCCGCGACTCCGGGCGGCCTTTCCTGGTGCTCACCAACAACTCCATCTACACCGCCCGGGACCTGCACGCCCGGCTGCGCCGGATGGGCCTGGACGTGCCGGTGGAGAACATCTGGACCTCCGCCCTGGCCACCGCCCAGTTCCTGGACGACCAGCGGCCCGGCGGCAGCGCCTACGTCATCGGCGAGGCGGGCCTGACCACCGCACTGCACGACGTCGGCTACATCCTCACGGACCACGACCCGGACTTCGTGATCCTCGGCGAGACCCGCACCTACTCCTTCGAGGCCCTGACCAAGGCCGTACGCCTGATCAACGGCGGCGCCCGGTTCATCGCCACCAACCCCGACAACGTCGGCCCCTCCACCGAGGGCGACCTGCCGGCCACCGGCTCGGTCGCCGCGCTGATCACCGCAGCGACCGGCAAGCAGCCGTACTTCGTCGGCAAGCCCAACCCGCTGATGATGCGGGCCGGGCTCAACGCGATCGGCGCCCACTCCGAGAACTCCGCGATGATCGGCGACCGCATGGACACCGACGTCCTCGCGGGCCTGGAGGCCGGGATGCGCACCTTCCTGGTGCTGACCGGCGTCACCCAGCCCGGTGACGTCGACCGCCACCCCTTCCGTCCCTCCCAGGTCGTCGACTCCATCGCGGACCTCGTCGACCTCGTCTGAGCAGGGACGTTCAAACCTGGCCCGCACCCCGTACCACCCGTATGGAGCAGTCGCGCGCCTCCCTGGGATGCGGAGGCGCGCCGTACGGGGGAGCCTCCCACTATCTGGAGGTTAACGATGGGCTCAGCACGTCTCACTCTCTGTACAGCACTCCTGGCCGCCACCGCCCTGACCCCGGCGGCGTACGCGGCCGACGGCGGCCCCGGCGTCACGGTGACCCCGGCCTCCCCGGCCCCGGGCGGTGACGTTTCCCTGCTCGTGCGGGGCTGCACCGGAACCCAGGGCACCGCCGCTTCCGACGCCTTCGTCTCCGACGCACGGCTCACCGGCAGCCAGGGCGCACTGGCCGGGGAGACCCGCATCCGCACCTCGCTCGTACCGGGCGCCTACCAGGTGCGGATCAGCTGTGCCGGAACGGTCGTCACCGGCAGGATCACCGTCGTGGCGGCGTCCTCCGGCCAGGACGAGGAGCCGTCCGGCACCGCCGCCTCGCCCATCGCCCCCGTCCACGCGGGTGGCGGCGGCACCGCGCACTTCGCCACGGTGGCCACCAGCGGGTCCGCCCCCGGCACCGGCCAGGCGCTGACCGGCCTGACCCTCGCCGGGGTCGCCGCGGCCGCCGTCGGGCTGCTCAGAGCCCGCCGGAGTCGCGGCACGGACTGAGGGCGTACCGCGGCCATGTCCGACGAACCCGGGCCCACCACCGGCGCCGTGCGCCTGATCACCGTCCTGGCCTGGACGCTCCTGCTGCTCGGGCTGTGGCTGTGGGGCCGGGGCGTGACCGACGTACCCGAGAGCCCGTCCGGGCCGGGTGACGTGGCCGGGCTGGGCGCCGACGCGGTCCGGCTGCCGCCCGCGGCCAAGCCGCTCGGCGCCGCGATCCCGCAGCGCATCGACATCCCCCAACTGGGCGTGCAGGCACCGGTGACGGCCCGCGGCCTGGACAGCCGGGGCGCCGTCGACCCGCCGCCGTTCGGCCAGCCGGGAGTGGTCGGCTGGTACGGCTCCGGGACCGCGCCCGGCGCGGCGGGTGCCGCGCTGATGGTGGGTCACGTCGACACCGAGACCCGGCCCGCCGTCTTCTACAAGCTCAGCACCCTGAAGCCGGGCGAGACGGTCCGGGTGGTCCGCTCGGACGGCAAGGTCGCCCACTTCACCATCGACGGCATCCGTGTCCTGGCCCGCGACGACTTCGACGCCCGGCAGGCCTACGGCCCCCACCAGCCGGGCCGCGCCGAACTCCGTCTGATCACCTGCGGCGGCACCTTCGACCGGACCAGCCACAGCTACACGGCCAACGTGGTGGTCTCCGCGTACCTCACGGGCACCGGTCCGTGACCCCCCTGACACCCCCCGCGCGACCTCGTGACCGGCACGGCCGGTATGCCACGATTGGTACTCGGTCGACCGGGCCGGAACGATGCGCTCAGGGGGGAATCGCATGTACGACACCAGGGGGGCCCGCTCCTCGGCACGGGCTCGGGCGTCAGCGGCGGTGCTGGGGGCGGCACTGCTGCTCGCCGGATGCTCCTCCTCGGACGGGGGCAAGGCGGCCGACGCCGGCGCCAGGATCACTCAACAGCCCAAGTCCGCCGACCCGTTCTGGGTGAACCCGGACGGCACCGCGGCCCGCCGGCTCGCCGCCTACGAGAAGGCGGGCAAGAAGACCGAGGCCGCGCAGATCCGCAAGATCGCCGAGCAGCCGGTGGGGGAGTGGATCGGCCCGGAGAACCCGGAGCGGGAGGCCCGCGGCTTCACCGAGGCCGCCGAGAACTCCGACCGCACGGCCCTGCTCGTGCTGTACGACATCCCGCACCGCGACTGCGGCCAGTACTCCCAGGGCGGCGCGGCCGACGGCAACGCCTACCGGGCCTGGATCGACGGCGTCGCCCGGGGCATCGGGGACCGCCCCGCCACCGTCATCCTCGAACCCGACGCCGTGCTCCACCTCGTCGACGGCTGCACCCCGGAAGAGTTCCACGAGGAGCGCTACGACCTCCTCAAGGGTGCCGTCGCCAAGCTCAAGTCCCTGAAGAACACCAAGGTCTACCTGGACGCCGGCAACGCCGGCTGGGGCCACCCCGACCAGATCTTCCAGCCCCTCCAGCAGGCCGGCATCGACCAGGCCGACGGCTTCGCCGTCAACGTCTCCAACTTCTACTCCACCGAGGACTCCATCGCCTACGGCAAGCAGCTCTCCGCCAAGGTGGGCGGCAAGCACTTCGTCGTCGACACCAGCCGCAACGGCAACGGCCCCTACACACAGGGCGATCCGGACCAGAAGTGGTGCAACCCGCCCGGCCGGGCCCTGGGCGAGACGCCGACGACGAAGACGGCGGACCCTCTCGTGGACGCCTACCTGTGGGTCAAGCGCCCAGGAGAGTCGGACGGCACCTGCAAGGGCGGCCCGAAGGCCGGCCAGTGGTGGGCGAGTTACGCACTCGCCCTGGCCAGGAACAGCAAGTAGCTACGGCACCTTGACCCACTGAGCCGTGGACGGCGTCCCCCGGTCGTCGTCCACGAACAGCATGTACCAGCCGGACTGCACCAGGTTCCGGTTCTTCGGCACGGTGACCGTGATCTTGTCGCCGGCGGACTTGAAGTCGAGGGCGATGGACCGCTGATCCACGTCCGTCACGTGGGTCGAGGCGCTCGGCCGGATCAGCCGCACCTTCTTGATGCTCGAGGCGTGCTTCGAGGTGAACGTCCCCGAAGCACCCCGGGCGATCGTCCGCGGTCCTCCGCTCAACGACGGCCGGGAGTCCCGGTACAGGTAGGGAGGCGTGTAGATCTCGATGCGCTGCTCGAACTTCCCCGGCTTGGTGTTCGCCTTGTCCGCGTACAGCGAGTCGGACCCGAAGAACATCACCCGCCCGTCGGGCAGCAGGATCGACCCGGAGTGGTAGTTCCGCCCGACCAGCGGATCGGCGACCTGGGTGAAGCTGTTGCTGTCCGGGTGGTACAGCCGGGCCTGACGGATGTTGGAGTCGCCGCGCCCCCGGTAGTCCTCCGAACCCCCGGACACCAGCACGGTGTCGTCGGGCAGGATCGAGGTCTGCGGATACCGGGTGCCCTTGTCCAGCTCGGGCCCGTCGACGAAGTGCGGGTTCTTCGCCTTCAGCTCGATCAGCCGCGTCTTTCTGCTGGACAGCTTGGACTCGCCGACCCCGCCCCCGCCGACCACCATGAACTTCTCGTCCTGCGCCGGAGGCAGCAGCACCGTTCCGGACGTCTCCATCATGTTGGGGTCACTGAGCCCGGGCAGCTTGGTGAACTTGTTGGTGTCGACGTCCCAGATACCGGGAACACGGCCCACGTTGTCCGGTCCGTAGCCCGCGTTGGAACCCGAGTAGAAGATCTTCCCGTTCTGCATCAGGAACAGCGCCGGGTACGTCGGGAACTGCCGGATCTTCTGCGTGTACGTCCACTTCTTGGTCTTGGGGTCGAAGATCTCGTTCTTCCCCGGGACCAGCTGGCCGATGTCGTCGAGACCGGAGACGCTGAGGATCTTCCCGTCCGACAGGGTCGTGAGCGTCGGGTACCAGCGGGCCTCGTTCATCGGGTCGACCTTGATGTACCGCTCGGCGACCGGGTCGAACTCGTAGGCGTCACGGATGCCCTGGAAGTCCTTCTTGTCGAGGGCGAGCTTCTGTGCGATGCCGTACGTGTTGCGGGCGTCGGAGCCGGTCAGGCCCTGGATCCGGTAGTTGTCCTGGGTGCCGGTCTCGTACTTGGTGCCGCTTCGCTGCGCCTCGACGTAGATACGGCCGAGCCCGGGGTCGTTGCGCAGGAACGCGCCGGTCTGCGGGTCGAAGACCTTCTTCGCGCGCGGTACGAGCACCGGGTCCTTCGAGACGAAGGTCTTGCCGTTCTCCTTGCCGGTGAACTTGGTGCCCGCGGGCAGCGTCATCGGCTTGTCGGGGTTCTCGTTGTGCACGACCATCAGGCCGCCGGCCTTGGTGACGTCGCCCTT
Organism: Streptomyces sp. NPDC085866; assembly: GCF_044541035.1. Taxonomy (NCBI): domain Bacteria; kingdom Bacillati; phylum Actinomycetota; class Actinomycetes; order Kitasatosporales; family Streptomycetaceae; genus Streptomyces; species Streptomyces sp. NPDC085866. Next base: position 209,687 of record NZ_JBITSQ010000001.1, read on the forward strand.
GAGTTTCTCGTAGCGCTTCGTCCCGCCCGCGATCAGCAGGTTGCCGTTGGCCAGCTGGGTGTGGCCGGTGCAGAACAGGTCGGCGGGCGTCGGCACCTTCTTGATGGTGCCCTTGACCGGGTCCCAGATACGGGTGTCGAACTTCTTCTTGTCGAAGTTGTCCTGGTTGTTGCCCGAGCCGGCGACCAGCAGCACCTTGCCGGTGTGCAGGAGCGCCGCGTGGATGGTGTCCTGGCGGTACTCCTCGGGGAACTCGACGATGTCCCAGTGGCCGTTGGCGGCCTTGTACTCCGGCTTGTTGATCTTGTACTGGTGGTACTGCTCGGTTCCGAAGCGGTACAGCCACGGCCCGTTCATCCCGGCCAGCGCGAGTACCACCGCCGTGCCTATCGCGAGTCGACGAGCACGACGGCGGCCGGCCTGGTCCTTCATTCCTTACGTCCCCCAAGTCCACCGAGCGCGATCTGCATGGTCTGGTCGTCTCCCTCCGCGGGGGCCTCGCCAGGCCCGCGGGGCGTGGCGGCCCAACTGGGCCGCTGTTGCGGGGCGTGGCCGCGCGCCGGGTGGGCCGCGTACTGCGCGGGCACCGCGTCCTGCGGCTCCGTCGCCGGCCCGGGTGCGGCCGCCCCGGCGGCCGGGCCCGCGCCCGGGGCCGGCTCCGTCGGCTGCCGGGGCTTCCTCTTCTCCTGCCGCAGCGCGTGCCGCCAGGCGAAGATCGGCGAGGCGGTGATCAGCATGGCGAAGACCGCCCACGTGATCATCGCCGGGTGGGAGTGTCCGAACACGAATCCCGCGGCGAGCGAACCACCGAAGACCAGGATGAAGAACCAGTGGATCCGGAAGGTCCCGAACAGCGTGTCCGGGCTGGCCGAGTCTCCCTTCGGGGTCACCACGAACTTGCTCTTGCGGCGCAGCACCGCGTCCATCAGCGAGCGGGCGTAGATCGGCGCGGACAGCGCCGACATCACCATGCCCGCGACACCGCCGGAGCCCTCCGGCTCGTGCGGGGAGACGTTGTGCCGGCGGTTCCAGATGTACAGGCCGATCTGCAGCGCGGACGCGTTGCCGTACAGCATCAGCCACACGGTCGGGTCGATGTTCACACCCGAGGCGCCCAGGCCCAGGAACAGCGCGCAACTCAGTGCCGCCAGGATCCAGTTGAGGGCGGACATCGGGTAGAAGATGATCATCATCGTGTAGTTGAAGAGCTTGCCGGGCGGCAGCGAGTAGAAGCCCTTCCAGTACTGCTTGAGGATCGTCTCGTACGTCCCCCGGGACCAGCGCATCTGCTGGGTGAAGAAGTCCGTCCAGGCGTTCGGGCCCTCACCGACGGCGAGGACGTCCGGGGTGTAGACCGACTTCCACTTCCGGCCCGTGGCCGGGTTCTTGGCGCGGTGCATCTCGAACCCGGTGGCCATGTCCTCGGTGATCGAGTCGTACAGGCCGCCGATCTGCTTGATCGCGCTGATCCGCACGGCGTTCGAGGTGCCCACGAACATCGGGGCACCGTAGCGGTTGCCGGCGCGCTGGATGAGGGCATGGAAGAGGAACTGCTGCGACTCGGCGGCCTTGGTGACGAACGTGTCGTAGTTGCCGTAGACCTGCGGGCCGATGACGAAGCCGACGTCCGGGTCGCGGAAGTAACCGAGCATCCGCTCCAGATAGTTGGGCAGCGGCACATGGTCGGTGTCGACGGAGGCGAAGAAGTCGTACTCGCCGCCGTGCGCCTCGAGCCAGGCGTTGTAGTTGCCGTGCTTGGTCTTGGCGCGGTGCGGGCCCTTGGCCTGGTTCCACCGGGCGACGCCCTTGCGGGAGAAGTGGTGGACGCCGAGCCGGGCGCAGACCTCCTTGACGGCCGGGTCGTCGCCCTCGTCCAGCAGCCACACGTGCATCAGGCCCCGGTGGCGCAGCTTGACCGCCGCCTCCAGGGTCTTGGTCACCATCTCCAGCGGCTCCTTGCCGGGCACGAAGGAGGTGAGGAAGGCGACGCGGGTACCGGTCTCCGGCACGACCGGGACCGGGTCCCGGGCGACCAGCGTGGCGTGCGCGTTGGACAGCACGTTCATGCAGCGGAAGAACTCGATCAGACCGATCGAGACGAGCATGACGATGTCGAGCGCCGGCAGGAAGTCGTAGGCCGGGTAGTCCCGTTCGGTCCAGTGCTCGGGCTGCAGCAGCCAGAACAGCAGGACCAGGGAGAGCACCGGGGCGGCGCCCAGCATGAGCGCGGCTCGTATGCGGTGCGGCTCCTGCGAGAGCAGCGAACGGTACTGCACCGTGTAGGGCTTGCCCGGGTCGGGCTGGGTGAGGGGGCCCGCCAGTCGGCTGTAGTGCTCGTAGTCGTATCTCGGCAGGCTCTTTCTGATGCGGCGGAACTGGCCGGTCCGGTGCCCGATCGCACGGAGCTGGGCGGTCTGTGACGGGTCGTTGTGCTGATCGTGGCTCTGCCGGGCGCCCTTCGGCGTCGACGTCATGAGTCATTCCCCCCACACGCAGGTCACCGCGTGTTCGTCGGTCCTTCGCCCGGTCGGGGCCCCCTCGGCCGTCACAGGCGGTTCAGTGGTGAGGCACAGTCACCACGTCTTGCTCACCCTATAGACACGGGACTGCGACCCTCCGGTTGCATGATGCCCCCCTCGGCACCGGTTCATGAGCGGGGCCCCCTCCCCGCCGGTACGCAACCGCTTTCCCCCCAAGTGCCGCGAATCTGCGGCTTCATGAACAACCAGGGTTCTACGGTGCTCAGCATGATCGCAAGACACGAAACGCCGTGTTTACCGGTCAAACCCGTTCATTGTGGCGCGGGTGGTGCTCGGGAGGCTCGGGTGCGCCGGTGGGGGAGAGGCGGGCACGGATATTGCCGAAGTGATCTCTTATGGCCTCCTCCGCCCGTATGGAATCGCCGGACCTGACCGCGTCGAGGATCTCCCGGTGCTGACGGCAGGTGACCCGCGGGTCCTGCGGTACGTCCACCAGATCCCGCTGGACCCGGTGGAACGCGTCCCAGAACGCCTCCAGCACCTCGCACAGCAGTACGTTGTCCAGCCCCCGGTAGAGGGTGGCGTGAAACGCGCGGTCGGTCTCGGCGAGGCCGCAGCCCTCGGCGGCCTCCTGTTCCATACGGTTCACGAGGGCCTCCAGTTCAACCAGGTCCGTCTCCGGCAGCCGTCCGGCCAGCCGCGAGACCAGTCCCGTCTCGACCGCCTCGCGCAGCTCCAGCAGCTGGAGCAGGGAGTCCTCGCCGCGGTAGTGCCCGGCGACGGTACGGAAGGCGAGCCCCTCGATCATCGGGGCGAGCGACATCGGGCCCACGTAGGTCCCGAACCCGTGCCGGATCTCCACGATCCCCATCGCCTGCAGCGCCTTCAGCGCCTCCCGCACCGAGTTCCGGCTCGCCCCGAGGAACTCCATCAGCTCGGGCTCGGTCGGCAGCGGGGCGCCCGAGGGCAGCCGCCGGTCGATGATGAGCTTCTTGATCCGCTCCTGGAGGTCACGCGCTGCCATGGCCAGAGGGTATCCGGCCAAACAGCAGCAGGCCCCCCGTTCGCACGGGGGGCCTGCTGTCGTCTGTGCGCCGCCAGGGACTCGAACCCCGGACCCGCTGATTAAGAGTCAGCTGCTCTAACCAACTGAGCTAGCGGCGCCTGCTGACAAGAGAACTCTACCTGACCTGGAAGGGTGCTCCTGACCACCCCCGGCGTCCCGGGGGCCGGTCATATCTGTCTGTACATCATTCGGACCGTCAACATGCGCGCTCCGGCGACAGTTGTGAAACTGATCAACGTGCACATCCGCGGACAAATCAACCCCGAATGTGAGGCAGATCGCATGACCGCTCCGGCGTTCGAGGAAGTCGACCCCGTGAGCGACTGCGGCTGCCCCGGCTGCGCCCGCCATCGGGCGAGTCCCCGCCCGCCCGGCCGCTTCGGCGGCAACCCGGCCGCCCGAGGGGTGGTGGTCGTGGCCGCCGCCGCGTCCGCCGCCTTCGGGGCGGTTCCCCCGGCCGCCGCCCTCACCGCCCCCCACTCCCCGCCCCGCCCCGGCGGCCCCGTGGCGGACGACGGGTCCGACACCCCGCAGGGCCCCCGGGCCCCGCTGCACGGCCCGGCCGGCGGGCCGGTCAAGCAGCCGGCCACCCCGTATCCCGCCGCCACCCGGACCCAGATCATCAAGCGGGCCAAGCTCTGGGTAGCCGCCAAGGTGCCGTACAGCATGGACGACTACTGGTCCGACGGTTACCGGCAGGACTGCTCGGGCTACGTCTCCATGGCCTGGGGCCTGGGCACCAACGAGTGGACCGGCAGCCTCGACCAGTTCGGTGTGAAGATCGCCAAGGAGGAGCTGCAGCCCGGCGACATGCTCCTCTTCCACAACCCGGACAACCCCGAGAAGGGCTCCCACGTCGTGATCTTCGGCGGCTGGACGGACCACACGCACACCAACTACCTGGTCTACGAACAGACGCCCCCGCATGCCCGCAGCCAGCCCACCCCCTACCCCTACTGGACACACGCCGACAAGTACGTCCCCTACCGCTACAAGGGCGTGACCACCGGCACCGCGGGCGCCCAGCAGGCCGCCGACAGCAAGAAGCCGGCGACCTTCCCGGGTGCCGGGTTCTTCGGCCCCGGCACGAACAACAGGTACGTCACCCAGCTCGGCCGGCTGCTCGTGTCCCGTGGCGCCGGCTCCTTCTACACCGAGGGCCCGGGCCCGGTCTGGGGCGATGCGGACCGGCGGGCGACCCGGGCGTTCCAGCTGGCCCAGGGCTGGACGGGCGAGGACGCCGACGGGCTGCCCGGTCCCCGGACCTGGAAGCTGCTCGTCACCGGGCAGGGCAGGAGCTTCCCCTCCGCAACGGCCGGATCCGCCCGGCCCGCCTCGCACGGGGTGCCCGGCTATCCCGGCCGGAACCTCTTCCGCCCGGGCGCGGAGAACGAGTACGTCACCCAGCTCGGGAGGCAGCTGGTGAAGAAAGGGTTCGGCAGCTTCTACGCCGAAGGGCCGGGTCCGAGCTGGGGCGAAGCGGACCGGCGGGCCGTGGAGGCCTTCCAGCGCAGCCAGGGCTGGCGGGGCGGCGCGGCGGACGGCTACCCGGGCCCGGAGACCTGGCGCCGCCTGTTCGCGTAGGCGGCGCTGCCCGCGCTCGTGAGCACCCCCCTGATCCCACTCCCACTCCCACTCTCACTTCTCACTGTCATGACGCATCTGGCGCGGAGGCTGGAGGCACGCATGAGTACGACCACGTCACACACGTCCGAGTCCGGAGAACAGCCGGAGAGCGCAATGGGCACCGGGGGCATGACCACCCGCCCGGCCCGGCTGATCCAGAACGAGGTGACCACCGAGATCCCCGTCCATCTGCTCTTCCGCGACGAGCCCGAGCCGGTGCCGGTGCCGCTGAAGCCCGCCGTCGTGGGCCGCCGGCAGGCCACCGGCGAACAGCCCCGCCTGAGGCGCCCGGCCCCGGCCCGCAGCCGGACGGTGCCGCAGGTCGACCCGGAGCTGGTGGAGCGTCCGGCGCGGGTGCTGCCCGGACTGGCCGGGGTGCTGGCCGGGGCCGGCGGCATCGCGGGGTGCCTGGCCACCTCGTGGTGGGCGGGCGTGCTGCCGCCGCTCGCCGCGGAGGCGCTGCGCCTGCCGGCCTGCACGGGCACGGGGCTCGGGCCCGCGCAGTGGGCGGCGTACGCCGGGGCCGGTGCGCTCGGCGTGCTCGGCTTCGGCGGGCTCGCCCGCGGCCGGACCGGACAGGCCCGGCTGCTAGGGCTGTTCGGCCGCTACCGGGGGACGGTCCGGCGCACCGGGCTGCTCTGGGTGAACCCGCTGCTGGTACGCCGCCGGGTGAACGTTCGGCTGCGGCACTGGCGCAGCGAGGCGATGCCGGCGGCGGACGCCAACGGGGTGGCGCTGCGGGTCGTCGTCCTGGTGGTGTGGCGGGTGCGGGACACCGCGCGGGCCGTGCTCGGCATCGACGACCACGAGACCTATCTGCAGGAGTGCGTCGAGGCGGCCCTCGCCCGGGTGCCGGTGGACCTGCCGGGCTCGGCGCGGGGCGGGGTGGCCGTGGCGGGGGAGGCGCTGACCCGGCTGGTGGCGGCGGACGCGGGACCGATCGGCCTGGAGGTGTTCTCGGTGCAGCCGCTCCGGGTGGAGTACGCGCCCGAGGTCGCCGCCGCGATGCACCGGCGCACCATCGCCGCGCTGGACGCCCGGCAGCGGGCCACCATGCTCAACTCGGTCGTGGACTCGGTGGAGGACACGGTGAGCCGGCTGACCGTGCGCGGTCTGGTCGAACTGGACGACTACGAGCGCAAGGTGCTCGTCCGGGACCTGACGGTGGCGTTCTGCTCGGGCCGCAGGGAGCCGATGTGACGGTCCGGCAGCGGCTCGGGAGTGCCGACGCGACGGGTATGGACACGTCTTGATATGGACACGGCCAACCAGTGGCAATAATCTGAGACTTGGTCTAGACCTACTGCACGGCTCAGCTCAGCTCAGTGAACCTCCCCCACGTTCTCCAGGAGCGGCAGCATGCGCACGAAGACCAGATTCTCTGCGTTGTCCGCAGTCGTGCTGGGTGTGGTGACCGCCGGAGCCTTCGCGCTCTCCACCGGCGGCGCCAGCGGGCACGGCTACACCGACCTCCCCATCAGCAGGCAGAAGCTCTGCCAGAACGGCACCGTGACGAACTGCGGCGACATCCAGTGGGAGCCGCAGAGCGTCGAGGGCCCCAAGGGCTTCCCGGCCGCCGGACCCGCCGACGGTCAGATCTGCAACGGCGGCCTGAGCCGCTTCGCCCAGCTCAGCTCGCCGAAGACGCCGTCCGGGGCGGCCTGGCCCACCACGAAGGTGATTGGCGGTCAGTCGTACACCTTCCGCTGGCAGTTCACCGCCATGCACGCCACGACGGACTTCAAGTACTACGTCACCAAGCAGGGCTGGAACCAGAACCACGCCCTGGCCCGCTCGGACCTCAACACCACCCCGTTCCTGACAGTGCCGTACAACGGCCAGCGCCCGCCGGCCACGCTCAGCCACAGCGGCACCCTGCCCAGCGGGCTGAGCGGTCATCACGTCATCCTCGCGGTGTGGACGATCGCCGACACGGGCAACGCGTTCTACGCCTGTTCGGACGTCACGTTCTGAGCATTACTTGAGTCAGTCCGCCGGACTGCGCGGGTACCGTCCTGACACGCCTACTGACGGGTAGGGCGGTACCCAAGACCGGGGGATCTCATGGACGTGCTGTTCTACCTCGTGCCCTGCCTGATCATGGCCCTGGCTCTCTTCATGGCGTACCGCGTGGTGCGCCGCTGGCTGCAGATGCGCGGCGCCTGGAACAGCGGGCTCACGGCCCAGGGCCGGTGCCTGCGGATGTTCACGACGACCCACGGCGGCGCCAACGACACCTCGGTGCGTACGACGATCCACCACGTCTACGAGTTCACGGCCCGCGACGGCCGCGAGATCCGCTTCGAGGAGGAGAACGGCCCCGCGACCCGCCTGGAGGGCGACCTCGTCACCGTCTACTACAAGGACGGCCCCACGGTGGTCGCCACGGCCCACGAGCCCGGGCAGGTCAAGCAGGCGGCGGCCGCCTTCGGCATCCTCGCCTTCCTCGGCGTCGTGGTCGTGTTCTGCGTCGGCTTCATGGTCACGTACACCGACGCCTTCGTGAACAACGACATGGGCGGGTTCTGACTCTCCACATCTGACGGTGAGTCAATTACCGTGCCTCGCCATGAAGTCCACGATGCGCACGGTGGCGGAGCTGGTCGCAGCACGGTGGGGGGATCACCGGTCGGGGCTGTGGTGCGAAGAGCGGGTGCTGACCCACCATGAGGTGGCCGCGGGGGCGGCCGCCCGGGCCGCGCTGCTCGCCGATCTGCTGCCACCGGGTGCCGTCCCGCACGTCGGCGTGCTGCTCGACAACACCGAGGAGTTCCCGCTGTGGCTCGGGGCGGCCGCGCTCGCTGGGGCCGCCGTCGCCGGGATCAACCCCACCCGCCGGGGCGCCGAGCTGGCCCGGGACATCCGGCACACCGAGTGCCCGGTGCTGGTCACCGAGCGGGCGCACCTGCCGTTGCTGGCCGGACTCGAGCTGCCGGGCCTGCGCGTCCTCGTCACCGACGGCGACGCGTACGACGCCCTCCTCGCCCCGTACGCCGGCGCCGTACCCGACCCCGCCCGGGCCACACCCTCCGACCGGATGCTGCTCTACTTCACCTCCGGCTCCACCGGCGCGCCCAAGGCCGCCCTCTGTTCCCAGGGGCGGCTGGCCGCGGCGGGGTATGCGCTGGTCGGGCAGTTCGGGGTCCGCGCGGACGACGTGCACTACGTCTGCATGCCGATGTTCCACGGCAACGCGGTGATCGCGGACTGGGCGCCCGCGCTGGCCGCCGGGGCCGGGGTGGCGCTGCGTCGACGGTTCTCGGCGTCCGGGTTCCTGGCGGACGTACGGCGGTACCGGGCGACGTACTTCACCTATGTCGGGCGGGCGATCCAGTACATCCTCGCCACCGAGGCGCGGCCCGACGACCGGGACAACCCGCTGCGGACGGGCTTCGGGACGGAGGCCGGGGCGGTGGACGCGGCGGCGTTCGAGCGGCGGTTCGGGGTGCGGCTGGTGGAGGGATACGGGTCGTCCGAGGGCGGGGCGGCCATCCAGTGGGCTCCGGGGACCCCGGCGGGGGCGGTGGGGCCGGCGGGGCCCGGTCTGGTGGTGCTCGATCCGGGGACGGGGCTGGAGTGTCCGGTGGCCGAGTTCGATGCCGCCGGGCAGCTCCTCAACGGTGCCGAGGCCATAGGTGAGCTGGTGAATCAGGGGCCCAGCCCCTTCGAGGGCTACTGGCGCAATCCGGCGGCCGAAGCCGAGCGGCGGCGATGGGGGTCCCCCCGCTCGGGCGAAGCCGAGAGTGGGCGAGGGGCCTACTGGACCGGGGATCTCTTCTACCGGGATGCCGAGGGGTACCTGTACTTCGCCGGCCGTACCGACGACCGCATCCGGGTCGACGGGGAGAATCTGGCCGCCGCGATGATCGAGAACATCGTCGCCCGGTACGAGGGGGCGGTGGCCGTGGCCGTGTACGGGGTGCCGGATCCGGTCACCGGGGACCAGGTGATGGCGACCGTCGCCGGGCGGTTCGACCCGTGGTCCTTCGCGGAGTTCCTGCGGGCCCAGCCCGACCTCGGGACGAAGATGGCGCCCCGGTTCGTGCGGGTGGTGGAGCGGATGCCCGTGACGGCCACCAACAAGATCGAGCGGGCGCGGCTGCGGCGCGAGGGGTTCCGGTGTGCCGACCCGGTGTGGTGGCGACCGCCCGGGGAGGACACGTACCGGAGGCTGACCGGGGAAGACGTCGAAGGGCCCCTCGCTTCCGCGAAGGGCCCGGCAGTGGGGGGTGTGGGTGGCGGAGCCCCCACCGCGCGCGGCGTAGCCGCGCAATAACAGAGATGGCGAGCCGGGTCCGCGTTTGTTGCGGACGTGGCTCGCCATCGTCATTGTGCGCCGCCAGGGACTCGAACCCCGGACCCGCTGATTAAGAGTCAGCTGCTCTAACCAACTGAGCTAGCGGCGCATGACTCTCGCCTTCCGCGGATTTTTGCTCCCGCGGCCGGCGACGAAGAAAATACTACCTGGTTCTCAGGGGTGCTCGTGACCACTTAGATCGCGAGCGAGAGCAGCACCGGAGCCGCGTTCCGATTCAGCGTGTCCGCGGCCTGCCGGAGCCGGTGTGCGTGCTCCACCGGGAGGGACAGGGCCAGGCAGCCGACCGAGGAGCCCGCGGTGATCGGGACGGCCGCGCAGACCGTGCCGATCGCGTACTCCTGGAGGTCCAGGATCGGCACCGTCGGCGGCTGGGACTCCAGGCGGGACAGCAGCAGCTTGTCGCTGGTGATGGTGCGCGAGGTGAGGCGGGCCATCTTGTGCCGGGAGAGGTGGTCGCGGCGGGCGTTGTGGTCCAGCTGGGTGAGCAGGCTCTTGCCGACGGCGGTGGCGTGCGCGGAGTAGCGGAAGTCGACCCACTCGTTGACCGCCGGGGTGGCCGGCCCGGCGGCGTACTGGGTGACCCTGACCTCGCCGTCCACGTACCGGCTCATGTAGACGGCCGCGCCGACGGAGTCCCGCAGCCGGTCCAGGGTGTGCTGGAGCTTCTCGCGCAGGGCCCGCTCGCGGTCGTGCGTCGAGGTGAGGCGGCGCAGGGTGTCGCCGGTGACGTACGCGCCGTCGGCGATCTGCTCGACGTAGCCCTCGCGGCGCAGCATGCGCAGCAGCGCGGTCAGCCGCTCGGGGAGCAGGCCGGTGTGGCGGGCCAGCTCGGTGTCGGTGACGCCGGCGGAGTGACGGGCCACGGTCTCCAGCACGCGCAACGCGTCCTGGGCGGAGTGGTACGGGGCGGTCGGCTCGTGCATCAGCGCCACGGTGTTTCCCCCTGCGCTCGCCTGTCTGTGGCCGCTAGGTCCGGTCGGCGGATCGCTACCACGATAACGGGCAAAGGGCCGTTGGGGAGAGAGTGTTGGCGAGATTGTGGTGCCCGCGGCCCCTCTCCCAACTGCGACGCAGACCCTCTGGCATATGCCACGGTCATCACCCAGCGCCCGGACCTCGACTCTTCCCGTCTTCACACCTCGTAGTCACAGGACCGCGCTGAGGAATTCCCGGGTCCGGTCCCGCTCCGGATCGCTGAAGATCTTCTCCGGCGGGCCCGACTCGATCACGCGCCCGGCGTCGAACATCAGTACCTGGTCGGAGATGTCCCGGGCGAAGCCCATCTCGTGGGTCACACAGAGCATCGTGATGTCGGTGGTGCGGGCGATGTCCCTGAGCAGGTCGAGGACGCCCGCGACCAGCTCGGGGTCGAGCGCCGACGTCACCTCGTCCAGCAGCAGCACCCGCGGCCGCATCGCCAGTGCCCGGGCGATCGCCACCCGCTGCTGCTGGCCGCCGGAGAGCCGGGTGGGCCGCGCGTCGCACTTGTCGGCCAGCCCCACCAGGTCCAGCAGCTCCCGCGCCCGCTCCTCGGCCTCGTCCCGGGACATGCCGAGCACCTGCACCGGTGCCTCGGTGATGTTCCGCAGCACGGACATGTTCGGGAACAGGTTGAACTGCTGGAACACCATCCCGATCTTCTTGCGGACCTCCCGGACCTGCTTCTCCGGCGCCGGGAACAACGGCTCCCCGTCGACCGTGATCGTGCCCTGGTCCGGCTTGGTGAGGGTCATCAGCAGCCGCAGGATCGTCGTCTTGCCGGAGCCGGAGGGACCGATCAGGGTCACGTGCCGGCCCGCGTCCACGGAGAGGTTCAGGCCGTCGAGGACCGTGTTGTCCCCGAACCGCTTGGTCACCCCCTCCAGGCGGACCAGTTCGGTCGGATGCGTGTCGGTGGCGGCGGTCTGTTCACGGGTCTCAACGGACAAGGCGTCGCTCCAGGGCTCGCAGGAGAAGGGAGGCCAGGTAGGAGATGAGGACGAAGGCCACCCCGATCACGGTCAGGGGCTCGGTGAACTGGAAGTGCTGCTGGGAGAAGAGCCGGGCCCGCCCGAGCATCTCCAGCACGGTGATCACCATCAGCATCGGCGTGTCCTTGAGCATCGCGATCACGTAGTTGCCGAGGGCGGGGACCACCCGGCGGATCGCCTGGGGCAGGATCACCGCGACCCAGGTCCGGCTCCGGGGCAGGTTCAGCGCCGTCGCCGCCTCGAACTGGCCGACGGGCACCGCCTCGATACCGGCCCGGTAGACCTGCATCGTGTATGTCGAGTAGTGCAGGCCGATCGCGAAGACGCCGGTGGCCGGTGCCGAGAACGTCAGGCCCCACTCGGGCAGCACGTAGAACAGGAAGAACAGCTGCACCAGCAGCGGGGTGTTGCGCACGAACTCCGTGACCACCCCGACCGGCCAGCGCACGAACCGGCTCGGCGTCCGCATCAGCAGCGCCCACACCAGGCCGAGTGTGAAGGAGAGCAGCGAGCCGAGGGCCAGGACCTGCAGGGTGACCAGCAGTCCGTCCCAGAAGTGCGGCATGAAGTCACGTACGGCGTTCCAGTCCCACTTCATCCGATCCCACCCCCGCCGACCCCGGTGGTCTGCGCGCGCTTCAGCTCACGCGCCGCCGAGAACGTGCCGACGTCCTTGCCGACCCCGGCCTTCAGCCGCTTCTCCAGAGACCGCATCAGCCGTGTGAGCACGAAGGCGATCGCGAAGTAGATCAGCAGCACGTACGTGTAGATCTCCGCGCTCTGCTGCAGCGCCAGCCGCACCAGGTTGGCGCTGAAGGTCAGATCGCCCATGCCCATGACCGACACCAGTGCCGTGCCCTTGAGCAGCTCGATCAGCAGGTTGCAGAAGGACGGGATCATCTCCGGCACCGCCTGCGGCAGCAGGACCAGCCGCAGCCGCTGCCAGGGCGTGAAACCGAGCGCGATCCCGCCTTCCCGCTGCGCCGGGTCGACCGCGTTCAGCGCGCCGCGCACGATCTCCGAGCCGTACGCGCCGTACGTCAGCCCGAGCGCCAGCGTGCCCGCCCACAGCGGCACCAGCTGCCAGCCGAAGGCGACCGGCAGCACGAAGAACACCCAGAAGATCATCACCAGCGCCGAGGTGCCGCGGAACACCTCGGTGTAGAAGCCGGCGAGGAAGCGCACGATCCACAGCCGGTGGGTGCGCGCGACACCGACGGCGAAGGACACCGCGCCGGCCAGCAGCGCGCTGCACACCAGCAGCTGGACGGTGGTCCAGACGCCTCTCAGTACGAGTTCCCAGAGCCCCGAGGTCATCCGCCGCACAGCTCCTTCGCGGTGAGGTCCGTCAGCTCGGCCTTGGTGAAGCCGAAGGGCCGCAGGATCCGGAACAGTTCCCCGCTCTGCTTCAGCCTGTGCAACTCGGCGTTGAAGGCGTCGCGCAGCTTCGTCTCGGTGGGCCGGAACGCGAACGCGCCGCCGTCGACGTGCGGTTTGCCCTCGACCAGCGGTGCGAACGGCTCGGTGGCCTCCGCCTTGGCGGACTTCTTCACCACCTCGCGGGTGGTCAGCGCCGTACCGGCGAAGACGTCCACGCGCCCGGCCTCGACGGCGTTCAGCCCGGCGACCTGGTCCGGGACGATCAGGATGTCGCTCTCCTTGTACCCGGCCTCCACCGCGTACTGGATCTCGGCGTACCCGGTCCCGGTGGCGAACTTCGCCTTCTTCGCCACCACGTCCTTGTAGGAGCGCAGCCCCTTCGGATTGCCCTTGCGGACGATGAAGGAGTCGAGCATCTGGTAGTCCGGATCCGCGAAGATCACCTGTGCGCAGCGCTCGGGATTGACGTACATCCCGGCGGCCACGACGTCGAACTGCTGCGAGTTCAGGCCGGGGATGAGCGAGCCGAACTCGGTCGGCACGGGCTGCACCCGGTCCACCCCGAGCCGCTTGAAGACCACTTTGGCCAGCTCGGGCGCCTCCCCGGTGAGATGACCGTTCCTGTCGATGTACCCGAAGGGGATCTCACCGGCTATCCCGAGCCGTACGACCCCCTGCGCGCGCAGCCGGTCGAGCAGGTCGCCGCCCTTCACACCGGAGGCCGAGGCCACCCGCGAACAGCCCGCGGCACCCAGCGCGCCCACCGCGCCCAACGCGGCGGCCCCCGCGAGCACCGAGCGTCTGCTGTGTCTGTGTTCCGACCGGATCGTGTGCACGTCGTTCCCAAGTGGTGGAGCCATGGCGGCGCGGCTACCCAAGCGCATCGCTCCTATGCACCCTGGTTCTCATGGCCGATCGATTCGTCACCGTCTCGCTGGAGAAGCGGGAAGTGCACTGCACGGCACGACTGCTGGACGACCGCGCGCCCCTGACCTGCGCGGCAGTGTGGGAGGCGCTGCCGCTCGCAGGGGACGTCTTCCACGCCAAGTACGCGCGCAACGAGATCTACGCCCTCTTTGCGCCCTTCGCCTCCACAGAACCCCCACTGGAGAACCCGACGGTCACCCCGATCCCCGGCGACCTCTGTTACTTCTCCTTCGCCGGCACCGAACTGGGCACGAAGGCCTACGGCTACGACCGCGAGGTCCGCCCCGGCGCCACCGTGGTCGACCTGGCCCTGTTCTACGAGCGCAACAACCTGTTGCTCAACGGGGACGTGGGCTGGGTGCCCGGGATCGTCTGGGGCCAGGTCGTGGCCGGTCTGGAGGAGATGGCCGAGGCCTGCAACGACCTGTGGCGCAGCGGGGCGGCGGGGGAGACGCTCAGTTTCCGGAGGGCGTGAGCCCCTCCTCGTAGAGGGCGTGCGAGGCCCGTAGCACCAGGTCGTCCCGGTGCCGGGCGGCGACGATCTGCATCCCGACCGGCAGTCCGTCGCCGTCGATGCCCACGGGGACCGTCGCCGCGGGCTGCTGGGTGAGGTTGAAGGGGTAGGTGAACGGCGTCCAGCCGGTCCAGTGCCGCAGGCCGGACCTCCCGGGCACCTCCTCGTCCGCCTCGAAGGCGGTGATGGGCAGCGTGGGCGTGACCAGCAGGTCGTACCGCTCGTGGAAGCGGCCCATCCGGCGGCCGAGGTCCATGCGGACGTCCACCGCGGCCAGGTAGTCCAGCGCGCTGTACCGGGCGCCCTGGGCGCAGATCTCGCGCAGGCCCGGGTCGAGCAGCTGCCGCCGGTGCGGCGAGAAGCTCTGGGTGAGCCGGGCCGCGCCGCTGAACCACAGGGTGTGGAAGGCCTCCACCGGGTCGCTGAAGTCCGGGTCGGTCTCCTCGACGTACGCGCCGAGGTCCGCGAGTCCGGCCACCGCCCGGCGTACGGCCGCCGCGACCGCCGGGCGGACGGCCACCTGCCCGCCCAGGTTCGGCGAGTACGCCACCCGCAGCCCGCGCACGCCCTGGTCCAGGCCCGCGGTGAACGACTCCGGCGGCGGGCCCAGCGCCGACCAGTCGCGGGCGTCGGGGGCGGCGATGACGTCCATCATCAGTGCCGCGTCCGCCGCGTCCCGGGTCATCGGGCCGACGTGCGACAGCGTGCCGAACGCGCTCGCCGGGTACAGGGGCACCCTGCCGTACGTCGGCTTGAGGCCGAAGATCCCGCAGAACGCGGCCGGGATGCGGATGCTGCCGCCGCCGTCCGTGCCCAGCGACAGCGGGCCCGCGCCGAGCGCGACGGCCGCCGCGCTGCCGCCGCTGGAGCCGCCCGCGGTGCGCGCGGGGTCGTACGGGTTGCGGGTCACGCCGGTCAGCGGCGAGTCGGTGACGCCCTTCCAGCCGTACTCCGGTGTCGTGGTCTTGCCGAGGAAGACCGCGCCGTGCTCGCGCAGCCGGGCGACCGAGGGCGCGTCCTCCTCCCAACTGCCCTGATCGGACACGGTCTTCGAGCCGCGCAGGGTGGGGTGGCCGCGCAGCAGCAGGATGTCCTTCACGGTCACCGGCACCCCGTCCAGCAGCCCGGCCGGCTCGCCGCGCCGCCAGCGCTCCGCCGACTCCCGCGCCCGCGCGAGCGCGTCCTCCTCGGTGAGGCGCACGAACGCGTTCACCTTCGGCTGGATCCGCCGCGCCCGCTGCAGGGCCTGTTCGGTCGCCTCCACGGGAGTGAACTCGCCCTTGCGGTAGCCGTCGAGGAGTTGTACGGCGGTCAGGTCGGTGAGCTGCATGCACCCTCCTGGTGGTTCAGTGACCGGGGACGTAGCCGCGCTTCTTGTCGACCACGTTCACCAGGGATCTGCCCGCGGCCCACCGCTCGTACAACTCCACGAACTGGATGCCGAGTTCATCGCGCCACCCGACCGTGTCGCCGCTCATGTGCGGGGAGACGATCAGCCCCGGCAGCCCCCACAACGGGCTGTCCTCGGGCAGGGGTTCGGCGGCGAACACGTCCAGGGCGGCGCCCGCGATCCAGCGCCGCCGCAGCGCCTCGGCGAGCGCGTCCTCGTCGACCAGCGGCCCGCGGCCGACGTTCACGAAGACCGCCGAGGGCTGCATCACGCCGAACCGGTGGGCGTCGAACATGCCGTGCGTCTGCTCGGTCAGCGGGGCGGCGGCGATCACCCAGTCCGCGCGGGCGATCAGCCGGTCCAGGTCGCCCGGTCCGTGGATGCCGGTGCGCGGGACCCGTCCGACCAGCGCCGTCGTCACGTCCAGGGCCTTCAGCGTGCGGGCGATCGCCCGTCCGATCGGCCCGGAGCCGACCACGCACGCGCGCGTGCCCGCCACCCGCCGGGTCTCCCGGTGCCGCCAGGTCCGCTCCCGCTGCAGCTCCAGCGTGCGCGGCAGATCCTTGGCGACCGCCAGCACCAGCGCGGCCACGTACTCGGCGATCGGCTGGTCGAAGATCCCGCGCGCGTTGGTCACCACCGTCTCGCTGGCGGCGAGTTCCGGGCACATCAGATGGTCCACACCCGCGCTCGCCGTGTGCACCCAGCGCGGCCGCGGCCCAGCCCCGGGCCAGGCCTCCCGTACGGCGTGCGAGGTGAAGTCCCACACCAGCAGCACGTCCGCCTCCGGCAGCCGCTCGGCGAGACCGGCCGCGTCGGTGTGCACGATCCGGGCGCGCCCGGTGAGGCGGCCGAGCCGCGGTGGCGGGTCGGCGTCCAGGACGAGCAGGGTGGGCAGGGTCAGCGTCATTCGGGGCCGCTCCGGGCGTCTGACATGCGCGGATTGACCACGCTCGCACCGGAACCTACCTTCGTCAACACGGGCGTACCCACCGACCGTTCCTCCGTCGTCTCTCACCACGAGGGCGGTGTCCTGCCATGGACGTCTCCTTTCTCGGCGGCCCCCGCCCCCAGCGTGGAGTCGGGGTGGTGGCCCCCTTCGACTTCGCCCTCGACCGCGAGCTGTGGCGCTGGGTGCCCGACGAGGTGTCGCTGCACCTGACCCGGACCCCGTTCGTGCCGGTGGAGGTGAGCCTGGACCTGGCCCGGCTGGTCAGCGAGCACCAGACCCTCGGTGAGGCGGTGCGCGCGCTGATCGCCGTCGCCCCCGAGGTCGTCGCCTACGCCTGCACCTCCGGCAGCTTCGTCGACGGGATCGCGGGCGAGCGGGCGATGTGCGCGGAGATGAGCAGGGCCGGCGGCACCCTGCCCGCGGTCACCACCTCGGGCGCCCTGCTGGAGGCCCTGGCGGAGCTGCGGGTCCGCCGGGTCGCCCTCGTCACCCCGTACACGGTGTCCGTCACCCAGTCCCTTCAGGAGTACGTCGCCGAGGCCGGCGTACGGGTGACGGGCTGCGCGTTCATGGGGCTGACCCGGCACATCTGGCAGGTGCCCTACCGGGACGTGGTCGCCATGGCCCGCGCCGCGGTCCGCCCCGGCGCCGCCGACGCGCTGTTCATCTCCTGCACCAACCTTCCGACCTACGACGTCATCCCCCAGCTGGAGGCCGAGCTGCGCATCCCCGTGCTGTCGGCCAACCAGGTCACGATGTGGGCGGCGCTGCGCCGGCTGGGTACCCGAGCCGTGGGGCCCTATCAGGCGCTGCTGGACGAGGCCGCGCGGGAATGGCCCGTACTGCCGGAAGAAACGCAGGAACACCAAGAAGGGCCGTCATGACTGCACTCGGACTCCTCTACCCGGGCCACTCCGGCGAGGACGACTATCCACGCATCGAGCAGCTCCTGGGCAGCGACATCCGGGTGGATCTGGTCCACACAGACATCGGCGTGGACGCGCACCGGGTGGACGCGCTGCGCGAGATGGGCTCGGCGGAGCGGCTCGCCGCCGGCGTGGCGGAGCTGCGGCTGACCGGCGCCGAGACGGTGGTGTGGGCGTGCACCAGCGGCAGCTTCGTGTACGGCTGGGAGGGCGCCCAGGAGCAGGTGCGGGCGCTGGCCCGGCTGGCCGGGATGCCGGCCTCCTCGACGTCCTTCGCCTTCGTGCACGCGGCCCGGGAGCTGGGGGTACGACGGGTCGCCGTGGGCGCGACCTACCCGGAGGAGGTGGCCGCGCTGTTCGCGGACTTCCTGCGGGCCGGGGGGCTCGAGGTGGTCGCGGTGCGGTCGTCCGGGATCGTCACGGCGGCGGAGGTCGGGACGTGGGGGGAGGAGGAGGTGCTGAGTCTGGCGCGGGCGGCGGACGCGGCCGCCTCCGGTGCTCAGGCCGTGTTGCTGCCGGACACGGCGTTGCACACGGCCGCGCACATCAGCCTGCTGGAGAAGGCGTTGTCCAAGCCGGTGCTCACGGCGAACCAGGTGTCGGTGTGGGAGGGGCTGAGGCTGGCGGACCGCCGGGTGAACGCGCCCAGGCTGGGGGCGCTGTTCACCAGGGAACCGATCGTGCAGGTGTGACCGGGCGGGCACCGGGGCTCCGCCCCGGACCCCGCCTCGCCCACCCACCACCCGAGTCGGTCGGGCGAGAGGCGGCGGAATAAGCGGGGACAGCCTCCTGTTAAGTCCCGGCAGGACAGCTCACGGTCAAAACAGGAGGCTCACACCGTGTCGGCAGACGAGATCCGGGGCACGACGCACGGGACCGCCCCCGTCCCCCTCTCCGTACTGGACCTGGTGACCGTCGGTGCGGGCAGTACCGCCACCGACGCTCTGCGCACCAGCGTGGAGCTGTCCCGGTACGCCGAGTCGCGCGGCTTCCACCGGTACTGGGTGGCCGAGCACCACTCCATGCCCGGCGTCGCCTCCTCCTCGCCCGCCGTGATCCTCGCCCACCTCGCCGCCCACACCGACCGCATCCGGCTCGGTTCGGGCGGCGTCATGCTGCCCAACCACGCGCCCCTGGTGATCGCCGAGCAGTTCGGCACGCTGGAGGCGATGGCGCCGGGGCGGATCGACCTGGGGCTCGGCCGGGCGCCCGGCACGGACGGTGCCACCGCCGCCGCGCTCCGCCGTACCGACACCCTCGACGAGGGCGCCGACGACTTCCCGCAGCAGCTGGCCGAACTCACCCGCTTCCTGGACGACGACTTCCCGGACGGGCATCCCTACCGGCGCATCCACGCGATCCCGGGCCCGGTGCAGGGCAGCAGCCCCGGCGGAGTCCAGTCCGCGCACCGGCCGCCGATCTGGTTGCTCGGCTCCTCGGGCTTCAGCGCCCGCCTCGCCGGTCTCCTCGGGCTGCCCTTCGCCTTCGCGCACCACTTCTCCGCGCAGAACACCATCCCGGCCCTCGACCTGTACCGGCAGACCTTCCGGCCCTCCGAGGTGCTGGCCGAGCCGTACGCCCTCATCGGCGTCTCCGCCCTCGCCACGGACGACGAGCGGGAGGCCGGCCGACAGGTGCGGGCTGCCGCGCTGAACATGCTCCGGCTGCGCACCGGCCGCCCGGGCCTGTTCCCCGACCCGGCCGACGCCGAGAAGTACGAGTTCAGCCCGATGGAGGAGGACTTCGTCGCCTCCTGGACCGGCAACATCGTGCACGGCACGGCGGACGAGGTCCGCTCCGGCCTGGACGACCTGCACAAGCGCACCGGCGCCGACGAGTTGATGCTCACCTCGCACGCCCACCGCGGCGAGCTGCGGCTGCGCTCCTACGAACTGATCGCCGACGCCTACGGCTTGCCCACCGCGTAGGCCGCCTGGCCGCCCAGCAGCTCGGAGATACGATCCGGCGGCACCGGACGGGAGTACAGCCAGCCCTGCCCGGTGTCGCAGCCGATCCGACGCAGCCGCGTGGCCTGCGCCGAGGTCTCGACGCACTCGGCGGTGACCGTCAGGCCGAGGCGGTGGGCCAGCTGGATCATCGCTTCCACGATCACCTCGTCGGCCGGGTTGGGCGGCACGGCCACCGTGCTCTTGTCGCCCTCGTACTGGAAGCCGCGCACGAAGGAGCCGTCCAGCTTCAGCACCGACACCGGCAGCCGGCTCAGGTATGCCAGGTTCGAGTAGCCGGTGCCGAAGTCGTCGATCGCGATACGGACGCCCATGTCGCTGAGGGCCTGCAGGGCCTGGAGCGGGCGGCCCGAGGACCCCATCACGGCCGACTCGGTCAGCTCCAGCTGGAGCAGGTGCGGGGCGAGCCCGGTCTCGGCGAGGGTCCGGGCCACGTCCGCCACCAGGTCGGAGTCCCACACCTGGCGTACGGCCACGTTCACGCTGACGAAGATGGGCGGCTCGTCGGGGTGGTCCACCTGCCAGCGGCGGGCCTGCCGACAGGCGGTCTCCAGCGCCCAGCGGCCGAGCTGCACGATCGAACCGTCCTCCTCGGCCAGTCCGATGAACCGATTCGGCGCCAGTGTGCCGAACTGAGGATGATTCCAACGGACCAACGCCTCGACCCCGCTCAGCCGGCCGTCCTCCATGCCCACCAACGGCTGGTACTCGAGGGCGAACTCACCGCGCTCGATGGCGGGGCGGAGGGTGGAGGAGAGGGCCTGCCGGGTCACCAGGTGCGCGTTGCGCTCGGGGTCGAACAGGGTCCAGCGGGCCTTGCCGTCCGCCTTCGCCCAGTACAGCGTCGTGTCGGCCGCCTGCATCAGACCCGTGGCGGTCGTACCGGCAGCGTGCCGTTCCACGACCCCGACGGACGCGGTCAGCGACAGCCGCTGTCCGGCCAGGTCGAAGGGTGCCTCCAGGGCCTTCAGCGCGGACTCGGCGAGGTCGGCGAGCTGCTCGGTGCCGGTGGAGTCCTCGACCAGCAGGGCGAATTCGTCGCCGCCGAGCCGGGCCACCAGGGGGGTGCCGGCGCGGGCGTACCCGGTCTCGTCGGCGACCCGGGTCAGCCGCTCGGCCACGGCCGAGAGCAGCCGGTCGCCGACGCGGTGGCCGAGGGTGTCGTTGACGGCCTTGAAGCCGTCCAGGTCCAGGTAGCACAGGCCGATCCGGCCGGTGCCGCTCTGCTCGTACGACTCCGCCTCCAGCGCGGCCGTCAGGCGCTCGAAGAACAGGGTGCGGTTGGGCAGCCGGGTCACCGGGTCGTGCATCTGCAAGTGCCGCAGCCGGGCCTGGAGTTCGCGGCGGGCGCTGATGTCGGCGACCGACACGAGGACGCCGGGCTCGCCACCGGTCAGCGGGGTGACGGTGACCTGCACCCACACCGAGTGCCCCTCGGGGTGCTTCAGCCGGCGGGTGCAGCGCAGCCTGGCCTGTCGGCCGCGCAGGACCTCGCGGTAGGCATGCCAGGTGCGCGCGTCCGCGGCCAGGTCCACCAGATCGGCGGCCACCCGTCCGGTCAGCCCGTCCGGGTCGGCGCCGAGCAGGCCGCCGAGCGCGGGGTTGGCGCTGACGACGAGACCTTCGCGATCGACGACGGCCATGGCGAGCGGCGCCGCCGCGAAGACACGGCGATAGGTGTTCTGGTCACTGTCTGTGACGGCTGACCGGTCGAGGTCTGCCGCGGGCGTCGGCCCTTCGGACGTTCCGCTCACCGCTCGCTCCCGCAGTGCACTCGATCTCTGTCCGTGCCGGAAAGTGTGCCGATCATAGAGGCTGGCCCCGAGGCCTTCCAGCCACTCTCCAGTGTCCCGGACAGACCACAGGTTCTGACAGATCGTTTCTGCCCGCACCTGGACGGGTTCTTCAGGCCCCCGACCAGTTGTGACGTTCCGTGAGTGTTTCGGGGTGTCGGCCGTCGATGCACGCCGGAGCCCAAACGGGCGTACTCACCCTTCTGGTTCAGGCAAACAGGACGAACAGTAATGAACTACCACAGTCTGGATGCGGTGTCCCGCGAACCGTGTCCGGAGGTCCTTTCGTGCCCAAGCTGCGCAGCACCGCCGCCGTGTTCACCACGATGTCGGCGCTCGCCGCGACCTCGATCCTCACCGGCCCGTCGGTCGCCGAGCCCTTCTCCACGGCTCCCTGCGCCCTGCACCGCAGCGAGGCCCACCACTCGGAGGGTGTGGACACCTGGAACCCCGAATACACCCGCCCGATCGGCGCGCTCGACGCCGTCATGATCTTCCTTTCCTTCCCGGACGCCACACCCCGCACCACCCCCGCCGAGCTGACCGCCGACCACTTCCCGGCCACCAGCCGCTTCTTCGAACAGGCCTCGTACGGCCGGTTCACGCTGCGCCCGCACCCGCTCGACCACTGGCTGCGCATGCCGCAGCCGTCGACCTCGTACGCCATGAAGCGCGACTGGAGCGCCGATGACCGCGCCGCCTATCTGCGCGACGCGTTCGCCGTGGCCGATCAGGAGGTCGACTTCTCCCGCTACGACGTCATCTACTTCGTCGCCGACCCGGATGCGCCGGGCGTCGACTCGGACGCGACGAAGGTCGTCAACCTCGACACCCCCATGCGCGTGGACGGCACGGACGTGCGCCGGGTCGTCACGGTGTTCGAGAAGCATCCGCCGGACCGGCTGGTCCTCGCCCACGAGAGCGGCCACGTCTTCGATCTCCCCGACCTCTACCACCGGCCGGTCGACGGCAAGGGCGACTGGGACACCTACGTCGGCGACTGGGACCTGATGGGCAGCCAGTTCGGGCTGTCCCCGGACCTGTTCGCCTGGCACAAGTGGAAACTGGGCTGGCTGGATCCGCGCCAGGTGCTGTGCGTGCGGGGCGCGGGGCCGACCCGGCTGACCCTGGAGCCGCTGGCCGCGGGCCCGGGCGTCCCGGTACAGGGCGCGGCCGGTGCCCCGGCCTTCGGCCTCGGCCATGGCGCGAAACTGGCGGTGGTGCGCACCGGCGCGGACAGTGTCCTGGCCTTCGAGGCGCGCGGCCCGGCGGGCAACGACCGCGCGGGCTGCCGGCAGGGTGTCCTGGTCTACCGGGTGCGCGGTGGCGCGGAGTCCGGCGGCGGTCCGATCGAGGTGGTGGACGCCCACCCGCGCACCGAGGCGTGCTGGGAGAACTCGGTCTACCCGCCCCTGGCCGACGCCCCGGTCTCCCTCGGGGAGAGCTTCACGGTGCCCGGGGAGGGTGTGAAGGTGGAGGTGGAGGGGCGGACGGCGTCCGGGGCGTGGACGGTGAAGATCACGCCGGGGCTGAAAGGCTGATCCCGTCGTCCGCGGGGCGCCTGTATACGAAAACGGCGGGCCGGATTCTTTCGAACGGACCCGCCGTCGTCCGGGGGGTGTGGGTGGCGGAGCCCCCACAGTGCGCGGCGAAGCCGCGCAGAAACGGAGATGGCGAGGAGGTTCGCTCTTTGCGCGAACACGCCTCGCCATCGTCATTGTGCGCCGCCAGGGACTCGAACCCCGGACCCGCTGATTAAGAGTCAGCTGCTCTAACCAACTGAGCTAGCGGCGCCTGCTGACGTCGTAGACCTTAGCATCCTGGTCGGCGGGAGGAAAAATCGATATCCGTACGGCCGCGCGGGCCGCCCGGACGGCGGCCCAGAGCAGCACCTCGGGGCCCGGCAACCACGGGTGACGGGTGTCCGGCGCGACCAGCCAGCGGGAGCCGCCGGGGGCGGGGGAGGCGTCGCCGGACAGGGCGGGGACGGTCACCGCGTCTCCCGTGCCGTGGCAGAGCAGCGGCGGTACCGCCTCCGTGCGATGGGGTCCCCACTCCTCCCAGCTCAGCAGCGAGGGCAGCCGGTGGGCCGTGCCCGGGGCGGTGAACAGCAGCATGCGGCCCCGGAACACCGCCACCGGCCCGGACCCCGGCCCCTCGTCCCATAAGCGGTCCAGCATCCGGCGTCCGAAGATCGCCGGGGCGCTCACCACGTCGAAGACGGTGCCGCACGGGAGGACCAGCGGGGCGTCCGGGCGTTCCTGCCACAGGGCGAGCGTGCTTCGCGGATACGTTCCTGCCGAGGCCAGCCACGCGGCTCCGTCGGCGGTGGCACAGGTGACATGCGGTGTGCAGCTCATGCCGACTACATTTACCGGCCGTGAGCACACGGTTCTCCTGGGTTGCGGAAAACCGGGACAGGAGCGGGCGGGGAGGAGTATCTTGCCCGCCTGGCATATGCCAGCCGCGTGGGCTAGACGGGGTCGACGGGGCTGCGGCCCTCCGTGTCGGCGCCGCGCAGCAGGTCCCGCCCGAACTCCACCATCTTCTTCGCGTAGTCCTCGGTCCACTCCGCCCGCGCGGCGATGTCCGCCGGGGTCAGCCGGTCGAACCGGCCCGGGTCGGCGAGCTGGGCCGCCGCGACGGCCTGGAACTCCACGGCCCGGTCGGCCGCCGCCTGGAAGGCCAGGGCCAGCTCCGTCGCCCGCGCCAGCAGCGCGCCCGGATCCTCCATCGACTCCAGGTCGAAGAAATGCTCGGGATCGGAGGCCGCCTCCGCGGGCTCGAAGATCAGGGGCGCGGGGCGTAGCCGCGGTTCATGCCGACGCGGCGTGGGCTCCGCCATGTCTCGTCTCCTCCTCGTACGGTTCGGTGGGCCCCGCCTTCAGGTGGGCCACCCTCCATTGTCTCCCGCGAGCGCAAGGGGACCTCGGAGCCCGAAGTCCCGCGCACACACCAAGACACTCAAGGCCGTCGGCTCACGCGATGTTCCGCGAGATGAGCCGGCACGGCGTGATTCGCCTCCCAGCCGTCGGGGCTGTATCCATCGGCCGCCTCCGGCGGCGTGTCGGCCTCCGTCCGGCGGGTGGGCGGTGCTGGTTCGCGGTTCGCCGGCCCGGCGCAGTGGATCCGGTCACGGCCGCCAGGCAACCCGGTGCTCTGCCAAGTGGGCCGGCACGGCGTGATTCGCCTCCCAGCCGTCGGGGCTGTATCCATCGGCCGCCTCCGGCGGCGTGTCGGCCTCCGTCCGGCGGGTGGGCGGTGCT
>NZ_JBITSQ010000001.1:234358-532619 GCF_044541035.1 Streptomyces sp. NPDC085866
GCTGGTTCGCGGTTCGCCGGCCCGGCGCAGTGGATCCGGTCACGGCCGCCAGGCAACCCGGTGCTCTGCCAAGTGGGCCAGCACGGCGTGATTCGCCTCCCAGCCGTCAGGAAACTTCACCAGCGTTCCCAGCTGGACCGGTTCCGTGGACGGGTAGTCGTCCAGGAGGTCGCCGACTCCTGCGCGGCAGACCACGATGCAGGCGTGGCGGTGGCGGGAGGCCAGGACGCACAGGCGGCCGGTCTCCAGGTGGAAGGCGGTGGCGTCGGGGCGGCCGGAGAGAGGGTGGAGGACGACCGTGACGTCGTACTCGCGGCCCTGGAGACGGTTGGCCGTGTCGACGGTGACGTCCGTGACGCCCAGCTCCGCGAGCGCCGAGCGGACCGCCGCCGCCTGGTCGCGGTGGGCCGTGCCGACGGCGATGCGGTCGGAGGTGAGGGGTGACGGGTCCGGGGAACGTTCCGAGACGGCGGCGCCCTCACGGTCCAGCAGGCGACGCACGACCGTCGCCACCGCCCGCACCGCCTCCGGGTCCGTGCGCGGGGTGTGCCGGGCCGGCAGCTCCAGCAGGCCCCAGCCGGATTCCGCCGCCTCGTCGATCACCCGGTCCGGGCCCGAGCCGTCGGAGGGGACGGCGAAGGCGAGGCGGCGGTCGTCGGGGCCGGTGCCGCTGCGGAACCGCGTGTAGGGGTAGAAGGCGTCCGAGACCAGCGGGGCCGCGGAGGCCGGGAGGCGCCAGGAGACCGGGAGCCGGTGCTGGGGCAGGCCCGGGTTGTGCGCCAGAAGGGTGGTGACCGCCGAGGCCGAGGGGTCGTACGACAGGCCCGCCCACTGCTCGCTGCCGACGATCGCGAACGGGTCCAGCTGGCCCGGGTCGCCCACGAACAGCGCCCGCTCGAACAGGCCGGCCACGGCCAGCAGGGAGTCCGAGCGCATCTGGTACGCCTCGTCGACGATCGCTTGCCGCCACGGCTCGTCCACCTTGACGTGCGCCCACTTCGCGGCCGTGGACAGGACGACCGGGAGGCCGGTCAGCTCGGCCGCCTTCGCCGACGTGCGGACCTGCGGCAGGTCGTCCAGTGCCTTGTCGTAGGGGTCCGTGTCGCTGCTGTGCAGCCGGCCGACCGGCAGCTCGGGGTTCTTCTCGGCGAGCCGCAGCACCAGGTCGTCCACCTGGGCGTTCGTCTGCGCGACCACCATCAACGGACGCCCGGCCTCCGCGAGTTCCAGGGCCGCGCGGACCACCAGGGTGGACTTGCCGGCGCCGGGCGGGGAGTCGACGACCACACCCCGCTCGGTGCCCCGCAGGGTGTCGTGGAGGATCGCGTCGGTGGCGCGGGCGGCAGCGGCTCCGGGGTCGAAGTCGACCGTCGTCACAGGACGTCCTCCTCGGTCACGGTGTCGGGGGCTTCCGGCACGGCCTCGCCCGGCGGGCCGCCGTGCGTCCACGGGGTCTCCTCCGGATCGGGCAGCTTCGCGCCGCCGCGCTGCTCGTGCTCGAAGAGGGTGAAGCAGACCGCGTCGCCCTTCTCCGGGACCGAACCGGGCTCGGGCTCCTTGCTCCGGCCCATCTTGTCCACGATCCGCAGGACGAGCACGCCCTCGTCCGCGGAGCCCTCGTACCCGACGAACTCCGCGGCCTGGGGCTTGCCGCCCAGCGAGCGGTAGACCTTCGCGCGCTCCGCCAGATGCGGCCGGTCGTCCGTGCGGACCGTCACCAGCGGGCGCGGGCTCGGCCGCTTGCCCTCGCTGTACGCCATGACGACATCGGTCACCTCGCCCGCGAAGGCCTCCCCGGCCAGCTGCCGCCCGGCCATCACCAGCGGGTCGTCCAGGGCCTCCTGCGCCTCCAGCCGGGCCTGCTCACGTTCGCGCGTGGCCAGCTTGTTCGCCGCCGTCACCGCGTCGTCGCGGCGTGGCTGCGGGGGCTCGCCCGCCACGACCCGGTCCCGGTGGCCGGTGAACGACCAGCGGTCCCGGGTCCACCGCTCCTCGGTATGCGCCCCCGCCGGCAGCGCCCGCAGCAGGTCCAGGCCCCGCCACACCGCGTCCCAGGTGGGTCGGGTGCGGCTCTCGACCAGGTCGCGGATCTCCCGCTCGGCCGCGGTGAGCGCGGCCAGCCGGTCGTCGGCCTCCAGGGCGTCCTCGGCGGCGGCCAGCGCACCGCGCGCGCGGTCGTAGCGCTCGATGGCCGGGGCCAGGAGCTTGTTGTCGAACGCCGGGTCGGTGGCCGGTCCGGCCGGCGGGCACAGCAGCTGGCCCTCGGCGTCGCGGGCGAGTTCGGCCCGGTGGGCGGCCTCGGCGCCGGAGCCGTCCCCGGGAGGGTCGATCCAGGCGAGCAGCGCGCCCAGGTGCTGGTCCTCCAGGCTGGACTGGCCGGTCGCCCAGTGCCGGGACAGCACGTCGGTCAGGGCCAGGAGGAGCGAGGAGCCGGGCACGCGGGCCCGCTCGCCGTAGTGGGTGAGCCAGCGGCCCAGCAGGGGGATGCGGGGCGGCGCGGGGTGGGGCGTCTCCGGGTCCTGCTCGGAGGTGCGGCGAAAGCGCATGGAGCGGCCGAGCAGCCGTACGAGGTCCAGGCCCGCGCGGCTCGGCACGATCAGCTGGGGCGCGTCCGTGCACAGCTCGACCTCGACCTTGACCCGCTTGCCGGTCTCCGGGTCGGTCTCGTTGCGCTCGGCCGCCTCGACGTCCTCCGCGTAGGAGTCGAGGTACGGCAGGACGATGTCCGCCAGCTCGGCGAGGAACGCGAAGCGCAGGTCACGGTCGCGGGGCTGGGGTACGACCAGCAGCCGGGGCGTGTCCCGGTCGGTGCCGACCAGCGCGCCGAGCGGGGCGCCGGCCTCTCCGGCGGTGGTGAGCGGCACGAACACCAGGGGGCGCTCGGACAGGTGCCGGTGGCGGACGGTCGCGGCCGGCTGGGCGCGACCGGTGCTGACGGCCTCGAGCCGGGCCAGGGTGGCGATCAGGGACACGGGGCCACCGCCCGGCCGGCCGTGGCGAGCGCCTCCGCGCGCAGGGTCGCCGCCCGGCGCAGGGCGGCCACCGCCGGGTCGTCGGGGTCGCCGCTGTCGCCGCGGGCCGCCGCGAGGACTTCCTCGACCGTGGTCAGGCCGCCCAGTTCGGCCCGCAGGGGGCGGCCGAGACGGGTCACGGCATCCGCTGCGCGGGAGCGTTCCCGGCAGTGGAAGGCCAGTTCGCAGGCCGACAGGCACTCGGGCGCGTACGTCGCCGGGACCGCCCCGACGGCCGCCGTCAGCTCCTCGGCCGGGCGGTCCGGCGCGAAGCACACGCCCTCGGGCAGGGCGTCGGCGATCTCCTCGACGCGGGTGAGCCGGGCCAGCTGGCGGGCGGTGACCGCGCGCTGCTTGCGCACGTCCACGGCGGAGGCGGTGGCCAGGTTGGAGAAGTCCTTCGGGCACACCAGCAGCACCCGGTGCCGTACCCGAGGGACCGGGACGCCTTCCTGGGTGCTGTGCCTCCGGGGTGTCTCGGTCTCCGGCTCCGCGCCGAGACGGGCCGCGACCTCCTCCAGGGCCAGCACGTACACCGCCGCCTGCCGGGCGGCCGCGCCCACCTTGGCCGGGTCGGCCGAACCGTCCAGCATGGGGAAGGACTTGATCTCCACGACGGTCCAGCTGCCGTCCGGGTGCACGACCACCGCGTCCGGCTCCAGGAACGCGAGCGAGCCCGCCACGTCCAGCGCCAGCATCGGGTGGTCGAGCAGCGTCCAGCCGCCCGCCGCCACGGCCTCGCGCAGCGCCAGCGCCGTACGGGCCGTACGCCCCTCGGGGCCGTGCGCGGACAGGTCGGGGACGGCCGCTCCGGCGGGCGGCTCGGCGCCAGGATCCAGCCGGGCGTGGACCAGCCGCAGCAGCTCGGCGCCGCCGTCCGCCTTCACCCGTGCCTCGAACGCGTTGCCCCGGGTCAGCGCGAACTGCGACTGCCCGAAGCCGGAGGGCGCGCCCAGCGCGCTCGCGAGCGCCGCCTTGTCCACTCCGGCGCCGTCCAGGATCGCCCGCCTGCGGCACCCGGGGTTCGCGGCGAGCGCCGCGAGGGCGCGCGCGTCCAGTGCCTTGGCCGGTACGTCGGGACCGCGCAGCTCAGCGAGCCGCTGCCGGAGCCTCTTCCCCTGCGTCGCGGGGGGAGCCGTCCGGTTCGGCTGCGGATGCGCGCTGCGACTCGCGCTGCCGTGGAATTCGCTCACCCGCGGAAGTCTGGCATCCGTCACTGACAATCGGGGAACCCGTGCCCGACGGGGCCGCCGGGGTACGGGGGTTGAAGCGGGCCCGCAGCAGATCCGCACCGCGCATCACGTGCGGCGCGAGCAGCAGACCCACGCCCATCACGGCCACGCCCGCGACCGCGTCCAGGAAGTAGTGGTTGGCGGTGCCCATGACGACGATCGCGGTCACCAGCGGGTAGACGACGCCGAGGACCTTGGTGAGTCGGGTTCCGCCGTACCGCCACAGCATGACCCCGCACCACAGGGCCCAGCCCACGTGCAGGCTCGGCATCGCCGCGTACTGGTTGGTCATGCCGCCCATGCCGCGCGGCGCGCTGGCCTCGCCGCCCCACCAGCCGTACGAGCTGTACTGGGCCATCGTGTCGACGAAGCCGTGGCTGTCGGCGAGCAGCCGGGGCGGGCAGGTGGGCAGCAGGGTGAAGCCGATCAGGCCTATGAACGTCGACGTCATCAGCCAGGTGCGGGCCGCCCGGTAGCGCTCGGCGCGGGTCCGGAACAGCCAGACGAGGATGACGGGCGTGACCAGGTAGTGCAGCGAGGCGTACCAGAAGTCGGCCGGTATGCCGAGCCACGCCTCGCGCGTGAACAGCCGGTTGAGCGGGTGCTCGGCGTTGAGGTACAGGGCCTTCTCGATGCGCAGGATCGCCAGGCCGTGACCGACGGCGGAGGAGACGTCCCCCCGCGCGAGGAGCCGGCCGGCCGAGTAGCAGCCGTAGACCAGCAGGATCAGGGGCAGCTCGGTCCACCACCGCAGCCGGGTTCGGGGGGCCGCCTCGGTGCCCGGTGAATCGGTCTGCGGCATCCGATGCCCTCCCCCTTCTGCTGCGCGGCGCCCGGCGGGCGACCGTGTCACTTTACGCGGTCCATATCCCGGCCATGCGGGCGCTTCAGCCCTCAAAGACGCCGGGATCTCCCGGCGGGTTGCCCCTGCCCGGGGTGAGCGATGATGGAGGGACCCCTCCCTACCTCCGGAAAGGTCTCCCATGGCACCGCGCATCCTGCTGGCCCGGCACGGACAGACGGAATGGTCGCTGTCCGGCAAGCACACCGGCAGGACCGACGTACCGCTTCTGGAGGAGGGCCGGCGCGGGGCCAAGCTGCTCGGCGAGCGGCTGCATCGCGCTCCGCTGGACGGGCTGCCGGGTGTCGAGGTGCGGACCAGTCCGCTGACACGCGCGCGCGAGACGTGCGAGCTGGCCGGGTTCGGCGAGCGGGCCGAGTCCTGGGACACGCTCATGGAGTGGGACTACGGCGCGTACGAGGGCATGACGCCCGCCGAGATCCAGGCCGTGCGGCCGGGGTGGCTGATCTGGCGGGACGGGGTCCCCGAGGGGGAGAGCATCGCCGAGGTCACCGCGCGCGCGGACGAGGTCGTTGCGTGGGCCCGATCGGCCGACCGTGACGTGCTGGTCTTCGCCCACGGGCACATCCTGCGGTCCATCGGCGCGCGGTGGCTCGGACTGCCGCTGGACTTCGCCGCGCGCATACGTCTGAACCCGACGTCGCTGTCGGTGCTGGGCTGGGCCTACGGGGAGCCGGCGATCGAGAGCTGGAACGACTTGGGGCACCTGGCGGGCTGACTGGTTGCCCGGTGCTGTTGCTGGGCGGGGGTGGGTTTCGCTCGCCCGCGCCGGCGGGGTGCCGCTGCGCCCACCCGTGCCGCCCCCAGCGGCACGACTGCCCGCAGCTGCGTGGGGACAGTCGGGCCGCTGCTGTCTGCGGCTGTGTGGCTGCGGCGCCCATGCGGTCGACGGCACAGCAACTCCCCAGGGGCGCGGGGAACTGCGCGACCGGCCCCCACCGGCCCGCGGTCGGCGACGGACCCGACAGCCCCGCCCCTACGCCCGCCCCACCCGCGGCGACGACGCATGCCGGTCCAGGAAGTCCGACACCCCCGACGCCCGCCGGTGAGGCAGCAGCACCCGCGCCGTCCCCGCCAGCATCGTCTGGATCCGGGACGACTGGACCTGGTCCAGCAGGTCGAGCACGCACATCGCCGCCTGTGCCGCCTCGTCGGGACGCCCCCCGCGGGCCAGGTCGTCGGCCAGTTCGGCGGTGTACAGGGCGATGTTGCGGGTGAAGTGGGGATCCTGGAGACCCGCCGCGCGCCGGGCATGCCGGGACGCGCGCAGCCAGTCGCCCAGCGTCGACCAACACTGCGCCTCCAGCCCCTCCAGCTCCGCCTCTCCGTAGAAGCTCATCCACTCGGGGTCGGCGTCCGAGTGGCCCCGCTCGAAGAGGGCCTGGGCCCGGGCCAGTGCCTGTTCGCAGCCGGCACGGTCGGCGAGCCCCGCCCAGCCGCCCGCCTCGCGCAGGGCGAGCAGGGACATCAGACGGGCGGAGCCCAGGGGGCGGGCGGCGCGCTGGGCCGCCTGCGCGGCGCGCACCGCCTCGCGGGGGCGGCCGGCGTCGCGGGCCAGGAACGCCGTGTTGCAGAAGGCGTGGGCCTCCAGACCGGCGTCGCCGGTCATCCGGGCGGTCGCGAGCGCCTCCGCGTAGTGCGAGCGGGCGTCGTCGAAGCGCCCGGAGTCGTGGGCCAGCCAGCCCACGGAGATGGCGAGTTCACCGGCGCCCGAGTGCAGCCGCTCGGCGGTCGTCTGCCGGGTCGCGCCGGCGTCCAGGAGTGCGTAGGCGGCGCGCAGCGGTGCTGCAGCGCGCCGGTACAGGCCGTCCGCGCCGTGCCGGTCGTCGAGCAGCCGGATGCGGCGGACGGCCTCCTCCAGGGCGGCCGCCTCGGGGATTCCGGCGCGGCGCAGCGGCCGGGCCGCCGCCACGACGTCGGTGGTGAGCCCCAACGGGCTCATGGTGGCGGCGGCGACCGTGGCGCCTCCGCCGGTCATGAATGCGCGACGCAGCACGTCGCTCTCCTCGTGGTCCAGGTGGTCGTTCTCGTACTGCTCGTTCGGGTCGTGCGGGTCCTGCGGGTCGTACCGGTCCGTCGTGTCATACGGCTCGCAGGCCCCCCGCGTCTCAGTGGTACCGAACGCCGCGGGCGCGTCCTCGGGCGTACGCGCCGCGCGTCCGCGGACGGAGGAGCGCGGCGCGAAGCCGAGGTCGGTGAGCGTGCGGCCGGGGAACATGTGCAGGAACACCCGTTCGTAGGCGTAGTTCGGGCAGCGGATCTCACCTGCCTCGACCCTGCCGACATAACGCGCGTCACAGCTCACCCGCTCGCCGATCTCGCGGGCGGCCCGCCGCACCAGTGCCGCGAACTCGGCCGGTGAGCGCCGGCCGCGCAGCTGCCGGAAGGCGGGGTTCGGCCGGGGTGGCCGTTCGGGCTGTGACGAGGTCTCGGTTGACGACGCCATGGCCGGGTCCTCTCGTGCGAACCGTCGAACCATGCCGGATCCGGGGTGGATTCGGGCTGAGTTGTCCGTGTGACATCCCGGTCCCGGCGAGCAAGAACGTACCTGCTGTGTCGGACCCGCCACGCTGTGTTTGGCTACAAATCGGATATCTCATGCACGATCTGCCATGAACTGCCATCCTTTGCGGCGCACTTGTGCCGTAGCCGTTGACGCGCTCGCGCGTTGGACTCCGTGGACTGCAAGAGGGCAGCGTGGTGGAGGCCGGCATGGAGACCAGCCAGAGCAACGAACCTTGTATGCCGGACAGACCGGTTGCGGCGCCGTCGGGGACGGCGGGCGACGCGGCATGCGACCTCGTGACGGTGCCGACCCGGCAGGGGCTGGAGGCGGTCGACATCCTGCGGCGGGGGGCCGGGGAGGCGGTGGGGCCCGTCCTGCACGACGACGGATGCGACACCCTCGGCTTCCTGGTACCGGCGGGCACCGCCGCCTGCTGGGACGTACCGGGCAGCACGTGCACCGAGACGAACGGGCAGGGGCTGCGGCTCGCCCCGCAGTCGCCGGTCGAGGGTTCGGACTGGCTGCTGCCGCCCGGCGGGGCCGACCTCGCGACCGATCCGGTGGTGCTGCGCCGTGCCCTCGGGGAGGCGGCCCGGCTGATCGAGGCGGCCGACAGCTGCCGGTGAAGCGGGCCGCCGCCGCAGCTGCGAAAATGGACCGATGGGCAGGTCCAGGAACAACCGGCGCAGGTCGGCCGCCGCCGAGGCCGTGGTGGAAACGGTCGACGGCGGGCTCGCAGAGCTCATACCCGACCCGGACCGCGCCCGCGCCTGGACGCTGCTGATCGACGGTGCGCCCCAGTCACACGTCGACCTGGACGACCCGGCGTACCTCTCCTTCGAGTACCAGCGCCGCCTCGGCCATGTCATCGACCTCGTCGCCCCGCCCGGCAGGCCGGTGCAGGCGGTGCATCTCGGCGGCGGCGCCCTGACCCTCGCCCGGTACGTCGCCGCCACCCGCCCCCGCTCCACCCAGCAGGTCGTCGAGCGGGACGCGGCCCTCGTCCAACTGGTCCGACGCGAGCTCCCGTTGGATCCGAACGCCCGGATCCGGGTCAGGTCGGCTGATGCCCGCGAGGGTCTTGCCAAGGTGCCGGACGGCTGGGCCGACCTGGTCATCGCCGATGTCTTCAGCGGTGCCCGGACCCCCGCCCACCTCACCTCCACCGAGTTCCTGGACGAGGTCCGCCGGGCCCTGAAGCCCTCCGGGGTCTACGCCGCCAACCTCGCCGACGGCCCGCCGCTCGCCCATCTGCGCGGCCAGATCGCCACCGCCGCCGCCCGCTTCCCGGAACTCGCCCTGATCGCGGACCCGGCCGTGCTGCGCGGAAAGCGCTTCGGCAACGCCATCCTGGCCGCCTCCGACCTCCCGCTCCCGCTCCCCGAACTCACCCGCCGCGCCGCCTCCGACCCGCACCCCGCCCGCGTCGAACACGGCAAGCAGCTCCTCGACTTCACCGGCGGCGCCACCCCTGTGACGGACGCGGCGGCAGTGGCCTCCCCGGCTCCGCCGCCCTCGGTGTTCCGTTAGGCGCTCAAAAGTTCAACCCTCGGGACAACAGCGGCAGATGGCGTTCGTACAGCCCCGCCAGGTCCTCCTTCCCGTCGCCCTCCACCCAGTGCCGCACCAGCGTGGTGAAGACCGCGATGATCGCGGCGGCCGCGCACCTGATCTCCAGGTCCGAGGCGTCGCGCCCGGTGCGCTCGGCGATGACCTCGGCGATGACCCGCTCGCTGCGCTCCTGTTCGGCGATGGAGCGGGCGCGGATGGCCGGGTCGGTGAAGGAGATGCGGGTGCGCAGCAGAAGGTCCTCGCGGTCCTGTCGGAGCAGCTCGCCCATGGGTCCCTTCAGGGAGTTGAGGACCGCGTCGACGATGGGCTCGTCGGCGGGGCGGTCCCTGAGGGCCTGTGCGAGGGCGGGGTCGTACTCGTCCTGGAGGACGACGTCCTCCTTGGTGGGGAAGTACCGGAAGAACGTGCTGGGCGAGACCTCCGCCGCCTCCGCGATCTGGTCGACCGTGGTGTTCTCGTACCCGTGCTCGGCGAAGAGGCGGTAGGCCTCGCGGCGGATGCGGTCGCGGGTCTGCCGCTTCTTGCGTTCGCGCAGGCCGAGGGGTGCGGCGGGGGTCTCGTGCGTCGTCATGCGACCGATTCTGCGTGCTGGGCGGCGGACCGGGCCACCGTACGGGAGCAGCGGGCCCGCTCGGGCAGGAAGAAGGCGGCCAGGACCGCGCCGAGGACGGCGATCGCCCCGCAGACGGCCAGGACGAGGGTCATGCCGTGCAGGAAGGAGGCGTGCGCGGCGACGGCGAGGCCGGTGTCGTGCAGCCTGGCTGCCACCGCGTCGGCACCGGAGACCGAGTCCCGGGCCGTGTCCGCCGCCGGCGCGGGCAGCCGCCCGGTGTGCAGCCGGGCCAGGTAGCCGTAGCTGAGCAGGCTGCCGAGGCCGGCGACGCCGAGCACCGAGCCGAGCTGCTGCACGGTCTCCAGGAGGCTGGTGCCCGTGCCGGTGTTGTCCTGCGGGAGCGCGGCCATGACCAGGCTGGTGGCGGGGACGACCGCGAGCCCGAAGCCGAGGCCGGTCAGGGCGAGCCACAGCGCGGTGAAGCCGTAGCCGTCGCCGAGGCCGGTCGTCGCGCCGAGGAACGCGCCGGCGCCGAGCACCAGCAGGCCCACGGGGATGACCGTACGGGCGCCGAGCCGCGGGACCAGCGGCTCGCTCGCGGCGGCGGCCGCCATCAGGCCGCCGATCAGGGGCAGGACGCGCAGGCCCGTACCGAAGGCGTCGTTGCCGAGGACGGACTGCAGGTACTGCGGGACGACGAACAGGATGCCCATCACCGCGAAGTTGACGAAGACGGCGATAAGCGTGCCCCACAGGAAGCGGCGGTCGGCGAACAGCTTCAGGTCGACCAGCGGGTGCGGATGCCGGCGCTCGCGGAGCACGAACCCGGTCAGCAAGGCGGCGGCGCCGATCAGCGAGGCCAGGACGGCCGGGCCGGTCCAGCCGTCCTCGGGGATGAGGATGGTGCCGTAGACGAGGGCGGTGATACCGAGGCCGCCAAGGACGGTGCCGAGGGTGTCGAAGGGCGCCCTGGCGGTGCGCTCGGCGTCACGGGGGAGCAGCCACAGGCCCGCGAGCACCGCAAGGGCGGCGACGGGCACGTTGAAGAGGAACACCGAGCCCCACCAGAAGTGGTCGAGCAGCCAGCCGCCGACGACGGGTCCGACCGGCATGCCGAGCGCGGTGGCCGCCGTCCAGACCGCGATCGCCTTGGGCAGCTCTTCCTTGGCGAAGACGCGGGGCAGGATCGCCATCGACAGCGGCATGATCGCGGCGGCGCCGAGGCCGAGGACGGACCGGGCCGCGATGACCGCCGCCGGTGCCTGGGCCAGTGTGCCGACGAGCGAGGCGAGTCCGAACAGCGAGATGCCGGACAGCAGCAGCCTCTTGTGTCCGAGACGGTCGCCGAGCAGGCCGACCGGAAGCATCGCGACGGACAGCGTGAGCAGGTATCCGCCGCCGATCCACTGCAACTGGGCGCTGTCGGCGCGCAGTTCGTTCGCGATGGTCGGCAGGGCGACATTGATGACCGTGCCGTCGAGCCCGACGATCAGCACGCTCAGGGTGAGGGCCGCGAGGACGAGCCAGCGACGGGGGGACTGGTGCAGGGACATGGGGACCTCCCATTCGGAGCAACCTGATGAGAGGCTACCGCCAAATGAGAGTTGACTGTCAATATCTAGTTGTCTTTCACTTTCGGGTCGTCAGTACGTGCCGACCTCCACATGCGGCGGCCCGTCGTGCCAGGTGCAGAACACCGACACCCGGTCCGCGCCGCTGCTGAACTCCACCCGGATCCACGTCTGCGTCTTCCACACCTGCATCGACCAGCCGGTGCCCGGGGTCGCCGAGACGAGGGTCGCGCTCGACCTGCCCAGGTCGAAGACCGCCCGGCCGCCGTCGGTGTCGTAGGCCTTGACCTGGCCGGAGGCGGTGGCGGACGGGGTCGGGGGCGCGGTGGTGCCGCCGGACGGTGTCCGGGAGGGAGTGGGGGTCGGTGATTCGGGTGGTCTGCTCTTCGACGGGGACGGCCGGGTGCTCGGCGGATCCAGCGGCTTCGAGCGCTGCGTGGTCGTGTCCGCCGCCGTGATCGGCAGGGCGCGCGGCGGGTCGTACACCGTCCCCGCCATCACCGTGTGCACGCCCCACCACGACAGCGTGACCGCCGCTCCGGTGGCGAGCAGCCACGCCAGTACGTGTACGAGTCCTCTGCGCATCGCGGGCCATACTGCCTCAGGGGTACGGCCGTGCGCACTCGTCCCGAGTTATCCACAGGCTCCGACCGGCATGGGCCGTATGGCGTACGGTGCGGCGCATGGCAAGTGTGCTCGTGGTCGAGGACGACCAGTTCGTACGCTCGGCGCTCATCCGGCATCTGACCGACGCCTCGCACACCGTGCGCAGCGTCGGTACGGCACTGGAGGCGCTGCGCGAGGTCGCCCATCTCCGTTTCGACGTGGTCATCCTGGACCTCGGACTGCCCGACCTGGACGGCTCCGAGGCCCTGAAGATGCTGCGCGGGATCACCGACGTGCCCGTCATCATCGCCACCGCGCGGGACGACGAGGCAGAGGTCGTCCGACTGCTCAACGCCGGGGCGGACGACTACCTGACCAAGCCGTTCTCGGTCGAGCACCTGTCCGCGCGGATCGCGGCCGTGCTGCGCCGGGCCCGCTCC
Organism: Streptomyces sp. NPDC085866; assembly: GCF_044541035.1. Classification (NCBI taxonomy): domain Bacteria; kingdom Bacillati; phylum Actinomycetota; class Actinomycetes; order Kitasatosporales; family Streptomycetaceae; genus Streptomyces; species Streptomyces sp. NPDC085866. The sequence goes on from NZ_JBITSQ010000001.1 coordinate 246,712, forward strand.
GGCGGCGGGGAGGCCCAGCCCTCGCCCGTCATCCGGGTCGGCGGGCTGACCGTCGACCCGCTGCGCCGTCAGGCCGAACTGGACGGTGTCCGGCTCGACCTGACCCGCCGCGAGTTCGACCTGCTCGCCTTCCTCGCCGGCCGCCCCGGTGTCGTCGTGGCGCGCAAGGAGCTGCTCGCCGAGGTCTGGCAGCAGTCCTACGGCGACGACCAGACCATCGACGTCCACCTGTCCTGGCTGCGCCGGAAGTTGGGGGAGACGGCCGCCCGGCCGCGTTATCTGCACACCCTGCGGGGGGTCGGCGTGAAGCTGGAGCCGCCCGTGCTCACCGACGGGGAAGGGGAGCCGCCGCGATGAGATGGGCCCTGGTCAAGGTGTGCCTGGCGGTCACCACGATGGTCGTGGTCGCCTTCGCCGTGCCGCTCGGTCTCGTCGTCAAGGAGATGGCCCGCGACCGCGCCTTCTCCAACGCCGAGCGCGAGGCCGCCGCGGTCGCCCCCGCCCTGTCCATCACCACCGACCGGGACAAGCTGGAGCGGGTGGTGGCCTCCGCCGGAGCCGACTCCGGGGTGGCGGTGCACCTGCCCGCCGCCGACGGCCGGGCCGCGCTCGACCTCGGCCGGCAGCGCGCCGCCCACCGGGACATCGAGGCCGTACGGAAGCTGGGCCGCGCCTCCACCGCCTCGGTCACCGGCGGCTCCACGCTGCTGCAGCCGGTCGCGCTCAGCTCGACCGCGATCGCGGTCGTCGAGGTGTACGTCCCCGAGTCCGAGGTGAGCAACGGCGTCGGCACGGCCTGGGCGGTGCTCGCCGGCGTCGGCCTCGCGCTGATCGTCGGCTCGGTCGCGGTCGCCGACCGGCTCGGGGTGCGCATGGTCCGGCCCGCGCAGCGACTGGTCGAGGGGGCGCACGAGCTGGGCGAGGGCCAGCTGGGCGCCCGGGTGCCCGAGGAGGGCCCGAACGAACTGAGGCTCGCGGCCGTCGCGTTCAACTCCATGGCCGACCAGGTCGTCCAACTCCTGGCGAACGAACGCGAGCTGGCGGCCGACCTCTCGCACCGGCTGCGCACCCCGCTGACCGTGCTCCGGCTGAACGCGGCTTCCCTCGGCGGCGGTCCGGCCGCCGAGCAGACCCGGACCGCCGTCGCCCAGCTGGAGCGGGAGGTCGACGCCATCATTCGTACGGCCCGGGAGGCCAAGCCGCAGACCGCGGCGGCCGGGCCCGGCGCCGGGTGCGACGCGGCCGAAGTGGTCCGCGAGCGGATGGAGTTCTGGTCCGCGCTCGCCGAGGACGAGGGCCGCAAGTGGCGGCTGGCCGGAGTGGAGCGGCCGGTGCGCATACCCGTGGCCCGCGCCGACCTGGCGGCCGCGCTGGACGCGCTGCTCGGCAACGTCTTCCGGCACACCGCCGAGGGCACCGCCTTCGCGGTCGACGTGCACAACGGCGGGGACGCGGTGATCGTGCTGGTCTCCGACGCGGGCCCCGGCATACCCGACCCCGAGGCGGCGATGGCCCGCGGCCGCGGCTCCGGCAGCGCGGGCTCGACCGGCCTCGGCCTCGACATCGTGCGCCGGCTCGCGGAGGCCACCGGCGGCGACGTCCGTATCGGCTCCTCGGTGCTGGGCGGCACCGAGGTGCGGATCTGGTTCCAGCTGGACGGGCGCAAGCCGGGAGGCAGGGGGCACCGCGGGGCGGTGCGGAGACGCCGATCGGGCAAATTGGTCTCGACCTTTAACCGTCCCCGATCCCTTCCTTAAGCGCACCATAAGTTCCCCAACGGCCGCCCTTATCAAGCCGTTTGTCCGATTCTCGCCCGCTAGCGTGCTGCCGCACCTCACCCCCGTGAACAGCGAAGGCAGGCACGCGCATGAGCACGCACCGGCGCAGGATCAGTGGCAGGAACAAGGCGATCGGCGGCCTGGTGGCAGCGGCCGTGGTCGGTGGCGGCGCGGTCCTGCTGACCGGCACGGCGAACGCGGCCGGCGTGAACGCCGCGTACACCAAGACCAGCGACTGGTCGACGGGCTACACCGCGCAGTACGTCGTCACCAACAACAGTGGCCAGGCGGAGAAGACCTGGACGCTGGAGTTCGACCTCCCCGCGGGCGCGAAGCTCAGCTCGCTGTGGAACGGCGAGTCGAGCGTGAGCGGTCAGCACGTCACCGTGAAGCCGGCCAAGTGGGACACCGAGGGCCTCGCGCCCGGCAAGTCGGTCACCGTCGGCTTCGTGGTCAACGGCGCCGGGGATCCCACCGGTTGCCGTATCGACAACGCGAGCTGTTCCGCGGACGGCGGCGCGACCCCCGAGCCGAGCGGCCGCCCGACCCAGACCCAGTCGGCGACCCCGACCCCGACCCCCACCCAGAGCGCGACCCCGACCCAGAGCGCCACCCCCACCCAGAGTGCGACGCCCACGCCGACCGGCAGCACCGGCAGCGGCACCACCGCCTCCGCCGGTTTCGCGCCCTACGTCGACACCTCCCTCTACCCGGCCTTCGACCTGCTCGCCGCGGCCGACGCGACCGGCGTGAAGAACTTCAACCTCGCCTTCATCACCGACGGCGGCGGCTGCACCCCCAAGTGGGGCGGTGTCACGGACGTCACCAGCGACGGCGTGGCCGCGCAGATCGGCTCCCTGCGCGCCAAGGGCGGTGACGTCCGGGTCTCCTTCGGCGGCGCCTCCGGCTCGGAGCTGGCCACCACCTGCTCCTCCGCGGACGCGCTCGCCGCGGCCTACGGCAAGGTCGTCGACGCCTTCAAGCTGACCAAGGTCGACTTCGACGTCGAGGGCGGTGCGCTCCCCAACGCGGCCGCCAACACCCGCCGCGCCCAGGCCATAGCCAAGCTCCAGGCCCAGCACCCGGGCCTGGACGTCTCCTACACCCTTCCGGTGCTGCCGCAGGGCCTCACCCAGGACGGCGTGAACCTCCTGTCCGACGCCAAGTCCAACGGTGTGAAGATCGGCACCGTCAACATCATGGCGATGGACTACGGCCCCTCGTTCAGCGGCGACATGGGCGACCTGGCCGAACAGGCTGCCACCGCCACCCAGGCCCAGGTCAAGAGCGTGCTGGGGCTGTCCGACTCCGCCGCCTGGAAGGCGGTCGCGGTCACCCCGATGATCGGCGTCAACGACGTCTCCTCCGAGGTCTTCAAGGTCGACGACGCCACCCAGCTGGTGAATTTCGCCAAGTCCAAGGGCCTCGGCTGGCTCTCCATGTGGTCCGCGGCCCGCGACAAGCAGTGCGACGGCGGCGCCAAGCCCACCGCCGACGCCACGTGCAGCTCGATCACCCAGGACAAGTTCGCGTTCTCGAAGGCGTTCGGCGCCTTCAAGTGACGCGCGGGGCGCCGCGAGTTCTGCGCCAACTCGGCATGATCATGCCTATATAGTTCCGGCCCGGGTCGATCTTCGGCCCGGGCCGGCCGCCGTCCGCACAGTGACGCACGGCCCGTTCGACATGCCATCACCCGGGCCGTTGCTGCCCGGGCCGTACCACTTCGGGGGAACAATGCCGTCCATCCGCCATGCCCTGGTCGCCGCCGTCCTGGGCTGTGCCGCGCTCACCCTGACCGCCTGTCAGCCCACCGACACCACCGCCGAGGCCGACGGCACCGCGAGCCCTTCGGCCTCCGCGAGCCCCTCCGCCAAGGGCGACGCCAAGCGGGGCTGCCCGACCCTCGCCAAGGGCCACAAGTACGTCCTGGTCGAGAGCGTCTCCGGCGCCATGAACACCCTCACCACCAAGGACGCCGTGCAGCACTGCAGCTCCACCGAGGGCGCCTTCTACCAGGCGACCGGCAAGGAGCACGAGTACACCGTCGAGTCCGGAGACACCCCGATCACGGTCCTGCACGTGAAGAAGAGCGGCCCGGCGAAGATGACCGCCGCGGGCGGTGGCCTCCAGCACATCCGTGTCTGCGTCAACGGCACCGAGCAGGACACCGCCACCGCCAAGGCCGACACCAGCGACTGCTACGGCGAGAACTTCTTCGACGTGGCCGTGGGCGGCGACGGCAAGCTCACCGAGATGACCGAGCTGTTCGGCTCCTGACCGGCGAGGCGCGGCACCCCGGGGAGGGGCGCCGCGCCTCTTCCCGCTAGTGGGCCTGCACCGCCGGCAGCGCCCCCGTCCGGGCCGCCTCGCCGTACCACCGCGCACTCGACTTCGGCGTCCGCTCCAGCGTCGCGTAGTCCACGTACACCGCGCCGAACCGCTTGTCGTAGCCGTACGCCCACTCGAAGTTGTCCAGCAGGGACCACAGGTAGTAGCCGCGCACGTCCGCGCCGTCGGTCAGGGCGCGGCGGACCGCCGAGAGGTGGCCGTGCAGGTAGGCGATGCGCTCGGGGTCGTGCACCCGGCCGTCCGGGTCGGGCTTGTCGTCGTAGGCCGCGCCGTTCTCCGTCACGTACAGCGGCAGCCCCGGCGCCTCCCGCGTGTACCGCATGATCAGCTCGTGCAGGCCCGTCGGGTCGATCGTCCAGCCCATCTCGGTGCGCTCGCCCGGGGTCTGGTGGAACAGCACGTCGTCCGCGGCCGGCCAGGGGGAGTGCTCGCTGGCGCCGTGGCCGTCCGCCCGCGGGCCCCGGACCTTGTCGGGGGCCGCCGAGACCAGGGTCGGCGTGTAGTAGTTCAGGCCGAGCGCGTCCAGCGGCACGTTGATCGCGCTGACGTCGCCGTCGAGGACGTACGACCAGTCGGTGACCGAGGCGGTCGAGGAGAACAGGGTCTCGGGGTAGGCCCCGTGCAGCATCGGGCCGTGGAAGATCCCGTTGGCCAGGTCGTCGATGCGGCGGGCCGCCGCCAGGTCGGCCGGGTCCTGCGAAAGGGGCCGTACCACCGAGGAGTTGAGGCTGACGGCGATCTGGTTGCGGGCCGGCATCACCGAGCGCAGGGCCGTCGCGCCCAGGCCGTGGGCCAGGTTGAGGTGGTGGGCCGCGCGCAAGGAGGCGGCCGGATCGGTACGGCCCGGGGCGTGCACGCCGGAGCCGTAGCCCAGGAAGGCGCTGCACCAGGGCTCGTTGAGGGTGATCCAGTGCTCCACCCGGTCGCCCAGCGCCTCGCCGACCAGCTGCGCGTACTCGGCGAACCGGAGCGCGGTGTCCCGCTCCGGCCAGCCGCCCGCGTCCTCCAGCTCCTGCGGCAGGTCCCAGTGGTAGAGCGTGAGCGCCGGCTTGATCCCGGCGGCCAGCAGCTCGTCCACCAGCCGGCGGTAGAAGTCCAGGCCCACCTGGACCGCCGGCCCCCGCCCGGTCGGCTGCACCCGGGACCAGGAGACGGAGAAGCGGTACGCGTTCAGGCCCAGCTCCGCCATGAGCGCCACGTCGTCGCGGTAGCGGTGGTAGTGGTCGACGGCGATGTCACCGGTCTCGCCGCCGGCCGTCCTGCCCGGCGTATGGCTGAAGGTGTCCCAGATCGAGGGGGTGCGGCCGCCCTCCCGCACCGCCCCCTCGATCTGGTAAGCGGAGGTCGCGGCGCCCCAGAGAAAGGCGGGAGGGAAAGTCACGGACGTAACGGGTTCAGGCATGGAAGCGCTCCCATTGAGGTCGTGGAAGACCGACGAGACGAGTGGGGTGGAGAGAGGGAGGAGAGCAGGGAGGAAGAGGAAGGGGGCCGGGGCGGCGGTGGCCCGGCCCCCTCGGGGGAGGCGGGTTCAGCCCTTGATCGCGCCCTGCATGATCCCGCCCACGATCTGCTTGCCGAACAGCAGGAAGGCGATCAGCAGCGGCAGCGTGCCGAGCAGCGCACCTGCCATGATCACCGCCTGGTCCGGGACATAGCCGGTGCCGAGCGAGTTCAGGGCCACCTGCACGGTCGGGTTCTGCTGGTTCAGGGCGATGATCGGCCACAGGAAGTCGTTCCACGCGAACACGAAGGTCAGCAGGCCGAGCACGGCCATCGCGGGCCGGGCGGCCGGGAACACCACGTGCCACACGATCCGGATGCTGCTCGCCCCGTCCACCCGGGCCGCCTCGATCAGCTCCGACGGCAGCGCCTGCACCAGGTACTGCCGCATGAAGAACGTGCCGAACGCCGTCACCAGGCTCGGCAGGACCACCGTCTGCAGCTGGTTCGACCAGCCGAAGTCCGCCATCCACAGGTACAGCGGTACGACGGCCAGCTGCGGCGGGATCATCATCGTGCCGATGGTCAGCAGCAACAGCAGGCCGGAGAACCGGAACCGCAGCTTGGCGAAGGCGAAGCCGGCCAGCGTGGCGAACAGCACCGTGCTCACCGTGATCGTGCCCGCCACGATCACCGAGTTGAACATCGCCGTGCCGAGCCCCGCCTGGTCCCAGGCGGCCTGCATGTTCTTGAACAGGTTGCCGCCGAACCACAGCGGCGGCGGAGTCTGGGCGAGCCGCCGGTCGGTGCGCGAGGCCGCGATCGCCGTCCACACCAGCGGGGCCAGCGAGGCCAGCGCGAAGATCGTCAGGACGATGTACGTCACCGGGCCCGCGTGCAGCTGCTTGCCGGCGCCCATCCCCCGGCGACGCTTCATCTTCGGCGCCTTCGTCGTGGGCAGCGTCAGTTCACTGGTCGTCATTGGGACTTCCTCAGCCGTCGGGTGAGCAGCAGATTGACCGCGGCGACGATCAGCAGGATCAGGAACATCGACCAGGCGATCGCGGACGCCTTGCCGAGGTTGCCGATGATCCAGCCCTGGTCGTACATGTACAGACCGAGCGTCTGGTACTGGTGCTCGGAGCCGCCCTTGGACCCGCTGACCCCGCCGAACAGCAGGACCTCACCGAAGAGCTGGGTCGCGCCGATGGTGGAGACGACGATCGTGAACAGGATCGTGGGCCGCAGCTGCGGGATCGTCACATGCCGGAACTGCTGCCAGCGGTTGGCGCCGTCGAGCGCCGCCGACTCGTACAGATCCGTCGGGATCGCCTGCATCGCGGCCAGATAGATCAGCGCGTTGTAACCGGTCCACCGCCAGATCACGATCGTCGACACCGCGAACTGCGAACCCCAGTCGGACTCACGCCAGTTGACGGGATCGACCCCGACGAAGTGGAGGATCCAGTTGATCATGCCGCCGTCCCACGAGTACAGCAGCGTGAACACCAGGGTCGCGGCGGCCACCGAGGTGGCGTACGGGGTCAGCATCACGACCCGCCACACGGTCGAGCCGCGCAGCCTGTAGTTCAGCAGGTGGGCGAGGCCGAGCGCGGCCAGCAGCTGCGGAACCGTGGAGATCAGACCGATGGTGACCGTGTTCTTCAGGGCGTTCCAGAAGAAGTCCGAGGACAACAGGTTCTGGTAGTTGTCCAGGCCCGCCCAGGTCTGGTGGTCCAGCGTCGACAGCTGGACGTTGTGCAGCGAGTACCAGGCCGTGTAGAGCAGCGGGACCAGTGTGAAGGCCCCGAACAGGACGAAGAAGGGGGCGACGAACGCGTACGGCGACGCCTTCATGTCCCAGCGGTACAGCCGGCTGCGCCAGGAGTCGGTGCCCGCCGGCGTACCGCGACCGTGAGCGCCCCGGGCCGCGCCCGGCGGGGTGCCGGGCGCGGCCTCGGCGCTCGACGCGGGGTGCGCGAGAGCCTGCTTGGAGCTGGTCACTGGCCGAGCACGTCCTTGATCTCCTTGGACGCGGCGTCCCAGCCCTCGGCGGGGGACTTGCCCTTCTGCTCGACCTGGAGGATGCCGATGTCGCTGATCGCGTTGTCGATCGGCTTGTCCTTGGCGCCGAGGGGCTGCGCGGGGATGGTCTTCGCCGAGTCGGAGAAGATCTGGGTGATCGGCGCGCCGGAGAAGTACGCCGTGGTGTCGGCCTGCGGCTTCAGGGTCGGGTACACCGACGGGCTCGACGGGAAGCTGGCCTGCTTGGCGAAGACCTTCGCCTGCTGCTCGGGCGCGGTCAGCCACTTCGCCAGCGCGACGGCCTCCTTCTGGTGCTTGGTCGCGGTCGGCACGCCGAGGAAGGAGCCGCCCCAGTTGGAGGCCGCCGGCGCCGCCGCCACGTCCCACTTGCCCTTGCCGGAGTCACCGGACTTCTGCTCGATGTAGCCGATCATCCAGGCCGGGCAGGCGATGGAGGCGAAGGTGCCGTTGGCGAAGCCCTGGTCCCACGTCGGGTCGAACTGCTTCAGCTTCGCCGACATGTTGCTGGTCGCGACGCTCATGGCGGCGTCCCAGGACTTCTTCACGCCCTCGGACTTGTCCCAGACGGGGTTGCCGTCCTTGTCGTAGTACCGCTCGCTGGCACCGCCCACCGCCGCGTTGTAGACGGAGGAGGCCGAGTCCACGAACTTGGTGCCCTTGGGCGCCTTCTTCATGTACTGCTTGCCGACGTCGACGTACTTGCTCCAGTCGCCCTTCCACAGCTCGGCGAGCTTGGTCCGGTCGGTCGGCAGCCCCGCCTTCTGGAAGAGGTCCTTCCGGTAGCAGATGGCCATCGGCCCGATGTCGGTCCCGAGCCCGATGAGCTTGCCGTCCTTGGTGGTGGCCTGGGCGTTCTTCCAGTCCAGCCACTGCGACTTGTCGACCTCCTTGCCGAGGTCGACGAACTTGTTCCCCTGGGTCTGGACGGCCTCGGTGATGTTGCCGACCTCGATGGCCTGGATGTCGTCGGTGCCGGCGCCGGCCTGGAGGCGGGTGAGCACCTTCGGCCAGTACACGTCGGTACGGGTGGTGACGTTCTCCTTGATGTTGATGTTCGGGTGGAGCTTCATGTACTCGTCGTAGAGGCCGGCCTGCTTGTAGCCGAAGACGCCGAAGGTCCCGATGGTCAGCGTGATCTTGCCCTTGCCACTGCCGTTGCCGCCGTCCGCGTTCGACGAGCCGTCGTCCGAGTCGTTGGCGCAGCCGGCCAACAGCCCTGTGGTCAGCGCGGCGACGGCCACGAAGGCCCCCAGCCTGCGGGACCGGCGGATGCTCGTGCGCATTGCGTCCTCCTGTTGCCTGACGTGCCGACCCCCCGGCCAACTGCATGGTTGGGCCCGTTCTTACTCGCTGCGGCTCGGGCGGGGAACGTGCGGGACGTGTATGTGTCAGGTACTGTGGGAGCGCTCCCACCAGTGATGTGTTGAAGAGTCGTCGGTTCGGGGCGGGGTGTCAAGGGACCGGACGCCGAGTGATGTGTTCAGTTATCTGAGCGTTAACTGGCCTTCCCCGGAGGTCCGGTGCCGCTCGCCGCTCTGGCCAGGACTGTTAGATTCCAGCCAGCCGGATGTTGGTGCGAGGGAGGCGGAGCCCATGGCAAGCCACGGAGCGCGGGGCCGGAGCGGGGGGCGGCCCACGCTCGAGGAGGTGGCCGCCCGGGCCGGGGTCGGCCGGGGCACGGTCTCACGGGTGATCAACGGCTCGCCCCGGGTCAGTGAGGCGACCCGGGCGGCGGTCGAGGCGGCGGTCGCCGAACTCGGCTACGTGCCCAACACGGCGGCCCGCGCCCTCGCGGCCAACCGCACGGACGCCATCGCGCTGGTCGTCCCCGAGCCGGAGACCCGGTTCTTCGCGGAGCCGTACTTCTCGGACATGCTGCGCGGTGTCGGCAGCGAGCTGTCCGAGACGGAGATGCAGCTGCTGCTGATCTTCGCGGGCAGCGACCGGGAGCGGCAGCGTCTCGCGCAGTATCTGGCGGCCCACCGGGTGGACGGGGTGCTGCTGGTCTCGGTGCACGCCGACGACCCGCTGCCCGACCTGCTCGCCCAGTTGGAGATCCCGGCGGTGATCAGCGGACCGCGCTCGGCCAAGGAGACGCTCACCTCGGTGGACTCGGACAACTACGGCGGTGGCCGCTCGGCCGTGGAGCACCTGCTCTCCCGGGGCCGCCGCAGGATCGCCCACATCACCGGCCGCCTCGACGTCTACGGCGCCCAGCGTCGCGTCGACGGCTACCGCGACGCCCTGCGGGACGCGGGCCGGGAGGTGGACGAACTCCTCGTCGAGCCGGGGGACTTCACCGAGGAGGGCGGTCGGCGGGCGATGACCACGCTGCTGGAGCGCTACTCCGACCTGGACGCGGTCTTCGCCGGCTCCGACGTCATGGCGGCGGGTGCCCGCCAGGTGCTGCGCGAGGCGGGCCGCCGGATCCCGGACGACGTGGCGCTGGTCGGTTACGACGACTCGGCCATCGCCCGCCACATGGACCCGCCGCTGACCAGTGTGCGCCAGCCCATCGAGGAGATGGGCCGCGCGATGATCGACCTGCTGCTCACGGAGATAGCCGACCGTCGCCCGGCCGTGTCCCGGGGGCTGGAGCGGCGGCATGCGGTGCTGCCGACGGATCTGGTGGTGCGGGCGTCGTCGTGACGCACGTCACGGTGCGGGGCTGCCCCCCCCAGGGGGGGCAGCAGGCACCGGAAAACGAATCAGCCGGTGACCCGTCTTGCGACGGAGTCACCGGCTGATTACTCAGGGTGAGTGACGGGACTCGAACCCGCGGCATCCTGGACCACAACCAGGTGCTCTACCAGCTGAGCTACACCCACCATGACCAGTCGTTGACTTGGTGGTTTCCCCGACCGGCCGAGAAGAAGTCTACAGGGTCCGAGGGGGTGCTCGCGCACAGGTTTTCGCGGGGGCTTCCCAGACGGTCCTACTGCGCGGGCAGGACGTGCTTGGCGGCGATCGTCCTGGCGGTGTCGGAGTCCGGGCCGGGCTGCGGGACGAAGACGGCCTCGCGGTAGTAGCGCAGCTCGGCGATCGACTCGCGGATGTCGGCGAGGGCGCGGTGGTTGCCGTTCTTCTCCGGGCTGTTGAAGTACGCCCGCGGGTACCAGCGGCGGGCCAGCTCCTTGATGCTGGAGACATCCACGATCCGGTAGTGGAGGTAGTCCTCCAGGGTCGGCATGTCCCGCAGCAGGAAGCCGCGGTCGGTGCCGACGGAGTTGCCGCACAGCGGGGCCTTGCCGGGCTCCTTCACCCACTGCCGTACATACGCCAGCACCTGCTCCTCGGCGTCGGCCAGCGTCGTGCCCCCGGCCAGCTCGTCGAGGAGGCCGGACGCGGTGTGCATCTGACGCACCACCTCCGGCATCGTCTCCAGAGCCGAGTCCGGCGGACGGATGACGATGTCCACCCCCTCGCCCAGTACGTTCAGCTCGGAGTCGGTGACGAGGGCGGCCACCTCGATGAGAGCGTCGTCGGACAGCGAGAGGCCGGTCATCTCGCAGTCGATCCACACCATGCGATCGTTCATGCGACCACCCTAAAGCTGACGTCCGCTTTTGGGATGCCCCGTGTCGGTGCGGGACTCGCCGGGGGCTGCCGCCCCGGGGCCGGGACACAGCAAGACGGAGAGGGGCGGGTGTGTGCCCGCCCCCCTCTGTCTGTGTGCGCCTCGTTCAGTGGCCGGTGCGCGGCCCCGGCAGCAGGCTCACCGCGCCCGCGGTCTGGCGCCGGGTCTGCATCGGCACCGCGCTCTCCCGCTCCGGGTGCAGCACGGCGGGCGGTGCGCCCATCGGGCCGTGGCCGGGCAGGCCGACGGGTGCGCCCGTCGGGCCGGACGGGGTCATCGGCGGCTCGGTGTCACCGTGCCGCTCGCCCTGCGGCCGCCGGGCGCGGTAGGCGGCCCGGTAGGCGGCGGGGGACGAGCCGAGCTGGCGGCGGAAGTGCCCGCGCAGCGCGACCGGTGAGCGGAAGCCGCAGCGGCCCGCCACCTCGTCCACCGAGTAGTCCGACGTCTCCAACAGCCGCTGCGCCTGCAGCACCCGCTGGGTGATCAGCCACTGCAGCGGTGCGCTGCCGGTGAGCGAGCGGAACCGGCGGTCGAACGTACGGCGGCTCATGTAGGCGCGTGCCGCCAGTGTCTCCACGTCGAACTGCTCGTGGAGGTGTTCCAGCGCCCAGGCGACGACCTCGGCGAGCGGGTCGGCGCCGATCTCCTCGGGTAAAGACCTGTCGAGATAGCGCTCCTGACCGCCGCTGCGGCGCGGCGGGACCACCAGCCGGCGGGCCAGCGCGCCGGCCGCCTCGTTGCCGTGGTCGGTCCGCACGATGTGCAGACACAGGTCGATCCCCGCGGCCGTACCGGCGGAGGTCAGTACGTCTCCGTCGTCGACGAACAGTTCGCGCGGATCCACATGCACCGACGGATAGCGCTTGGCCAGCGTCGGTGCGTACATCCAGTGTGTGGTCGCCGGGCGGCCGTCCAGCAGTCCGGCCGCGGCCAGGACGAACGCCCCGGTGCACAGCCCGACGATACGGGCACCCTCCTCATGCGCACGGCGCAGCGCGTCGAGCGCTTCCTCCGGCGGCGGTGAGGTGATCGAGCGCCAGGCCGGTACGACGACCGTCCCTGCGCGTGAGATCGCCTCGAGCCCATGCGGTGCGGTGAGTTCCAGGCCCCCTGTGGTCCGCAGTGGGCCTTCCTCGCCGGCGCTCACCAGCAGTCGGTAGCGCGGCACGCCGGCGTCCTGGCGGTCGATCCCGAACACCGACAGCGGAATGGAACTCTCGAAGATGGGGCCGCCGCTGAACAGCAGCACCGCGACGATCTCCTTGCGGCGTCGCCCGGAAAGTTTCCGGGCCGCGGCTTCCGGTGCGGCAGTGGAGTCGTGGCTCATCCTGCTAAGCCCCCCTCGGTGGTCGCGGCTCCTCGGTTGTGTCGCTCCTGCACGTTTCCCCTCGGTCCTGCACGAGTCCCCCGCCGTAAGACAGTCAAGATCGAATCTACTGGCTACCGCGGTCTCACGGTGGCCGGTTAGACACGCCGCACATTGTCGACATGACAACTTGGCGTGAAGCATTCGATCACGAAGGGTTGCACTCGTGGGCCGTGCAGGGAAGTGCGCCTTGTCGCAGTGGCCAAACCGCGTAGGGTGCGCGGGTCCGCCCAGACCCTTTCCGTGCAGGTGGAACGGGGGTTGGGGGGTAGGTGGGACCCCCTCGGGGCGGTACCCAGAAGTTGGCCGAAAAGAGGCGTTCAGAGGCGCAAAAACCGGTCAGTCGACCGGTGTCTTCTGCTTGGTGTGACGTCCGCCTCTTTGCGTGGTGCAACGCTCGGACCACCGCAGCAGGACGCGGCAGGCGGCCGTGACGGCGGCGAGGCCGAGGGCGGTGCCGGCGGCGCCGGCGAGCGAGGTGCCGTACCAGAGGAGGATCACGGGTACGAGGACGCAGCTGAAGGCGGCCCAGCGGATCACGTCGCTCGTGGTGTCCGGGGCGGGGTGCGGGTCGGAGGTGGAGCGGGGTCCGGACATCTCGTACTCCCTGTGGCGGTGACTCTCCGGGTTCAACGCCTGTTCGATCGGTCGGTCACCGGCCGTCGTTCCGGGAATCCTGTGCAAACCGCCTGTACGGGGCAGCAACCATTGCGTTACGGGCGCTGCTCGTGCATGCTCCGGGGAACCCCTACGGACACCGGGGGGCTGCTTACGGAGCGTGTGCGGGATCTGGGCAGAGGAGGCGTGCCGCCGTACCCTTGGGGGTATGGGGTTGGGAAGACGAATCCCGGACACAGCTCCGCCACCCGATGTCACCCCCCACCCACAAAGGATCACAACGCCGAGACAGCCATGGCCGGTCACGAATTCTTCGAACCCGCGGACCGCAAGCGGCCCGTCGCCGATCCCACGGCGGCCGATCCCCTCGCGGCGGAAGAGTCAAGCCCTTCCTGCGACCCCGCCTTCAAGCACGGTGTGGTCGTCGGCTTCGACGGCTCGACGTCCAGCGAGCGCGCCCTCGCCTACGCCATCGGCATGGCCCACCGCTCCGGCTCGGGCCTGATCATCGTCCATGTGGCCAACCGGCTGCCCACCACGGTGTGGGCCGGCTGCGAGCCGCCCGTCTTCGTCGACGTGCCGGACCACCGCACCGAGGTGCTGGGTCTGGAACTGGCCTGCGCGGACTATCTGGCCGAGGTGCCCTGGATCCTGGTCGAGCGCGGCGGTGACATCTGCCACGAGCTCGAAGAGGTGGGGCGGGAGTACGAGGCCGACGCGATCGTGGTCGGCTCGACGCACGGCATCGTGGGCCGGATCTTCGGCTCCGTGGCCGGCCGGCTCGCCAAGCGTGCGCAGCGGCCCGTCATCGTCATTCCCTGACCTTCCGACACTCTGTCAACTCCCTTGGTACAGCGCGAAACTACTCGCGCGTAGAGGTGTTTGTGCCCTTGTGAAGGGCATATACCGGTCACCGCGCAACTGCACATGCATGAAGGGAGCCCGCCGTGGACAACGACGTCTCCGCGGGAAGCGGAAACACCACCGTGGTCGGCCGACTCGCCCTGGGTGTCACCCTGTTGGCGTTCGGGCTCGGTACCACCGGCGTGATCGACGGCGTGGGGGCATCCGACGCCGTGTCACTGGCTCATTACCTGGGCGGCGTCGCCCTCTTCCTCGTCGGTCTCCTGGCCTTCCGTGCCGGTGACAGCGCCTCCGGCACCGGCTTCGTCGCCCTCGGCGCGCTCTGGTTCACCTGGGCCGTCGCGGGTCAGATGTCGGCCAACGCGGCCGGCCTCTTCCTGCTGCTGTTCGCCCTCGTGGCGCTCACCCTGACCCTCGCGGGCGGGGACACCCTGGGTCAGGTCATGCACGGGCTGCTGTTCCTGGCGATGCTGGTGCTCGCCGTCGCGGCCTTCGCCGACAGCTCCTCTCTCGCGAAGGTCGGCGGCTGGGTGGCCGCGGTCTCCGGCGCGGTCGCCTGGTACGCGGCGACGGCAGCGCTGGCCCACTGGCCGACGGCGCTTCCCGGGCGTGCCGCCCGCCGGGGGGTGACGGCCACCGGCTGATCCGCAGCGGCACTGAAAGGACCCCCACGTGATGGGTGGCACACGTGGGGGTCCGTTCTGTTGTTCGCGCCTGTGCGGGTGAGTGGGGGTTGCTCGCGCAGTTCCCCGCGCCCCTCAGGGAGTTACTCGACCGTTACTGACTTCGCGAGGTTCCTCGGCTTGTCGATGTCTCGCCCGAGGACCTTTGCCGTGTGGTACGACAGCAGCTGGAGCGGGATGCCCATGAGGATCGGGTCCAGCTCGTCCTCGTTCTTCGGGACGACGATCGTCTCGTCGGCCTTCTCCTGGCGCTGGTGGGCCACCGCGAGGATCTTGCCGCTGCGGGCCTTGATCTCCTCCAGGGCCGCGCGGTTCTTCTCCAGGAGGTCGTCGTCGGGGACGATCGCCACCGTGGGCAGGGCGGGCTCGATGAGGGCCAGCGGGCCGTGCTTCAGCTCGGAGGCGGGGTAGGCCTCGGCGTGGATGTAGGAGACCTCCTTGAGCTTCAGGGAGGCCTCGCGGGCCACCGGGTAGCCCCGGACGCGGCCGATGAAGAGCATCGAGCGGGCGTCGGCGTACTGCTCCGCCAGCTTCCGGATCTCCTCCTCCTGCTCCAGGATCTCGGAGATCTGACCCGGCAGCCTGCGCAGGCCGTCGATGATCCGCTTGCCGTCGCGGACCGAGAGGTCACGGGTGCGGCCGAGGTGCAGGGCGAGCAGGGCGAAGGCGACCGTGGTGTTGGTGAAGCACTTCGTGGAGACCACGCAGACCTCGGGGCCGGCGTGCACGTAGATGCCGCCGTCGGCCTCGCGGGCGATCGCGGACCCGACCACGTTGACCACGCCGAGCACCCGGGCGCCCTTGCGCTTCAGCTCCTGGACGGCGGCGAGGACGTCGTACGTCTCACCGGACTGGGAGACCGCGACGTAGAGGGTGTCGGGGTCCACGACCGCGTTGCGGTAGCGGAACTCGGAAGCCGGCTCGGCGTCGGCGGGGATGCGGGCCAGCTCCTCGATCATCTGGGCGCCGATCATGCCCGCGTGGTACGAGGTGCCGCAGCCGAGGATCTTCACGCGGCGGATCTTGCGTGCCTCGCGGGCGTCCAGGTTCAGGCCGCCGAGGTGCACGGTGGAGAAGCGGTCGTCGATGCGGCCGCGCAGCACGCGGTCCACGGCCTCGGCCTGCTCGTGGATCTCCTTGTGCATGTACGTGTCGTGGCCGCCCATGTCGTAGGAGGCCGCCTCCCACTCCACGGTGGTCGGCTCGGCCGTCGTACGGGTGCCCTCGGTGGTGTAGGTGCGGAAGTCGTCGGCCTTGAGGGTGGCCATCTCGCCGTCGTCCAGCGTCACTATCTGCCGGGTGTGGGCGACCAGGGCGGCGATGTCCGATGCGACGAACATCTCCTTCTCACCGATGCCGAGGACGACCGGGGAGCCGTTGCGGGCCACCACGATGCGGTCGGAGAAGTCGGCGTGCATGACCGCGATGCCGTAGGTGCCCTCGACGACCCGGAGGGTCTCGCGGACCTTGTCCTCCAGCTTCTCGGCCTGCGAGCGGGCGATCAGGTGGACGAGCACCTCGGTGTCGGTCTCGGAGAGGAACTCGACACCGTCCGCCTCCAGCTTGCGGCGCAGGTCGGAGGCGTTGTCGATGATGCCGTTGTGCACGACGGCGACCTTCTGGTCGGCCGACATGTGCGGGTGGGCGTTGACGTCGGAGGGGGCGCCGTGGGTGGCCCAGCGGGTGTGGGCGATACCGGTGGTGCCCTTGAAACGCGCGGGGACCTTGGCCTCCAGGTCGCGCACCCGGCCCTTGGCCTTGACCATCTTCAGGCCGGCCGTCTTCGGGGAGGTGACGACGATGCCCGCGGAGTCGTAGCCGCGGTACTCCAGGCGCTGCAGGCCCTCCAGGAGCAGGGGCGCCACGTCACGCTTCCCGATGTATCCGACAATTCCGCACATATATAGGTATTCCTCAGTCCGTGGTTCCTGGCTGGTTCTCAGCCGTAGACCATGCGGCGCAGCTGCCGGAGCGTCAGCTCCGGCGGTGCGACCGCCCGGTATTTCAGGTCCGCCTCGATCCGTTCGAAGATCTCCGTGTTCTGCAGGCCCTGGACCTGCAGTTCTCGGTGGCGGCGACGGACGTAGTCCTGCGTCGTCTCGTCGAAGTAGGCGAGCACGTCCTGTATCACCCGCAGCGCCTCGCCCCGGTTCAGGGGCGTGGACCGCGTCAGATGATCGACAAGTTCCTCGTGCACCCGGTAGATCCTGGGCCACCAGCGCGAGTTTCGCAAGAATCGTGCCCGATTCCGGGCAAGCGTCTGTTGAAACTCTTATGGGGCTCTGTTCGCAAGCTGTCCATCCTGCGTCTTGTGCTGCGTCGCCCGGACCCACGAGTTTCAGACGCCATGGACATTCCTCGTATGGGAGTACCCGAGAAGCTGGCCGAGCGCATGAGCATGGCCGAGCAGCATGAGTACCTGCGCGCCAGATTCTCGCGGCGCACCATGATCAGAGGCGGTGCCGTCACTCTGGGCGCCGTCACGGGCGGCGCGTTCATACCGGGCGGCACCGCCCAGGCCGCCGTACCGACCCAGCGCACCGCCTCCGCCACCGAGGAGGTCGACGGTGCCCTCGTCGCCCCCTTCGGTCGCCACCTCGCCTTCGGTGGCGACCCGCGCACCGAGATGACCGTCTCCTGGCAGGTCCCGGTCGCCGTCAAGAACCCCTTCATCCGCATCGGCGCCAGCCCCTGGGACCTCTCCCGCAAGATCGAGGCCGAGGTCCGCAGCCTCTACACCCCGGCCGGTGTCGGCGCGAGCGGCGACCACACGCAGTACTACCTGCACGCCCAGCTCGCCCACCTGCGCCCCGGCAGGACGTACTACTACGGCGTCGGCCACGACGGCTTCGACCCGGCCGAGCGGCACCTGCTGGGCACCCTGGGCACCTTCACCACCGCCCCCGCCCGCAGCGAGCCGTTCACCTTCACCGCCTTCGGCGACCAGGGCGTCAGCTACCACGCCCTGGCCAACGACAGCCTGATCCTCGGCCAGAACCCGGCCTTCCACCTGCACGCCGGCGACATCGCCTACGGTGACCCGTCCGGCGCGGGCAAGACCACCGACACCGGGTACGACTCGCGCACCTGGGACCAGTTCCTGTACCAGACCGAGTCGGTCGCCAAGCAGATCCCGTGGATGGTCTCCTACGGAAACCACGACATGGAGGCCTGGTACTCGCCCAACGGTTACGGCGGCGAGGAAGCCCGCTGGACCCTCCCGGACAACGGCCCGGACCCGGAGAACCTCCCGGGCGTCTACTCCTTCGTCTACGGCAACACGGCGATCATCTCGCTGGACCCCAACGACATCTCCTTCGAGATCCCGGCGAACCTGGGCATTTCTGGTGGAACCCAGACCAAGTGGTTCGAGGCCCAGCTGAAGAAGTTCCGGGCCTGCGACGACATCGACTTCGTCATCGTGTTCTTCCACCACTGCGCGTACTGCACGTCCAAGGCGCACGCCTCGGAGGGGGGCGTGCGCCAGGAGTGGGTGCCGCTGTTCGACAAGTACCAGGTGGACCTGGTCATCAACGGCCACAACCACCAGTACGAGCGCACCGACGTCATCAAGGGCGGCGAGGTCACCAAGAAGCTGCCCATCGGCGGCACCGCCTACCCCGAGACCGAGGGCGTGGTCTACGTCACCGCCGGTGCGGCGGGCCGCAGCCTGTACGCCTTCACGGCCCCGGACTCCTACGAGGGGAACGAGAACGAGGTCGACTCCGTGTCCTCGTTCATCTGCCTCAAGGACGGAGCCCGGCAGCCCGAGACCGTCACCTGGTCGCGCGTCCGCTACCTGAACTACTCCTTCCTGCGCGTGGACGTCACCCCCGCGTCGAAGGGCCGCTACACCACCCTGAAGGTCCAGGGCATCGCCGAGACCGGTGACCGGATCGACCACTTCACGGTGGCGCGCCGGGCCAAGTAGGTCCACGCCCACGCCCGGAAGGCAGGGCGTGACGTCTCCGGGAGCAGGCGGTCCGCTACATGCGTCGCAGGACCGCCTGCTTGGCCAGGGCGAACTCCTCGTCCGTCAGCACTCCCGAGCGGTGCAGCTCGCCCAGCTCGCGCAGCCGCCGCAGCAGCGCGTCGTGGTCGTCCTCCGCGGGGGACGCCTTCGTGAGCCGCGGCGGCTCGGGGTGTACGTCCGTCTCGGCGGGCGGCGCCGACGGGTGCGGCAGCCGGGCCTGCACGGCGGCCGCGACCAGGGCCATCAGCGGGTCCCGCTTGAAGCCCCACAGCTCGACGGCGTTGGGGTCGTACTTCGCCGGTGCGGTGGCGGGCGCGCCGCGCACGGTGAAGCGCAGATGGCCGTTCTCCAGGCCCGCCGCAGGCTGCCACTCCACGGCCGTGATCTCGCCGAGCGGGATCGTGCGGGGCCCGGTGGCGGCCTTCGCGTCCTCCGTCTTCCAGTTCCACTCCAGCCGCACCTGCTCGCCGTCGAAGCCCGCCGTGCCGTCCCCGGCCGAGGCGGACAGCGGCACGGACGGCCCCGGCAGCAGGTACTCGGCGACCGGGTCCGGCGAAACCCCGTCCAGCAGCAGAGTGTTGCGGACCTCGTCCGCGAAGTACTCGGCGACGCCGTACCGGTCGGACTCCACGGTCAGCTGATAGGGGTCGTGCGGCTCGGCGAGCCGGCCGCCGGTGGCGTGCAGCAGCGGGTCGGCGCCGTCGCGCAGCCGCAGCCTCAGCCGCCCGGACTTCTTCCCCTGCTCGAACGAGACCCCGGCCAACGCTCCCAGCGGTACGACGAATTCACCCAGCGTGCTGCGCAGCAGACCGGTGTTCCTGTCCCGGCCCGGGGTCAGCCTGAGCGCGTCGCCGACGAAGGCCCAGGTGCCGTCCTTCTGGATGATTTCCGCCATGCGGGGATTGTTTCACCGGATCTGCGGGAGAGTGGTCTTTACCACTCGTGAAGGGAGCGCATGTGAGACCGAACCACAGCACGACTCCCCGACTCACCCGGATCCTCGGATCCCTGCTGCTTCTGGCGGCGGCAGGCGGGTTCACCGTCGGCGCGGCACCCGTCCCGAGCGCCGCCGCGGCGACCCCGCTGGACCGGGTGGTCCCCGCGCCCGCCTCGGTCAGGCCCGCCGGATCCCCGTACCGCATCACCCGCGCCACCCGGCTCCGCGTCGACGACTCGGCCGAGGTCCGCCGGATCGGCGCCTACCTCGCCGGCATCCTGCGCCCGTCCACCGGCTATCCGCTGCCGCTCACCGAACAGGGTGCCGGCGGTATCCGACTCCACCTGGCCGACGGGCCGTTCGGCGCCGAGGGCTACCGCCTCAGCAGCGGACCCCGGGGCGTCTCCCTCACCGCGCGCACCCCGGCCGGCCTCTTCCACGGGGTCCAGACCCTGCGCCAGCTGCTCCCGGCCTCGATCGAGAAGAAGACCGTCCAGTCCGGCCCCTGGCGGATCGCCGGCGGCACCATCGAGGACCGCCCGCGCTACGGCTACCGCGGCGCCATGCTGGACGTCTCCCGGCACTTCTTCACGGTCGCCCAGGTCAAGCGCTACATCGACCAGATGGCCCTCTACAAGATCAACACGCTGCATCTGCACCTCAGTGACGACCAGGGCTGGCGCATCGCCATCGACTCCTGGCCGCGCCTGGCCACCTACGGCGGCTCCACCCAGGTCGGCGGCGGCCACGGCGGCTACTTCACCAAGGCCGACTACCAGGAGATCGTCCGCTACGCCGGCTCCCGCTACCTGGAGGTCGTCCCCGAGATCGACATGCCCGGCCACACCAACGCGGCCCTCGCCTCCTACGCGCAGCTCAACTGCAACGGCACCGCACCCCCGTTGTACACCGGCACAGACGTCGGCTTCAGCTCGCTGTGCGTGCCCGAGGAGGTGACGTACACCTTCGCGGACGACGTCATCCGTGAGCTCGCCGCGCTCACCCCCGGCCGCTACCTGCACATCGGCGGCGACGAGGCGCACTCCACCAGCCATGCCGACTACGTGAAGTTCATGAACCGCGTGCAGCCGATCGTCGCCAAGTACGGCAAGACGGTCATCGGCTGGCACCAGCTGACCGGCGCCACCCCCGCCCAGGGCGCCCTCGCCCAGTACTGGGGCGTGGACGGCACCAGCGCGGCCGAGAAGGCCCAGGTGGCCAAGGCGGCCCAGAACGGCACCGGGCTGATCCTGTCCCCGGCCGACCGGCTCTACCTCGACATGAAGTACACCAGGAACACCAGGCTGGGCACGGAGTGGGCGGGCTACGTGGAGGTGAAGCGCTCCTACGACTGGAACCCGGGCGCCTACCTTCCCGGGGCACCCGCCTCGGCCGTCAAGGGCGTCGAGGCGCCGCTGTGGTCCGAGACGCTCACCAAGTCCGCCGACATCGAGTACATGGCCTTCCCGCGCCTCGCGGGAGCGGCCGAGCTGGGCTGGTCCCCGGCGGCCACCCATGACTGGGCCCGCTACCGGGTGCGCCTCGCGGCCCAGGGCCCGCGCTGGACCGCCCTCGGGATCACGTACTACAGGTCGCCCCAGGTGCCCTGGCCGGCGAGCTGAGCACAGGCCCGAGCCAAGCCCTGGGAACAGGCCGACTGGCATCCCGCAGGACCGCGCTCCGGGGTGCCCGTCGGCCCATGAGCCGTCAGAACCCGGCGATCGGGTTCCGCAGGTTCCCCACCAGCTGGAGCGCGCCCGACGGATCGGCGAGGTCCACCATCTGCCGGTTGTCGCGCAGCTGGAGCCGGTTCAGGCAGGACAGCGCGAACTCCGGCGCGAACATGTCGTACTGCGCGAACCTGTCGGCGAGTTCCGGCGCCGACTCCTGGTACTCGCGGGTGACCTCCGCGACCGTGCGCCAGAAGCCGACCTCCGCCAGGATCCCCTCGGCGGCGAGGTTCGCCGCGAGGAACCGGAAGAAGCAGTCGAAGACATCGGTGAAGATCGACAGCAGCTTCTTGTCCTCGGGCACCTCGACACGGATCCGCCGTACCTCCGGCGGCAGGATCGCGTCCGGGTCCATGACGGCGATCTCCTCGGCGATGTCCTTGTAGACCGCCCGCTCGACGACCCCGTCCCGCAGCACGAGGATCACGTTCTCGCCGTGCGGCATGAAGGCCAGGTCGTAGGCGTAGAAGCTGTGCAGCAGCGGGGTGAAGTAGGCCCGCAGGTACTGCCGCAGCCACTCGGCGGGCGCCAGGCCCGACCGTTCGATCAGCGCGCCCGCGAAGGAGGCGCCCTCGTGGTCCACGTGCAGCAGGGACGCCATGGTCGCGAGGGACTCGCCCTCCCGCAGCGACGGAACCGGGCTCTCCCGCCACAGCGCGGCCAGCATCTTGCGGTAGGGCGAGTAGCGGTCGGTGGCCTGCTCGTACTCCAGATGCCGGTAGCCGACGGCCGCCCGCTCCCGGATGATCGTGAGGCCGGTCGACTTCAGCACGCCGTCGTTCTCGACGAGCTGGGCGAGCCAGTCGTTGATCGCCGGTGTCGCCTCCATGTAGGCGGCCGAAAGCCCTCGCATGAAGCCCATGTTGAGGACGGACAGGGCCGTCTTCACATAGTGCTTGTGCGGGTCGGAGGTGTTGAAGAAGGTCCGTATGGACTGCTGGGCCAGGTACTCGTCGTCTCCCTCGCCCAGGCACACCAGGTACCGGCGGGCCACTTCGGCGGCGAAGGTGACGCTGAGCTTGTTCCACCACTGCCAGGGGTGAACGGGCATGAGCAGGTAGTCGGCGGGGTCGAGGCCCTGCTCCGTGAGCGTCCCGTGGAACCGCTCGACGGTGGCCGCCCCCAGCTCCTGCCGGACGAAGTCCTCGTACTCGATCCCGACACCCGCCGTGAAGGCCGCCCGCGAGCGGTGCGCGGCCAGCCACACCAGCCGGACGGGGCTCGCGGTCTCCGGGGCGTACGACAGGTACTCGTGGATGCCGAAGCCGAGCCGCCCATTGTTGGCGACGAAGCAGGGGTGACCCTCGGTCATCCCGGTCTCGATCGCCTGGAAGCCGCTCCGCGCCAGCTCGGCGGAGGTGACCTTCGGTTTGGTCAGCTTGTAGCAGGTCCCGGAGAGGGTGGAGGAGATCTCCTCCAGGTAGACGGGCAGGACCTCGTCGCTCAGGCCCAGTGCCTGCCGCAGCTCGACGAAGAAGTCCAGTGCTGCCAGCGGGAGTTCGGCGCCGGCGCGCCGACGGGTGATCGAGTCGGCATCGACCGCCCAGTGGTCGAGGCCGCGCCGGGTGGCCGCGAACCGGTAGGCGGTGAGCCCGTCGTCGCTGCGGACGACGTACCGGTCGCCCTCCCGCTCCGGCGTGATCAGCCGCTCATGCGCGAACTCGGCGAGCGCCTTGCGCACGAGGAGGCGGTTGGCGGTGTCCCAGCGCTCCGGGGACAGATGGGCCACGGCGTCGGGCAGGCTCATGCGGCCACCGCCTTCGCGAACTGCTCCCGTGTGCAGAAGCTCAGCAACGCCTTCTTCTCCGGCTTCCGTATCTCCCGCTCGGGCACGAACCCGACGGCCTCGTTCAGGGCGTGCACGGCCTTGTTGCGCACGTCGGGCTCGACGACGACCCGCTCCACCGCGGGGTCCTCGAAGAGGTGGGCCATGACGGCGGTGATGACGGACCGCGTGAACCCGCGCACGGGCGTGTCGGTCGCGGGCGTGAGGAAATGCATGCCGACATCGCCGGGCCGCGGCTCGTACAGGCCGACCAGCTCGCGGTGGGCGGGGTCGTACACCTCCATCAGGAAGGCGGGCACACCGTCCCGCAGACCGAGCAGGGCGTGGTGGTGCTCGTCGGCGGCGATCTCCATGTAGGTGCGCTCGACGTCCTCCAGTTTCGCGTCCTGCATCATCCAGAATGCGGCCTTGGGGTGGGTGACCCAGGAGTGCAGCAGCTCGGCGTCCTTCAGAGGGTCGAGGGGGCGGAACGTGAAGGTCATACGGCGAACTCCTGGAAGGCGATGGTCTTCTCGACCGGGTAGTACTCCGCGCCGAGCAGCTCACGGATGATGTACGAGTTCCGGTACGCGCCCATGCCCAGGTCGGGGCTGGTGACGCTGTGGGTGTGGACGCCGGCGTTCTGGAGGAAGACGCCGCGGCCCGTCACGTCGATCGCGTAGTTGCGGGCGACGTCGAAGCGGCCGTGGCCGTCGAAGCGGAGCCGGTCGCGCAGCGGGGCGAGGAAGGCCGGGGGCTCGTAGTGGTAGCCCGTGGCCAGCACCAGCCCCTCGGTGCGGATCTCGAAGTCCTTGTCCTGCTCGTCCTGGTGGAAGCCGAGGGTGTACGTTCCGTCCTCGTAACGGGCATTGGCCAGCGACGAGTTGGTGAGCAGCCGGGTGGGGACCGGGCGGTCGCCGCTTTCGACGTTCTTCCGGTAGAGCAGGTCGAAGATCGAGTCGATCAGGTCCGAGTTGATGCCCTTGAACAGGCCCTTCTGCTGCTTCTCCAGCCGGTAGCGGGTCTCCTCGGGCAGCGCGCGGAAGTAGTCGATGTAGTCCGGGGAGGTCATCTCCAGCGTCAGCTTGGTGTATTCGAGGGGGTAGAAGCGCGGGGAGCGGGTGACCCAGTTGAGGTCGTAACCGTGGACGTCGATCTCGGAGAGCAGCTCGTAGTAGATCTCCGCCGCGCTCTGGCCGCTGCCGACGACGGTGATGGACTTCTTGGCCTGGAGCTCCGCCTTGCGGTGCATGTACTGGGAGGTGTGGATGAGGTCGCCGCCCAGGCCGCGGCACGGCTGCGGAACGAAGGGGACGGTTCCCGTGCCGAGCACCAGATGCCGGGCGTGAAACGTTTCGCCGCCCTGGGTGCGGACGACGTACCGCTCGTCCTCGTACGTGACCTCGGTGACCGTGGTGCCGAAGCGGACGTTGCCGAGTCGGTTCGCCGCCCAGCGGCAGTAGTCGTCGTACTCGACGCGCAGGGGATAGAAGTTCTCGCGGATGTAGAACGGGTACAGCCTGCCCTTCTCCTTCAGGTAGTTGAGGAAGGAGTACGGCGAGGTCGGGTCGGCCAGTGTGACCAGGTCGGACATGAACGGGGTCTGCAGATGGGCACCGTCCAGGAACATGCCCGCGTGCCATTCGAAGTCGGGCTTGGAGTCCAGGAAGACTCCGTCCAGTTCGGCGATGGGGTCGGTGAGGCAGGCGAGGCCGAGGTTGAAGGGGCCGAGCCCGATCCCCACGAGGTCGTAGGTCTTGATCGGTGCTTCAGGACGCGCGGTCAAGGGACTCTCCCAGGTACTGCTCGGCGTGGCCGGCGATCAGGTCGAGGACGGCGGCGATGTCGGCCGTCGTCGTCTCGGGGTTGAGCAGGGTGAACTTCAGGTAGTGGCGGCCGCCGACCTTGGTGCCCGCGACCACGGCGTCGCCGGAGGCGAACAGGGCCTTGCGGGCGTACAGGTTGGCGCGGTCGATCTCGGCCGGGTCGGTGACGGCCGCCGGGATGTAGCGGAAGACGAGGGTGGAGAGCGAGGGCTCCACGACGACGTCGTAACGGGGGTCGGCGGCGAGCAGCCTCCAGCCCTCCTGGGCCAGCTCGCACACCTGGTCGAACAGCTCGCCGATGCCGTCGGCGCCCATCACCCGCAGCGTCATCCACAGCTTGAGGGCGTCGAAGCGGCGGGTGGTCTGCAGGGACTTGTCGACCTGGTTGGGGATGCGCTCCTGCACCATGCGGCGCGGGTTCAGGTACTCCGCGTGGTAGGTGGCGTGGCGCAGGGTGGCCGCGTCCCGGACCAGCACGGCGGAGGAACTCACCGGCTGGAAGAAGGACTTGTGGTAGTCGACGGTGACCGAGTCGGCGCGCTCGATGCCGTCGATGCGGTCCCGGTGCCGGAGCGAGGCGAGCAGACCGCAGCCGTAGGCCGCGTCCACGTGCATCCAGGCCCCGAACTGGGCGCACAGCTCCGCGATCTCCGGCAGCGGGTCGATGGAGCCGAAGTCGGTGGTGCCGGCGGTGGCGACGACGGCCATGGGGACGAGGCCGTCCTTCCTGCAGCGCTCCAGCTCGTGGGCGAGGGCGAGGGTCTGCATGCGCTTGTCGTGGTCGACGGCGACGGAGACCACGGATTCCGGGCTCAGCCCGAGCAGTTTCGCCGACTTCTGCACGCTGAAGTGGCTGACCTCGGAGGCGAAGATGCGCAGTTGGGCGAGGGAGTTGCTCTTCGCCTCCTCCCGGGCCAGCAGCAGCGCCTGGAGGTTGGACTGGGAGCCGCCGGAGGTGAACACGCCGTCGGCGGCCGGGCCGAGGCCGATGCGCCCGGCCGTCCAGTCGATCAGCTTCCGCTCGATGAGGGTGCCGCCGGCGGACTGGTCCCAGGTGTCGAGGGAGGAGTTGACGGCGGAGAGCACGGCCTCGCCGAGCACCGCCGGGATGACGACCGGGCAGTTGAGGTGGGCGAGGTAGCGGGGGTGGTGGAAGTAGACCGCGTCCCGGAGGTAGAGGTCCTCCAGCTCGTCCAGGACCGCGGCGGACTCGCCCAGTGGCCGGTCGAGGTCGATCGCGTCGATGCGGGGGGCGAGGGCGTCCACGGTGACGCCGGTGAACGGACGGTCGGTGGTGGCGAGTTTGGCCGCCACCCGCTCGACTCCTTCGGTCACGGAGCGTCGGTAGTGCTCCGCGGTGAGGCCATTGAGCAGGTGCGAGCGCATGTGGGGGTCCTCCGAGGGGACTGTCCGTGCGGGGAAGATGAACTTAGGTTAGCCTAACCTAAGTTTCACGGATCGAGGCGTGCCTGTGCCGTGACTGCCGACCCTTCAAAGGGAGTTACTCGGCGGTGCGGAGCTGTTCCTCCGTCATGCCCTGGCGCCAGTAGCCGACGAAGGTGACGTGCCGCCGGTCGAACCCGCGCTCACCGACGAAGTGCCGGCGCAGCTCCTTCACCCGCCCGGACTCGCCGGCGATCCATGCGTACGGCCGTTCGGCGGAGGGGAGTCGAGCGGCTCGTACGGCGTCGACGGCCATGGGGGAGTCGGCGTGCCGTACGAGCCACGTGATCTCCGCGTCCGCCTCGGTCGCCACGTCCTGGATGTCGCCGGCATGCGGCACCTCCAGCCAGGCGCGGGCGCGGGTGCCTGCCGGCAGGGACTCGAGGATGGCGGTGGCGGCGGGCACGGCGCTCTCGTCGCCCCAGAGGACGACGAGATCGGAGTCGGCCGGCGGCCGGAACCGGATCGCCCGGTTGTCCGCGATCGCCGGCCCGAGCAGCAGCACCCGGTCACCGGCGGCGGCCCGCGAGGCCCAGTGGGAGGCGGGCCCGGCGGGCGCGTGCAGGACGAAGTCGATGTCGATCTCGTCGGGGTCCCGGCGCAGCGCCCGCAGCGTGTACGAGCGCATCACCGCCCTTACGTCGTCGGGCAGTTCACGCCATCCCTGCCACCATCCGTCCCCCAACTCCAGCGGTACCACGGGTTCGGCCTGCCCCGGATGCGGCAGGAAGAGCGACAGGGACTGGTCACGCCCGCCGGAGTGGAAGGCGTGCAGATCGGCACCGGCGAAGGTGACCCGGACCAGAGACGGCCCGAGCCGCCTCGTCCGCACAACCTGAAGGGAGAAGAACCGGAACGGGGCGGCTACGGCCGTAGTCATGGGGGCTCCTGAGTCGACGTCAGTTTTCGGGTGTGGGGGCGTCCGACCTACCCAGGGGCGCGGGGAACTGGGCGACCAGCCACATACGGCCCGCAGTCGCCCACGATGCAACCCGCCCCCTCTCGGTGAAGCGTCTAGCTGACCTTCTCGGCCTTTTCCAGGGCCTCCGCCAGGCTCGTCAGCAGCGGTACGCACTTGTCGTACGACAGGATCGGCTCGGGCGAGCGTGCGATGACCTGACCCGCCTTCACCGCAGGCAGCTTCTTCCAGGTGGGCTTGGTGATGTCGGCCGGCTGGATCGCCGAGGAGCGGTCGTCCATCATGATGATGTCGGCCTGGTACTTGTCGACGTTCTCCCAGCTCAGCGACTCGTACCAGCCGCCGCCCTGCTTCTTGGCGCTCGCCGGGGGCTCGACGAAGTTCACGCCGAGGGCCTTGAAGTACTCCAGGTCGACGGAGAGGTCGGTGCCGGAGACGTAGAAGAGCTGGTCGCTCGCGGAACCGGCCATCACCTTGATGCCGGGCTTGGCCTTGGCCGCGGCGCGCAGCCGGGCGGCGGCGGCCTCGAACCGCTTCTTCGCGTCGATGACGGCGGCGGCCTTCATATCGGCGCCGAGCGACTCGGCCAGCTCCCACATGCGCTGCAGCGGCTGGGTGAGCCGGCGGTCGTAGACGGAGATGCCGACGCTCGGCGCCAGTTGGGCGATCTTCTTCTTGGACTCGTCCGGGACGTACCAGAGGGTGCCGGCGTCGTCGAACATCGTCGTGATGAGCACGTCGGGCGCGAGGGCCGCGTACTTCTCGATGTTGAACTGGCCCCAGGTGTTGCCGAGGACCGTCAGCTTGCTGACGTCCATGTCGCCGGCCTGGACATCGGCCTTGCCGGCGGTGGTCTTCGTCGGGCCGAAGACGCCCTTGACCCGGATGCCGTAGTCGTACAGGGCGGCGCCGACGCCGGTGAACGCGACGATGTTCGCGGGGACCTTGTCCAGCTTCACGGTCGTGCCGCGGTCGTCCTTGAAGCTCCAGGGGCCGGACTTGCCGCTCCTGGCCGCCTTCCCGGAGTCCGCGTCCTTCCCCTTGTCGTCCCCGCAGGCGGCGAGTGCCGCGCCGAGTCCGAGGGCGCCGCCCGCGACGAGCAGTCCGCGGCGAGTGAAGTGGGTGGCACGGGCATGGGACATGGGTGCGACTGCTTTCGAACGGGGCGAGGCGCCCGCCGGACAGGTTCGAAGATAGGTTAGCCTAACCTCAGTACCTGTCCAGTGGGTGGGGCGCCTCGCGCCCGGACCTGTGCGCGGCCTGTCGGCCGCCCGGAGCTGTCTCAGCCCACCAGCCCCAACTCCCGTGCGATCAGCATCCGCTGGACCTCGCTGGTGCCCTCGCCGATCTCCAGGATCTTGGAGTCGCGCCACATACGGGCCACCGGATACTCGTTCATGAAGCCGTAGCCGCCGTGGATCTGGGTGGCCTCGCGGGCGTTGTCCACGGCGACCGTGGAGGAGTACAGCTTGGCCAGGGCCGCCTCCTTCTTGAAGGGGTCGCCCGCCACCAGGCGGCTGGCCGCGTCGCGCCAGGCGAGGCGGGCCGTGTGGGCCTTCATCTCCATGTCCGCGATCTTGAACTGGATGGCCTGGTTGGCACCGATGGGCCGGCCGAACGCGTGGCGCTCCTTGGCGTACTTGACCGACTCGTCGACACAGCCCTGGGCCAGACCCGTCGCCAGGGCCGCGATGGCGATCCGGCCCTCGTCGAGGATGCGCAGGAACTGGGCGTAGCCCCGGCCCTCCTCACCGAGCAGGTTGGCGGCGGGCACCCGGACGTCCTGGAAGGACAGTTCGCGGGTGTCGGAGGCGTTCCAGCCGACCTTCGAGTAGGGGGCGGCGACCGTGAAGCCGGGGGTGCCCGACGGGACGATGATCGCCGAGATCTGCGGCTTGCCGTCCGGCTTGCGGCCGGTGACCGCCGTGACCGTCACCAACCCCGTGATGTCCGTGCCCGAGTTGGTGATGAAGCACTTCGTGCCGTTGATGACCCATTCGTTCGTGTCCGGGTCCAGGCGGGCCGTGGTGCGGGTGGCCCCGGCGTCCGAGCCGCCGTCCGGCTCCGTCAGGCCGAAAGCGCCCAGGATCTCGCCCGCGCACAGACGGGGGAGCCACTCGCGCTTCTGCTCCTCGGTGCCGAACAGGTGCAGCGGCATGGCGCCCAGCGAGACACCGGCCTCCAGGGTGATGGCCACGGACGAGTCGACCCGGGCCAGTTCCTCCAGGGCGATGCCGAGGGCCAGGTAGTCGCCGCCCATGCCGCCGTACTCCTCCGGGAACGGCAGCCCGAACAGGCCCATGCGGCCCATCTCGCGGACGATCTCGTACGGGAACTCGTGCCGCTCGTAGAAGTCGCCGATCTTCGGCGCCACGACATCGTGTGCGAACTCCTCCACCGTACGGCGGAGTTCCTCGAGCTCGGGGGAGAGGCGGTGGTCCACAGTGATCACTGCTCCTTGTGGGACAGGGCTCGGACGGTGCGGGACGGGCTGGGTCGGCCCAGGTGGGCGGCCATCCAGACGCTGGTGGCGACGAGGCGGCCGAGGTCGACTCCGGTGTCGATGCCGAGGCCCTGCAGCATCCACACGAGGTCTTCGGTGGCGAGGTTGCCGGTCGCGGACTTGGCGTAGGGGCAGCCGCCGAGACCCCCGGCGGAGGCGTCGATCGTCGTGACCCCGTGTTCCAGTGCCGCGTAGGTATTGGCCAGTGCCTGGCCGTAGGTGTCGTGGAAGTGCACGCCGATGACGTTGGTCGGCACGCCCTCCTCGTTGAGCAGGGAGAGGAGTTCGAGGACGTGGCCCGGGGTCGCGACCCCGATGGTGTCCCCGAGGCTCAGCTCGTCGCAGCCCATGTCCATCAGCGCCTTGCAGACGCGGGCCACCTGGTGGAGCGGGACCGCACCCTCCCAGGGGTCGCCGAAGCACATGGACACATAGCCGCGCACATGCACGCCGGCGTCCTTCGCCTGCCGCACCACCGGGTCGAAGACGGCCAGCGACTCGTCCACGGTCCGGTTGAGGTTGGCCTTCGCGAAGGACTCCGTGGCACTGGCGAACACCGCGATCCGGCGGGCGCCGAGCGCCAGCGCCCGGTCCAGGCCGCGCTGGTTGGGCACCAGCACGGGGAGTTCGGCACCGAGGTCGCCGACCAGCGGGTACAGCTGCTCGGCGTCGGCGAGTTGGGGCACCCACTTGGGGTGCACGAAGCTCGTCGCCTCGATGGTGGTCAGACCCGCGTCGGCGAGCCGGCGGATGAACTCCGCCTTGATCTCCGTCGGCACGGTCATCTTCTCGTTCTGCAGCCCGTCCCGCGCGCCGACCTCGTGGATCCGCACCCGCTGGGGCAGGTCCTGGGCCGGTACGACCATGGGCAGTCCGTCGGCGCTCATTCCGCCACCGCGCCTTCCTCGTCGTGTGGTGCGATCACGGCGAGCACCTGGTCCATGGCGACCGTCGCTCCCGGGGTCACGTCCAGCTCGGCGACCGTGCCGGCGTGCGGGGCGGAGACGACGTGCTCCATCTTCATCGCCTCGACCACCAACAGGCTCTGGCCCGCGGCCACTTCGTCGCCGACGGCGACCTTCACCACGGTCACCGTGCCGGGCATGGGCGCGGTCAGCGAGTCGGCGCCCGCATGCGCGGCCCCGGAGAGGGAGGCGGCCACCGGGTCGTGGTCGCGCACCTGCCAGGCGTCGCCGTCCCGGCCGATCCAGTCACCGGCCCGGTGGAAGGAGTGCCGGACGCCGTCGAGGGTGACGGCCACCCGGCCCTCGGTGACGGCGTGCGCGCCTCGCGGGGCGTACGTGACCGGGTCGGTCACGCGCAGGTCGAAGGCGGGCCGCTTCGGGGTGCCGCCGAGGCGCCAGCCGGTCGGCACCGAGAAGGGGTCGGTCCAGCCTTCGGAGCGAGGCCGCAGCTCCTCCAGCCGTACGGCCGCCGCCGCCTCGTACACCTCCTCCGGCACATCCGTGGTGACCAGCTCGTCCACCACCCGCTCGACCAGACCGGTGTCCAGCTCGCCCGACACCACGGCCGGATGGGCCAGCAGCCGCCGCAGGAAGCCCGCGTTGGTCTGCACGCCCAGCGTGACGGTCTCGGCGAGGGCGGCCCTGAGCTTGCGCAGCGCCGTCTCCCGGTCGGGGCCGTACGCGATGACCTTGGACAGCATCGGGTCGTACAGGCTGCCCACCTCGGTGCCCTCGCTGAGCCCGGAGTCGGTGCGCAGGCCGTCGCCCTGCGGCTCGTTCAGCAGCAGCACCGTGCCGCCGGACGGGAGGAACCCGCGCGCGGGGTCCTCGGCGCAGATCCGGGCCTCGACCGCGTGCCCGGTCAGCCGGACGTCCTCCTGCGCGAAGCCCAGCCGCTCCCCGGCCGCCACCCGCAGCTGCCACTCGACCAGGTCGAGCCCCGTGATCAGTTCCGTGACCGGGTGCTCCACCTGGAGGCGGGTGTTCATCTCCATGAAGTAGTACGAGGACGGGTCGCCGCCCGGGACGATGAACTCCACCGTGCCCGCGCCCCGGTACCCGCACGAGCGCGCCGCCTGCACGGCCGCCTCGCCCATCGCGGCCCGGGTCTCCTCGTCGAGGAGCACGCTCGGCGCCTCCTCGATGATCTTCTGGTGCCGGCGCTGCAGCGAGCACTCGCGCTCGCCGAGGTGGACCACGTTCCCGTGGCCGTCCGCCAGCACCTGGATCTCGATGTGCCGGGGGCGGTCGACCCACCGCTCCACCAGGAGCGTGTCGTCCCCGAAGGAGGCGCGGGCCTCGCGGCGGGCGGCCGCGATCTCCTCCTCCAGCCCGGTCACGTCCCGCACCAGGCGCATGCCCTTGCCGCCGCCGCCCGCCGAGGGCTTGAGCAGCACGGGGGTCCCGATCTCCCGGGCCGCGTCGGCCAGCTGGGCGTCGGAGAGCCCGCTGCCGCTGGAACCCGGCACGACCGGCACCCCGGCCGCCTTCACCGTCTCCTTGGCCCGGATCTTGTCGCCCATCAGGGCGATCGCGTCCGCGGGCGGGCCGATGAAGACCAGCCCCGCCTCCTCGCACGCCCGCGCGAAGCCCGCGTTCTCGGCGAGGAACCCGTACCCGGGGTGGACGGCCTGGGCGCCGGTGCGGGCGGCGGCCTCCAGCAGCCGCTCCACCGACAGATAGCTCTCGGCCGCGGGGGCCGGACCGATCCGTACCGCCGTGTCGGCCTCCCGTACGTGCCGCGCGTCCGCGTCGGCGTCGGAGAAGACCGCCACCGAGCGCACGCCCAGCGAGCGGAGCGTACGGATGACGCGTACGGCGATCTCGCCCCGGTTGGCCACCAGCACTGTGTCGAACACGGTTCCCCTCCTCACATCCGGAAGACGCCGAACTGGGGGTCACCCAGGGGCGCGTTGGCACAGGCCGTCAGGGCGAGTCCCAGCACCTGACGGGTCTCCAGCGGGTCGATCACGCCGTCGTCCCAGAGGCGGGCGGTGGCGTAGTAGGCGTTGCCCTGGTGCTCGTACTGCCGGCGGATCGGCGCCTTGAAGGCCTCTTCGTCCTCGGCCGGCCAGTCCTCGCCGCGCGCCTCCAGCTGGTCGCGCTTGACGGTGGCGAGGACGGAGGCGGCCTGCTCGCCGCCCATCACGGAGATCTTGGCGTTGGGCCACATCCACAGGAAGCGCGGGGAGTAGGCCCGGCCGCACATCGAGTAGTTGCCCGCGCCGTACGAGCCGCCGACCACGACGGTCAGCTTGGGGACCCTGGTGCACGCCACGGCGGTCACCATCTTGGCGCCGTGCTTGGCGATGCCACCCGCCTCGTAGTCCCTGCCGACCATGAAGCCGGAGATGTTCTGCAGGAACACCAGCGGGATGCCGCGCTGGTCGCACAGCTCGATGAAGTGCGCGCCCTTCTGGGCGGACTCGGAGAAGAGGATGCCGTTGTTGGCGACGATCCCGACCGGGTGGCCGTGGATCCGGGCGAAGCCGGTGACCAGCGTCTGCCCGAACTCGGCCTTGAACTCCGCGAAGCGGGAGCCGTCCACCACGCGCGCGATGATCTCGCGCACGTCGTAGGGGGTGCGGGAGTCCACCGGGACCGCGCCGTAGAGCCCGTACGGGTCCGCCTTGGGCTCAGCGACCGGCGTGACCTCCCAGGGGAGGGACTGCCGGGCGGGCAGGGTGGCGACGATGTTGCGCACGATGCGCAGGGCGTGCGCGTCGTCCTCGGCGAGGTGGTCGGTGACGCCGGAGATCCGGGAGTGGACCTCGCCGCCACCCAGCTCCTCCGCGGTGACGACCTCGCCCGTGGCCGCCTTCACCAGGGGAGGGCCGCCCAGGAAGATCGTGCCCTGGTTGCGGACGATCACGGCCTCGTCGCTCATGGCCGGGACGTACGCGCCGCCGGCCGTGCACGACCCGAGGACCGCCGCGATCTGCGGGATCCCGGCGCCGGACATCCGCGCCTGGTTGTAGAAGATCCGCCCGAAGTGCTCCCGGTCGGGGAAGACCTCGTCCTGCATGGGCAGGAAGGCACCCCCGGAGTCGACCAGGTAGAGGCAGGGAAGCCGGTTCTCCAGGGCGACCTCCTGCGCCCGCAGATGCTTCTTCACCGTCATCGGGTAGTACGTGCCGCCCTTGACGGTGGCGTCGTTGGCGACGATCACGCACTCGCGCCCGCTGACCCGCCCGATCCCGGCGATCACGCCGGCGGCCGGTGCCTGCCCGTCGTACATCCCGTCGGCCGCCAGGGGGGCCAGCTCCAGGAAGGGCGACCCGGGGTCGAGCAGTGTGTCCACCCGGTCCCTCGGCAGCAGCTTGCCGCGCGCGGTGTGCCGGGCGCGGGCCTTCTCGCCGCCGCCGAGGGCCGCGGCGCCCAGCTTGGCGCGCAGTTCGTCGACGAGTGCGAGATGGCCTTGTTCATTGGCCCGCCAGGCCTCCGACGCGGGATCTGCCGCGCTCGTCAGCTCCGGTGCCTCCTGCATCCTGCGGTCCCCTCACCCAGTGGTCGTACTGTTAATGAGCGTTAACCATTTCCTCCAGGTTAACGACCGCTAACCTCGCTGTCTAGAATTGCTTGCATGGTCACCAGAACCGACGCGCCCACCCGTCGCGAGCAGATCCTCAAGGAGGCGGCCCGGCTCTTCGCCGAGCGCGGCTTCCACGGCGTCGGCGTCGACGAGATAGGCGCCGCGGTCGGTATCAGCGGCCCCGGTCTGTACCGGCACTTCCCGGGCAAGGACGCGATGCTCGCGGAGCTGCTGGTCGGCATCAGCGGCCAGCTGCTGACCGGGGCGAAGCGGCGCCTGGCGGAGTCCGACGGCCGCACCGGCCCCGGCGCCGTCCTGGACTCGCTGATCGAGGGCCACATCGACTTCGCCCTCGACGACCGTCCGCTGATCACCCTGCACGACCGTGAGCTGGACCGCCTGCGCGACAGCGACCGCAAGCTGGTGCGGCAGCTGCAGCGGCAGTACGTGGAGCTGTGGGTCGAGGTGGTCCGCGAGGTCTACCCCGCCCTGACCGAGCCCACGGCCCGCTCGGCGGTCCACTCGGTCTTCGGCCTGCTGAACTCGACCCCCCACCTCGGCCGCGCCGGCACCCTGCCCGGCCGCGGGGCCACCGCGGAGCTGCTGCACCGGATGGCGCGGGGCGCGTTCGCGGCGGCGGGAAGCGACTGAGCCGGGTTCGACCCGCCCGCCCGGCCGCCCGCAGGCGAGCGTGACGAGCGTTACCCCCGTTCAACCCTGGACCACTCCGCCTACTCGCCGGTACGGTTATATCTGAGCAAGCGCTTAGACATGCCGAAGTACGTGGAGGTGGCGGCGTGCGCCGTACGGTGTTCAACGAGGATCACGAGGCGTTCCGGGAGACCATCCGCGCCTTCATCGAGGCCGAGGTCGTGCCCGTCTACGACGAGTGGTTCGCCGCCGGCCAGGCCCCGCGCGAGTTCTACTACAAGCTCGCCGAGCTGGGCGTCTTCGGTATCCGGGTCGACGAGGAGTACGGCGGCGCGGGCATCGACTCGTACAAGTTCGAGGCCGTCATCTACGAGGAGACCGCCCGCGCGGGTATCTCCTTCGGCGGCTCCGGCGTGCACGTGCTGCTCGGCCTGCCCTACATCAAGCTGCTCGCCACCGACGAGCAGAAGAAGCGCTACCTGCCCAAGTTCGTCTCCGGCGAGGAGATGTGGGCGATCGCGATGACCGAGCCGGGCACCGGCTCCGACCTTGCGGGCATGAAGACCACCGCCAAGCTCTCCGAGGACGGCACCCACTACGTCCTCAACGGCGCCAAGACCTTCATCACCGGTGGCGTGCACGCCGACCGCATGATCGTCTGCGCCCGCACCGCCGCGCCCACCGCCGAGGACCGCCGCCACGGCATCTCCCTCTTCGTCGTGGACACCAAGGCCGAGGGCTACTCGGTCGGCCGCAAGCTCGACAAGCTGGGCCTGAAGACCTCCGACACCGCCGAGCTGGCGTTCGTCGACGTCAAGATCCCCGTCGAGGACCTCCTCGGCGAGGAGAACAAGGGCTTCTACTACCTCGGCCACAACCTCGCCTCCGAGCGCTGGGGCATCGCCTTCGGTGCCTACGCGCAGGCCAAGGCCGCCGTCCGGTTCGCCAAGCAGTACGTCCAGGACCGCGTCGTCTTCGGCCAGCCCGTCGCCGCCTTCCAGAACACCAAGTTCGAGCTGGCCGCCTGTCAGGCCGAGGTGGACGCCGCCGAGGCCGTCGCCGACCGCGCCACGGAGGCCCTGGACGCCGGTGAGCTGACCCCTGCCGAGGCCGCCTCCGCGAAGCTCTTCTGCACCGAGGTCGCCCACCGCGTGATCGACCGCTGCCTCCAGCTGCACGGCGGCTACGGCTTCATGAACGAGTACCCGATCGCCCGCCTGTACGCGGACAACCGCGTCAACCGCATCTACGGCGGCACCAGCGAGATCATGAAGACGATCATCGCCAAGGACATGGGTCTGTAAGGTCACCGCAATCACTGGCCGGTACAACTAACGCCATGAGCCAGGCACTCCAGAACCTCCTCGAGCTGCTCGACCTGGAGCAGCTCGAGGAGGACATCTTCCGCGGCCAGTCCCGCTCCGCCGTCGTCCCGCGCGTCTTCGGCGGGCAGGTCGCGGCGCAGGCGCTGGTCGCCGCCGGGCGGACGGTCCCCGCGGACCGGCTCGCCCACTCCCTGCATGCGTATTTCCTGCGCCCGGGAGACCCCGGCGCGCCGATCGTCTACAGCGTCGACCGCATCCGCGACGGCCGGTCGTTCACGACCCGCCGCGTGGTAGCCGTCCAGCACGGCAAGCCGATCTTCCACCTCTCGGCGTCCTTCCAGACGCACGAGGAGGGCCTCGACCACCAGGCCCCCATGCCGCCCGCCCCGGACCCGGAGTCCCTGCCCACCTCCCATGAGCGGCTGCGCGGCTACGACCACCTGGACCCGGCGGTCGTGGAGAAGTTCATCGAGGCCCGCGAGGCGATCGACCTGCGCTACGTGGACGAGCCGCCGTACGGGAAGTTCGGCGTACCGCGCGAGCCGCACAGTCAGGTGTGGTTCCGGGCCAACGGCAAGCTCGACGACGACCCCCTGCTCCATGTCGTCCTCGCCACCTACGTCTCCGACATGACCCTCCTCGACGCGGTGCTGCTCGCACACGGGCGCGGCGGCTGGGCCGTCGGGGACGTCGTCGGGGCGTCCCTGGACCACGCGATGTGGTTCCACCGGCCCTTCCGCGCCGACGAATGGCTTCTGTACGACCAGGAATCGCCGTCCGCTCACGGCGGCCGGGGCCTCGGCCAGGCCCGCATCTACACTCAGGCCGGGCAGCTCGCCATCTCTGTCATCCAGGAGGGCGTGGTCCGCGTCCCACGGTGACTCGCGCAGCTGTTGAACGGGCGAACACATGCGGTGCGTAACCGAGTTGACGACCCGGACAGGGGCCGCGTTCCAGGCCGCGGGGCGGGTGCGGCCAGGGTCCGCTCCGCGGCCCGGACAGGCCATGGTCGCTCGAAGTGACGAGTGACGCATGGGGTACTAGGCTTTTCGAGTGAAAGCCGCAGCGCACGGTATGCCCGGTTGACGAGGCCCCATACCCGACGGACCTCAGCCGCGGAGCCCGATGGCGCGACCACGTACGGGTGGCCGCAGGTGTCGACATCGTTGGCATGCACCGTGCCGCTCAACACACTGCGGTGGCATCTGAAGACCGCGCCGCATCTTCCCCCCTGGTCGCGGCGTCGGCCATCACCTCGCGCCCCCTCTCCGGGAGCCGCGAGAGACGATGGAGATGGAAGGTATATCTCATGCGATCACAGCGCACGAGGCGTCTTGTCGCGATGTCCGCAGCCGGGGTGCTGCTGGCCGGCGGAGCCGCCATCGGCACGGCGGGCACCGCCTTCGCGGGCTCGTCCCACGACGACCACGGCTCCTACAGCAGCAACTGCGACGACCACGGCTGGTGGAACGACGACGGCTGCGACAACGGAGACCATGGCGGCTATGGCGGCGACCACGGCGGCTACGGCGACAACGGCGACCACGGCGGCTATGGCGACAATGGCGACCACGGCGACAATGGCGACCACGGCGGCTATGGCGACAACGGCGACCACGGTGGCAACGGTGGCGACCACGGTGGTGGTGACCACGGTGGCAACGGTGGCGACCACGGTGGAGGAGGCCACGGAGGTTACTGACCCGACGAACTGAGGGTGATGTGCGGTCCTGCCGACAGGGCCGCACATCATGCGCGGGGCGCCTGCGGGCGCCTTAGGCCAGGCCCGCCTCCGCCAGCAGATACGCCGTCATCGGGTCGTAGTGGCGCGGGCTCACCACATGGTCGTCGAGCGGCACCGCCACCTGGACGGTGCCCTCGGACTCGGCGAGGAACAGTGCGGGGTCGTTGCAGTCGGCGTACCCCACGGAGTCGACGCCGTGCTGTCCGGCGTACCCGGCCCAGCCGTGGTCGGCGACCACCAGGTCCGGCAGCGGACGCCCCTCGCGCTCGAGTCCGGTCAGGACGGCCCGCATCGGTTCACCGGAGTGCGTGTGCCACAGTGTCGCGCCGTGCTCCAGGACGGCCACGTCCGCGAACTGCATGACGTACCCCTCCTCCGTCTGCAGCCCGTCCGGGATCACCGCGATCTCGCATCCGGCGGCACGCAGCGCTGCGGCCGTGGCCCGGTGCACGTCCAGCAGGCCGCCCGGGTGGCCGGTCGCGAACAGCACCCGCTGCTGCCCGTCGGCCGCCTTGCGCAGCCGGAGCGCGAGGCGCTCCAGGGCGTCCAGGGTCAGCTCGGGGTCGATGGTGTCCTGCCCGTACCGGTATTCGGGCTCGTCGTTGACGCCCACCCGTTCGGCCATGACCGCGAGCACGTCCTGCTCGTCCGACCAGCGGTCGCCCAGCTCCAGACCGAACCAGTAGTGGCGGTCGCCGTTGGCCAGCTTGCGGTAGTGGGAGAGGTTGTTCTCGCGGGGTGTGGCGACGTCCCCCGCGATACGGGTCCTCACCAGGTGGTCGACGAGCTGGGCGCGGCTGGGTGTCCCGGATATCGGCATGCCTCCCATTGTGGGGGCAGCGGACCTGGCGCGTCCTCGTCATATCGCAGCCTGGGACGTGGCTCACTCACGCCTGGCGCAGCGCGAACCACAGCTCCATCCGTACGTCCGGGTCGTCCAGATCGACCTCGAGCAGGGCCGCGCACCGGGTGATCCGCTGTCGCACGGTGTTGCGGTGCACGTCCAGCGCCACCGCCGTACGGTCCCAACTGCCGTGCAGGGACAGCCAGGAGCGCAGGGTCTCGGAGAGCGCGGGCTGTCCGGCGAGCGGGGCGAGCAGGGCCTTGGCGTGGGCCTCGGCGTCCGCCCGGGGCACCAGGTCCTCCAGGCCGGGCCGGGCGCCGTGCCGGACCAGCGGGCTGCGGGTGGCGCGGGCTCGGGCCAGCGCGTGGGCCGCCTGGGTGTCGGCGGCCGGCCACTCCCGCGGGCCGACGGCCGCGCTGGCCCCGAGGGTCCAGCCCGGCTGCGGGACCGGCTCGCGCTCGGCGGGCACCAACACCCGTACGACGTCCGGGGCGAGGTCGACCAGCGGCGAGCCGAGCGCGGCCCCGAGCGCGGAGGCGGCCACGGCATCGGGCGCCTGGGCCTCCGGCCGGGCATGCACGACGACCCACCGCCCTTCTCCCACGAGCGGCGCCACCTCCTCCGGCGCCGAGCCGAGCAACAGCCGTACGAGCGCGGAGGACCGGGCGGCACCGGCACCGCTGTGGTGCTCGCCGGTGAGCAGGGAGAGCAGCACGGAGGCGACGGAGGCGATGGTGTGGTCCCCGGGCTCCCGGCGCGAGGTGGCCACACCGAGCACGAACCCTTCCCCGGCGCCGAGCGCGTAGGCGGCGAGGTGGGTGTCGCCGTGGGTGTCGGTGGCGGAGGTGGGGATCGGGCGGGTGGTGGTGGCCGTGGCCGGTCGGGCCGTTGCCGGGTCGGTGGCGGAGGGCGAGGGGGTGGTGCGGTCGACGGGGCGCCGGCTCGCCGATGGGCGGGAGCCCATGGGTGCGTCGGCCTCCGCCCCGCCACGCGGACGGCGGCCGGCCGGCCTGTCGGCGCCGCCGCCCGCCGGGCCGGTCGTGCCTTCGGCGGCCGGGCCATCGGTGCCGGTGCCCGCCGAACCCGTGGCCGCGCCAGGGGGCTGCACCGGCTCGCGGGCCCTCGGCGGGCGTACGACCCCGGCCAGTGCCGCCAGTGCCGCGCGGGCTCCCTGTGCCGGCTCCCGGCCCGCTGCCGCGATCTCGGTGCCGTCGGGGCCGTAGAGGATCGCGTGACCGCTCAGGCGGCCGGCCAGTTGGCGCAGGACCGAGGGGACCGGGTCGGTGCGGGAGGCGGCGGCCGCGAGGCTCTGCTGGGCCTCCGTGACCCGGCGCAGCTCGGCCAGGCGGGCCTGTGCCATCAGCTGCCAGACCGCGCGGGCCACACCCGAGAAGGTCGTCTGCGGAGGGACCTCCAGGAGCGGGAGGTCGTACGCGTCGCAGGCGGCGACCAGCGCACGCGGGACCGTGTCGTGCACGGGCGCCAGGCCGAAGCCGAGGGCGGCTCCGCCCGCGGCCACGATCCGGGACACGTAGTCGTCGAAGTAACCCCTCAAGCTCTCGACTTCGCCCGAGCAGGGGGGACCCCCGTCCGAGCCCGCCGCCTCCGGGACGTGCACCCCGGCCGTGAGCAGCAGCTCGCCGCCGAGCAGGTACGGGTAGGGGTCGGCCATCTCCGAGGTGTGCGCCCAGTGGATCACGATGTCCGGATCGGCGGGCCCCGCGATCTGGCGCAGCGCGAGATCCTCGCGGGCCAGCAGGGCCGAGAGCGGTACCGGTGGGGTCGGTGGGACGGCTGGGGTGATCGTCTCCGGCATGGTGTGCACTTCCTCCATCCCGCCCCGTTCGTATGGATGAAACGTACACTTCGCAGTCGCTTTCCGGCCACCTAGTGTCAAGTCAGCACGGCAGCCGCGGGTACGGGCGGATGTCCCCGCGATCCGCTGCCTGCACCTCCACCCCCCATGTATCTGCACGACACGCCACCGACAGTGCGCGAAGGAGGGCCTCACATGGCCGTTGACTACACAGTGATCGTCCTCTACTTGGCCGGCATGCTGGCCATGGGCTGGTGGGGCATGCGCCGCGCCAAGTCCAAGAGCGAGTTCCTGGTGGCCGGGCGCCGCCTCGGCCCCGCCATGTACTCCGGCACCATGGCCGCGATCGTCCTCGGCGGCGCCTCCACCATCGGCGGCGTCGGCCTCGGCTACCAGTACGGCCTCTCCGGCGCCTGGATGGTCTTCACCATCGGCCTCGGCCTGCTGGCCCTGTCGGTCTTCTTCTCCGCCCGCATCGCCCGCCTGAAGGTCTACACCGTCTCCGAGATGCTGGACCTGCGCTACGGCGGCCGCGCGGGCGTCATCTCCGGTGTGGTCATGTGGGCGTACACGCTGATGCTCGCCGTCACCTCGACCATCGCCTACGCCACGATCTTCGACGTGCTCTTCGACATGAACCGCACGGTCGCGATCATTCTCGGCGGCTCGATCGTCGTCGCGTACTCCACGCTCGGCGGCATGTGGTCCATCACGCTGACCGACATGGTGCAGTTCGTCGTCAAGACCATCGGTGTGCTGCTCCTGCTCCTGCCCATCGCGGTGGTCAAGGCCGGCGGCTTCTCCGAGATGAAGGCCAAGCTGCCCACGTCGTACTTCGACCCGCTGGGCATCGGCGGCGAGACGATCTTCACGTACGTGCTGATCTACACCTTCGGCATGCTGATCGGCCAGGACATCTGGCAGCGCGTGTTCACCGCCCGCAGCGACAGGACGGCGAAGTGGGGCGGCACGGTGGCCGGAACCTACTGTCTGGCCTACGCCCTCGCCGGAGCCGTCATCGGTACGGCCGCCAAGGTCCTCTACCCCAAGCTCGGCAGCCCCGACGACGCCTTCGCGACCATCGTCAAGGACGAGCTGCCCGTCGGTGTACGTGGCCTGGTGCTGGCCGCCGCCCTCGCCGCCGTGATGTCCACGTCCTCC
This sequence comes from Streptomyces sp. NPDC085866, assembly GCF_044541035.1. Lineage (NCBI taxonomy): Bacteria > Bacillati > Actinomycetota > Actinomycetes > Kitasatosporales > Streptomycetaceae > Streptomyces > Streptomyces sp. NPDC085866. The sequence continues at coordinate 288,567 of NZ_JBITSQ010000001.1, forward strand.
GGTGCCCTGATCGCCTGCGCCACGGTCGCCAACAACGACATCTGGTCCCGGCTGCGCGGCGCGGTGCGCCGCGACGACGACGCGCACGACGAGGTCAAGGGCAACCGCGCCTTCATCCTGATCATGGGCGTCGCGGTGATCGGCACCGCGATCGCGCTCAACAACGTCGTCGAGGCCCTGACGGTCGCCTACAACCTCCTGGTCGGCGGCCTGCTCGTCCCGATCCTCGGCGGCCTGCTGTGGAAGCGCGGCACCGTGCAGGGGGCGCTGGCCTCCGTGATCGTCGGCGGCCTCGCCGTGATCGGCCTGATGGCGGGCTACGGCATCCTCGCCAACGAGCCCGTCTACTACGGCCTGCTCGCCTCCCTCGCCGCCTACGTCGCCGTCTCCCTGGCGACCAGGCCCACCGACGAGGCCGTCCTCACCGCCTGGCGCGAGCGCCTCGCGGGACGGTCCCCCGAACTCGTGCCCGAACCGGTCCCGGCTCACCAGTAGAGTCATATGAAAAGCAGTGCATGCGTGACAAGGCGCAAGAAAGAAGGCATTTCACCATGAGCAGCAACGAGACGCCCCGCGGCCCCGTCGACTCCTCCCGCATCCCGCGGTACGCCGGACCCGCGACCTTCGCCCGGCTGCCCCGCCTCGACGAGGTCGGCACCGCCGACGTCGCCGTCGTGGGCGTGCCGTTCGACTCCGGCGTCTCGTACCGGCCGGGCGCCCGCTTCGGCGGCAACGCCATCCGCGAGGCGTCCCGGCTCCTGCGCCCCTACAACCCGGCGCAGGACGCGTCCCCGTTCGCGCTGGCGCAGGTGGCCGACGGCGGCGACATCGCCGTCAACCCGTTCAACATCAACGAGGCCGTCGAGACCATCGAGGCCGCCGCGGACGAGCTGCTCGGCACCGGCGCCCGCCTGATGACCCTGGGTGGCGACCACACCATCGCCCTGCCCCTGCTCCGCTCGGTCGCGAAGAAGCACGGCCCGGTGGCCCTGCTCCACTTCGACGCGCACCTCGACACCTGGGACACCTACTTCGGCGCCGAGTACACCCACGGCACCCCGTTCCGCCGCGCCGTCGAGGAGGGCATCCTCGACACCTCCGCCCTCTCCCACGTCGGCACCCGCGGCCCGCTCTACGGCAAGCAGGACCTCACCGACGACGAGAAGATGGGCTTCGGCATCGTCACCTCCGCGGACATCTACCGCCGCGGCGCCGACGAGGTCGCCGACCAGCTGCGCCAGCGCATCGGCGACCGCCCGCTGTACATCTCCATCGACATCGACTGCCTGGACCCGGCCCACGCGCCCGGCACCGGCACCCCGGAGGCGGGCGGCATGACCTCCCGCGAGCTGCTGGAGATCCTGCGCGGCCTGGCGTCCTGCAACCTGGTTTCGGCGGACGTCGTCGAGGTGGCCCCCGCGTACGACCACGCGGAGATCACGTCGGTGGCGGCCTCCCACACGGCGTACGAACTGACCACCATCATGAGCCGCCAGATCGCGGCGGCCCGGAAGGACGCGTAAGCGCAGTGACTCACGACCACGACCTGGTACTCCGCCCGACGGCGGCACAGATCTCGACCGCTCTGAACCCGCCCCCCGGGCGCAATGGCGGAGACCTGGTCGTGGAAACGCTGGCCGGGCTCGGCGCGACAACGGTCTTCGGGCTGCCCGGCCAGCACGCGCTGGGCATGTTCGACGCCCTGCGCCGCTCGGCCCTGCGTTATGTGGGCCTGCGGGTGGAGAACAACGCCGGCTTCGCGGCGGACGCTTACGGCCGCATCACCGGCGAGGCGGCCCCGCTGCTGCTCTCGACCGGCCCGGGCGCGCTGACCTCACTGGCCGCGCTGCAGGAAGCCGCCGCCGCCTCCGCCCCCGTCCTGGCGATCAGCAGCCAGATCCCGACGCCGGGCCTGGGCGGCGGCCGCCACGGCTACCTGCACGAACTCCCGGACCAGGCGGCCTCGTTCCGGGGTGTGGTGAAGTCGGTCCACACGGTCCGCACCCAGTCCCAGATCCCCTCGGCCATCGCGGCGGCCTGGCAGTCGGCGCTGACGGCCCCGCACGGACCGGTGTGGGTGGAGATCCCGCAGGACGTGCTGCTCGCCGAGACCTCCCTGCCGGTGGTGACGGCGATGGACGCGACCCCGGACGACCTGGTCCCGCGCCCCGAACTGACGGCGGTGGCAGCGGACCTGCTGTCCCGTGCCGCCCGCCCGGCGATCATCGCGGGCGGCGGAGTCGTACGCTCGGACGCCTCGGGGAAGCTGAAGGCGCTGGCGGAGAAGCTGGACGCCCCTGTGGTCACCACGTTCGGCGGCAAGGGCGCCTTCCCCTGGAACCACCCCCTCTCCCTCCAGTCCTGGCTGGAGGACCGCCACACGACGGACTTCCTGGAGGACGCGGACGTCCTCCTGGTGGTCGGCTCGGGCCTCGGCGAACTCTCCTCGAACTACCACACGTTCAAGCCCCGGGGCCGGGTCGTCCAGATCGAGGCGGACCTCGGCAAGCTGGAGTCCAACCACCCGGCCCTCGGCATCCACGCGGACGCCCGCCTGGCCCTCCAGGCCCTGCTGGAGACGGTGGAGGAGCGCACGGACGAGTCGGCGCCGCAGCGCGTACGAGAGGTGCTCTCCCAGGTCACGGCCCGCATCGCGGCCCAGGAACTGACCCTGGAACAGAACGTGCTGGCGTCGGTCCGCCGCGCCCTTCCCGCCGACTCCCCGTCCTGCTGGGACATGACGATCCTGGCCTACTGGGCATGGTCGGCCTTCGACGCGCAGGGCCCGAACACCATGCACTCCGCACAGGGAGCGGGCGGCCTCGGGTATGGCTTCCCGGCGGCGCTCGGCGCGGCCGCCGCGGACCCCGGCCGCCCGGTCCTGGCGGTCTCGGGCGACGGCGGAGCCCTGTACTCGATCGCCGAGCTGGCCACGGCGAGGCAGTACAACCTCCCCGTGACCTGGCTGATCGTCGACGACGGCGGCTACGGCATCCTCCGCGAGTACATGACGGACGCCTTCGGCGAGGCAACGGCCACGGAACTGACCCGCCCCGACTACGTCGCCCTCGCCGAGTCCTTCGGCGTCCCCGGGGTCCGCACGACCCCGGAGACCCTGGAGGAGGACCTGACGAAGGCACTCGCGTCCCCCGGCCCCTCGGTCGTCGTACTCCCCGCCGTACTGCGGATGTTCGCACCGACACACCTGGGCTAGGACGCCTGCGCCTCACTCCGCGTAGATCTCTCCGGTGCCGGCGTCGAGGACCGTGTTCAGCGGGTCGCAGCCGTCGCCGTCCTTGTCGGGCTTGCAGTGGGTGTCGTCGACGGTCACGGACCACACCACGCGCCAGGGGCCCTGCCAGCCCTTGGCGCGTTCGGTCGTCAGCTCGGCGGCGTGGATCTTCAGCTTGCTGAGATCGGCACCGCTCTTCTTCCTCTCCTTGCCGACGATCTCCTCGGCCTGCTTCGCCGGGATCAGCCGGGCCGGAAGGTCCACGTGCTTGGGGCCGAAGTCGACCAGCAGCCGGGAGACGCGGCCGAAGCGGTTGATCTGCACGTCGAGGCTGCGCGGCATCGCCACCCCGCGCTCCTTGAACCGCCATGACGTGCGCCACCCGAACTCGGCTTTCCGGCCCACGGGTTGCGTCTCGTGGAAGGAGGCCGCATCGGCCCAGGGGTAGTGGGCCTTCATGTAGGAGCGGGCGATGCGGTACGCGTCCTGGGCGTCGTGTGGCGTGCCCGCGCCGGGGACCGGGAAGCTCGCCGGTGTCGGGGGCTCGGAGTCCTCGAAGCTCACGTTCAGCCGGCGTCCGCCGGGCCACATCAACTCCGCGGGGAAGGCGCCGGCGATCTGTATGGACATCCAGCCGTTGTAGCCGTCGATGCCGGGGCTGACGCGCACGTCGCCGACGTGGTACCGATCGCCGAAGGCCTCACGGACGACTCGCTCGGCGGCCTCCCGCTCGTCGCCGTGTGCGTCACGCACGCTGGAGCCGTCCACGTGGGTCGCGGTGATCGCGGTCTGGAAGACGACCGGCCCGGCCACGGCGCACACCATGGCCACGATCAACGTGGGCTTGGCCCACGAACGCCACGCGACCCGGCCTCGCACCAGCACCAGCCCGGCGGCCACGCCCAGGACGCCCCCACCGGCGTTCATCTCCACGTCGGCGCTGTCGCAGATTCCGCTCACGAACGGGGCGAGGGCCTGGGCGAGTTCGATGAGACAGGGCAGCGCGAGGACGCCGACCAGCACGGGAAGCGGACGCCGCAGCGCCAGGACACCGAACAGGCCCAGCGGGACGAACATCGCCAGGTTCCACAGACCCTGCGTGGTGTACAGCGGCTCGGTGATCTCATGGTTGATCACACACTCGGCCCGTCCCGCCTCGCCACCACGCAGCGCGAGGGTGACACCGAGGACACCGGTCAGACAGAACGCCAGTGGCAGCCACCACACTGCGTGATCCACTTCGCGACGACGGGCCACGGCCCACACGGCCAGCCCCACGACAGCGGCGACGACGGTGAGTCCGGCCAGGAACCCCATGTCGTCGCCGAAGACAGCTTCGAACAACTTGTTCTTCCCCCGTGAAGCGCCGCCGGTCTCCCCGGTGGCGCGCGCTCCGACGACCTGGTCAGGGTCTCGGGCGTCAAACTGAGCAAACTTTCGAAATCGACCCTACCTTGCGGAAGTTGACGCCGGCGCACCTGGCGGAGGGGCGGGGGGAGCGGCCGGGGGGGGGGATCTACGGCCGCGTTCCTCGGGCGACGACCGGGCGGCCACCGTCGTGCGGCAGGACGACGGTGAACCGCCAGGGGCCGTCGTCGACCTGGGCCAGGCCGACCGGCTCGGCAGCGCCGGGCGCCCGGGCGGCGACCTCCGCGCCCTCGCGCAGCGCGTCGATCTCCACGTAGTGCCGCGCAGGCTCGCGGCCGGACCGTTGATCCACAGCACGACCTTCGCGCCGGTGCGCAGCACGGAGAGCAGGTCGTCACGGGTGCTTCCCGGGGTGGCGGCCAGGACCCGGTCGTGCAGGCGTTCCTGCGCGGAAGGCTGTGAAGGACCAACGGCCGTCCGGGACATCAGCCATACGGGTCAGCGTGCCATGCCGGCCCGCGGGGGCTCGGGATCAGCAGGCGCCCGCGCCCACCCCGTCGATGCGGCCGCCGAAGTCTCCGTAGTACTGCGAGCGCCAGTCGCCGTTGAAGACGTCCCGCTTCTCGGTCGGGTCCCAGTTGATGAAGCAGGCGCGGGTGGAGGCGACGAAGGAGCCCACGTTGTCGTGGAGGTTGGGCGGCATGTCGCGGTAGCCGCTGCGGGCCGTCCACTCCCAGTAGTCCCCGCCGAAGCCCTCCCCGCTCCAGAAGCACACCGAGCCGTCGGGACAGGAGGGTGCGGCGGCCTGGGCCGCGGCGGTCTGGGTGGGCAGGAGGAGGGCGGTCAGGGCGAGAGCGGCGGCCAGGGACCAGGAGCGAAACTTCACGAGCCTCTCCAGGAAAGGGAGTTGGGACACTTCGGCGGTAGTGCCGAGCTGCCGCCATGCTCCTGTCCCGGGACCGGGACACGCCCGGGCCCAAGATCGACATCACTGGTGTGGGCGAACAAATAGAACTATTGGCACTGTACGTTTTCCGGCTCGGCCGAACGGCGGCCCCTGACCGGGGGATGGTCAGGGGCCGCCGTTCGGCTGTGGAGCCGTGCTGCTCGTGTCAGCCGACGTCCGACGGGTCCAGGCGGTAGAGCGTCGACTGGTTGCTCTGCGAGGAGGAGTTCGAGGACGCGGAGCCGGAGGACGCGGAGTTGGAGGACGACGCCTTCGATGCCGTGCTCTTGCTGTACGCGCTCTCCTTCACCGCCGTACCGTGCTTCTTCACCCACGACGTCACCTCGGAGCTGAGGCTGCTGCCCCCGCCGAACCCGCCGCCCATGCCACCGCCGCCGACCTGGACGTAGTGCAGCTCGCCCTTCTTCACCAGCTCCTTGAGCCTGGCGACGGTCATCGCGTTGTCGGTGCCGGTGAAGCCCCACATCGAGATGACCGGCACGTTGCTGCTCAGCTCGATCTGCGCGGCGCTCTGCGAGTTGGACACCGCGAGCAGCCACTTGGCTCCGTCCTGGTGCTTCTTCAGGTACGAGATCAGCTCGCTGTCGGCCCCGCCCATGCCGCCGCCGGGCCCGCCGCCCATGCCGCCGCCCGGGAAGCCGCCGCTCCCGCCGGGCGGTTCGCCCTGCCCGGTGCCGCCCTCGGCCGTGCCGCCGTTCGTGCCGGTGCCGCCCGGCGGGGTGCCGCCCGTCTGGCCGTTGCCGCCAGGAGCCTGGCCGCTCTGGCCGTTCTGCCCGCTCGGGGCGCCGGGCAGCTCACCGTTCCCGCCGCCGGGCATCATCTCGCCGCCGCCCGGGAAGCCGCCGCTCGCCCGGCCGTTCCGGCCGCTCTGCTGGGCTCCGCCCGGCAGCTCGCCGTTGCCGGGGCCGCCGTTGCCGCCCGGCCCACCGCCGAAGCCGCTCCCCGTCGACGGCCCCGCCGTCGGGTTCGTACCGCCCATGCGGCCACCGCCCGACCCCGTCGGCACCGACCAGGCGTACGCCGCCGGACCGGCCACCGCCGCGACGACCGCCGCGGCGACGGAAGCCGCGAGCAGCCGCGCCCGGTTGCCGCTCCGGAAGAGGAACAGGCCCACGATCGCCGCCGCCATGACCACACCGATCACCGGCCACAGCCAGGTGTTCCAGCCGGAGGCCCGGCGCAGCAGCACGATCGCCCAGACGGCCGTGACGCCGAGCGCGACCGGGAGCACCCACGCCCACCGCCTGTCGTCCCGGAACGCGCGCAGCAGCATCACGCCGCCGCCCCCGCACAGCGCCGCGATGCCGGGCGCGAGCGCGGTCGTGTAGTACGGGTGCATGGTGCCCTCGGCCATGCTGAAGGTCAGGAAGTGCAGCACGGTCCAGCCGCCCCACAGCACCAGCGCGGCGCGGGTGAGGTCGGTGCGCGGGGCACGGCCGCACAGGATCAGGCCGGCGACGAGTGCGACCGCCGAGAAGGGCAGCAGCCAGGAGATCTGCCCGCCGAGGATGTCGTTGAACATCCGGCCCAGGCCCGCGGAGCCGGAGAAGCCGCCGCCTCCGCCGCCCCCGCCGTTGCCCTCGCCGCCGAGGACCCGGCCGAGGCCGTTGTAGCCCATGATCAGGTTCCAGGCCGTGCCGTCCGTCGAGCCGCCGATGTAGGGGCGCTCGGAGGCCGGGACGAGGGAGACCGCCGCCGCCCACCAGAAGCTGGACACCGCCAGGGCCACACTCGCGAGCAGCAGGTTGACGATCCGCTTCACCAACGGGAGCCGGGTCGCGTACAGGTACACCGCGAAGACCGCCGGCAGCGCGATGTAGCCCTGCAGCATCTTGGTGTTGAAGGCGAGCCCGAAGCAGACCGCCGAGCCGAGCAGCGGCAGCAGGCGGCCGCCCGTCACCGCGCGCAGGGCCAGGGCCGCGCCGCCGACCATCAGCAGGACCAGCAGCGTGTCGGGGTTGTTGTCCCGGTTGATGGCCACGGTGATGGGCGTCAACGCCAGCACCAGCGCGGCCAGTGCGGCCGCCCCGTGCCCCCACACCCGCTTCACGGACGTGTGCAGGATCCAGATCGTCGCCAGCGCGGCCACGATCATCGGCGCCATCATCTGCCAGGTGCCGAAGCCGAAGAGGCGACAGGACAGCCCCATGACCATGAGGGCGAGCGGCGGTTTGTCGACGGTGAGGAAGCTGCCCGCGTCCAGCGAGCCGAAGAACCACGCCTTCCAGCTCTGCGTACCGCTGAGCACGGCCGCGCTGTAGAAGCTGTTGAGGCTGGAGCCGGAGAGGTTCCAGGAGTAGAGCACCGCCGCCAGGATCATGATCGCGATCAGGGCGGGCAGCGACCAGCGGGGCGCGGCGGCCGGAGCCGCGGCCGCGGGCGGCGGTTCGGCGGTCACGGTCGGCGGGTGGGCGAGGGGATCGGTGGCTGAGGTCACGGCCGCATCGTGCCGAGCGGGGGTGGGTGAGCGCTGTGCCCCGCCTTGCTCCCCCCTGTGAATAGGCAAAGGGCGGGTCAACCCCGAACACGTGTGCAACTATCGGTCGCCTCTGTGTGTCAACACGGGTATGAATCCCCGCACATTCAGTCGCGCCGGCGCGCTCGCAGCCGCTCTCGGCGCCGTGGTGCTCATACCGGCCGTCACCGCCGCCACCCCGGCCGCGGCGACGTCTCCCGCCGTCAGCTGCACGTCCGGCAAGGCGGGCCTCGCCACCAAGCTGCAGAAGGACATCACGACGGCACTCGCGAACCGCAAGGGCACCGTCGCGGTCGGCCTGTACGACCGCTCCACCAAGACGACCTGCACCCTGCGTGCGACCAGCGCCTACGACTCGGCCAGCACGGTCAAGGTCACCGTCCTCGCCACGCTGCTGTGGGACGCGAAGAAGCACAACCGGTACCTGACGGACACCGAGCAGTCGCTCGCCACGGCCATGATCACCCAGTCGGACAACGACGCGACCAGCAAGCTGTGGAAGCAGCTGGGTCTGACGAAGATCAAGGGCTTCCTGTCCGCCGCCGGCATGACGAAGACCACGCCCGGCACGGACGGCTACTGGGGTCTGACCCAGGAGAACGTCACCGACGAGCAGAAGCTGCTCAAGCTCGTCACCGCCAAGAACACCGTGCTGAGCGACAACTCCCGTGCCTACATCCTGAAGTTGATGGGCAAGGTCATCTCCTCGCAGCGCTGGGGCACGCCCGCCGGTGCGCCGTCCACCGTGTCCGTGCACGTCAAGAACGGCTGGCTGCAGCGCTCCACGCACGGCTGGCGGGTGCACAGCCTGGGCACCTTCAACGGCGCCGGCCACGACTACATGATCAGCGTGCTGACGCAGGACAACAGCACCATGGACTACGGCGTCACCACCATCCAGAACGTCGCCAAGGCCATCCACAAGGACCTGGTGCCGACGACGTCCAGCACCGCCCGTTACACCCCGACCAGCACGCCGAGTGAGGCGTTCGTGGCGGCGCCCCCGCAGGGCTGACGCTTCACGAGACGGTCTCCCGCCGGTCACCGGACCGTCCTACGGTGGCGCCCATGCGCCTGAGAACCGTACTCGCGACCCTCACCGCCGGCCTGGCGGCGGCCACCTGTCTGACCGCCGCCGGGCCCGCCGGTGCCGCCAACTCCACGGACGGCAACGCCTGTTCGCCGACCGTCTCCATCGACCGTTTCTCCGACGCCCTCGACAAGACGACGTACCAGGGCACTTTCGTCGGCAACTTCTCCGCGCTCGCGGTGGACCGGGACGGCTCCCTCGCCGCGCTGGAGGACCGCTCCTCCCTCTTCGGCCTGGACCCCAAGACCCTGCAGCCGACCTCGGCCGTCCACCTCGCCGACGAGAAGGGCGCCGACCTCGACTCGGAGGGGCTCGTCATCGACCGGGACGGCACCCGGCTGATCTCCTCGGAGACCGAGCCGTCCGTCCGCCGTTACTCCCGTGACGGGAAGATCCTCGACCGCCTCCCGGTCCCTCCCTCCCTCCTGGTCGCCCCGGCCGGCCGCGCCACCGCCAACCAGACCTTCGAGGGCCTGACGATGCTGCCCGGCGGCCGCACCCTGCTGGCCTCCATGGAGTACTCGATCTCGGGCGACACCACCGGCATCGTCCGCTTCCAGACCTGGACCCGCCACCACGGCGGCTTCCGGCTCGCCGCCCAGTACGCCTACCGCACCGACGCCGGCCTCGGCGTCCCGGAGGTCCAGGCCACCCCCGACGGCCGCCTCCTCGTCCTGGAGCGCGGCTTCACCCCGGGCGTCGGCAACACCGTCCGCCTCTACGAGGCCGACCTCCGCCACGCCACGGACACCAGCACCGTCGAGATCCTTACCGGCCGGCCGGACGTACAACTGATAAGGAAGACCCTCCTCGCGGACATCGCCACCTGCCCGACCCTCGGCGCCACGGCCAAGCAGCCCCAGCCGAACCCCCTCCTCGACAACATCGAGGGTATGACGATCACGGGGCGTGACCACACCGGCCGCCTGAAGGTCCTGCTGGTCAGCGACGACAACCAGAATCAGGCCCAGACGACCCGGTTCTACTGCCTGCGGGTACGTGTCTGACGTCCGCTTTCGTTTGTTGCAGAGGGATGAAATCCGTCCCTGGTGACGTTGGAGCCTTCCGGAAGAGCAGATCTCGACGGGAGGCACCGGCGTGGCAGCGCATCGGGGATGGGCACGACGGCTGGCGGGCTACGCCTGGCGGTATCCGAAGGACGTCGTCCTCGCCCTCGGATCCTCCCTGGCCGGCATGGCCGTGCTGGCCGTGGTCCCGCTGATCACCAAGGTGATCATCGACGACGTCATCGGCGACCACAGCCGCTCCATGGCCCCGTGGGCCGGCGCGCTGCTCGGCGCGGCCGTCCTCGTCTACGCCCTCACCTACATACGTCGCTACTACGGCGGCCGGCTCGCCCTCGACGTCCAGCACGACCTGCGGACCGAGATGTACGACACGATCACCCGCCTCGACGGCCGCCGCCAGGACGAGCTGTCCACGGGGCAGGTGGTCGGCCGGGCCACCAGCGACCTCCAGCTGATCCAGGGCCTGCTCTTCATGCTCCCGATGACCATCGGGAACGTCCTGCTCTTCCTGATCTCCCTGGCGATCATGGCCTGGCTGTCGCTGCCGCTGACCCTGGTCGCCCTGGCCGTGGCCCCGGCCCTCGGCTGGATCGCCCGGCGCAGCCGCAGCAAGCTCCATCCCGCCACCTGGTACGCCCAGGCCCAGGCCGCCGCCGTGGCCGGTGTGGTCGACGGCGCCGTGAGCGGCGTACGCGTGGTGAAGGGCTTCGGGCAGGAGGACCAGGAGACCGGGAAGCTGCGCGAAGTCGGCCGCCGCCTCTTCGCCGGACGCCTGCGGACCATACGCCTGAACAGCAAGTTCACCCCCGCGCTCCAGGCCGTCCCGGCCCTCGGCCAGGTGGCCATGCTGGCCCTCGGCGGCTGGCTCGCGGTCCGCGGGCACATCACCCTCGGCACCTTCGTCGCCTTCTCCACCTACCTCGCCCAGCTGGTCGGCCCGGTCCGCATGCTCGCCATGGTGCTCACCGTCGGCCAGCAGGCCCGCGCCGGCACCGAGCGCGTCCTGGAGTTGATCGACACCGAGCCGACCCTGAAGGACGGCACGAAGACCCTCCCGGCCGACGCGCCCGCCACCGTCGAGTTCGACGACGTGTCGTTCGGGTATGCGCGCGCCCCCGGCAAAACCAGCCCGGTGCTCGAAGGGCTCAGCTTCGAGATCCGGCCGGGGGAGACCCTGGCCGTCGTCGGCTCCTCCGGCTCCGGCAAGTCCACCCTCTCCCTGCTCCTGCCGCGCTTCTACGACGTCACCCACGGCGCCGTCCTGATCGGCGGGCACGACGTGCGCGAGCTGACCCTGGACTCGCTCCGCGCGGCGATCGGACTGGTCCCCGAGGATTCGTTCCTCTTCTCCGACACCGTCGGCAACAACATCGCCTACGGCCGCCCGGACGCCACTCAGGAGGAGATCGAGGCCGCTGCCCGCGCCGCCCAGGCGGACCGTTTCATCGCCGAGCTGCCCGAGGGCTACGACACCAAGGTCGGCGAGCAGGGCCTGACCCTCTCCGGCGGCCAGCGCCAGCGCGTCGCGCTCGCCCGCGCCCTGCTCACCGACCCGCGCCTGTTGGTCCTGGACGACGCGACCTCGGCCGTGGACGCCCGCGTGGAGCACGAGATCCACGAGGCGCTCAAGCACGTCATGGAGGGCCGCACCACCCTCCTCATCGCCCACCGCCGCTCCACCCTGGGCCTCGCCGACCGCATCGCCGTCCTGGACGGCGGTCGGCTCGCCGACCTCGGCACGCACGACGAACTCCAGGAGCGCTCCGCCCTCTACCGCCGTCTGCTGACCGACCCGGACGAGCTGGGCGGGGTCTCCCCGGGCCACGCCCGCCCGGCCCTGCCGCAGGAGGACATGTCCGTCCGCGAGGAGCTGGACGCCGAGTTCGACGCCGAGCGCGGGGTCACCCCGCGGCTGTGGACCGGCGACCGCGAGCCCAAGGATCCGGCGCTCTCCGGCACCCCGGCCACCCCCGAACTCCTCACCCAGGTCGAGGCGCTGCCCGCGGCCACCGACACCCCCGACATCGACGAGGCGCGCGCGGTACGCCCCGAGGAGTCGTACGGCCTGCGCCGTCTGCTCCACGGCTTCGGCGCCCCCCTTCTCGTCAGCCTGCTGCTGGTCGCCGTGGACGCGGGCGCCGGCCTGCTGCTGCCGGTGCTGATCCGGCACGGCATCGACCAGGGCGTCACGAAGGCGGCCCTCGGCGCGGTGTGGGCGGCCTCCCTGCTGGGCCTGTTCACCGTGCTGGTGCAGTGGGCCGCGCAGATCGGCGAGACCCGGATGACCGGCCGTACCGGCGAACGCGTCCTGTACTCGCTGCGCCTGAAGATCTTCGCCCAGCTCCAGCGGCTCGGCCTCGAGTACTACGAGCGCGAGCTGACCGGCCGGATCATGACGCGGATGACGACGGACGTCGACGCCCTCTCGACCTTCCTGCAGACCGGCCTGGTCACGGCGTTCGTGTCGGTCGTCACCTTCTTCGGCATCATGGGCGTCCTGCTGGTGCTCGACGTCCAGCTCGCCCTGGTCGTCTTCGCCACCCTGCCCCCGCTGATCGTCGCCACCTACTTCTTCCGCCGGGCGAGCGTGAAGGCGTACGAACTCGCCCGTGAGCGGGTGTCGTTGGTCAACGCAGACCTCCAGGAGTCGGTGGCCGGGCTCCGGATCGTGCAGGCCTTCCGGCGCGAGCGGGACGGCGGGCGGCGGTTCGCCGAGCGCAGCGACAGCTATCGCCAGGCCCGTATCCGGGGCCAGTGGCTGATATCCGTCTACTTCCCGTTCGTGCAGCTGCTGTCCTCGGTGGCCGCGGCGAGCGTCCTGATCGCGGGCGCGGGCCGCATCGAGGCGGCCACGCTCACCACCGGCGCCCTGGTCGCCTACCTCCTCTACATCGACCTGTTCTTCGCCCCGGTCCAGCAGCTCTCCCAGGTCTTCGACGGCTACCAGCAGGCCACGGTCTCTCTGGGCCGCATCCAGGAGCTGCTGCGCGAGCCGGCCTCCACGAAGTCCGCCGACGAACCCCTCGAAGTCCTCTCCCTGCGCGGCGACATCGCCTTCGAGGACGTGCACTTCGCGTACGGCGCCGCCGACGAGGCCGAGGAGGCCCTGACCGGCATCGACCTGACGATCCCGGCCGGTCAGACCGTGGCCTTCGTCGGCGAGACGGGCGCCGGCAAGTCGACGCTGGTCAAGCTGGTGGCCCGGTTCTACGACCCCACCTCCGGCCGGGTCACGGCCGACGGCACGGACCTGCGCACCCTGGACCTGACCTCGTACCGGCACCGCCTCGGTGTGGTCCCGCAGGAGGCGTACCTCTTCCCGGGCACCATCCGCGACGCCATCGCCTACGGCCGCCCGGACGCCACCGACGCCGAGGTCGAGGCGGCGGCACGGGCGGTCGGCGCGCACGAGATGATCGCCACGCTCGACGGCGGCTACCTCCACGAGGTCGCCGAGCGCGGCCGCAACCTCTCGGCGGGCCAGCGGCAGCTGATCGCGCTCGCCCGTGCCGAACTGGTCGACCCCGACGTCCTCCTCCTCGACGAGGCCACGGCCGCCCTGGACCTGGCCACCGAGGCCCAGGTCAACCAGGCCACCGACCGCCTGGCGGGCCGCCGTACGACGCTGGTGGTCGCCCACCGGCTGACCACGGCCGCCCGCGCGGACCGGGTGGTGGTCATGGACCACGGCCGGGTGGCGGAGGACGGCACCCACGACGAACTCCTCGCCCTCGGCGGTCGGTACGCCGACCTGTGGCGGACGTTCGTGGGCGAGTCCGAACCCGAGGAGCCGGTGGGAGTGACCCGCTGAGGCAGGCTGCCGGTCGACAGTTCTCCTGACGGCCGTGCAACCATCCGACACATGTCATGCGTCCGTACATCAGTACGGTCATCGGCCATGCATGACGGCGGTACGGGGAGGACAACAGTGGACAGTGGTGCGATACGCCGACGCCTGGCGATGGGCGCGGCCGTCCTGGCCGGATCCCTAGGGCTCGCGCTCGCGGTGCCAGGCACCGCCAGTGCGGCGGTGGACCGCTCCTGCGCCGGGCGCGAGGTGAGAGCCCTGCCCTTCAGCACCGGCACTGTGCACGTCTTCAAGCGCAACGGCTACGTCTGCGCCGTCACCATCGCCCGGAACCCCGGCGCCACGCGCGTGATGTCGGTCAGCGTGCAGGCCCGCGGCAACCGCCCGGTCGTGGACAAGGGCCTGTACAAGCACCGCGCGGGCCCGGTGACGGTCCACGCGGGCCAGCGCTGCGTGTGGGTGAAGGGCACGGTGGGCCGGGATTCGGTCAGCTCCGGCTGGATCCTCTGCTGACGGCCTACCGAATCCCGCACCGCTCGGCGTGCTGATTCCTGTGCTGATCGCGAACATCACCCAATCCCCCCTGGTGTGACGGCAGTTGCTCCGATAGCTTCCGGCGCACATCTGTCTCACAGGGGAGAGTGCGCATGCGCAAGGTGCTCAGATGGCTGCTGGCGCTCATGGTGTTCATAGGCACGTTGAGCACAGCGGGCGCGGCCACCGCCGCACAGTCCGAGCCCACCGACATCAAGGACCGGCTCCTGTCGATACCCGGCATGAGCCTGATCCAGGAGAAGCCGTATCCCGGCTACCGCTACTTCGTTCTGAACTACACGCAGCCGGTCGATCACCGGCACCCGGACCGCGGAACCTTCCAGCAGCGCATCACCGTGCTGCACAAGGACGTCAGCCGCCCCACGGTCTTCTACACCAGCGGCTACAACGTCTCCACGAACCCGTCCCGCCGCGAGCCCACCCAGATCGTGGACGGCAACCAGGTCTCCCTGGAGTACCGCTTCTTCACACCCTCCCGCCCCGACCCGGCCGACTGGTCCAAGCTGGACATCTGGCAGGCGGCGAGCGACCAGCACCGTGTCTACGAGGCGCTGAAGCCGATCTACTCCGCCAACTGGCTGGCCACCGGCGGCTCCAAGGGCGGCATGACGGCCACCTACTACGAGCGCTTCTACCCCCGCGACATGGACGGCGTGGTGGCCTACGTCGCCCCCAACGACGTCGTCAACAACGAGGACTCGGCCTACGACCGCTTCTTCGCCGGCGTCGGCACCAAGGAGTGCCGGGACCGGCTGAACGCGGTCCAGCGTGAGGCGCTGGTCCGCCGAGAGCCGCTGGAGGCGAAGTACGCCCAGTACGCCGCCGACAACCACTACACCTTCGACACCATCGGCGGCCTGGACAAGGCCTACGAGGCGGTCGTCCTCGACTACGTCTGGGGCTTCTGGCAGTACAGCCTGCTGAAGGACTGCGACTCCGTCCCCGCGAACGCGGCGACCGCGACGGACGACGCGATCTGGGACTCGGTCGACACCATCTCGGGCTTCTCGGCCTACACCGACCAGGGCCTCGAGCAGTACACCCCGTACTACTACCAGGCGGGCACCCAGCTGGGCGCTCCGACGATCCACTTCCCGCACGTCGAGAAGGGCCTGATCCGGTACGGCTACCAGCCGCCGCGCAACTTCGTGCCGCGCTCGATCCCGATGCGCTTCCAGCCGTTCGCGATGCGGGACGTGGACACGTGGGTCCGGCACCGCGCCCGGCACATGCTGTTCGTCTACGGCCAGAACGACCCGTGGGGGTCGGAGCGCTTCCGGCTCGGCGCGGGGGCCCGTGACTCGTACGTCTTCACGGCACCCGGGCTGAACCACGGGGCGAATGTCGCCGGGTTGGTGTCCGAGGAGAAGGCACTGGCGACGGCACGGATTCTGCAGTGGGCGGGCGTTGCGTCACCCACGGTCGAGAAGAACCCGTCGGCTGCGAAGCCGCTGGCTCGGTTTGACTCCAAGCTGGATGTGCGGGGCGTGGAGAGGGAGCCGGCGTTGCGTCCGTGACGCGCCGGTTCGACAGCTGATGACGGCGGGGTCGGCGTGGCCGACTCCGCCGTCGTGGCCAGGAGCGGGTAAGCAGATCGCGGCCCGAGCATGCCTTCTCGGAGTGCTCCGCGCTCGAAGCACTCGGTGCGATGAGATCGACCTGACGAACACACGCGGCCGGCACAGCCGGCTTCCGGCACCCCTGGCGTATGCCACAGCTCGAACTGGGCCGTACGAAGGAGGCGTCACACCGGCCGGGCGCACCCCACCGGCCGCCGCCCGCCCAGCTCGACGTAGAGCACCGTCGACGCAGGGCACGCGGACCGCTCGGTGACCGCCTTCGTGACCTCGTACTGCGGTGTCCGCCGCCCCGACCCGTCGCACGCCGTCTCCCGCACCTGACCGCCGCCCGAGTCGTACACGCAGTCGCCGGGGATCGTGCGGGGGCCGCCGCCGGCGCCCGGGTCGCCGGGGTGCGGGGGTTCGAGGTTGCGCATGCAGGCGTAGCCCCGGGGGATCGCGCCGTCGCCGTCCTCGTCGTCCTGCGGTCGCTGTTCGCTGATGTGCAGCACGAAGTCGGTGGTCGGCGGGCACAGTGGGCCGTCGGTGGTCGTGCCGTCGTAGCGGGCGGCGACCCTGGCGGCGGCCCGCTCGCTGGTGCAGGGGACCTCGGTGAAGCTGGTGGTGCCGAAGGAGCTGCACTCGCCGACCGCGAGGAACTGGGCGCCGTAGCCGGAGGGGAGGGCGGTGGCGGGCCGGGCGTTGCCCACCGGGGTGTCCGCATGGCCCTGGCAGCCGCTGAGCAGGGCGGCAAACGCGGCCGCCAGGGCGGCGAGGGCAGGGGTGGGTGGCAGGAGGCGGTACGCCACCCTTGCGGCACCCTTCCCGCGCATTGCCAACCCCCCAAGAAACCCCTGTTCAGGTATTGCCAATCCCCCAGACACCCCCCGCCCAGCGTGGCCCCGGTGCTGGGGCCACGTCAGGCGAACAGTGGGGTTTCATCCCTTTGGGTGTGTTGTGCCCGGTGTGTGACGTACGTCTAGTACGTCAGTCCGTGGCCGAGGGGGTACAGCACCTGCGTCGGATCGTCCGCCCGCTGCACCGGCACCGGGAGCCTGCCTCGTGGCTTCACCCGTCCGGCGATCACCCGTGCGGCGGCGCGCAGTTCGACATCGGTCCAGGAGTAGGTCGCCAAGTGGGCCTTGGCGGAGGGGAGCTGGGCCACGTCGTAGGGGTTGCGGATGGCGACGGCCACCACCGGGGTGCCGGTGGCGAGCAGTTGTTCGACCAGGGTCCGCTGGGTGCTGCCCGCCGTCACGTTGTACGTCCCGACGACCACCGCGTCCGCGTCCTGCGCCGCCGCCACCGCCTTGGCGATGGCCGTCGTGGAGGGCGCGGTCCCGGTGGACAGGGCGGTGGCGGTGAAGCCCAGTTCGGTGAGGGCGGTGGCCAGGACCGAGGTGGGCGGGCCGGTGGTGCCGGACGGGGAGGCAGGGTCGGCGCCGACGACCAGGATCCTGGGCTCGGTGCGGGGGTCCAGGGGGAGGGTCTCGTCCTCGTTGACCAGCAGGGTTGTGGTTCGTTCGGCGATCCGGTCCGCTGTGGCCAGGTGGGATTCCGTGCCCACCGCGCGGTCGACGCCGGACCGGGGGACGTATGCGCTGTCGAGCAGTCCGAGGCGCGCCTTCAGGCGAAGGATGCGCAGGATCGATTCGTCCAGGCGGGTCTCGGTCAGCTCGCCGTTCCGGACCGCGTTCAGCACCGCGTGCCAGGCCACGTCGATCGAGGGCGGGTTGAGCAGCTGGTCGACGCCGGCCTTCAGGGCCAGCACCGGCACCCGGTCGTCGCCGTACTTGGTGCGCACGCCCTCCATGCCGAGGGAGTCGGTGACCACGACCCCGTCGTAGCCGAGTTCGCCGCGCAGGATGCCGGTGAGGATCGGGTGGGACAGGGTGGCCGGGTCGCCGGAGTCGTCGAGGGCCGGGAACTGGATGTGGGCCGTCATGATCGAGTCGATGTCCGCGGCGATCGCCGCCCGGAAGGGGACGGCGTCCAGCTTCTCCCACAGGTCGCGGCTGTGTGTGATGACCGGGAAGCCGGTGTGGCTGTCGACGGCGGTGTCGCCGTGCCCCGGGAAGTGCTTGGCGGTCGCCGCGACCCGGGAGGTCTGATAGCCCCTCACCTCGGCCGCCACCAGGGCCGCCACCGCGTCCGGGTCGGCCCCGAAGGACCGTACGCCGATGACCGGGTTGGCCGGGTTGACGTTCACGTCGGCGTCGGGGGAGTAGTCCTGGTTGATGCCCATGGCCCGGAGTTCCGCGCCGGAGATGCGGCCGAGGGTGCGGGCGTCGGACCGGGAGCCGGCCGCGCCGATCGCCATCGCGCCCGGGAACAGCGTGGCCGGCTTGCCCACCCTGCACACGATGCCGTGCTCCTGGTCGGTGGCGATGAGCAGCGGCAGGCCGCGGGGCAGCTCCAGGGAGGCCTGCTGGATGCCGTTGGACAGGTCGGCGATCTGGTGGGGGTCGCGGGTGTTGTGGGCCCAGGTGAAGTAGATGATCCCGCCGACCCGGTACTTCTCGATCAGCTCGGCGGCCGTGCGGACGCCGATCTCCTTGAGGTTGGCGTCGATGTCGGCCTGGTCGGGGGCGGTGGCGGAGTGGCCGTAGACCCGCATCACGAAGAGCTGGCCGACCTTCTCCTCCAGGCTCATACGGGAGACGAGGGCGCGGAGTGCGCGGTCGTGCGAGGCGGCGGCGTGGGCGACGCCGGCCGGTGCGGTCAGCGCGGCGGTGAGGCCCGCGGTCGCGGCGAGGACGGTCCGTCTGGACGGTCGTGCGGTGTTTCCCGTGCTTCCCGTGCTGGTGTCGTGCACGTGCGCTCCTTCCAGAGGAGAACCGCTGAAGGAAACTTCCGAGGAGTCACCAATATCCGGGAAGTTTCTTTCCGTCAAGAGACTGCACAGTAAGCCAGGATGAGGCCGCCATCGGCGCTTGGGAGGGGGGCGCGCCGATGGCGGTGGGCTGTCGGGTGTGATGCGGCGGAGAGGGTGCGTCGGCGTTCGCGGCCTGCGGCGAGGGCCGACACCGCATCACGGACTCGTCCGGCAGCTTGCGGGTTGGACGGGTGGACGGGCCGGCGGGTTCCCGTGGCGGGCGGTCAGCGCAGTCCGTGCCGGTCGGCCCAGGCGGAGACGGCCGCCGCGATCTCGGCCGGCCGGTCCTCCGTGGCGTGGTGGCCGGCCGGGCCGCAGTGGACCGCCTCCAGGCCCGCCAGGTGGGCGGCGCACCACTCGGCCGTCTCCGGGCCGATCAGCAGGGTCGGCGAGCCCTCGAAGGTCAGCAGTAGCTTGGGCACGTCGGGGCTCTTGCCCAGCCAGGCGTCATAGGCCTCGATACGGGCCACGAGCTCGGCGGGTTCGCCGCCCAGCGGCAGCTGGCGCGCCCAGGAGAGCAGGGGGCGGCGGCTGTCGCGGGTGGGGTAGGGCGCGAGGTAGGTCTCCACCTCGGCGTCGGGCAGGGGGGTGAGGACACCGCCGGAGTAGGCCTGTCGGACGAAGAGGTTCTCGTCCAGCATCCGCTCGCCCTCGGCCGAGCGGATCGTCTCGGAGCGCTTGCGGGCCTGCGGGCTCAGCTCCTCCCATGCCATCGGCTTGACGATGGTCTCGAAGAAGGCGATGCCGCGCACCCGCTCCGGGTGCCGCGCGGCCCAGTCGAAGGCGAGCGCGCCGCCCCAGTCGTGGCCCACCAGGACCACGTCGTCCAGGCCGAGCGCGTCGAACCAGGCGTCCAGGTAGCGGGCGTGGTCGTCGAAGCGGTAGGTGAGGTCCGGCTTGCCCGAGCGGCCCATGCCGATCAGGTCGGGGGCGAGCAGACGGCCGGCGCCGATGCGGGGCAGCACGTTGCGCCAGGTGTGCGAGGAGGCGGGGTTGCCGTGCAGGAAGACGAAGGGAGTACCGCTTCCGGACTCCTCGTGGTGGATGGCCGAGTCGAGGACTGGAGTCGTGGGCATGCGAATACTGTACATAGCTATTATATCCATGGCTACTATTTGGGCTGGGCCGTCCGCGACGCGCGCAGGTCCAGCCCCTGGACATTCCGCCCATCCGCCCGTGCGACGGACCATCATGACGGCCATGCCCGCAGTCGACATCCCCGGTTCCAAGTCCATCACCGCCCGCGCGCTCTTCCTCGCGGCCGCCGCCGACGGCGTCAGCACCCTCGTACGGCCCCTGCGCTCCGACGACACCGAGGGCTTCGCCGAGGGCCTGGTCCGGCTCGGCTACCGGGTGGGCCGCACCCCGGACGCCTGGCAGGTGGACGGCCGCCCGCAGGGCCCGGCGCTCGCCGAGGCCGACGTGTACTGCCGCGACGGCGCCACCACCGCCCGCTTCCTGCCCACCCTCGCGGCCGCGGGCCACGGCACCTACCGCTTCGACGCCTCCCCGCAGATGCGCCGGCGCCCCCTCGGCCCGCTCACCCGGGCCCTGCGCGACCTGGGCGTCGACCTGCGGCACGAGGAGGCCGAGGGCCACCACCCGCTGACCGTCCGGGCGGCCGGGGTCGAGGGCGGCGAGGTCGTGCTGGACGCCGGTCAGTCCTCCCAGTACCTCACCGCGCTGCTCCTGCTCGGCCCGCTGACCCGGGGCGGCCTGCGGATCCGGGTGACCGACCTGGTCTCGGTGCCGTACGTGGAGATCACGCTGGCCATGATGCGGGCGTTCGGCGTCGAGGTGGTCCGGGACGGCCAGGTCTTCGAGGTCCCGGCCGGCGGCTACCGGGCCACCACCTACGCGATCGAGCCGGACGCCTCGACCGCGAGCTACTTCTTCGCCGCTGCGGCCGTCACCCCGGGCCGCGAGGTGACCGTGCCGGGCCTCGGCTCCGCCGCCCTCCAGGGCGACCTGCGGTTCGTCGAGGTGCTGCGGCGGATGGGCGCGGAGGTGGACGTCGCCGCGGACCGGACGACCGTACGCGGCACGGGAGTTCTGCGCGGCCTGACCGTCAACATGCGGGACATCTCCGACACCATGCCGACCCTCGCCGCGATCGCACCCTTCGCCTCCGGCCCGGTCCGCATCGAGGACGTGGCCAACACGCGGGTCAAGGAGTGCGACCGGCTGGAGGCCTGCGCGGAGAACCTGCGCCGGCTCGGCGTGGACGTGGCGACCGGTCCCGACTGGATCGAGATCCGGCCCGGCACACCCCTGCCGGACGTCGGGATCAAGTCCTACGGCGACCACCGCATCGTGATGTCCTTCGCGGTGACCGCACTGCGCACGCCCGGGCTGACGTACGACGATCCCGGCTGCGTACGGAAGACGTTCCCGGGCTTCCACGAGGCGTTCGCGGCACTGGGCGCGACCACCTGACGGGACGGTGGCCGTCCCCGCTGGACCGGAGGGGAGGGCTCGGAAATCATCGAACGCATGACCACGCGCTCGTATCTCGTCCTGCACGGCTGGCAGAACCGACGGCCCGAGGACCACTGGCAGCACTGGCTCGCCGACCGGCTCACCGCCCTGGGGCACCGGGTCACCTACCCGCAGCTGCCCGACCCGGACGACCCGGACCTCGAGGTGTGGCTCGGTGAACTGGCCCGGCACCTGGCGGAGCTGGACGACTCGGGCGAGCGGGTCGTCGTCGCGCACAGCCTTTCCGCCGTGCTGTGGCTGCACGCCGCGGCCCGGGGCATGAAGGAACAGCGGTACGCGGACCGGGTGCTGCTCGTCGCACCGCCGTCCGGGTCCGTTCTCGCCCGGTACCCGGAGGTGGCGGCCTTCGCGCCTCCCGCCCTCGACTTCGTCCTGCCCGGCCGGACCCGGCTCGTCGCGGGCGACGGCGACCCGTACTGCCCCGAGGGCGCCGGCCCCGTCTTCGGCGAGCCGCTCGGCATTCCCACCGACATCGTTCCGGGCGCCGCCCACCTCGACCTGGACGCCGGTTACGGCTCCTGGCCGGCCGTGCTCGACTGGTGCCTGGTCGGCTCGGCACCGCTCACGGCGCGTCCGGAGCAGTAGTACCGTCCGCCGACTCGGCTCCCCCGGAGCGCAGTTCCGGAGTCGTGGCCGCGACCGCCCCCACCGCCAGGACGCACATCAGGCCGCCGGTGACCAGGGCGGTCGCCCCGGAGCTCCAGCCGGCGACCAGGCCGCCCCGGACGTTGCCGAGGCTGGGGCCCGCCTGGCCGACGATCGCCTCGGCCGCCGTGACCCGGCCGAGCAGCGCGTCCGGGGTGAGCGTCTGCACGATCGTGGACCGGGAGACGACCGACGTGGCGTCCGCCGCCCCGGCCACGACGAGCAGGGCGAGGCCGATCCAGGGGTTGGCCGACAGACCGAAGGCCACCAGGGCCGCACCCCAGGTGCCGGAGGCGCACAGCATCACCGTGCCCGGCCGGCCGAGCCGGGTCAGCGAGCCGGACAGCGCCGTGGCCGCGACGCCGCCCACCGCGAGGGCCGACAGGAGCAGGCCGAGGGTGCGCGGACCGTTCCCGAACCGCTCGGCGTTGACCAGCGGGAACAGGCTCACCGGGAAGGACAGCACGGTGGCGGCGAGGTCGGTGATCAGCGCGCCCCGCACCACCCGGTGCCCGCCCAGGAACCGCAGCCCGTCCAGCACCCCGTGCAGCCCCGCCCGCGACGGCTCGCCCTCCGGTGGCAGCGCGGGCAGCCCGAAGGCGCCGTAGAAGGCGACACCGAAGCTGAGCGCGTCCAGCAGATAGCAGGCGCCGATGCCCAGCCAGCCCAGCAGCACACCGGCCAGGGCGGGGCCGAGCAGGAACATCGTCTGGCCGGTGATCTGGTTCAGGGCGAGACCGGCGGCCACCTGGTCCTTGGGCAGCAGCCGCGGCACGAAGACACCGGCCGCCGGGGCACCGAGCGCACCGAAGCCCGACTGGACGGCGACCAGCGCGAGCACCGCCGCCACCGGGACGTGCCCGGTGAAGCCCTGCACCGCCAGCAGCAGCGAGCAGACGGACTGGCCCACGGTGGCCGTCAGGAAGATCCGACGCCGGTCGGCGCGGTCCACCCGGGCCCCCGCGAACAGCCCGAACACCACCAGCGGCAACGCCTGAGCCAGCCCCACCGCACCGGTCCACGCCGTGCTGCGGGTCATGTCCCACACCTGGTACATGACCGTCACCAGGGTCATGGCCCCGCCGAGCAGCGACACGGTCCGCCCCGCCAGCAGCCGCCGGAAGACGGGCGACGTACGCAGCGGCCGCACGTCGATGAGCGAGCGGGCGAGGCTCATGAGAGGAGACGGGGGCAGGCGAGGGTGCGGGGTGCGGGCTGCGGAATCACCGGGGGAGGGTATGCGGGGGCCCTACGGCCCGGCCAGCGAATTATCCGGGCCCGGGGGCCGGCAGCACACCGCTGCCCGAAGCCGGTCCGATCCGCCGGACGGGCTAGGCAGCCTCTCCCAGCAGCCGTACGAGGTGATCCCGGCCCGCGCTCAGCAGGCCCGGAAGCGGGGCCGCCGACTCGTACCACCGCTTCTCGTACTCCCAGCACAGCCAGCCGTCCCAGCCGTGGCGGCAGAGGACGTCCACACACTCGGTGAGCGGGAGGACGCCCGCGCCGAGCGGCAGCGGGGTGGTGTCCTCGGCCGAAGCGATGTCCTTGACCTGGACGTAGCCGAGGTGCGGGGCGAGGGCCGCGTAGCTGTCCGAGGGCTGCTCGCCGCCCAGCCAGGTGTGCATCACGTCCCACAGCGCGCCCACCTGCCGGTGGCCGACCGGGCCGAGGACACGGATCGCGTCGGCGCCGGTGCGGTGCGAGTCGTGGGTCTCCAGCAGGATCCGCACACCGAGCGCGGAGGCGTCCTCGGCGGCGGAGCCCAGCCGCCGGGCGGCGACGGCGTCGGACTCCTCGCGGGGCCGGTCCGGGTCGGCGCCGGGGAAGACCCGGACGAACGGGGCGCCCAGGTCGTGCGCCAGCTGGAGGAGTTGACGGATCTCGTCCAGGACGGGGGTGTCGTCGCCGGGCGCGGCGACGCGCGCGTACCCGGCGAGGCCCAGCACCTCGACCCCGGCCCCCTTGAACAGCGCGGCCGTCTCGGCCCGCTCGGCGGCGGCGAGGCCCGGGTGCACCGGCTCCTCCGGATGGGCGCGCAGTTCGACGCCGTGATACCCGTGCGCGGTCGCGAGCGCCAGGACCTCAGGGACGGGCAGGCCGGGGACACCGAGAGTGGAGAACGCCAGCTTCATGCTCGGACCCTACTCGTCACACGCCCGATCCGTGCAGATCCAACCGCCAGTCCTGCCCCACCAGATCCTTGCCGAAGGAGCGGTGCGGCCGCTCGGCGACGAGTACGAAGCCGTGCCGCTGGTAGAGGTGCCGGGCGCTGCTGAGCACGTCGTTGGTCCACAGCACCAGGTCGCGGTAGCCGACCCCGCGCGCGAAGCCGACCACGGCCCGCACCAGCCGGTCGCCGATACCGTGCCCGCGCGCGTCGGGCTCCACCAGGAGCAGCCGCAGCCGCGCGGTGGCCGGCACGTCGTCCCGCACGCACATCACACACCCCACCGGCCGCCCGTCCAGCTCCGCGATCCACACCCGCTCCAGATGCGGGTCGTGGTCCTGGGCGAAGTCGGCGACGATCTTCGCCACCAGCCCCTCGTAGTCGGCGTTCCAGCCGTACTCGGCCGCGTACAGGGCGGCGTTGCGCTGCACGATCCAGCCGAGGTCACCGGGCAGCGGCTCCCGCAGGACGACCTCACCCGGCGTCCCCTTCTCGCCCCCGAGAATGCCCCGGATGGTCCCCATCGCCTCCGCCAGCCGTGGCCGGTCCTCCGGGGCCACGGTGTCCAGCAGCGCCCCCACCGTCTCCCGCGCCCGCTCGTCCAGCAGCGCGGCGGCCTCCTGCCCGGCCGTGGTGAGCGTGACGCTCCTGCGGCGCGGATCCGCCGCGGACGGCCCGCGCTCGATCAGACCCGCTTCCTCGAACTTGTTGAGGATGCGGCTCAGATAGCCGGCGTCCAGCGCGAGCCGGGTGCGCAGGTCGGCCGCGTCCAGATGCCGGTCGTGCGCGAGTTCGTACAGGACCCGGGACTCGGTGAGGGTGTACGGCGCGTACAGGTGACGGCCGTAGTCGAGGGCGCCGATGACGCCGGTGTAGAAGCGGTTGAAGGCGCGGACGTCCTGGACGGTCATGATCGCCCCCGGATGCTTGACTCAGTCAGAGATGCCGTTCCTCCGAGGCTAAGCCCGCGGCACCGCGCCGTCCACCGTCCACGACCGGGCATTGAGGGCCGCCGAGGGCGGGGTCGGCCGCACCCCTTCTCTTGCCGATCGGCTCAACTCGCAGCGGAAGCAGTCGTGTCCGACACGCCCGGGGACGACGAGCTGACCTGGGAGAACTCCGTGCGCGTGCCGGTCGCGGAGGCGGTGCTGATGAGCGTCGCGGCCGATGAACTGGGCCACGACGAGACGCGTGTCGATACTCCCTGGCCGGCGGTCTTGTGGTTCACGGCGGCGAAGACCGCCCCTGCCGCGGAAGCTCATCGGCGCGCACGCGCCGGACTCGGAACGGTGTCTCCCGTACCGCGACAGCGTCGACCCCCGCGGCCCGCAGCTTCCGCGCGAGCAACTCCGTCTCCGGAAGCGTCCCGCCGTACTCCCCGGCCACCACCTGCTCCACAAGGGCACGGATCTCCGTCAGCCCGACGCCGAGCCGCTCCCGAAGCACGCGCATGACGGCCGGCCTCCGCGCCGAGGCCCCCAGCCGCAAAACGGTCCGCCCGTGCTCCGTGAGCATCCGCTCCCGCATCCCGGTCGGCAGGTCCCTCCCGCACACGGTCGTCCCGCTCCCGCAGGCCGGGCACGCCGTCTCGGTGTCCCACCGCAGCGAGTCGTCGTCCAGCAGCACCTGTACGCCGTGCCACTGCGCGGTGGCACGGCAGGACGGGCAGGGCACCGGGCCCTGGAGGGACTCGACGATCACCGGCACCCTCTTCGCTCAGCCGCGCGGCACCCCGGTGGACCCCCGCACCATCAACTCCCCGCGCACCGAGGCGATCCCGCCCGGCGGCGGCTCCTCGCGGCCCATCGCGATCCGTCCCGCCCGGGCCCCCGCCTCGGACAGCGGCAGCCGCACCGTCGTGAGAGACGGCACCGCGTCGATGCTGAACGGGAGGTCGTCGAAGCCGGCCACGGACACGTCCTCGGGGATCCGCAGCCCCGAGTCGCGCAGCGCGGCACACGCGCCCAGTGCGACGGAGTCGTTCGCGGCCACGATCGCCGTCAGGGAGGGGTCCCGGCGCAGCAGCTCCAGCGTGGCCTCGTAACCGGACCGGCGGTCGTAGCGGCCGTGGACCGTCCAGCGAGGGTCGTCCGCCATGCCCGCCGCCGCCAGCGCGGCCCGGTGGCCCTCCAGGCGGTGCCGGGTGGTGGTCCGCTCCTCGGGGCCGGCGATGTAGCCGAGCCGGCGGTGGCCGAGGCCGATGAGGTGGTCGGTGAGTGCGCGGGCGCCCCCGCGGTTGTCGAAGGTCAGCGCTATGGCCTCGGTGTCCGGCGCCGGCGGCCGCCCGCACAGCACCACCCGTGTCCCGGCCTCCGCCAGCTTCCGCAGCTTCGCCGCCACCGCCGCCGCGTGCGGCGCGTTCTCCACGGCCCCGCCGGTCAGCACCACGGCCGCGGCCCGCTGCCGCTGCAGCAGGGTCAGGTAGGTCAGCTCGCGTTCGGGCGAACCGCCCGTGTTGCAGACGACCGCGAGGCGTTCGCCGCCCGCCCGGCCGCCCGGGCCCCCGATCTCGCCCTGGATCGCACTCGCCATGATCCCGAAGAAGGGGTCCGCGATGTCGTTCACGAGGATGCCGACGAGGTCGGAAGTAGCCGCGGCGAGTGCACTGGCAGGGCCGTTGAGGACGTAGTCCAGCTCGTCCACGGCCCGCAGCACCCGCTCCCGCGTGGAGGCGGCCACCGGGTAGTTCCCGTTCAGCACGCGCGACACCGTCGCGGGGGAGACCTGCGCGCGGGCCGCCACATCCGCCAAGGTCACCGTCATCTGTCGTCCTCCGGTCGCGCATCTGATCGCGCATTGGTGCTCATACGTCCACGTAGACAGGCCGCGCCCGGCCACGGTTCCGTGCGGTGTCGAGCAGACCTTAAGGCCAAGCACCCGAGTTGTTCGCCCCCTCGAACAACTCGAAGAGGACACGGTCTTGTACAGACCACAGTTCAGAGGCTAGCTTCTCTGGATAGAAAGCGCTTGCTGCACTGCGCTGGACGCTGACGACGCTGCTGATGCCGACCGGGGCGCCCGGCGCCCACGAAGGGGACTGACGTGACACGCAAGACGGTGCGTATCGCCATGAACGGCGTGACCGGGCGCATGGGCTACCGCCAGCACCTCGTCCGGTCGATCCTCGCCCTGCGCGAACAGGGCGGCCTCGACCTCGGCGACGGCACCGTGCTGTGGCCCGAGCCGATCCTGCTCGGTCGCCGCGAGCACGCCCTCAGGGAGATCGCCGACCGGCACGGCCTGGAGCACGTCTCCACCGACGTGGACGCCGTCCTCGCCGACCCGACCGTCGACATCTACTTCGACTCCCAGGTCACCTCGGCCCGCGAGGAGTCGATCAGGAAGGCGATCGCGGCCGGCAAGCACATCTACACCGAGAAGCCCACCGCCACGGGACTGGAGGGCGCCCTGGAGCTGGCCCGCCTGGCCGACGAGAAGGGCATCAGGCACGGCGTCGTCCAGGACAAGATCTTCCTCCCCGGCCTCCTCAAGCTGAAGCGCCTGATCGACGGCGGCTTCTTCGGGCGGATCCTGTCCGTGCGGGGCGAGTTCGGCTACTGGGTCTTCGAGGGCGACTGGCAGCCCGCCCAGCGCCCCTCGTGGAACTACCGTGCCGAGGACGGCGGTGGCATC
The DNA here is from genome assembly GCF_044541035.1 of Streptomyces sp. NPDC085866. Lineage (NCBI taxonomy): Bacteria > Bacillati > Actinomycetota > Actinomycetes > Kitasatosporales > Streptomycetaceae > Streptomyces > Streptomyces sp. NPDC085866. Next base: position 316,469 of record NZ_JBITSQ010000001.1, read on the forward strand.
GTCGTCGACATGTTCCCGCACTGGGAATACGTGCTGCACGAGCTGTTCGGCCGGGTGACCTCGGTCCAGGCCCTCGCCACCACCCACATCCCGCAGCGCTGGGACGAACACGGCAAGCCCTACGACGCGACCGCCGACGACGCCGCCTACGGCATCTTCGAGCTGGAGGGCGGCGCGATCGCCCAGATCAACTCCTCCTGGGCGGTCCGCGTCAACCGCGACGAGCTGGTGGAGTTCCAGGTGGACGGCACCGAGGGCTCGGCGGTCGCCGGCCTGCGCAACTGCCGTGCCCAGCACCGCGGTGCGACCCCCAAGCCGGTCTGGAACCCGGACATCCCCGCCACCGAGGTCTTCCGCGACCAGTGGCAGGAGGTGCCGGACAACGCCGAGTTCGACAACGGCTTCAAGGCCCAGTGGGAGCTGTTCCTGAAGCACGTCTACGCCGACGCCCCGTACCACTGGGACCTGCTGGCCGGCGCCCGCGGCGTCCAGCTCGCCGAGCTGGGCCTGAAGTCCTCGGCCGAGGGCCGCCGCATCGACGTACCGGAGATCGCGCGGTGACCATCCGACTCCCCGGCCCCGCCGGTGCCCTGCGGACGTACGAGCCCCGGACCGAACCGCTCGCGCCGACACCCGGCACCCCCTTCACCTCCCGCACGGTCTTCTCGGCGGCACACGTCGTGGCCGACCCGTTCGCGGACACCACCCCCGACTCACCCGCCGCCGTCGACTGGGACGCCACCCTCGCCTTCCGCCGCCACCTGTGGTCCCACGGGCTCGGTGTCGCCGAGGCGATGGACACCGCCCAGCGCGGGATGGGCCTGGACTGGGCGGGCGCGGCCGAGCTGATCCGCCGGTCCGCGGCGGAGGCGCACGGCGTGGGCGGCCGGATCGCCTGCGGCGTCGGCACCGACCAGATCGCCGGCGGGACCCTGGCCGAGATCCGCGCCGCCTACGAGGAGCAGCTGGCGGTCGTGGAGGAGGCGGGCGCCCAGGCCGTCCTGATGGCGTCCAGGGCACTCGCGGCCGCCGCCCGCGGCCCCGAGGACTACCTGGAGGTCTACGGCCATCTGCTCCGCCAGGCCGCCGAGCCGGTGATCCTGCACTGGCTGGGCCCGATGTTCGACCCCGCCCTGGAGGGCTACTGGGGCTCACCGGACCTCGACGCGGCCACCGAGACCTTCCTGGAGGTCATCGCCGGGCACCCGGACAAGGTCGACGGCATCAAGGTCTCGCTGCTGGACGCCCAGCGCGAGATCGACCTGCGCCGCCGCCTCCCGCGGGGCGTGTGCTGCTACACCGGTGACGACTTCAACTACCCCGAGCTGATCGCGGGCGACGAGCAGGGCTTCAGCCACGCCCTGCTCGGTGTCTTCGACCCGCTGGGCCCGCTGGCGGCCGAGGCGGTACGGGTCCTGGACACGGGGGACACGGACGGTTTCCGCGCGCTGCTCGATCCCACGGTCGACCTGTCCCGCCACCTCTTCCAGGCCCCGACCCGCTTCTACAAGACCGGCGTCGTGTTCCTGGCCTGGCTGGCGGGCCACCAGTCCCACTTCACGATGGTCGGCGGCCTCCAGTCGGCCCGCTCCCTGCCCCACTTCGCCCGCGCCTACGAACTCGCCGACGGTCTCGGCCTGTTCCCGGACCCGAAACTGGCCGAGGAACGCATGAAGAACCTGCTGTCGCTGTACGGGGTGAACCAGTGAGCACCGGACTCGAACGCCTCTCCATCAACCAGATGACGGTCAAGCAGCTGTCTCTTCCCGAACTCGTGGACGCCTGCGTGCAGTCGGGCGTGCCGGGAGTGGGGCTGTGGCGCGAGCCGGTCCGGTCGTACGGTGTGGAGGCGACCGCCAAGCTGGTCCGTGACGCGGGCCTGACGGTGACGACCCTGTGCCGGGGCGGCTTCTTCACGGCGATCGACCCGGCCGAGCGGGAGCAGGCCCTGGCCGACAACCGCCGGGCGATCGACGAGGCGGCCGCGCTCGGCACGGACACCCTCGTCCTGGTCTCGGGAGGCCTCCCCGCCGGCTCTCGCGACCTGCACGGCGCCCGCGAACGCATCGCCGACGCGCTGGCGGAGCTGGGCCCCTACGCCGAATCCCACGGCGTACGCCTCGCCATCGAACCCCTGCACCCCATGTACGCGTCGGACCGCTGCGTGGTCTCCACCCTCGCCCAGGCCCTGGACCTCGCCGAGCGCTTCCCCGCGCACCAGGTGGGCGTGACCGTGGACACGTACCACATCTGGTGGGACGACCGGGCCCCCGCCCAGATCGCCAGGGCGGGCGCGGCCGGCCGCATCCACACCTTCCAGCTCGCCGACTGGACCACCCCCCTGCCCGAGGGCGTCCTCAACGGCCGCGGCCAGATCGGCGACGGCTCGATCGACATGCGGGAGTGGAAGGGGTACGTGGAGGCGGCCGGTTACACCGGGCCGATCGAGGTCGAGCTGTTCAACGAGCGGTTGTGGACCCGGGACGGGCGGGAGGTGCTGGCGGAGACGGCGGAGCGGTTCGTGACGCATGTCGCCGGTTGAGCGCCGAGGGGCCCCCGCCCGCGTGGCAGGGGCCCGGCACGGCGATGCTCAGCTCTCGTTGTGGCAGTTGTACGGGTTGGGATCGTCGAAGTCGTGCCCGGCGAAGCAGCTCTTGAAGTCGTAGCCGTTGGGCTTGAACAGGAACGCCATGTCCTGGGTGTTGTTCCAGATGTAGTTGCCGCTGCCCCAGTACAGGTGGCCGGCGGTGTTGGTGCCCCGGCCGGTGTGCAGCTTGACCGTCTTGCCCGCGCCGATCTTGTACGACGGCAGCACATAGCGGTGCCCGGCCGTGTCCTCGACCGACCAGCCCTTCAGCTGCACCGCGGCGGAGGTGCCGTTGTGGATGTTGATCCACTCGTTGTTCAGGCTCGTGTTCGAGCGGGTGTCACTGCCCGGGCTGTCGTACTGCCAGCCGCCGAAGTGAACGGTCTTCGGATCGGTGGCGGCGTTGGCCGGAGTGGTGGCAAGGGCGCCGGCGGCCACGACGGCAGCGGCGATCAACACGGGGTACTTCTTCACGACGGTCCCTCCCTGAGCATGCAGAAACCCCTGCTCAGCGCTGCGATGCGCCAGAGCTGAGGGCGGCTGACATGGTGACACATCGCACGTGTGATCCCATGTGTCACTCCGTGCCGAACCACGCCTGCGCGAGCGAGGGCAGCGTCTCCTCGGCAGGTACGGGCAGTTCCTTCAGGTACCAGGGGAGATCGCTGTACACGTGCAGCAGCGTGTACGCGAGCAGTTGGGACGGGTCGAAGGTGTGGCCGTACGCCCCGGTCAGCCGGGCCAGCAGGGCCGGATCGGCGCGGGTGACGAACAGGCCGACGCCCACGAAGTCGTACGCACGGTCACCGATCATGGCCGGCTCGAAGTCGAAGAGCCCGGTCAGGCGCCAGCCGTCGGGATCGACGAGGAAGTGCTGCCGCATGACCTCGGTGTGCAGCAGGGAACGACGCGGGGCGCGCGGCAGGGAGACCGAGGCGAGGAAGTCCGGGATCTGCTCCAGCCAGGCGTCCGGCAGTCGTTCGGCGCGCTGCTGCGCCACGGCACCGGCGGCCTGGCGGTCCACGAAGGTGCCCCAGTCCCCGGGGCCGAGCACGTCCGCGAGGGGATCGGGGTCGAGGGAGTGCAGCACCGCCAGGGTCTCGCCGATCTCGGTGACGAGCCGCTCACGGTGGCTGCGCGGCACCCGGTCCCACGCTTCGGCCAGGTTCTCCCCACGGAGGCGGGACATCAGGACGTACCGCCAGCCGTTCTCGCAGGCGCCGAACCCGCGCACCTGCGGTGTCGGCACCGGCAGCCGGCCCTGGAGGTGGGTGAGGACACGCCCTTCGGCTTCGCCGTCCCCTGCGCAGGCTCCGGGGAACAGCTTGAGAACGTGCTCGTCACCCACGGCGTAGACGGGCTGTGAGCCGTCCGGGAAGCGGGTCAGCGGTGCGCCGGCCAGACCGAGGCGGGCGCACAGGGCCTCCGCTCCCGGGCGCATCACCGTCTCGTCGGGGACGACCGCGTCCCACTCCTCGTCCGTTTCCACCGGAGGCAGCATGACCGGACCGTAGGCCGGTGGGTCCCGGGGAGCAACGGAATTTCAGGGCCCTCGCAAGGCCGGCAAAAAAGTCTCGCGGGCCGTACAACCCTTGCCCCACCTGGTGTGTCGTACCGTGCGTCAGAACTTCTGGGGGGATTCCGGGGGGGATTCCGGGGGGTTCTGATACGGAGGGGAAAGCCGAGGGGGCGTACCCGGTCGACGGACCGGGTACGCCCCCTCGAAACTTCACGGCGTCGGTGACGTCAGGGCCTAGGACGTCAGGGACTCAGAAGAACACCCCGCATCGCAGCAGCACGTTCGCGTACGGCCGTGCCTCCCCGGTGCGCACCACCAGCCGCGCTCCGGCCGACAGCTCCTTCAGCCGCTCGTGCGGGACCAGCGTCAGGCCGGGGAAGTGCCCGTCCAGCAGTGCGGCCGCCGCCGGATTCGCGCCCCGTATTTCCTCCGCCGCCGTGGCCCCTTCCAGCACCAGCTCGGCCAGCAGCCCGTCCAGCACTTCGGCGAAGGACGGGACACCGGCGCGGAAGGCGAGGTCCACCACCCGTGGACCGTCCGGTATCGGCATGCCCGCGTCGCACACCAGGACCTCGTCGCCGTGCCCCAGTTCGGCCAGCGCACCGGACAGGTGGCGGTTGAGAATGCCCGCCTTCTTCACAGGGAGTCGACCTCCGGCGCCGTCGGGTACGACTCCTGGGCGCCCCGCTTCGTCACCGCCGCCGCACCGACCCGGGCCGCGTAGGCCGCGGCCTCGGCCAGGGCGGAGCCCGAGCCCAGCTTCCAGGCCAGCGCCGCCGTGAACGCGTCGCCCGCCCCGGTCGTGTCCACCGCGTCCACCTTCACCGAAGGCACCCGGGTCACACCGGAGGAGTCGGCCACCAGTGCTCCCTCCGCGCCCAGCGTCACCACCACCGAGCGCGGGCCCTTGGCCAGCAGCAGCCGTGCCCAGTCCTCGGGCTCCTCGCTCACGCCCAGGTCGCCGAGGAGCACCCGTGCCTCGTGCTCGTTGACGATCAGCGGATCGCAGGCGGCCAGCACCTCCGTGGGCAGCGGGCGCGGCGGGGACGGGTTCAGCACGAACCGGCTGCCCTCGGCGAGGTTCCGTACGACCTCCACGACCGTCTCCAGCGGGATCTCCAGCTGCGCCGACACCACCCGGGAGGCGAGGAGGAGGCTGACGGCGGCCCGGACGTCGGCCGGAGTCAGACGGGCGTTGGCGCCGGGGGACACCACGATGCTGTTGTCCCCGGAGGGGTCGACGGTGATGAGCGCGACACCCGTCGGGGCCCCGCCCACCAGTACGCCCACCGGGTCCACCCCGGCCGCGCGCTGCGAGTCGAGCAGCAGCCGGCCGTGGGCGTCGTCGCCGACCCGGGCCAGCAGTGCCGTACGCGCCCCGAGCCGGGCGGCCGCGACCGCCTGGTTGGCGCCCTTGCCGCCCGGGTGGACGGCGAGGTCGCCGCCGAGCACCGTCTCGCCGGCGGCCGGCCGCCGCTCGACGCCGATCACCAGGTCGGCGTTGGCCGAACCCACGACCAGGAGGTCGTAGTCGTACATGGAATTGACTCCCCTAAGAGATGGCCCGATGCGAGCCCGAGAAACGGCCCGGGGCGGGCGGTCGCCACCAACTGTGCACGACCGCCCGCCCGTTCGCCCCAGCCGCTGCCTTCGTCAGCCGCTGAAGCCTGCCACGTTGTCCTTCGTGACGACCTTCACCGGCACCTTCACCGTCGACTCGACCTTCTTGCCCTGCATCGCCTTCAGCGCGTTGTCCACGGCGATCCTGCCCAGCTGCGACGGCTGCTGCGCCACGGACGCGTAGAGCGTGCCGCCCTCGACCGCCTTGAGGCCGTCCGGGGTTCCGTCGAAGCCGACGACCTGGACCGACTTGCCGGCCTTGGAGCCCAGCGCCTTGATCGCGCCGAGGGCCATCTCGTCGTTGGCGGCGATGACGCCCTGGACGTCCGGGTGGGCCTGGAGCAGGTTCGACATCACGTCGAGGCCCTTGGTGCGGTCGAAGTCGGCGGGCTGCTGGGCCAGGACCTGGATGCCGGGGTAGGCCTTCAGGCCGTTGGCGAAGCCTTCCGCCCGCTCGCGGGCCGCGGAGGTGCCCGCCTGGCCCTGCAGGATCACGATCCTGCCCTTGCCGCCCAGCTTCTCGGCGACCGTCTTCGCGGCCAGTTCGCCGCCGGCGACGTTGTCGGAGGCCACCAGGGCGTCCACCGTGGCCTTGTTGACGCCCCGGTCGACCGCGACGACCGGGATCCGCGCCTTGTCGGCGGCCTTCACCGAGTTGCTCGCCGCGTCCGAGTCCACCGGGTTGACGATGATCGCGCCGAGGCCCGAACTGGTGAAGTTCTGCAGCTGGTTCGCCTGCTGCGAGGCGTCGTTCTGGGCGTCCGTGACGGTCAGGTCCACGCCCAGCTTCTTCGCCTCGGCCTGGGCGCCGGAGCGGATCTGCACGAAGAAGGGGTTGTTGAGGGTGGAGAGCGACAGGCCCATCTTCGGGTTCGCCGAGGACGCGGAGCCGCTGTGCAGGAAGGAGGTCGCACCGACGATCGCCACGGTGACCACGGCCGCGAGCGCGTACGTCGTCGCCTGCTTGCCCTTGCCGCCGCCCGCCCCGGTGGTCACCGAGGTCGCCCCCGCCTTGCGGCGCGCGGTGTCCAGCAGCACCGCCAGCGCGATGACGACACCGATGACGACCTGCTGCCAGAAGGCGGACACGTTCAGCAGGTTGAGGCCGTTGCGCAGGACCGCGAGGATCAGCGCGCCGATCAGCGTGCCGGACGCCTTGCCGGTGCCGCCGGCCAGCGAGGCGCCGCCGATGACGACCGCGGCGATCGCGTCCAGCTCGTAGCCGTCGGCGGCCTGCGGCTGCGCGGAGGACAGCCGGGCGGCGAGCACGATGCCCGCGGCGGCCGCGAACACACCGGACAGGGCGTAGATCGCGAGCTTCTGCTTCTTCACGCGCAGACCCGACAGGCGGGCGGCCTCCTCGTTGCCGCCGATCGCGTACATGGACCGGCCGATGTAGGTCCGGCCGAGCACGAACGCGGCGATCAGACCCATCACCACCATGACGAGCACCGGCACCGGCAGCCAGTCGCCGAGGGTGTCCCCGAGGTGGGAGACCGAGTCCGGGAAGGGGATCGGGACGCCCCCGGAGATCACCAGGGACAGACCGCGCGCCACCGACAGCATGGCGAGCGTCGCGATGAACGGTGGCAGCTTGCCGTAGGCGACGAGGAAGCCGTTGAGCAGGCCCGCGACGACGCCCGTGGCGACGGCGAGGGCGACCGCGAGGGCGACCGGCACGCCGTGCTGCGTGGCGCTCCAGGCGAGGACGGTGGCCGACAGGGCCGCCACCGAGCCGACCGACAGGTCGATGCCCGCCGACACGATCACGAAGGTCACGCCGAACGCCAGGATCGCCGTCACGGCCGCCTGGACGCCGACGTTGAGCAGGTTGTCCGTCGTCAGGAAGTCACCGGACAGCGCCGACAGGGCGATGACCAGGACGATCAGCGCGGTGAGCGCTCCGTTGTCGAGCAGGAGGCGGCGCAGGCCGCCCGGGGCGCCACCCGCGCCCGTCGTGCTCTTGAGCGTGTCAGTGGCCACCGGTGGCCTCCAGTTCGGTAGTAGGGGTGCTCACGGCGAGGGACATCACCGCGTCCTGCGTGGCCTCGTCGGCGGAGAGCTCGCCCGCGATCCGGCCCTGGGCCATGACCAGCACCCGGTCGCTCATGCCGAGCACCTCGGGCAGATCGCTGGAGATCATGAGAACGGCGGCACCCTGAGCGGTGAGTTCGTTGATGAGCTGGTAGATCTCGACCTTGGCGCCGACATCGATGCCACGCGTCGGCTCGTCGAGGATCAGCACCTTGGTGTCGGCCAGCAGCCACTTGCCGATGACGACCTTCTGCTGGTTGCCGCCGGACAGGGTCCGCACGTGCTGGCCGAGGCCCGCCATCCGCACGCCCAGCTGTCCGGCGATCCGCTCGGCGGCCGCGTGCTGCCCCTTGAGGTCGACCAGCCCGGCCCGGGTCGCCTTCCGCATGGTCACCAGGCCGAGGTTCTCCTCGACCGACGCGTCCAGCACCAGCCCCTGGCCCTTGCGGTCCTCGGGCACGAGCCCGATCCCGGCCGCCATGGCCGCGTTCACGTCGTGCCGCCGCAGCTCGGCGCCGGAGACCTTCACGGCCCCCTTGTCGTACGGATCCGCGCCGAACACGGCCCGGACGACCTCGGTACGGCCCGCTCCGACGAGGCCCGCGATGCCGACGACCTCGCCGGCGTGCACCTCGAAGCCGACGTCGTGGAAGACGCCGTCCCGGGTCAGGCCCTCGACGGTGAGCAACGCGGCGCCCTTCTCGGGCCGTTCACGCGGGTACTGCTGCTCGATGGAGCGGCCCACCATGAGCCGTACGAGTTCGTCCTCGGGCGTGGACGCGGGGACCTGCCCGACGCTCCTGCCGTCCCGGATGACGGTGACCCGGTCGCCGAGGGCGGCGATCTCCTCCAGGTGGTGGGTGATGAAGACGATCCCGACGCCGTCCTCGCGCAGCGAGCGCACGATCGCGAAGAGCTTCTCGACCTCCTCCGAGGTGAGCACGGCGGTCGGCTCGTCCATGATGAGCACGCGCGCGTCGAGGCTGAGCGCCTTGGCGATCTCGACCATCTGCAGGCGTGCGATGCCGAGTTCGCGCACCCGCGCGCGGGGGGACACGTTCACACCCACGCGCGCGAGGAGCACCTCGGCGTCGGCCTCCATCCGCCCCCGGTCGATCATCCCGAACCGGCGGGGCTGGCGGCCCAGGAAGATGTTCTCGGCGACCGTCAGATCGGGAACGAGGTTGAACTCCTGGTAAATGGTGGCGATCCCGAGGCGCTCGGAGTCCTGCGCGCCGTGGATGCGCACCTCCTCGCCGCCGGCCAGGATGCGCCCGGCGTCGGGCGTGTAGGCACCGGAGAGCATCTTGATGAGCGTGCTCTTGCCCGCGCCGTTCTCACCGAGCAGCACGTGCACCTCGCCCCGGCGCAGGTCGAAGTCGACGCCGTCCAGCGCCACCACGCCCGGGAAGGTCTTCCGTATGCCCTCGATGCGCAGCAACTCGTCCGGGTCGCTCACGACGTGCTCCTTTGCACTGGGGAGGGGGACGGCTCCTGGGGAGCCGGCTCGCCGCACGAGCGGCGTACGACGAGACGGGCGGCGAAGGTGACGGACGCGGGGGGCCGTCCCTCGATGCGGTCCACCAGGGCCCGTACGGCGGCCCGGCCCAGCTCGCCCGTGGGCTGGGCGATCGCGGTGATCGGCGGATCGGTGTGCACGAACCACGGGATGTCGTCGAACGCGGCCAGCGCGATGTCGTCCGGGACGCGCAGCCCGCGCGCGCGGATCGCGTCAAGGGCACCGAGTGCCATCAGGCTGTCCGCGGCGAAGACGACCTCGGGCGGCTCGGGCAGGTCGAGGAAGCCCTCGGTGACCCGCCGGCCGCTCTCGGCCTGGAAGTCGCCCTGGCCTATGTAGGCGTCCGGGAGGGGGATCCCGTACTCGGCCATGGCCTCCCGGAAGGCCTCGACGCGCTCGCTGCCGGTCGTGGTCGCCGCCGGTCCCGCGATGATCGCGAGGCGCCGGTGCCCGAGCCCGTACAGGTGCGCGACGAGATCCCGTACGGCCGCGCGTCCGTCGGCCCGTACGACGGGCACGTCGACCCCGGGGATCCACCGGTCCACGAAGACCATCGGCGTCCCCGCGCGCGCGGCGTCCAGCATCAGCGGGGAGCCGCCGTCCGTGGGGGAGACGAGCAGGCCGTCGATGCGGCGGTCCAGCAGGGTCCGTACGTGGTGGTCCTGCAGATCGGGCCGCTCGTCGGCGTTGCCGATGATCACGCTGTAGCCGAGGGTGCGGGCCTCCTCCTCGACGGAGCGGGCCAGCTCGGTGAAGTACGGGTTGAGTACGTCGCTGATGACCAGGCCGAGGGTGTGGGTCTGGTCGGTGCGCAGGGAACGGGCGACGGCGTTGGGGCGGTAGCCCAGCGCCTCGACGGCGGCCAGCACGCGCGTGCGTGCGTCCGCGCTGACCGACGGGTGCTCGTTCAGGACGCGCGACACCGTGGCGACGGAGACGCCCGCCGTGGCGGCGACGTCCTTGATGCTCGCCATCGCCGGCTCCACCTCCTCGTGGAATCGTTTACATCGACGTGTACGGAGGATTGGAATCGATTACACGGCGGTTAATCAAGCCCTCAACCACTTGCTGAGACCGGATCGTGATGTCAGACCCCGGCTGTAGCGTCGGATCATGTCCAATCTGGCGGTGGTCGAAGGGGTCCTGGAGCGGATCACGTACGCCAACGAGGAGAACGGCTACACGGTCGCCCGGGTCGACACCGGCCGCGGCGCCGGCGATCTCCTCACGGTGGTGGGCGCGCTGCTCGGCGCCCAGGTCGGCGAGTCCCTCCGCATGGAAGGCCGCTGGGGCTCCCACCCCCAGTACGGCAAGCAGTTCACGGTGGAGAACTACACGACGGTCCTGCCGGCCACCGTCCAGGGCATCCGCCGCTACCTCGGATCCGGCCTGGTCAAGGGCATCGGCCCGGTCTTCGCCGACCGGATCACCCAGCACTTCGGCCTGGACACCCTCCAGATCATCGAGGAGGAGCCGAAGCGGCTGATCGAGGTGCCCGGCCTCGGCCCCAAGCGGACCAAGAAGATCGCCGACGCCTGGGAGGAGCAGAAGGCGATCAAGGAGGTCATGCTCTTCCTCCAGACCGTCGAGGTCTCCACGTCCATCGCGGTGCGGATCTACAAGAAGTACGGCGACGCGTCGATCTCGGTCGTGCGGAACGAGCCGTACCGGCTGGCCGCAGACGTCTGGGGCATCGGCTTCCTCACCGCCGACAAGATCGCCCAGTCGGTCGGCATCCCGCACGACAGCCCGGAGCGGGTGAAGGCGGGCCTCCAGTACGCGCTGTCCCAGTCCACCGACCAGGGCCACTGCTTCCTGCCGGAGGAGCGGCTGATCGCGGACGCGGTCAAGCTGCTCCAGGTCGACACCGGGCTGGTCATCGAGTGCCTCGCCGAGCTGGCCGAACCGGCGGAGGAGGGCGCGGATCCCGGGGTCGTACGCGAGAAGGTGCCCGGCCCCGAAGGGGACGCGGAGCCGGTCACCGCCGTCTACCTCGTGCCCTTCCACCGCGCCGAACTCTCCCTCTCCGCCCAGCTGTTGCGCCTGCTGCGGACGCCGGAGGACCGGATGCCGGCCTTCCGGGAGGTCAACTGGGGCAAGGCGCTGGGCTGGTTGAGGTCCCGCACCGGAGCCGACCTCGCCCCCGAGCAGGAGGCCGCCGTCCGGCTCGCGCTGACCGAGAAGGTCGCCGTGCTCACCGGCGGGCCCGGCTGCGGCAAGTCCTTCACGGTCCGATCGATCGTGGAACTGGCCCGCGCCAAGCAGGCCAAGGTGCTGCTGGCCGCCCCCACCGGCCGCGCCGCCAAGCGGCTCGCCGAACTGACGGGCGCCGAGGCCTCCACGGTCCACCGGCTGCTGGAGCTGAAGCCCGGCGGCGACGCGGCCTACGACCGGGACCGCCCGCTCGACGCCGACCTGGTCGTCGTGGACGAGGCGTCCATGCTGGACCTGCTGCTCGCCAACAAGCTGGTGAAGGCGGTGCCGCCGGGGGCCCATCTGCTGTTCGTCGGTGACGTCGACCAGCTGCCCAGCGTCGGCGCCGGGGAGGTGCTGCGCGACCTGCTGGCCGAGGGCGGCCCGGTCCCGGCCGTGCGGCTCACCCGGGTCTTCCGGCAGGCCCAGCAGTCCGGGGTGGTCACCAACGCGCACCGCATCAATGCCGGCCAGCATCCGCTCACCGACGGCCTGAAGGACTTCTTCCTCTTCGTGGAGGACGACACCGAGGAGGCCGGCCGGCTCACCGTGGACGTGGCCGCCCGGCGCATTCCGGCCAGGTTCGGGCTCGACCCGCGCAGGGACGTCCAGGTGCTCGCGCCCATGCACCGCGGCCCGACCGGTGCCGGCACCCTCAACGGCCTGCTCCAGCAGGCCATCACGCCCGGCCGGCCCGACCTGCCGGAGAAGCGGTTCGGCGGCCGGGTCTTCCGCGTCGGCGACAAGGTCACCCAGATCCGCAACAATTACGAGAAGGGGAAGAACGGAGTCTTCAACGGCACCGTGGGCGTGGTCACCTCGCTCGATCCGGTCGACCAGCGGCTGACGGTGCTGACGGACGAGGACGAGGAGGTTCCGTACGAATTCGATGAACTGGACGAACTGGCACACGCGTACGCGGTGACGATCCACCGTTCACAGGGGAGTGAATATCCGGCCGTGGTGATCCCCGTCACCACGGGAGCCTGGATGATGCTGCAGCGGAACCTCCTGTACACGGCGGTGACACGGGCGAAACGACTGGTCGTCCTCGTCGGTTCACGCAAGGCGATCGGACAGGCGGTGCGCACGGTCTCGGCCGGACGGCGCTGCACGGCACTGGACTTCAGGCTTCAGGGCTCCTGACCGGCCCCTGAGCAGGGGCGGTGGCGGAGGCAGCGAGCTGCATCACAAAAAATGATCGATCAAACGAGTCGCAAAGGTCACAGAGCACTTCCAGATGCCGGTCGGAGGGGGCAGGATGAGCAGGTTGGCGGCACTGAGTGCCGCCAATAGGCCCAATGGTCGACCCCGAGTGCACTCTCCTGAGCCAAATGGGGGATGGTAGAGACAGTCAGGGCACCTCGAAGATGAGGCACTACGTCGGTGAGGGAAGACGTGAGCGACAACTCTGTAGTACTGCGGTACGGCGACGGCGAGTACACCTACCCGGTGGTCGACAGCACCGTCGGTGACAAGGGCTTCGACATCGGGAAGCTCCGCGCCCAGACCGGTCTGGTGACTCTGGACAGCGGTTACGGCAACACGGCCGCCTATAAATCCGCCATCACCTACCTGGACGGCGAGGCGGGCATCCTCCGCTACCGCGGCTACCCCATCGAGCAGCTCGCGGAACGCTCCACCTTCCTCGAGGTGGCGTACCTGCTCATCAACGGTGAGCTCCCGACCGTCGACGAGCTGAGCACGTTCAAGAACGACATCACGCGGCACACCCTGCTGCACGAGGACGTCAAGAACTTCTACAAGGGCTTCCCGCGCGACGCCCATCCGATGGCGATGCTGTCGTCGGTCGTCTCGGCGCTGTCCACCTTCTACCAGGACAGCCACAACCCGTTCGACGAGAAGCAGCGCAACCTCTCCACCATCCGCCTGCTCGCCAAGCTTCCGACGATCGCGGCGTACGCGTACAAGAAGTCGATCGGTCACCCGTTCGTCTACCCGCGCAACGACCTCGGCTACGTCGAGAACTTCCTGCGCATGACCTTCTCGGTCCCGGCGCAGGAGTACGACCTCGACCCGGTCGTCGTCGCCGCGCTCGACAAGCTGCTGATCCTGCACGCGGACCACGAGCAGAACTGTTCGACCTCCACGGTCCGCCTGGTCGGCTCCTCGCAGGCCAACATGTTCGCGTCGATCTCGGCCGGCATCTCCGCCCTGTGGGGCCCGCTGCACGGCGGCGCCAACCAGTCCGTCCTGGAGATGCTGGAGGGCATCCAGGAGAGCGGCGGTGACGTCGACGCCTTCATCCGCAAGGTGAAGAACAAGGAGGACGGCGTCCGCCTGATGGGCTTCGGCCACCGGGTCTACAAGAGCTTCGACCCGCGCGCCAAGATCATCAAGGCCGCCGCGCACGACGTCCTCTCCGCTCTCGGCAAGTCCGACGATCTGCTGGACATCGCGCTCAAGCTGGAGGAGCACGCGCTCTCCGACGACTACTTCGTCTCGCGCAACCTCTACCCGAACGTCGACTTCTACACCGGCCTGATCTACCGCGCCATGGGCTTCCCGACCGAGATGTTCACGGTCCTGTTCGCCCTCGGCCGCCTGCCGGGCTGGATCGCCCAGTGGACCGAGATGATCAAGGAGCCGGGCTCCCGCATCGGCCGCCCGCGCCAGATCTACACCGGCGTGGTCGAGCGCGACTTCGTCCCCGTCGAGGAGCGCTGACACCTGCCGGTGGGGGGCGCCGATTTGTTGGTGCCCCGCTGCTGGGCCCCGCGTTTCCCTTGATCTCGGGCGCGCCTGCCGGGTCCTGCCGGTATGGGGGGCGCTGTGGCGCTGGGTCCGCGGCCGGGGTCCGGGGGGTGTCCCCCGGGTCGGCACGGCCTCGGACGTGGTCGAGCGCGACTTCGTCCCCGTCGAGGAGCGCTGAGCGTACTGAGTGTGAGGGCCTGCCCGTCGGGCGGGCCCTGAACCAGTGGTGAGCGGGTCGCGACGCGAGCCGTCTGCGAGCAGAAAACAGAAGGCGCCCTGAGCCGTCAGTCCCCCCACGGGCCGACGACCAGGGCGCCTTCCCATGTCCCGGTGCGGATTCCCCCCACGGGATCCGGCCGGGCGCTCGGAGAGGACAGCGCCTGAATCGCTGTCTGAGCACAACGAGCAAAACCCGTCGTACTCCAGTGATGCGGTGCGATCTGCCGGGACAACGCACGCTGGGAGGGCCGCTCAAAGCTTCCCGGTGTGCGTGCCCCGGCAACGCATCTCTGAGGAAGTCCCCCAAGACATCCCCAGATGCCAGTCAGCGCCCCCCAAGACGCTGTTCTGACATCGCCAACTTAGACCTTCGAACCCCTTCGATGGTTACGTTCGCATCACTGTGATCTGCGTCTCTTGCATATGTCCCTTAGGTGCGCAAGAGCCCCGATACGGCGATCGAGGCCCAAGCGTAAGGATGATGCGCGAGCCTTGTGAAGAGCTTATGTGAGGCTCGCGCTTGACTCTAGAGGGACTCTTACTTCAGCTCCACCTAACCCCCGGTAACACTGGGATACTTCAGCGGAACCGGCGCAGTCGCAGGCTGTTGGTCACCACGAAGACCGAGGAGAAGGCCATCGCCGCCCCCGCGATCATCGGGTTCAGCAGGCCCGCGGCGGCCAGCGGCAGCGCGGCCACGTTGTAACCGAAGGCCCACACCAGGTTGCCCTTGATCGTGGCGAGGGTGCGCCGGGAGAGCCGGATGGCGTCCGCCGCCACCCTGAGGTCCCCGCGGACCAGCGTCAGGTCGCCGGCCTCGATCGCCGCGTCCGTGCCGGTGCCCATGGCGAGCCCCAGATCGGCGGTGGCGAGCGCGGCCGCGTCGTTGACGCCGTCACCGACCATCGCCACGGCGCGTCCCTCGCGCTGCAGCCGCCGTACGACGTCCACCTTCTCCTCGGGGAGCACCTCGGCGATCACCTCGTCGATGCCGACGGTGTGCGCGACCGCCTCGGCGACCGTCCGGTTGTCCCCGGTGAGCAGCACCGGCGTGAGCCCGAGGGCGCGCAGCTCGCGCACCGCCGCCGCGCTGGTCTCCTTGACTGCGTCGGCGACGGCGAGGACTCCGCGGGCCTGTCCGTCCCAGCCGACCGCGACGGCCGTACGGCCCTCCTGCTCGGCCTGTCGCCCGGCCCGGGCCAGCTCCTCCGGGAGCGCGTCGAACAGCCGCCCCACGGCCACCTCACGGCCTTCCACCTGCCCGCGTACGCCCCGCCCGGGGACGTTCTCGAAGTGCTCGACCGCGGGGAGCGTTCCGGCCCTCCCCCGCTCTCGGCTTCGCTCGAGCGGGGGGACCCCCATCTCGGCGCCCGCGGCGATCGCCCGAGCGACGGGGTGCTCGGAGGCGTGCTCCAGGGCTCCGGCGAGCCGCAGCACCTCCTTCTCGTCCTCGCCGTCGGCGACGTACACCGCCTGGAGGGTCATCCGGCCGGTGGTGACCGTGCCGGTCTTGTCCAGGACGACGGTGTCGACGCGGCGCGTGGACTCCAGCACCTCGGGTCCCTTGATGAGGATGCCGAGCTGGGCGCCGCGGCCGGTGCCGACCATCAGCGCGGTCGGCGTGGCGAGGCCGAGCGCGCAGGGGCAGGCGATGATCAGCACGGAGACGGCGGCCGTGAACGCGGCGGAGGTGTCCCCGGTGGTCGCCAGCCAGACGCCGAAGGTGCCGAGCGCGATGAGGATGACGACGGGGACGAAGACGGCGGAGATCCGGTCGGCGAGCCGCTGCACCTCGGCCTTGCCGTTCTGCGCGTCCTCGACCAGCTTCGCCATCCGGGCGAGCTGGGTGTCCGCGCCGACCCGGGTCGCCTCCACCACCAGCCGTCCGCCCGCGTTGACCGTGGCGCCGGTGACCTGGTCGCCGGGGCCGACGTCCACCGGCACCGACTCGCCGGTCAGCATGGCCGCGTCCACCGCGGAGAGGCCCTGGACGACCGTGCCGTCGGTGGCGATCTTCTCCCCGGGCCGTACGACGAACCGGTCGCCCACGGCCAGCGAGGCCACCGGTACGCGCACCTCGCGCCCGTCCCTCAGGACGGCGACGTCCTTGGCGCCCAGCTCCATCAGGGCCTTCAGGGCCGCGCCCGCGCGGCGCTTGGAGCGGGCCTCCAGATAGCGGCCGAGGAGGATCAGCGCGACGACTCCGGCGGCGACCTCGAGGTAGATGGTGGAGGCGCCGTCCATCCGCGAGACGGTGAGGCGGAACTCGTCGTGCATGCCGGTCATGCCCGCGTCGCCGAAGAACAGCGCCCACAGCGACCAGCCGAACGCGGCCAGCGTGCCGACGGAGACGAGGGTGTCCATCGTGGCGGCGCCGTGCCGGGCGTTGGTCCAGGCGGCCCGGTGGAAGGGCAGGCCGCCCCAGACGACGACCGGCGCGGCGAGCGTCAGCGAGAGCCACTGCCAGTTGTCGAACTGCAGCGCCGGGATCATGGCGAGCAGGACGACGGGGGCGGCGAGCAGCACGGAGACGAGCAGGCGGTGCCGCAGGGCGGTGAGTTCCGGGTCCTGCTCGGCGGCTTCCCGGACTTCGGGCTCGGGCTCCGGCGGAGCGGGCTCCTCGGCGGTGTAGCCGGTCTTCACGACGGTCGCGATCAGGTCGGCGACCTGGACGCCCTCGGCGTAGCTGACCTTCGCCTTCTCCGTCGCGTAGTTCACGGTGGCGCTCACGCCGTCCATGCGGTTGAGCTTCTTCTCCACCCGTGCGGCGCAGGAGGCGCAGGTCATCCCGCCGATGAGCAGCTCGACCTCGGACGTGCCGCCTATCTCGCCCGCTGTCTCGGTGATGGTGCTGGTCATGTCCGGACTCCAGACATCGGACCGGACCGTGCGGATCCAGTATCAGCTGGTCGGCACGGCCAGGTCGGTGAAAGTTTTCGGGGCTCGCGCCCGGGATTCGGGGCGGGCCCGGTCGCTCGGGTCGTGCGCTCAGGCCCTGCCGGCCAGCTCGAAGCCCGCCTCGTCCACGGCGTCGCGGACGGCCTCGTCGTCGAGCGGGGCCTCGGAGACGACGGTCACCTCACCGGTCGACGCGACGGCCTTGACCGAGCTGACGCCGGGAATCTGGGAGATCTCGCCGGAGACGGAGCCCTCGCAGTGGCCACAGCTCATGCCGGTCACCTTGTAGACAGCGGTGACGGAGCCCGAAGTGTCGGTCTGGGCGGTCATGTCGTTACTCCTCGTCGTGGCGTTTGGGGCCGGTGGGGCCCGTGAGGGAGCCCCACACTTCTCAGGTTATACCCCTAGGGGGTATTTCTCCAAGAGGTGTCCCGGTGTGCCAGTGACCGCACCCAGGCGACGCCGGGCGCGGCGACGAGCATCAGACCGCCGACCGAGAAGAGGGTGAACAGGTGCTCCTGCGCGGCGCCGGGCCGCAGGATGTACCCCTGCGCGAACAGCTCCGCTGCCAGGCCGGTGCCTGACAGCCGGGCCACCACCCAGATCGCGATGCCATGGGTGGCGTCCCACAGAGCGTGCAGCACGGCGACGCCCAGCCAGGCGCCGACGACCGGCGCGGCGAGCCGGAAGCGCCCGTTCGGGCGGCGGCGGGCGAGCAGGAAGCCGCCCGCGATCGCCGTCCACAGGCCGTGCCCGAAAGGAGCGAGCACCCCACGCAGGATCTCCGTCTCCAGCAATGCCCTGAGGTCGATGCCGTCGACGGAGACGGCCGCGTCGAACGCGTACCCGCAACTCTCCATAGCCGCGAAGCCGAAGCCGACGGCCGCGCCGAGCACGAGCCCGGCCCGCATCCCGCGGATGCCGGGCTGTCGGCGCAGCGCGAACACCAGCGCCCCGAGCTTGGCCGCCTCCTCGGTCAGGCCGACGCCGGTGAACATCCCCAGGGAGGGGCGCAGCAGGTACGACTCCGTCAGCGAGGCGCCGAGCACGCCGAGCGTGCCGCCGGCCAGGAAGCAGCCGAGGATCGCGCTGACGCCCAGGTCGCGGCCGTGCCGCTCGTACGCCCACAGCGCGAAGGCGACGGGGACCAGGAAACCGCCGAGCAGGATGAGGGTCGGCAGCGGTGCGGTGCTCTGCGTCGCGTACGTCACCAGCGCGGTCAGTGCCCACAGGGTGAGCCCGCCGCCCAGGCAGCGCTTCCACAGGCCGGCGCCGATGCGCGGGTACGGCGGCGGGGGCTGCTGGGGGCCGGGAATGCGGGCCCGGGGCATGCCGGGTGGCGGCGAGTGGGTCACGTCGTTCCCCTAGGGCTCCTGCTGGGCGATTTATCCGCACTCTAGGCAGATGTTCCCAAGGGTGCAGTCCGGGGGCCGCCGTGGGGTCACGCGCTGCCGAGCCGGTCGCCCACTAGAGGCTGCAGGTAGCGGATCAGGACGTCCTTGATCTCCTGGACGTAGGCCGCCTGCTCGGTGCCCTCGTGGCCGAGGACCAGCTCCAGGCCCGCCTTGTAGATGCCGAGGCAGACGTGGGCCGTGCGCGTGACGTCGGCCGGGTCGGCCTCCGGCAGGAGGGAGCCGAGCAGGCCCTCGATGCGGCCGATCACGGTGGCGTGCAGCTGGTCGTGCGCCTCGGCGATCCTGCCGGGTACGTCGGGGCCGTGCATCAGTGCGAAGAAGACCGGGTGCTCGGTGTTGAAGGCGATGAACCGGTCGACGGCCGTCCCGATGGCCTCCTCCAGCGGGGTGGCGGGGTCGACCGGGGCCAGAACCTGGCCGTACGTCTCCTGCATCTCATGCATGAGCCGGTCGCCCAGCTCGATCGCGAGCGCTTCCTTGTTCGGGAAGAACTGGTAGAGCGTGCCCGGCGAGACGCCCGCCTCACGGGCGATGGCGTTGGTGCTGGCGGCGGTGTAGCCGGTGGTGCAGAAGACCCGGGCGGCGGCCTGGAGGAGCTGCGCGATACGGCGCTCGCCGCGTGCCTGACGACGGCGCGGCTGCTCCTTCTCCGAGGTGTCGGACACGCGTGATCCCCAGCCCTTCAAAGGCGATTGACAAACACGAGCGGTCGCTCGCATTCTTGAGAAACGCGAGCGATCTCTCGTGTTTGTCAGTTTATGGCAATGACCGATCCATGCTGCCTGCCTGCACAGACATGGGTCAGGGTGAAGGGGACACCGCACGATGACCGAAGTCAACAAGGCGCCGCACCCCGGGGACGGACCGCCCCGTGTCGGGGGCTGGACACGTTTCGTGACCGCCCGCCCGCGCCTGTCGCTGCTGGTGGCCCTGGTCCTAACCGCGCTCGCCGTGCTGGCCGGCAGCGGTGTCGCGGACCGTCTGGGCAGCGGCGGCTGGGAGGACCCGGCCGCCGAGTCGACGTACGCGACCAAGGCGCTGGAGCGCGAGTTCCCCGACTCCCAGCCCAACCTGCTGCTCCTGGTGGACTCCGGCCGCGCCTCCGTGGACGACCCGGCGGTCGCCGCCCAGGCCCGCGACCTGACCGAGCGGCTGGCCACCGAGCAGGGCGTGACCGGCGTCGGCTCCTACTGGCAGTCGAAATCGCCCGCCCTGCGCGCCAAGGACGGTCACGAGGCGCTCATCGCCGCCCGCATCACCGGCGACGAGAACGCGATGGGCAAGACCCTGGACCGCATAGCGCCCCACTACCGGGGCACGCACGGCCCGGTCCAGGTGAAGGTCGGCGGCATCGTCGCGGTGCGGCACGAGATGCAGACGATCATCAAGGAGGACCTCACCCGCGCCGAGATGATCGCCCTGCCCATCACCCTGGTCCTGCTGGTGATGGTCTTCGGCAGTGCGATCGCGGCGCTGCTGCCGCTGGGCATCGGCATCGTCGCCATCCTCGGCACAAACGCGGTGCTGCGCGGCCTGACGTCCTTCACCGATGTCTCCGTCTTCGCGCTGAACCTCACCACGGCCCTCGGCCTCGGCCTCGCCATCGACTACGCCCTGTTCATCGTCCGCCGCTACCGCGAGGAACTCTCCACCGGAGCCGACCCGTTGACCGCCGTGGGCACGACCCTGCGCACGGCCGGCCGCACGGTCCTGTTCTCCGCCCTCACCGTCGCGGTCTCCCTGGCCGCCATGATGGTCTTCCCGCAGTACTTCCTGCGGTCCTTCGCCTACGCCGGCATCGCCGTGGTCCT
Source organism: Streptomyces sp. NPDC085866 (assembly GCF_044541035.1). Taxonomy (NCBI): domain Bacteria; kingdom Bacillati; phylum Actinomycetota; class Actinomycetes; order Kitasatosporales; family Streptomycetaceae; genus Streptomyces; species Streptomyces sp. NPDC085866. The sequence continues at coordinate 336,999 of NZ_JBITSQ010000001.1, forward strand.
GCTCGCCGCCGCGGCGGCGCTGATCCTGCTCCCGGCCGCCCTGCTCCTGCTCGGCCACCGGGTCAACGCCCTCGATCTGCGCCGCCTCTTCCGCCGCGGCCGCGAACCGAAGGCCGCCGGCACCGCCTGGGCCCGGGCCGCCACGCTGGTGATGCGTCGTGCCCCGCTCTTCGCGCTCGGCACGACCGCCCTGCTGGTGCTCCTCGGACTGCCCTTCCTGGGCGTGAAGTTCGGCACCGCCGACGACCGCCAGCTGCCCTCGGGCGCCGAGTCGCACGTGGTGCAGCAGCACATCCGGGACGGTTTCCCGGGCACCCCCGGCGGCGGTCTGGAGATCCTCGCCGAGGGCAAGGCCACCGAGACCCAGTACGCGGACTACAAGCAGCGGGTGGCCGCCCTGCCCGAGGTGGTCCGCGTCGACGGCCCGCTGGTCAAGGGCGACACGGCCTACTTCACGGTGCAGCCGAAGGGCGAGGCCGTCGACGGCGGCGCCCAGAGCCTGGTCGGTGACCTGCGCTCGCTCAAGGCCCCCTTCGACACCAAGGTGACCGGCACGGCGGCCGTCCTGGTCGACTCCAAGCACGCGATAGGCGAACGCCTGCCCTGGGCGGGCGCGTTCATCGCGATCGTCACCCTGCTGCTGGTCTTCCTGCTCACCGGCAGCGTGCTGATACCCCTGCAGGCGGTGGTGCTCAACGCCCTCAGCCTGACGGCGATGTTCGGCTCCGTGGTCTGGGTGTTCCAGGACGGCCACCTCTCCGGGGCGCTCGGCTTCACCAGCCCCGGCTCGATCGAGACCACCCTGCCCGTCCTGATGTTCTGCGTGGCCTTCGGCCTCTCCATGGACTACGGCGTGTTCCTGCTCTCCCGCATCAAGGAGGAGTACGAGCGCACCGGCGACCACAACGAGGCGGTCCGCCACGGACTGCAGCGCACCGGCGGGCTGATCACCGCGGCGGCGGTCATCCTCGCGGTGGTGATGGTCGCCATCGGCACCTCCCGGGTGACCAACACCAAGATGCTGGGCCTCGGCATCGCCCTCGCGGTGCTGATGGACGCGATGGTCGTCCGCAGCCTCCTGGTCCCGGCGATCATGCGGCTCACGGGCCGCGCCACCTGGTGGGCCCCGGCCCCCCTGCGCCGATTCCACCAGCGGTTCGGACTCAGCGAGGGTGAACCGGCCGTGCCGGCGGAGGAGGAGAAGGAGCCGGCGGGGGTGTGAGGCGGGTGGCGTCCATGGCAGGGTGAGGCGCATGAGAGCCGTGGTGTTCGAGCAGTACGGGGAGCCGGCCGAGGTGCGGGAGGTGCCGGACCCGGAGCCCGCCGAGCACGGGGTGGTGGTGCGGGTCGAGGCGACCGGGCTGTGCCGCAGCGACTGGCACGGCTGGATGGGGCACGACCCGGACATCACGCTCCCGCACGTACCGGGGCACGAACTCGCCGGTGTCGTGGAGACGGTGGGCGCCCGGGTCACCGGCTGGCGGCCCGGCGACCGGGTCACCGTGCCGTTCGTCTGCGCCTGCGGCACCTGCCCCTCCTGTGCGGCCGGTGACCAGCAGGTGTGCGAGCGCCAGACCCAGCCCGGCTTCCACCACTGGGGCTCCTTCGCCCAGTACGTGGCCCTCGACCACGCCGATGTGAACCTGGTCGCCGTCCCGGACGGGATGGCGTACGCCACGGCCGCCGCCCTCGGCTGCCGCTTCGCCACCGCCTTCCGCGCGGTGGTGCAGCAGGGCCGGGTGGCGGCGGGGGAGTGGGTCGCGGTGCACGGCTGCGGCGGGGTCGGGCTGTCGGCGGTGATGATCGCCGCGGCCTCGGGAGCGCGGGTGGTCGCCGTCGACGTGTCGCCCGGGGCCCTTGACCTGGCGCGGAAGTTCGGGGCGGCCGAATGCGTGGACGCGACCGGCGTGCCCGACACCGCGGCCGCCGTCCGGGAGCTGACCGGCGGTGGGGCCCATCTCTCCCTCGACGCCCTCGGCTCGGCCGCCACCTGCGCGGCCTCCGTCGACTCCCTGCGCCGCCGCGGCCGACACGTCCAGGTGGGCCTGCTGCCCTCACCGGACGGCACCACCCCCGTCCCGCTGGCCCGCGCCATCGCCCTGGAGCTCGAACTCCTCGGCAGCCACGGCATGGCCGCCCACGCCTATCCGGGCATGCTGGAGCTGGTCGGGTCCGGGGTGCTGCGCCCGGACCTGCTCATCACGCGCACGATCCCGCTCGACGCGGTCCCGGAGGCACTGGCTGCGATGGGGACGGCGCCTGGCGCGGGCGTGACGGTCATCGAGCCGTGGAGCTGAGCGCCGCCCACTCACGGTCCAGGATCGACATGATCACCTCGTCGGTCCACTCACCGTCCTGCCGCTGTATCTCCCGCCGGACCCCCTCGACCACGAACCCGACCTTCTCGTAGACGTGCAGGGCCCGGCGGTTGTGGGCGTAGGCACCCAACTCGATCCGGTGCAGGCCGAGTTCCCCGAAGCCGTGGCCGACGATCAGCCGGGTCGCCTCGGTGCCGATACCGCGGCCGCGGCCCCGGGAGCCGATCAGCGTGCGGAAGGTGCAGCTGCGGGCGGCCGGGTCGTACTCGTACAGGACGACCTCGCCGAGGACTTCGCCGGTCGCGGGGTCGGTGACGGCCAGGTCGAGACGGTCGGAGGCGGTGGCCCGGGAGCCGTACCAGGACCGCACCCGCTCCGGGGTCAGGTCGGTGGACGGCTCGTAGGTGAAGCGGACGACCTCGGGGTCTTCGATGATCTCCCACATGACCTCGGCGTCGGCCTCGGTGAAGGGGCGCAGGACGGTCTTGCGCCCGGTCAGGACGGGTTTGACGGAGAAGCTCATGCGGCGACTGTGCCCCACACGGCAGGTGGGGTACAGGTGATTTTCCGGAAGGCGAGATCCGGAGCCCGGGCCCGGTCCAGGAGGTCAGTCCATTCTTCGGCCCCGGTTGCCCGGCCGGGAGGCGACCCAGGCGCGGACGGTGTCGGCGTACCAGTAGGGCTTGCCGCCCTCCACGTGGTCGGGCGGAGGCAGCAGGCCGTGCTTGCGGTAGGACCGTACGGTGTCCGGCTGCACCCGGATGTGCGCCGCGATCTCCTTGTAGGACCAGAGCCCTCGGTCGGTCATGAGTTGCACCTCCCTGCGCGCGCCGCGGCGGAGGCCGGGGGGCGGCCGTCGGGGGAGCCGGGCGCTGCGCTGGCGATCACCAAGCCTGTGCCCGGTGAACGACGCAGAGTGACCGCGGGAAAGCGGCTGTTGACCTGGTGTGACCGAGAACCCGCATACCCGCGACATGTGTGACAGGAAGAGGGTGTTTGTGACACGCCCGCAGCAAAAGGCGGGCGTCGGGACGGTCGCCGGGCCGGGCCGACGCCCGCGCAGGGGAGGGCGGACCGGGACTCTTCCCTCAGAACCCCGGCAGACGAGCAGCCGCTCTCACGCCCCGCACGACCGCAGGAACGCCCGGGTCCGCCGAGCGATGGGCAGCGGAGCGTCCGGCTCGCACGGGTACATGTCCTGCTCGACGATCCCGAACAGATCCACCCCCAGCTTCTGTGCAGCCTCCAGCACCGGCCCCAGCGCAGGCACCCCGGACGGCGGCTCGCACATCACGCCCCGGGCGACCGCAGGCCCGAACGGCGTCCCCTTGGCCCGTACGTCCGCCAGGATCTCCGGATCGACCTGCTTCAGATGCAGATACCCGATCCGCTCGCCGTACGTCTCGATCAGCTTGACGCTGTCCCCGCCGCAGTAGGCGTAGTGCCCGGTGTCCAGGCACAGCGACACCAGGTCGGAGTCGGTGCCGTCGAGGAAGCGGGTGACGTTCTCCTCACTGTCGATGTGGGTGTCGGCGTGCGGGTGGACCACGATCGACAGGCCGTACCGCTCCCGCACCTCGTGTCCGAGCCGCTCGGTCAGCGAGGTGAGGTTCCGCCACTGCTCGGGGGTCAGCGTGTCGGGCTCCAGTACCTCGCCGGTCTTGTCGTCCCGCCAGAAGGACGGGATGACGACCAGGTGGCGGGCGCCCGTCGCCCGGGTGAGGGCGGCGATGTCGGAGACGTGCGACCAGGTCTTGTCCCAGACCGCCGCGCCGTGGTGCAGGCCGGTGAAGACCGTGCCGGCCGACACCTTCAGGCCGCGCCGGGCGGTCTCCTCGGTGAGCACCGCCGGGTCGGTCGGCAGATAGCCGTAGGGGCCCAGCTCGATCCACTCGTAGCCCGAGTCGGCGACCTCGTCGAGGAAGCGCCGCCAGGGGACCTGCTGCGGGTCGTCCGGGAACCAGACGCCCCAGGAGTCGGGCGCCGATCCGATCCGGATACGGGAAAGTGAGGAGGGTGACAACGACGTCATGGCCGCCAGCGTGCGGGGCGATGGAAAGCGGTGTCAAGGTCTGGTCCGAATGTCTGGACAAAACATTGACAGGGCTCGGCGGACAGGACTAGAAAGCCGGGGAGAGCCGTGACGAAGGGAAGCCGATGGCGTACGACCTGATCACCATGGGGCGGATCGGAGTGGACCTCTACCCGCTGCAAACCGGGGTCCCGCTCGCCCAGGTGTCGTCCTTCGGCAAGTTCCTCGGCGGGTCGGCGACGAACGTGGCGGTGGCCGCGGCCAGGCTCGGCCGACGGACCGCCGTGATCACCCGCACGGGCGACGACCCGTTCGGCGCCTATCTGCACGAGGCCCTGCGCGGCTTCGGCGTCGACGACCGCTGGGTCACCCCGGTGCCCGGGCTGCCCACGCCGGTCACCTTCTGCGAGGTCTTCCCGCCGGACGACTTCCCGCTGTACTTCTACCGGCAGCCCAAGGCGCCGGACCTGGAGATCGACGCCCACGACCTGGACCTGGACGCGATCCGCGAGGCGCGCATCTTCTGGGTCACCGGCACCGGCCTGAGCGAGGAGCCCAGCCGTACGGCGACCCTCGCGGCCCTCGCCCACCGCGCGAAGTCGGGAACGACGGTCTTCGACCTCGACTGGCGCCCCATGTTCTGGAGCAGTGACATCAGCGGCTCCCGCCGCGGGCCGGCGTCCGCCCGCCCCTTCTACGCCGAGGCGCTGCGCCACACCACGGTCGCCGTCGGCAACCTGGACGAGGTGGAGGTCGCCACCGGAGTGCGCGAACCCCATGCGGCGGCCCGCGCGCTGCTGGACGCCGGGGTCGAGGTAGCCGTGGTCAAGCAGGGACCCAAGGGCGTTCTCGCCGTCAACAGCAAGGGCGAGTCCGCCGAGGTCCCGCCGCTCCCCGTCAACGTCCTCAACGGACTCGGTGCCGGTGACGCCTTCGGCGGCTCCCTCTGCAACGGCCTGCTGGAAGGCTGGGACCTGGAGACGATCATGCGACACGCCAACGCGGCCGGCGCCATCGTGGCCTCCCGCCTGGAGTGCTCCTCCGCGATGCCGACCCCCGACGAGGTGGCCGCCGCGCTCGAGGCCGGAGCGGTCCTGTGAGGGCGGGCCGGGTGGCAGGCACCCACCACGAGGGCGGGGACGGCAGCCGGGCGCCGCGCGTCGACGTGGCCGAGCTGGTCCGTACCCGCACCCACCACCCCGAGGCGATCGCCGAGGCCGCGCTCCGCCGGGCCCGCCGCCCGCTGCTGAACGAGAACGGCCGGCTGATGATCGTCGCCGCCGACCACCCGGCCCGCGGCGCACTCGGTGTCGGCGACCGCAAGCTCGCCATGGCCAACCGCGCCGACCTGCTGGAACGCCTGTGCCTCGCGCTGTCCCGGCCCGGCGTCGACGGCGTCCTCGCCACCGCCGACATCCTGGACGACCTGCTCCTGCTCGGGGCCCTCGACCACAAGGTCGTCATGGGCTCCATGAACCGCGGCGGTCTGCAGGGCGCCAGCTTCGAGCTGGACGACCGCTTCACCGGGCACCGGCCCGAGGACATCCAGCGCCTCGGCTTCGACGCCGGCAAGCTGCTGCTGCGCATCGACTACGACGACCCGGGCTCCCTGACCACCCTGGAGTCCACCGCCCGCGCCGTCGACGCGATGGCCGCGCACCGGCTCCCGATCTTCGTGGAGCCGTTCATCAGCCGGCGCGGCCCCGACGGACGGCTCCGCAACGACCTGAGCGCCGAGGCGGTCACCAAGTCCATCGCCATCGCCTCGGGCCTCGGCGGCTCCTCGGCCTACACCTGGCTGAAGGTGCCGGTCACCGAGAACCCCGACGACATGGCCCGGGTCATGGAGACCTCGACCCTGCCGGCCGTGCTGCTCGGCGGCGACATCGGCGACTCGCCCGAGGAGCAGGTGGCCGCGTACGAGAAGTGGCGCGACGCGCTGCAACTGCCCACCGTGCGCGGCCTGGTGGTCGGCCGCTCGCTGCTGTACCCGGCGGACGGCGACGTGGCCGCCGCCGTGGACACCGCCGTAGGACTGCTGTGAGGGCCGCATGACCAGCACCGACCTGCACCTGCCCCGGGGTGCCACCGCGAACGCCCAGTACGCCGTCGACATCGACCCCGAGCGGGCCGGCTGGACGCACAGCAGCCTGCGCATCGTGGAGTTGTCACCGGGCGGTACACATACGTTCACCACCGGGGACAGTGAGTGGATCGTGCTTCCGCTGCACGGCGGATGTACCGTGCGAATCGCGGAAGAAGAATTTCAACTCCTGGGCCGGGAAAGCGTGTTCGCGGGGGTCTCCGACTTCGCGTACGTGCCCCGGGACTCCCAGGTCCTGATCGCCTCCGGCGCGGGAGGCCGCTTCGCCCTGGCAGGAGCGAAGTGCGAGCGACGACTCCCCGCCCGCTACGGCCCCGCGCCGGAGGTCCCCGTCGAGGAGCGAGGCAGCGGCACCTGCGCCCGCCGGGTGCGCAACTTCGCCTCTGCTGACTCCTTCGACTGCGACAAGCTGATCGGCGTAGAGGTGATCACACCCGGCGGCAACTGGTCCTCGTACCCGCCGCACAAGCACGACGAGCACCGGCCGGGCGAGGAGTCCGAGCTGGAGGAGATCTACTACTTCGAGATCGACGGACCGAACGGATTCGGCTATCAGCGCGTATTCCCCTCGCGCGAGGGCGGGACCGACGTCCTCGCCGAGGTCCGCTCCGGTGACGCCGTCCTCGTCCCCGACGGCTGGCACGGCCCGTCGATCGCCCAGCCCGGGCACGACATGTACTACCTGAACGTCATGTCCGGTCCGGGTGGGACGCGGGAGTGGCGGATCTGCTTCCACCCGGATCACAGGGAGGGTTACCGATGACGACCTCGACGACGAGGCTCACGGTCGCGCAGGCACTCGTCCGCTTCCTCGCCGCGCAGTACACGGAACGCGACGGCCGGCGGCAGCGGCTGATCGGCGCCACCTGGGGCATCTTCGGGCACGGCAACGTGGCCGGCCTCGGCCAGGCGCTGATCGAGTACGCCACTGTGCCCAGTGGGGGGACATCCTCCACACCCCCCGCCATGCCGTACCACCAGGGCCGCAACGAGCAGTCCATGGTGCACGCGGCGGTCGGCTACGCCCGCCAGTCGAACCGCCTGTCCACCCACGCCGTGACGACCTCCATCGGCCCGGGCGCGACCAACCTGGTCACCGGCGCCGCGCTGGCCACCGTCAACCACCTCCCGGTGCTGCTGCTGCCCGGCGACGTCTTCGCCACCCGCCCCGCCGACCCGGTCCTGCAGCAGCTGGAGGTGCCGTACGCGGGCGACGTGTCGGTCAACGACACCCTGCGCCCGGTGTCCAGGTACTTCGACCGGATCACCCGGCCCGAGGCCCTGATCCCGAGCGCCCTGCAGGCCATGCGGGTCCTCACCGACCCCGTGGAGACCGGTGCGGTCACCCTCGCCCTGCCGCAGGACGTGCAGGCCGAGGCATACGACTGGCCCGAGGAGTTCTTCGCCGAGCGCGTGTGGACCGTACGGCGCCCCGGCGCCGACCCGACCGAGCTGGCCGAGGCGGTCCGGGTGATCCGGGAGGCGCGCAGGCCCCTCGTCATCGCGGGCGGCGGAGTACACCACAGCCGGGCCGAGAAGGCCCTCGCGGAGTTCGCGGAGGCCACCCGGATACCGGTCGCCTCCACCCAGGCCGGCAAGGGCTCGCTGCGCCACGACCACCCGCAGGACGTCGGCGGCGTCGGCCACACCGGCAGCGCGACCGCCGACGAGCTGGCCCGCACCGCGGACCTGGTGATCGGCGTGGGCACCCGCTACACCGACTTCACCACCGCTTCCGGCACCCTCTTCGAGAACCCGGACGTGCGTTTCCTCAACCTCAACATCGCGCCCTTCGACGGCCACAAGCTGGCCGGGCTGCCGCTGGTCGCGGACGCCCGCAGCGGCCTGGGCGAGCTGACCGAGGCGCTGGTGATGCACGAGCACCGGGTCGCCGGCTCGTACGTCACCGAGTACACCGAGGACAAGGAGCGCTGGGAGCAGCGCGTCGACGCCTGCTTCGAGGCGGACGAGCCGGACATCAGGCCGACCCAGCCACAGGTCCTCGGCGCCCTGGACGCCCTGGTGGACGAGTCCGACATCATCATCAACGCGGCCGGTTCGCTCCCCGGCGACCTGCACAAGCTGTGGCGGGCGCGCTCGTACGACCAGTACCACCTGGAGTACGGCTACTCCTGCATGGGCTACGAGATCCCGGCCGCGATCGGTGTGAAGCTCGCCGCGCCCGAGCGGAACGTGTGGGCGCTGGTCGGCGACGGGACGTACCTGATGATGCCGACGGAGATCGTGACCGCGGTGCAGGAGGGCATCGCGATCAAGATCCTGCTCGTGCAGAACCACGGGTACGCCTCCATCGGGGGCCTGTCGGAGTCCGTGGGCGGCGAGCGGTTCGGCACCGCCTACCGCTTCACCTCGGACGACGGCACCTTCACCGGTGCCCCGCTGCCCGTCGACCTCGCCGCCAACGCGGCCAGCCTGGGCATGCGCGTACTGCGCGCGAAGACCGTACGGGACCTGCGCGCGGCGCTCGCCGAGGCGCGGGCCGCCGACACTGCCACATGTGTCTACGTGGAGACCGAAACGTCCGACACTGTGTCGGGCGCGCCTCCGGCGCAGGCCTGGTGGGATGTTCCTGTGGCCGAGACCGCGACCCGATCGTCCGCGGTCAAGGCACGTGAGCTGTACGAACGGCACGTCTCGACCCGACGCCGCCATCTGTAAAAGGAGTTTCTGGGCATGACGAAGATCGTCAACCACTGGATCGGCGGCAAGACCGTCGAAGGCGCGTCGGGCACGTACGGGCCGGTCACGGACCCGGCGACCGGCGCGGTCACCACCAAGGTCGCGTTCGCGTCGGTCGACGAGGTGGACGCGGCCGTCGCGGCGGCCAAGGACGCCTTCGCGACCTGGGGCCAGTCCTCGCTGGCCCAGCGCACGTCCATCCTCTTCAAGTTCCGGGCGCTGCTGGACGCCAACCGGGACGCCATCGCGGAGCTGATCACCGCCGAGCACGGCAAGGTGCACTCCGACGCCCTCGGCGAGGTCGCCCGCGGTCTGGAGATCGTCGACCTGGCCTGCGGCATCAACGTGCAGCTCAAGGGCGAGCTGTCCACGCAGGTCGCGAACCGTGTCGACGTGGCCGCGATCCGCCAGCCGCTGGGTGTCGTCGCCGGCATCACGCCGTTCAACTTCCCGGCGATGGTCCCGATGTGGATGTTCCCGATGGCCATCGCGACCGGCAACACCTTCATCCTGAAGCCGTCCGAGAAGGACCCGTCGGCGTCGATCAAGATCGCCGAGCTGCTGTCCGAGGCCGGTCTGCCCGACGGCGTCTTCAACGTCGTCCACGGCGACAAGGTGGCCGTCGACCGCCTGCTGGAGCACCCGGACGTCAAGGCCGTCTCCTTCGTCGGCTCGACCCCGATCGCCCGCTACATCCACACCACGGCCTCCGCCAACGGCAAGCGCGTCCAGGCCCTGGGCGGCGCCAAGAACCACATGCTGGTCCTGCCGGACGCCGACCTGGACGCGGCCGCCGACGCCGCCGTGTCCGCCGCGTACGGCTCCGCGGGCGAGCGCTGCATGGCCATCTCCGCCGTCGTCGCGGTCGGCTCCATCGGCGACGAGCTGGTGGAGAAGATCCGCGAGCGCGCCGAGAAGATCAAGATCGGCCCCGGCGACGACCCGGCCTCCGAGATGGGCCCGCTCATCACGAAGGTCCACCGCGACAAGGTGGCCTCCTACGTCGAGGGCGCGGCGGCCGAGGGCGCCGAGGTCGTGCTCGACGGCACCGGCTACACGGTCGAGGGCTACGAGGACGGCCACTGGATCGGCATCTCCCTGCTCGACAAGGTGCCCACGTCCGCGAAGGCCTACCAGGACGAGATCTTCGGCCCGGTGCTGTGCGTGCTGCGCGTGGACACCTACGAGGAGGGCGTGGCCCTCATCAACGCCTCGCCGTTCGGCAACGGCACCGCGATCTTCACCCGGGACGGCGGCGCCGCCCGCCGCTTCCAGATGGAGATCGAGGCCGGCATGGTCGGCGTGAACGTCCCGATCCCGGTCCCCGTCGGCTACCACTCCTTCGGTGGCTGGAAGGACTCGCTCTTCGGCGACCACCACATCTACGGCAACGACGGCACGCACTTCTACACCCGCGGCAAGGTCGTCACCACCCGCTGGCCGGACCCGTCCGAGGCCCCCGCCGGCGTCGACCTCGGTTTCCCGCGCAACCACTGAGAGTGACCTGAGGGTCACCGCAGATCCTCGCCAGACCCCCGTCAGGCCGTCCGGATACCGGACGGCCTGACATTTTTTTGACGCCCCGGCTGCGATTCTCGTTCTGGCGGGATTAAACGGATGGCGAAGGGGTTAATAGCAGATGACCTTGGAAAGCAAGGTCAGTTTCCGTCAGGGCTTGATGGATGCGCCTGTAGGGCGCTGCTGCCTGTGAAAGTGATGTCGCATAAGTCTTGTCGGAGATACGGATTTCGAAGGTAAACGGCCATTGACGCAGCGGTTTTCGTCGGGGTTCTCTATGCAACGCCGGGAGCGGACGAGACGAACGAAGACGAGCCGCCGGAGGCGATAGCGCTCCCGACCCCACCCTCAGTCGCACGAGTCGATCGGAACCGCCGCATGACCGACACGCTCCGCCCTGTCGAGACAGCCGTCATAGACGCTTCCGGGGCCCCTGACAGCCCCCAGAAGCTCAAGCGGTCCATCGGCGTCGTCGGCGGAACCCTGCTGACGCTCTCGTGCGTCACGCCCGCCTCCACGCTCTTCGTGGTCGTCCCCGACCTCTTCGGCTCCCTCGGCACCGCCACCGCCCTGACGATCGCCATCGGTTCCCTCCTCTGTATCGCCGTGGCGTTCTGCTACTCCGAGCTGGGCACCCTCATCCCCAGCGCGGGCGGCGAGTACGCGATGGTGTCGACGATGGCCGGGCGGCTCGCGGGCTGGCTCGTCTTCGTCCTGTCCCTGCTGGTCGTGATGATCGTCCCGCCGGTGATCGCGATGGGCACGGCGGACTACCTCGCCCCGATCGTGCACCTCGACCCGTCGATGACCGGCGCCGGCGTGATGCTGCTCGCCACCCTCGCGGGCCTGCTCGACCTGCGCGCCAACGCCTGGATCACCGGCATCTTCCTGGTCCTGGAGGTCGTCGCCGCCGGTGTCGTCGCCCTCCTGGGCTTCACCCACAGCCACCGCGGGGTCGGCAGCCTGGTCTCCATGCAGGTGGCGGGCGAGCACGGCCACACCGACACCGTGACGGCCATGCTGGTCGTCTCCGGGCTCGCGATCGCCCTCTTCGTGACCCAGGGCTTCTCGACCGCCGTCTACCTCTCCGAGGAGCTGGAGCACCCGCGCCGCAACGTCGCCCGCACCGTGCTCGCCACGCTCGCGATCTCCACCGTCGTCATCCTGGTCCCGGTCGCCGCGATCACCATGGGCGCCTCCGACCTCAAGGAGCTGACCGGCGGCGACATCAGCTCCATGGTCACCGCCTGGTCCAACTCCGCGGTCGGCACCTTCGTCAGCCTCTGCGTGGCCCTCGCGATCATCAACGCGGGCATCGTCATGGTCATCCAGAACTCCCGCGTCCTGTTCGCCTCCGCCCGCGACAAGGCCTGGCCCGAGCCGGTCAACAACGTCTTCTCCAAGCTCGGGCGCTTCGGCTCCCCCTGGGTCGCCACGCTCGCGGTCGGCGTCCCCGGCGCGCTGCTCTGCTTCGTCAACCTGGACACCCTGTACGGCGTGACGGGCGTCTCGGTGACCGGCATGTACCTGCTGGTCGCGGTCGCCGCCCTGCTGGCCCGCCGCGGCTCCCACAAGCACACGCCGGCCTGGCGGATGCCGCTGTGGCCCGCGATGCCGGTCCTGCTGATCGTGGTCCTCGGCTACATCCTGACCCAGCAGGAGGCGAGCTACCTGCTGTGGACCGGCGGCATCACCGCGGTCGCCACCCTCTACTGGGCCTTCTACCTCCGCCCGCGCCGGGAGACCCGCTGGCTGGTGTCGATCCCGGAGGACACGCAGGCGTAACGAACCCGCTCACACGTACCGCGTCCTCGCCGCCCGCACCGTGCCGGGCGGCGAGGACGTCGTCGTACCACGCCTGAAGTACGCCGGGGCGGACCCGTACTCCCCAAGGAGGGCCCCGGGTTCAGCCCGGCGGCCGCATCCGTTGTCGGAGGCGGACCGTACCGTTGAGGCATGGATCTTCGAAGGCCCGCGCTGCGTGGGCTGCTGAAGCGGGCCGCGACGGGGGTCCCCCCTGCTCGAACGAAGTTGAGAGCCTGGGGGACGGCCGCCGCGGCCGCCGTCGTGGTGCTCGCCGGCGCCGGTACATGGACGGCCGTCGCCTCCGACGACGCGCCGCCGGTGCACCGGAGCGACCGGGTCATGACCATGGCCGACGGGACGCGCATCGACACCTCGTACTTCACGGGCGCCGCCGCCGGCCGTCGCCCCGCCGTGCTGCTCGGCCACGGCTTCGGCGGCAGCAAGGACGACGTACGCCGGCAGGCCGAGGACCTCGCCCACGACGGATACGCGGTACTGACCTGGTCCGCGCGCGGCTTCGGCCACTCCACCGGGAAGATCGGGCTGAACGACCCGAAGCACGAGGTCGCCGACGTCTCCCGGCTCATCGACTGGCTGGCGAAGCAGCCCCAGGTCCGCCTCGACAAGCCGGGCGACCCCCGCGTGGGCGTGGCCGGCGGCTCCTACGGCGGCGCGATCTCCCTGCTCGCCGCCGGACACGACCACCGCGTCGACGCCATCGCCCCGGCCATCACCTACTGGAACCTGGCCGACGCCCTGTTCCCGAACGGCGTGTTCAAGAAGCTGTGGGCCGGCATCTTCTTCAACACCGGGGGCGGCTGCGCCAGGTTCGAGCCGGAGCTGTGCCGGATGTACGACCGGGTCGCCGAGTCCGGCACCCCGGACGCGGCCGCCCGCGAGCTGCTGGAGCAGCGTTCGCCGTCCGCGGTGGCCGACCGCATCAAGGTGCCCACCCTGCTGGTGCAGGGCCAGACCGACTCCCTGTTCACCCTCGCCCAGTCCGACGCCGCCGCGAAGGCCATCAGGTCGAACGGCGCGCCGGTCGACGTCGACTGGATCGCCGGCGGACACGACGGCGGCGACCTGGAGAGCGGCCGGGTGCAGGGGCGGGTCCGGACCTGGTTCGACCACTACCTCAAGGGCGACGCGTCCGCCGACACCGGCCCGGCCTTCCGGATCACCCGCACGGGAGGCGTCGACTCCACCGACGGCGCCGCCCAGTTGCGCGGCGCGAGCGCCAAGAGCTATCCCGGCCTGCACGACCACCGACGGACCATCGCCCTGACCGGCCGCGAGCAGCGCTTCGCGAACCCGGCCGGCGCCAGCCCGCCCGGCGTCTCCGCCCTGCCCGGCCTCGGCGGCACCGGCGGCCTCGCCCAGCTCTCCGCGCTCGGCGTCGGCGTCTCCCTCGACTTCCCCGGCCAGTACGCGAAGTTCGACTCGGCACCCGTGACCACCGACCTCAGGATCACCGGCTCGCCGACCGTGACGGCCCACGTCACCTCCACCAGCCAGGACGCCGTCCTGTTCGGCAAGGTCTACGACGTCGGCCCCGACGGCACCCAGCAGGTGCTGCCCGCCCAACTCGTCGCCCCCCTCCGGGTCACCGGCGCCCGCACCGGCAAGGACGTCACGATCACCCTCCCGGCGATCGACCACGCGGTCCAGAAGGGCCACCGGCTGCGCCTGGTCCTCGCCTCCACCGACCTCGGCTACGCCTCACCGGCCGCCCCGGCCACGTACACCGTCTCCCTCCGGGGAGACCTGAGCGTGCCGACGGCCCCCGCCGTCACCACTGCGGCGGCCCCCCTGCCCGCCTGGGTGTGGTGGCTGCCCCTGGCCGGAGCCGTGGGTGCGCTCGCCCTGCTGTTCACCGGCCGCCGCCGTGCGAACGCCCCTGCGCCCGACCCGGCACTCGCCGAAGTCCCGCTGCAGATAACGGACCTGAGCAAGCGGTACGCCAGGTCCACCGACCGGTACGCGGTGCGCGAGCTGTCCTTCCGCGTGGAGAAGGGCCAGGTCCTTGGCCTGCTCGGGCCCAACGGCGCGGGCAAGACCACCACCCTGCGCATGCTGATGGGCCTGATCAAGCCGGACGGCGGAGAGATCCGCGTCTTCGGCCACGCCATCCGGCCCGGCGCGCCCGTGCTGTCGCGGGTCGGCGCCTTCGTGGAGGGCGCGGGCTTCCTGCCGCACCTGTCCGGCCGGGAGAACCTGGAGCTGTACTGGCGGGCCACCGGCCGCCCGCCCGAGGACGCGCACCTGGACGAGGCCCTGGAGATCGCCGGCCTCGGCGACGCCCTCGCCCGCGCGGTGCGCACCTACTCCCAGGGCATGCGCCAGCGCCTCGCCATCGCCCAGGCCATGCTCGGCCTGCCCGACCTGCTCATCCTGGACGAGCCCACCAACGGCCTCGACCCGCCGCAGATCCGCGAGATGCGCGAGGTGATGATCCGCTACGCGGCCGCCGGCCGCACGGTGATCGTCTCCAGCCATCTCCTCGCCGAGGTCGAGCAGTCCTGCACCCACCTGGTGGTGATGGACCGCGGCCGCCTCGTCCAGGCGGGCCCGGTGGGCGAGATCGTGAGCTCAGGCGGCACCCTGCTGGTCGGCACCGGCACGCCGGTGGAGGAGCCGGTCGTGGAGAAGGTGGCCGCGCTGCCCGGCGTCGCCTCCGCCGTGCGCACCGAGGACGGGCTGCTGGTCCGCCTCGAAGCCGGCGGCACGGCCGAGCGGCTGGTCGTGGAGCTGGTGCGCCTGGAGGTGCCCGTCGCCTCGGTCGGCCCCCACCGGCGCCTGGAAGACGCCTTCCTCACCCTGATCGGAGGTTCCGCATGAGCACGCTCGCCGAGCGCACCGAGACGGCCTCCGGCTACCGCGCGGGCCGCACCCTGCCCCTGCGCGTGGAGCTGGTCCGCCAGCTCAAGCGGCGCCGCACGCTGATCATGGGCGGGATCCTGGCCGTCCTGCCGTTCGTGCTGCTCATCGCCTTCGCGATCGGCGGCGACCCGGCAGGGCGCAACGGCCGGGTCACCCTGATGGACACGGCCACCGCGTCCGGCGCCAACTTCGCCGCGGTCAACCTGTTCGTCTCCGCGGGCTTCCTGCTGGTGATCCCGGTCGCCCTGTTCTGCGGGGACACGGTCGCCTCGGAGGCCGGCTGGTCCTCGCTGCGCTATCTGCTGGCCGCGCCCGTGCCCCGGGCCCGGCTGCTGTGGTCCAAGCTCGCCGTGGGGCTCGGGCTGAGCCTCGCCGCGATGGTCCTGCTGCCGGTCGTGGCCCTCGCGGTCGGCACGGCCGCCTACGGCTGGGGCCCGCTGCAGATCCCCACCGGCGGCGCGTTGGACTCCGGTACGGCGGCGCAGCGGCTGGTGGTGGTCGTGGCGTACATCTTCGTGTCCCAACTGGTCACCGCCGGACTGGCGTTCTGGCTGTCGACCAGGACGGACGCCCCGCTCGGCGCGGTCGGCGGCGCGGTCGGTCTGACCATCGTCGGCAACGTCCTGGACGCGGTCACCGCCCTCGGCCACTGGCGCGACTTCCTGCCCGCGCACTGGCAGTTCGCCTGGGCCGACGCCGTCCAGCCGCACCCCGAGTGGTCCGGCATGATCCAGGGCACCGCGATTTCCATAACGTACGCCCTGGTGCTGTTCGCCCTGGCCTTCCGGGGTTTCGCCCGCAAGGACGTGGTGTCCTAGGTCACCGGAAGATCACCCGCCGGTCTCGACGGGCCCCGGCCGTGGCCGGTTCGAGACGCATCCGCAACACCCTGGGGCGCACGTTTCGGCATCCCGCGCCGTCACAGTCGGCAGAGGTCGCACAAGCCGACGTCAACCGACGCAGGGGGAACGTGAGATGGAGCGGAACCGGACACAGCGATCACGGCGAATACACGGCACGCTGCTCGCCCTCACGGCGGCGGGCAGCCTGCTGCTGACGGCCTGCGCGGCGGGCGGCACCGGGGACCACACCAACAACGCCGACAAACACGGCCTGCCCGCCCCCGCCCCCGGTCAGCACGACCGGGGCGACGACAAGGGCTTCGAGACGGCCCCGTCCGACGACCACCTCTCCACCTTCGCCCTCGACGTCGACACCGCCTCCTACACCTACGCCCGCCGCACCCTCGCCGACGGCCGCACACCCGACCCGTCGACCGTCCGCCCCGAGGAGTTCGTCAACAGCTTCCGCCAGGACTACCGCCGCCCCGACGGCAACGGCTTCTCCGTCACCGTCGACGGCGCCCGCACCGCCAGGCCGGACTGGTCCCTGGTCCGCGTCGGCCTCGCCACCCGGGCCGCCGAACCGGCACAGAAGCGCCCCCCGGCCGCGCTCACCTTCGTCGTCGACGTCTCCGGCTCCATGGACGAACCCGGCCGCCTCGACCTCGCCCGGCAGTCCCTGGACACCATGACGGACCGGCTGCGCGACGACGACTCGGTGGCCGTCGTCACCTTCAGCGAACACGCCGAGACCGTCCTGCCGATGACCCGGCTCGGCGGCCACCGCGGCGAGGTCCACGACGCCATCGACGGCCTCGAGGCCCAGTCCTCCACCAACCTCGGCGCGGGCGTCGAGACCGGCTACGCCACCGCCGTCGCGGGTCTGCGCAAGGGCGCCACCAACCGGGTCGTCCTCGTCTCCGACGCCCTCGCCAACGAAGGCGAGACCAGCCCCGACGCGATCCTGCGCCGCATCGACTCCGCCCGCCGCGAGCACGGCATCACCCTCTTCGGCGTCGGCGTCGGCAGCAACTACGGTGACGCCCTCATGGAACGCCTCGCCGACAAGGGTGACGGCCACACCGCCTACGTCTCCGACACCGACGAGGCCCGCAAGGTGTTCTGCCAGCAACTCCCGCAGAACATCGAGCTGACCGCCCGCGACGCCAAGGCCCAGGTCGCCTTCGACCCGCACACCGTCGCCGAGTTCCGCCTCGTCGGCTACGACGACCGCAAGGTCGCCGACGACAACTTCCGCGACGACCGCGTCGACGGCGGCGAGGTCGGCCCCGGCCACACCGTGACCGCCCTGTACGCGGTGCGCACCCGGCCGGGCGCCGACGGGCACCTGGCCACCGCCACCGTCCGCTGGCTCGACCCCACCACCCGGTCCCCGCACGAGGAGACCGGGGCCCTGGAGACCGGAGCCCTCAAGGACTCCGTCTGGGAGGCGAGCCCCCGCTTCCAGGTCACGGCGGTCGCCGCCTACTTCGCCGACGCCCTGCGCGCCGGCGGCACCGACCACGGCCCCGCCCTCCCCGGCGCCCCGAGCCTCACCCGCCTCGCCGCCCGGGCGGCCACGCTGGCCGACGTCACCGAGGACCAGGACGTCCAGGCCCTCGCCGACGCGATCCGGGAGGCGCACGACACGGACACCGGGGACTGAGACACCGCACGTCCCATTGACCGTTCCTTACTTCGGAGTAAGTTGACGTCCCGGCAGGCACCGTCGAGCCACCACCGGGAGCCGTCATGGGCGTACGCAGGGATCTGAAGCGGGCACGGCAGCGCACCGACCTGGCAGCCCGTGGCTCGGTCGAGATCGTCAGGGACACGACGGGCGCCGTGCGCGAGGTGCGGGCGGCGCCCCTGGCGCCGCCGCTCGCCGTCGGCTCCCTGGCCGACCTCCCGTTCACACACGCGGCCGAGACCCCGGACGCGGTGCTGCTGCGCCGCCGTACCGAGGGCGCCTGGCGCCCGGTCACGGCGGCCGCCTTCGCCACCGAAGTCTCCGCCGTCGCCAAGGGGTTGATCGCCGCCGGACTCGAACCGGGCGGCCGGGTCGCCGTGATGTCCCGCACCCGCTACGAGTGGACCGTCCTGGACTTCGCGATCTGGGCGGCCGGCGGCCAGTCCGTGCCCGTCTACCCGACCTCCTCCGCCGAGCAGGTGGAGTGGATCGTCCGTGACTCCGGCGCCCGGTACGTCGTCACCGAGACCGCCGAGAACACCGCCACGGTCACCACCGGCACCGCGGGTCACCCCCGGCCACCGCGCCTGTGGCAGCTGGACGCAGGCGCGGTGGCCGAACTCACCGCTCTCGGCGGCGATCTGAGCGACGAAGAGGTCGCCAAACGGCGCGCCACCCTGGCCCCCGACACCACCGCCACCCTCTGCTACACCTCCGGCACCACCGGGCAGCCCAAGGGGTGCGTCCTCACCCACGCCAACCTGCACGCCGAGGCCGCCAACACCCTCGAACTGCTGCACCCGGTCTTCCAGGCCGTCACCGGCCGGACCGCGTCCACCCTGCTCTTCCTGCCGCTCGCCCACATCCTCGGCCGCACCCTGCAACTCGCCTGCCTGACGGGCCGGATCGAGACCGGCCACTTCCCGAGCGTCAAACCCGACGAACTCCGGCCCGCGCTCAAGGAGTTCCGCCCCACCTTCCTGGTCGGGGTGCCGTACCTCTTCGAGAAGATCCACGACACCGGGCGCGCCACCGCCGAGAAGATCGGCCGCGGCGCCTCCTTCGACCGCGCCGAACGGATCGCCGTGCGCTTCGGCGAGGCGTACCTGAGGAAGTTCCTCGGCACCGGCAAGGGCCCGGGGCCCGGCCTGTACGCCGCCTGGGCCCTGTACGACCTGCTGGTCTACCGGCGCATCCGCACGGAGCTGGGCGGCCGTATGCGGTACGCCATCAGCGGCGGCTCCCCGCTGGACCGCAACCTCAACCTGTTCTTCCACGCGGCGGGGATCGTCGTCTACGAGGGCTACGGCCTGACCGAGACCAGTGCGGCCGCCACCATCGTGCCCCCGCTCGGTCCCCGCCCCGGCACGGTCGGCCTGCCGATCCCCGGTGTGTCCGTGCGCATCGCCGACGACGGGGAGGTGCTGATCAAGGGCGGGGTGGTCTTCGGGTCGTACTGGAACAACCCGGCGGCCACCGACGCCGTCCTCGCCGAGGACTGGTTCGCCACCGGCGACCTCGGCTCCCTGGACGAGGACGGCTACCTCACCATCACCGGCCGCAAGAAGGACATCCTCGTCACCTCCGGCGGCAAGAACGTCTCCCCGTCCGTGCTGGAGGACCGGCTGCGCAGCCGCTCGCCGGTCGGCCAGTGCGTGGTCGTCGGGGACAACCGGCCCTTCGTGGCGGCCCTGATCACCCTCGACCCCGAGGCGGTCGCCCACTGGCTGGCGGTGCGCAGGCTGCCCCCGGACACCCCGCTGTCCGAGCTGGTCCGTGACGAGCGGCTGCGGGCCGAGGTGCAGAAGGCGGTCGACTACGCCAACGAGGCCGTCTCGCGTGCCGAGTCGATTCGTGCCTTCGCGCTCGTCGAGGGGGAGTTCACCGAGGGCAACGGGCTGCTGACCCCGTCCCTGAAGGTGCGGCGGCACGCCGTGACGGCGGCCTACGCCGAGCGGATCGAGGAGCTGTACCGGCGGTAGCGCACGCGAACGGCGAGCCACCGGAGGAACCGGTGACCCGCCGTTGGGGGAGTCTGCTCAGCTGTTGGAGTTGCCGTTCGCCGACAGGGCCGAGATGTCGTCCAGGATGTGCGAGGCCGGCTCGTCGCCCTTGGCCTGGGTCGAGTTCTCCGCGCACTGCTGGTTCTGCGGCGCGGACAGGACCGGGACGTCCTGGACGCCGACGTTCGCGATGAGCGCGGCCACCGACTGGACGTTGACCTTCGCCGGCAGGCCGACACAGGGCTTGTTCAGCGAGCCCTGGACCACTGACAGCTGCGGGCTCTGGTCGCCGAGCGTGCCGGAGTTGCCGAACGAGGACTGGGCTTCGTTGCCGCTCAGGGCCGTGGTGCCGTGGTCGTTGCCGGTGGCAAGGGCCTGGGGGGCGGCCGCACCCGCGAGACCGGCGACGGAGGCGGCGACGGCCGCGGTTGCCCACAGCTTCTTCATGTTCGTTCCCTTTCGAAAGGCGGACTCCGGGAAGGAGTTGCGTGATCGTCAACGGCCCGAGCCGCGCCGGAGTTGCGGACTCTGCCCCGATCGGCGTAGCGCAGTCCGATGAGGTAATAAACGCCCCGCCTTTGACGCATCCGGGTGGGCCGGAACAGGCCGACGGGCCGCCGAGAAGTCGGCGGCCCGTCGGGGAGGGCCCGTGCAGGGCCGGGGCGATCTCCGGATCAGTTGTTGCTGGTGCCGTTGGCGGACAGCGCGGAGATGTCGTCCAGGATGTGCGAGAGCGGCTCGTCACCCTTGGCCTGGGTGGAGTTCTCGACACACTGCTGGTTCTGCGGCGCGGACAGGACCGGGATGTCCTGCACGCCGACGTTGGCCAGGGCCAGGATGGACTGGGCGTTGACCTTGGCCGGCAGTCCGATGCAGGGCTTGTTGAACGAGCCCTGGATGAGCGCCAGCTGGGGGCTCAGGTCCCCGCTCGTGCTGGAGTTGCCGAACGACTGAACGGCGTCGTTGCCGCTGAGGGCGGTGGTGCCCGTGTCGTTTCCGGTGGCGAGGGCCGGCGACGCGGCGGTGGCGGAGAAGCCGACGACGGAGGCGGCGACCGCGGCGGAGGCCAGAACCTTCTTGATCACTTGCAATTCCCTTCTGGAGAAACCCCGTCCATCGGAGCGTCCTGGTCAACTGCCCATCAGACGATGGGTTGCTGTCCTTCACTCTGATGGCCTACAGCGGGGCCTTGGCACATGCGCAGGGGGTGAACGGCAGGGGAATTCCACCGAATCCCCGGAGCCGAACGATCCGATCGGGTGATGCCCCGCAACCAATCGGTACGGGCGCGGTTGATGCGGGGCAGGAACGCGCGTCTTGGCGAGCAGTGAGGAAAGGAAAGCGAAATGCTGAAGAAGGCAATGGCCGCGGCGGCGGTCGCCGCGTCCGTGGTCGGCGTGTCGGCGGCGGTGGCCCCCCAGGCGCTTGCCATCGGCAACGACACGGGCACCACCGCCCTCAGCGGCAACAACGCCCAGGAGGCGTTCGGCAACTCCGCCACGGGCGGGAACATGAGCCCGCAGGCCACGCTGGTCCAGAGCTCGCTCAACAAGCTGTGCGTCGGCCTGCCGGCGAAGGCCAACGCCCAGTCCGTCCTCGCTGCCGTCAACGTCGGCGTGCAGGACATCCCGGTGCTGTCCGCTCCGCAGAACCAGCAGTGCGCCGAGAACTCCACCCAGGCCAAGGACGACGAGCCGCTGTCGCACCTCGTGGACGACGCATCCGTCCTGTCGGGCAACGGCACCGGCAACGGCTGATCCGGTCCGGTCCCAAGGCCGCTCGGGTGGCGCGCGGAGTTTCCCGCCGCTGCCCGGGCGTCTTTCGTCGTCGTTCGCCACCTTTCTCGAAGAAGCGTTTCTCCACGTATACGCCAACTTGTCAATTCTCTGGCGGCGTTCGGGTGAATTCCAGGATGACGCGCGTTCCGTAGTTTCTTCGCCCGTCTATCCCTCGTTTTACAACCTGCCGGTCATGGTGCGAGCCGTTCAAGCTGTGCTCGCTCGGTTTCGGCCGTCATAGGGGCATGACCGCAGAGAAGGGAAAGTCCATGAAGAAGAGCGCTGCCGTCGTTGCCGGCGCCATCCTGGCCCTGGGCGGGGCGGCTCCCGCGTTCGCCGACTCCGGGGCCACGGGCACCGCGACCAACAGCCCCGGCGTCCTCTCCGGGAACGTGATCCAGGTCCCGGTCCACGTGCCGGTCAACGCCTGCGGGGACACGATCGACGTCATCGGCCTGCTGAACCCGGCGTTCGGCAACGCCTGCGTCAACGGCTGACGCACGTAACGCAACACACCAGCCCACCGGCTGTGCCCTGGCCGGCCTCGGACCGTCGATCCTTCGATCTCTTCGTCCCGAGGCCGGCCTTCCCACTTCTTCGAGCAGGAAGACAACGAGATTGCGACAGACCCTCAGCAAGGGCGTGGTCGTGGCCGCCGCCGCGACAGGCATGCTGTCCTTGTGCGGCGGCCATGCGCTCGCCGACACGGGCGCCCAGGGTGCCGCCCAGGGCTCGCCCGGCGTGCTGTCCGGCAACACTGTCCAGGTCCCGGTGGAGGTCCCGGTCAATGTCTGCGGCAACTCCGTGGACGTGGCCGCCGCGCTGAACCCGGCGTTCGGCAACTCCTGTGCCAACACGCACGGTTCGACGAGCAACGGCGGCGTCCGGGCCCCGTCTCCGCGCAGCGGCGGCAGCCACACGACTCCGTCTCCGCACGGCGGTGGCAGCCACACCACTTCGCCTCCGCACGGCGGCGGCAGCCACACCACTTCGCCTCGCCATGCCGGCGAGGATCACAGGACTCCGTCTCCGCACGGCAGCGGTGGCACCAAGGCTCTGCCTCCTTACGGTGGCAGTGGTGGTCCTTCGACTCCGCCTCCTTACGGTGGCGGTGAGCACTCGACTCCGCCTCCTTACGGTGGCGGTGAGCACTCGACTCCGCCTCCTTACGGTGGCGGTGAGCACTCGACTCCGCCTCCCTATGGCGGTGGTGACCACTCGACCCCGCCCCCTTATGGCAGCGGTGACCACACGCCCCCGCCCCCCTACGGCGGCGACCACCACCCGGGGCAGCCACCCAGCCTGGCGCACACCGGTGGTGACGTACGGGCCATGCTGGCGACCTCGGCCGCCAGTGCCGCTCTGATCGCGGCCGGGACGGTTCTGTACCGACGCGGCCGGACGGCCTCCGGTCGGTAGCGCGCGGGGTGTCGGACCCCAGTGCCCGGCACCCCGCGTCTCCTGCCACACGCAGGCGCCCTCCGCAGTGGCGCCGTACCGCATCCTTCAGTTCCGCACCGTCTCCAGCACCTCGCCACGCCGTGCGGCCCGGATCCGCCAGCCCGCCGGCCCCGCGCGCAGCCGTCGCCGTACGCCGCGCACCAGCGCGCCCGCCGTGAAGGTCGCGCCGTGCACGAAGCGCATCGCCGGGCCGAAGCCCGACGCCGTGACCAGACCGGCCAGGAACAGGCCGGGGTGCGACGACTCGAAGTCCATCCCCACCTCCGGAGCGCCGTCGGCCGCCGTCGCCGGCAGGGCGTGCAGCTCGGGGGAGGGCAGCCGCAGCCCGTCGCCGTGATGACGTGCCCGGTCTCCAGCGTCCGCGTCCCGCACTGCCGGGCCACCGTCTCCAGGCGCAGCCCGCCCGGCACCTCACGCTCCGCCGCCACCTCCAGGCCTCGAACGACCAGGTGTGCGGCTGGAACACGGTCGGGATGCGCCCGCGCACGGCGAGCCCCGCCTTGCCGCTGTGTGCGTGTATCGGTTCGGGCCGTACCTCGTCGACCATCCGTGCGAGCTGCCGTACCTCGCCGGCCGGCCCCGGACCCGGCGACCGCCCGGCCCGCCACTCGCGGACCCCGGCGCCCAGGTCCCGCAGGCCCGCGGCGAGTTCGCCGCCGGGACGGTCGACCGTGACTCGCAGACCGGCCGCGAGCCGGGCCCGCACGAGGTCCAGTACGCCCCGGGCGACCCCGCCGTCGACGGGTTGCGCGAGATGCAGGACCCGCGGCCGGAAGTCGGGTGCCGACTGGTGCATTTCGCGGGTTACCTCGCTCATGGGGGCGCTCGGGTGCATACGGGTGGGTACGCGCGTCATGCCCGCGCGTCCACGGTGACGGAAGAGCGCGCCGGTACACGGCGCGTCCCGGCCGGGACGCGAGCCGGAAGCCCGGCTGGTCACCACCGCGGCACGCGGTTGCTGAGCGCGACGGTCGTGGTGAAACCCGGACATATGTGCTGGAATCGTGAAGGCTACTTCTGGAGGGGATCACCCCTTTGGCGGCACAACCGCCAAGGGCTGCCGTGCGTTGACACAGCGCCGGGTATCCCGCCCGGATGTTCGTGTCGATTCCAAGGAGCTCTTCTCCATGTCGCGTATCGCGAAGGGTCTGGTTCTGACCTCCGCCGCCATCGCGGCCGTCGCCGGCGGTGCCGGTGTGGCTGCCGCCGACTCCGGCGCGCTCGGCACCGCCTCCGACTCGCCGGGCGTGGCGTCGGGCAACGTCGTCCAGGTCCCGGTCCACGTGCCGGTCAACGTCTGCGGCGACAGTGTCAACGTCATCGGTCTGCTGAACCCGGCGTTCGGCAACAACTGCGCCAACGGCTGACGTCGGGGCGCAGCCCTTCGGGCCGGCCGTCCACCCGCGCATCGTCCGCGGGTGGACGGCCGGTTCAGGTCTCCCTCGGATGGTTCACGCCAGGTAGGCGAGCGGTTGCGGAACGTCACGGCTGGTTCAACGGTGGGCTCAGGCCCCTGCCCCACCGAAAGGAACCCCCATGCGTGTGCTGCCCGTGCGGCGTCTCGCGTCCACCACCCTCTGCGCCGCCCTCCTGGTCGGCATCGCCGGCCCCGCCGCCGTCGCCGCCGACTCGGCCAGGGAGCGCACCCACGCCGGCTCCCACTCGGCGATCCCCGGCGCCGATGCGCTGCTCGCCCAGGTCAGGTCCCTGCGCAATGTCGACCCCGTGCTCAACCCGGTCGTCGACCTGCTCGACCAGTCCCTCCAGAAGGGCCGGCTGACCCCCGACCAGGCACGGAAGCTCGGCGACGCGGCCAAGGAGGCCATCGCGAAGGCCGCCGCGGCAGCGCCGACGACGCCGGCCACGCCCACCTCCCCGGCGACTCCCACGGCTTCGGCTTCGCCCACCTCGCCGACGACTCCCACGGCCCCTGCGACGAACACCGCTCCGGCCACACCGAATACGTCCGCCTCGCCGAGCACGTCCGCCTCGCCGAGCACGTCGGCCTCGCCGAGCCAGCCCGCCGCCCCGTCCCTGCCGGTCGACCCGAGCGTGGGCGCGCCGACCGTGCCTGCCGCACCGAGCATGCCTGCCACACCGAGCATGCCCCCCGCCTCGGCCGCGCCCCTGCTGACCACGTTCGCCAAGAGCGACGTCAAGGCCACCCAGGCCCGCGACCTCACCGACGACCTGCAGAACGCGATCGATGCGTTGCTCCAGGCCGTCACCTCCAACCTCGACGGGCTGCTGGCCACCGCCACCGGAGCCGTGAGCGACCTGGTCGACCTGATCGCCTCGACCCTCGACGGCCTGCCCCTGCCCCTGCCCCTGCCCAGCCTGCCGGCGGACCCGGCGCTGCCCACCGGCTGATCCGCGCGACCCCCGCTGCCTCGGCCGTCGCGCCCGTCGTCACCGTCGGGCACGACGGCCGAGCGCTGTCCACCGGCGGGAAGGGGATCTCATATGTCTTCTGGGCGCGGGGTTTCCGGCCCGGAGGGAAGTCGTTAGGCACGGCGTCAGAATTCCCTGGGGTGACCTGAGTCGCCGAAGAAAGGAACAGGATGAAGTCCCTGAAGGCTGCCGCTGTCGTTGCCGGTTCCGTGGCCCTTGTCGGCGTCGCCGCGCCCGCGTTCGCCGCCCACAGCACCGCCGACCTCACGCCCACCAGCCTCAACGGCGCCGTGAACACGCTCTCCAAGGGCGGCTTCACCCTGAACGACGTCATGCCACTGAAGCACCAGTCGGACGCGCTCAACACCGAGAACAAGGACTCCGTGCTCAGCACCGTCAAGGGCGCCACCAATGCCCTGAACCAGCACAACCCGTTGCTCGGCGGCCTGCCCCTGCAGAGCTGAGGTTCGAGACCCCTTCCCTCGATCGTGTGGAGCGGCCCCGGGCGCTGGTCCGTATGAGTGAGAAGCCGCCGGGCCGCGCCACACCCCGTCGATAAGGTCGCGCGGTGACCTCAACCTCAAGTGAAGCCCGCCCCTTCCGCGCCGCCGCCCTCGGCACGCTCGTCGTCCTTCCCTGGAGCGGCGAGGCACCCGACGGCAGTGACATGCCCTACCTGCTGGTCTACTCCCTCGGGGACGCCGAGGGCGGCCCGGAGGCCACCGCCGCCGCGGTCGAGCGGCTGCTGGAGGACAACGGCCTGCCGGTCGGCGGTGACCTGGTCGACGGCACCAGCAAGCCGAGTCTGCCCGTCACCCTGCTCGTCGAGGCCGGCCAGGCCGTCCTCAACATGCCGCAGCTGGTCGCCCAGGCCGACGCACCGCCGGAGTGGCTCGCCGCCGTGGCCAAGCGCGGCCACGCCTACCTGGTCTTCACGACCCGCGCCTGGCCCGAGGGCCAGCCCGGCAAGCCCGTCGAGCCCGCCGCGCTGGCCGCCTTCGCCGGTGCGGACGAGACCCTGAAGGCCGCCGCGCACATCGTCCTGCCGGCTCGCAGCCTGCGCCGCTGATGCCCCGGACCCTGGCCGGCGGCAGGGGGTTCGGGCTGCTGCTGGTGATCACCGGGGCGGCCGGACTGCTCGCTTCCTGGGTCATCACCCTCGACAAGTTCAAGCTGCTGGAGAACCCGAACTTCGTCCCCGGGTGCAGTCTGAACCCGGTGGTGTCCTGCGGCAGCGTGATGAAGAGCGACCAGGCCTCGGCCTTCGGGTTCCCCAACCCGATGCTGGGCCTGGTGGCCTACGGCATCGTCGTCTGCGTCGGCGTGAGCCTGCTGGCCGACGCCCGGTTCCCCGGCTGGTACTGGCTGCTGTTCGAGGCCGGGTGCCTGTTCGGCGTGGGGTTCTGCACCTGGCTGCAGTTTCAGTCGCTGTACCGGATCAACGCACTGTGCCTGTGGTGCTGTCTGGCGTGGGTCGCCACGATCGTCATGTTCTGGTACGCCACCTCGCTCGTCTTCGAAAACGGGTTCCTGCCCGCCCCCGGATGGCTCAGGACCTTCTTCGCGGAGTTCACCTGGCTGCTTCCGCTCCTGCACGTCGGTGTCGTCGGAATGCTCGTACTGACGCGATGGTGGGACTTCTGGACCAGCTGATGAATGACGAGCTGATGAATGAACGGCTGATGAGTGACGAGCCGACAATTGCTGCGCCCGGGCGAAATGTGCGCTGATGGCGTTTTCCGGCTCGTTACGCGGTACGGACGTCGAACCCTCCGCATCCTGAAAGGGCCCGTACCTGCAATGAAGTCGACCACCCGAGGAACCCTTGCCGCAGTCGTCACGGGCGTCGCGGCCGTCGTGGGGGCCGCCGGCCCCGCCGCCGCGGTCGGTGCGGTCCCCGTCCCGGTGCCGCTGGAAGGCGTCTCCGACTCCCTGAACATGGAGGTGCCCAAAGCCGGTCTGGAGGTACCGCTGCTGACGCCGGGCGCCCCCGACGGGCCGCGGTACGTCACCGGCCGGCTGCTGCCCGAGCGGGCGCTGCCCCAGCTGCCGGTGACCGGTGCCCTGCCGGGCGCGGACCTCAGGACACCCCTGCCGCACGTCCTCGGTGACGGCCTCGACCACGTCGGCGTGGGCGCACCCGCCTCCGACCTGCGCACCCTCGGCCCCGGCCTGGCGCTCGACGCTCCCCTGACCCAGCCCAACCCGGACAACTTCGGCCTCCCGGACCTCAAGCTCCCCCAGGCCGGCGTCATCGCCCCGGCCCTGCAGACCGTCCCCGGCGCCGACCTGGGCACGGGCTCGGGCCTGTAGCCGACGGTGCGGAGACCGTCGCACCCACCACCGGATGGCCCTGTGCCGGTGACCCCGTCCGTGTTCCGACGGTTATCCGTACGGACATCTGATCCCGGACGAGGAGAGCGCGATGGTCGTCGGTGTCGATGGCGTGGCGGTGGGGACGGAACAGCAGGTCAGAGCGGGCGCGGGGAGAGTGACGCGGAGGGAGATGACGCGGGGACTGCTGGCCTCGGCTGCCGCCCTGGCGCTGGCGCCGGTCGTCGCCGCCTCCCGCCCGGTCCCCTCGGCGGACGGCTCCGAGGACTGTTCCTTCGACGAGACCTACCGGGGCCGCCGCATCCTGGGCATCCTGGTGCCGCTCGCCGGACGTGCCACGCCCGAGAGCGAATGGCAGGTGACCGTCGACGGCCGCCCGCTGCATCTGATGCGCCGGGCCGACGGCACCTGGCTGAGCATGGTCGACCACTACAGCTCGTACCGCACCCCGCTGGAGGCGACCCGCGCCGCCGTCGACGAGATGGGCCCCGGCCAGCGGCTGCGCGACCTCGCCCCGGGTCCGGTCGGTGGTGCGCCGGCGGCGGGACATCTGGACTTGGGGGGTGTGTATGGCGTACGTGCGTAAGGACGTCCGCACGCTCACCCGCACCGAGCGCCGACGGTTCGTGAACGCCCTGCTGGAGCTCAAACGGCGCGGTGAGTACGACGAGTTCGTGCGCCTGCACATCGACTACTACACCGTCGACGGCGAGGACGGCCTGCGCACCGCCCACATGGCCCCCTCCTTCCTGCCCTGGCACCGCAGGTTCGTGCTGGATCTGGAACGGGCACTGCGCCGCGTGGACTCCTCGGTGACGGTGCCGTACTGGGATTGGACCCGGGACCGTACGAAGACGTCCGTGCCCTGGACGAAGGATCTGCTCGGCGGCAACGGGCGGCGCTCCGACCGGCAGGTGATGACCGGTCCGTTCGCCTACTCGGCGGGCCACTGGACCATCAAGGAGGGGATCACGGACGGCAGGTTCCTCACCCGGGACCTGGGCCGCTCCGCCGCCCCCATCGCGCTGCCCACCAAGAGCGAGCTGAAGTGGGCCCTCGACGACCCCGTCTACGACGTCCGGCCCTGGGACTCCACGGTCACCCGGGGCTTCCGCAACAAGCTGGAGGGCTGGGGGACCGGCAGCGGCAGCACCTCCTGGCGCAACCACAACCGGGTGCACCGCTGGGTCGGCGGCGCGATGCTCGGCGGCGCCTCGGTCAACGACCCGGTGTTCTGGCTGCACCACGCCTTCCTGGACCTGCAGTGGTACCGGTGGCAGCGCGCCCACCGCAGCCACCGCTATCTGCCCGCGGACCCGCCCGGCCCGGCCGACCGGCAGCACCAGCGGATCGTCTCCCGGCATCAGAAGCTGCCGCCCTGGAGTGTGACGCCGGACGGGCTGGAGGACATGAGCCGGATCTACCGCTACGTGTGAGCCGTGTGGCGGCATGGAGAGGCCCCGGCGCTCGAGATGCCGGGGCTCTCCTCCGTGCGCTCGGCTCAGTTGCCGTAACTGCCGGGGGCCGGGGCCTTGGGGGTGCCCGGGGCCTTGGGGGTGGTGGGCGTGGTTGGAGCCTTGGGGGTGGTCGGGGCCTTGGGGGTGGTCGGGGTGGTGGGGGTGCCAGGGGCCTTGGGGGTGGTCGGTGTGGCGGGGGTGCCCGGGGCCTTGGGGGTGGTGGGCGTGGTCGGAGCCTTGGGCGTGGTCGGAGCCTTGGGGGTGGTGGGCGTGCCCGGGGCCTTGGGGGTGGTCGGAGTGGCGGGAGTGCCCGGGGCGCCCGGGGTGCCCGGGGTGGTGGCGTTGTTCGGGTTGGCGCAGCCGTTGCCGAAGGCGGGGTTCAGCAGGGCGATCAGGTTGACCGTGTTCCCGCACAGGTTCACGGGCACGTGGACGGGAACCTGGACCACGTTGCCGGACAGGACGCCGGGCGAGTCGGCGGCCCCGCCCTGGGCGCTCGCGTCGGCCAGGGCCAGACCGGCCCCGCTGATCACCACGGCACCGGCGCCGAGAGCGACGGCGGCTGCTTTCGCGATGCGAGACATCACGTTCTCCTTTTGTTGCTCGGTGGATGCGGTGGCAGGACCAGCCACCGCACTTCGCGTTCAACGGCGCGGTCCTGGGCTGGTCACGGTGATCAACGGGGGATCACTCTTTTAACAAGAGGAGCGGTTCAGGCCAGAGTTAATGGGAGGCGTCCGGTGCGGCCGTCCCCCTAACCTCCGGTCATGACCACCGACATCGACACCGATACCGACGCCGGCGCAGACACGACCGAGCGGGCCCGGCAGTTGATCGGGCTGCTGGCCGAGAGGAGCCGGCTGCGCGTCCTCGCCGCCGTGGCACTGGGCGCGGACAGCCCCGAGCGGATCGCCGAGGTGGCCGGGCTGTCGGCGAAGGACACGGCGCTGGCGCTGCTGCGGCTGCGCGAACAGGGCGTGGTGACGGACGGCGCGCAGGGCGGACCGGCCGTCTCCTACGACCTGTTCCGCGAGGTGGCCCGCCGGGAGCGGCCGACGCCACGGGCCGGGGACGGGACGGACTCCGTCCTGGACACCTTCGTCCGGGACGGGCGGCTGGTACGGCTGCCCGCCCAGTGGACCCGGAAGAAGCTGGTACTGCGGCACATCGCCGAGCGGACCTTCGAGCCGGGCGTCGAGTACCCGGAGCGTGTCGTGAACGAGCGCCTGCGTGCCTGGTGCGAGGACTCCGACGAGATCGACCATGTGACGCTCCGACGCCATCTGGTGGACCTCCACCATCTGCACCGGAGCGAGGGGATCTACCGGCGTCCGGTGACTGGTTGACGGTGCGTCAAGCGCTGGTCCGTGCCGGTCCGGCCGTCGTGCGACGGGACGTCAGGGCAGCCGTCGTACCGGAGAACCCGCGAGGTAGGCCTGGATGTCCTCCACCGCCTGGCCGTAGTACGTCGCGTAGTTGGCCCGGGACACATAGCCCAGGTGGGGTGTGGCGAGGAGGCGGGGTGCGGTGCGCATCGGGTGGTCCGCGGGCAGCGGCTCGACGTCGAAGACGTCGACACCGGCGCCCGCGATCCGGCCCTCGTGGAGCGCGGCCAGCAGGGCGTCCTGGTCCACGATCGCCGCGCGGGAGGTGTTGACCAGGTAGGCGGTCGGCTTCATCAGAGCCAGTTCGGCGGCGCCGACGAGGCCCCGGGTGCGGTCGCCCAGGGCCAGGTGCACGGAGACGAAGTCGCTGGTGGTCAGCAGGTCCTCCTTGGAGGCGGCGAGTTCCACGCCCACCTCCCCGGCCCGTTCCTTGGTCAGGTTCTGGCTCCAGGCTGCGACCCGCATGCCGAAGGCGAGCCCGACCTGCGCCACCCGGCCGCCGATCTTCCCGAGCCCGAGCAGCCCGAGCCGGCGGCCGTGCAGGTCGGCGCCGACGGTGGACTGCCAGGGCCCGCCGGAGCGCAGCGCCTCGCTCTCCTCGACGATCCCGCGGGCCAGGCCCAGCAGCAGCGCCCAGGTCAGCTCCACGGGAGGCGTCGACGCACTCGCCGTACCGCACACGGTGACGCCGTGCGCCTCGGCGGCGGCGTAGTCGATGACGCTGTTGCGCATCCCCGAGGCGACGAGCAGCCTCAGCCGCGGGAGGCGGGCGATCAACGAACCGGGGAACGGGACGCGTTCGCGCAGGGTGACGACGATGTCGTAGTCGGCGAGGGCCGTGGCGAGGGCGTCCTCGCCGTCGAGGTGCTCGCGCAGTGCGACGACCTCCACCTGATCCTCGATCACCGACCAGTCGGCCGACTCGGTGGCCACCCCCTGGAAGTCGTCCAGTACCGCGCAGCGAAGTCGCACGTCGTCTCTCCCTTCCCCGCGGCGACTGTACCGGCAGGTCCGGAGCGGGAGCCGGGCGCCGTACACCAGCCAAACGGAACGTGAACTGCTTCTTTCTTCCTGGTGTACAACTCTTCACCCTCTTCTTACGTCGAACTGGCGAACAGCGGCGTTTGCCCCACCACGCGCCTGCCATCCCGGAAGAGGAATCCTGCTCATGACGATCCGTCGGTTGTGTGGTGTCCTGCGCGTGCGCGGGGCGGCCGACCTGCTCCTCGTACTCCTGCTCGGTGCCGGCTTCGCCGCGCTGCCCGTCTTCGCGCTGCTGCCGTCCCTGTGGGGCTTCGCCGCGGCGTCGGCGGTGACGTATCTCGCGGACGAGGTGCTGCACTCCAGGGCTCCGGGCTTCGTGCGCAGGCTGGCGACGCTGCAGCTCACCCGCCCGCTGCGGTTCGCCGTCCGCACGGTGATGCTGCTCGCGCTGGCCAGCCGGATGGATGCGCCGGACGAGGTGCTGGTGGCCGCGCTCGCCGTCTTCAGCGCCCACTTCGCGATGATGATGCTGTACACGGCGGTGCATCACGCGATCCGCCGGCGCCGGGTGCTGCCGCTGGTCGTGCGCAACCTCGACATGAGCGGGCTGCCCGTCCCGAAGCAGCCGCCCGCCGTCCTCTACCGGCGCTTCCTGCGCAAGCTCCTCCACCTGGACCTGCCCGCCCACGCCGGCCTCCTCGCCGCGCTGGCCGCGGGGACCTGGGAACCTGCGTACACCGGCTTCGCGCTCACCGTCGGTGTGACCGTGGCGGGTGTCCTCGCGCTGCTGGGCCAGTACCGCAGGGTCCGCCGCATGCCCGCCCGGGACGAGGTGTTCGCCGAGGTCAACCGCCAACTCGACGGATACCGGCCCGAGGTGGCGCTGTACTTCAGCTTCGCCTCCGTCTCCCGGGACTTCATGTACCAGGTCAACATGTGGATCGAGACGCTGGAGCAGCTCGACCTGCGCCCCGTCATCATCCTTCGGGAGCGGGCCTCGTTCCGCTATCTCAGCCGCACCTGGATCCCGGTGGTCTGCGTCCCCAAGGCCGACGACCTGGCCGAACTGGAGCTGTCCGGCGTCCGGGTCGTCCTCTACCCGGGCAACGCGGGCAAGAACGTGCACATGCTGCGGGTGGCCGAGGCCAAGCACGTCTTCATCGGTCACGGCGACAGCGACAAGCTCGCCAGCAGCAACCGGGTCAGCAAGGTGTACGACGAGATCTGGGTGGCCGGCCGCGCGGGCCGCGACCGCTACCAGCGGGTCCGGCACGCCATCAGCGACAGCGCCATCGTCGAGGTGGGCCGCCCGCAGCTCTCCCCGATCCGCCTGCACGCCGAGCACACACCCGGACCGCTCCCCGTCGTCCTCTACGCGCCCACCTGGGAGGGCTGGAGCGACGACGACTGCCACACCTCGCTGATCCCGATGGGCGTACCCCTGATCGAGCAGCTCCTCGCGCAGAACGTCCGGGTCGTCTACAAGCCGCACCCGCTCACCGGCAAGCGCTCCGCCGAGGCGGCCGCGGCCGACAAGGCGATCCGCGAGCTGCTGCGGGCCGACAACGAGCAGCGCGGCGCAGCGGAGGCGGAGGCCGCGGTCGCCGCGGCGAAGCCCCGGCTGCAGGAGATACAGGCCCGCCTCGACGAGCTGGCCGGCCGGCTCGGCGGCGACGACGCCGAGCAGCTGCGCGAGGCCCGGGTGCCCGACCGCGCGGGGGCGGCCGAGTGGCAGGAGCTGCGCGCCGAGTGGCACCGGATCTTCTGGGCGAGCCGGGGCCCGGTCCGCCACAACGTGATCCTCAAGCAGCTGCCCGCCCTCTACGAGTGCTTCGACCAGGCGGACATCCTCATCAGCGACGTCTCCTCGGTCGTCGCCGACTTCGTGGCCAGCCTCAAGCCGTACGTCCTCACCAACGCCCACGACCTGCCCGACGACGAGTTCCGGGCCGCCTACACCACCGCGGGCGGCGCCTACCTCCTCGACCGCGAGTGCACCCGCCTCCCGGAGATCCTGAACGCGGTCCGGGCTCCGTACACCGACCCGATGACCCTCGACCGCCGCACCCTCAAGGAGTACGTCCTCGGCCCGGACCACCCCACCTCCATGGAGCGCTTCAACGCGGCGGCGAACGCACTGGCGGCGCGGGCGGCGGCGGAACGCGCGGAAGAGGACGAGGGAGGCGCGGAACTGGCGGCCTGAGCGGAGGCCGAGCCGTATCTGAGGCTGTGTCGCCCTGAGCGGGGGCCGAGCCGTGTCCGGGGCCCGCCCGGCGCCGCCTCGGCCGCCGGCACCCGCTGCGGGTGCTCGACGCGGCGGTGGTGCGGGTGGTGGGGACGGAGCTGGTGACGGTGCGAGTGGGTCTCGGGTGGGAGGCCCGGGCGGATGCTGAGGCAGCCCAGGCCATCGCTGCTCCGTCAGAACCGTGCAGTGCGGCGCGCGATAGCCTGGTGATCATGGCGGACTGGGAGATACGACCGGCGTCGATGGCGGACGTCGAGCCGCTGGCCGAGCTGCGGGCCGTGGTGATGCGGGCGGATCTGGAGCGGCTCGGGCGCTACGACGAGCGGCGGGTGCGGCAGCGGCTGAGGGACAGGTTCGTGCCGGCGCACACCTGGGTGATCGAGACGGGCGGCGCGTTCGCCGGCTGTGTCGCGCTGCGCCCGGCCGAGGACGCCCACTGGCTGGAACACTTCTACCTGGCCCCACGCCTGCAGGGCAGCGGCATCGGCGGGGCCGTACTGCGCGAGCTGCTGGAGCGGTGTGACCGTGACGGCACCCCGGTCCGGCTGCAGGTGCTGCAGGGCAGTCCGGCCCGGCGGCTGTACGAGCGGCACGGCTTCACCCTCGAGACCGAGGACCCGGTCGACGTGTTCATGCTCCGCGAGCCGGCCTCGGCCGCGTCCTGACTGTCCCGGGCGTCCCTGAGTGCCCCTGAGCGTCCTGAGCGGCGCAAAGCCTTCCCGATGCCCCGTCCGGGGCACGACCGTGCTGACGAGGAATCTCTGCCGGCCGCTGATCCCACCGGCGCGCTCCCGGCAGGACTCGGCCTTGGGCTGGTGTAGTTCTCACCTGCGCCGACGGTCCGCAGACGTCCGTACTCGTCCGCTGCTGTCTGCTGTTCGGGCAGCCGGCGAAAATCCACCGATGAGTTCCGCCGGCCGGGCCGGTCTACCAGGACGTACGCCATCGAGCTACTGACCGGAGACCCACCATGACCACTTCCGCGCACCCCGGCCGCATGCTGTTCGTGAACATCCCCGTAGCAAACCTCGAGCGCAGCAAGGCGTTCTTCGCGAATCTCGGATTTGGCTTCAACCCGAAGTTCACCGACGAGAGCGCAGCCTGCATGCCGGTCGGCGAGCACGCCTTCGTCATGCTGCTCAGCCGCGAGAAGTTCGCGGAGTTCGCGAAACTGCCGCTGGCCGATCCCACCACGCACACGCTGGCGCTGTACTGCTTCAGCATGTCATCCCGCGATGAGGTCGATACGGTCAGCGCCGCTGCACTCGCGGCGGGCGGCTCCAAGGCGGATGACGCCGAGGACTACGGCTTCATGTACTCACGCAGCTTCTTCGACCTCGACGGCCACGGCTGGCAGGTCATGTGGATGGACCCTGCGGCGGCGGAGCAGGGCCCCGAGGCGTTCGCGGCCTCTGTCCAGGACGCCGACGACCCGGCGTCTTCGCCTGCTGCAACCTTTTGATCCGTAGCTCTTCCCCGTGGTTACAGCGTTACGCGGCCGGGTCAGTGCCGTCGACGGTGATGTCGGCTGCGGGGATCGGGACGGCGCTCACCGGGGCAAGGTCTGCGTGACGCGCCACAGGCGGCGGGGCAATTCACCTTCTTCGAAATCATGCACCTCGTTGAGAGTCCATCCCTCAGCGAGCGAGTCGACAAGGTGACGGGGGAAGAAGTGCACCGCGAAGCCGCCGTGCTCGAAGATGTCGTCACCGTGCGGGGTGCCGGCACCGTAGTGGGCGTCGCCGGTGTGACGGACGGTGTAGACGAATACCCCGCCCGGCCTCAGTACGCGGCTGACCTCGCCGACCAGGGCATGGATCTCCTTGGTCGACAGGGCCATGCACAGCAGCATGTGCGCGAAGACTGCGTCCACCGACGCGTCGGACAGCGGCAGCGGATCCCGCACGTCGTGCACGGCGGTCGTCACCCGATGCTCGACTCCTTGGGAATGGGCGGCGTCCCGCATTTGCTCCAGTCCGACGGGGCTGAAGTCGGTGGCCTGGACGGTGAAGCCCTCACGAGCGAAGAAGAGGGCGTCGCGGCCCTGTCCGGCTCCCAGCTCCAGCACGTCATGAGCTCCGGCCGATCGGAACGTCTCGGCAGCGTGGACAGCGGCCGTGGAAGGCTGATCGCCGTACATGCCCGGATGGGCGGTGTAGGTGTTCTGCCAGTGCTGCCACTGCACGTCGGCAAGCTCCTGCGCGTCGTCGCTCACATCTCTTCGCTCCGCTTCCCGGCTTGCGCCGGACTACGCTGAACAGCCTAAAGGGCCTTGGTCGACAGCGAGGCGCCGCACAGCTCCTCCTTCTCGCAACCCACGCCACTCACGGCCGGTACTCGCGAACGGCGCACGCCTTCTTCGCCACCCTGTAGTACTGCGGCCCACGCCCGAGGAAGTCATGGCCATATGCGTGAAGGACGTGACGCTGCCCGGCCCGGATGCCGACGATCAGTGGTGCGAGCTGTTGATCCACACGGCGACCCCAGAGATCGGCAAGCAGCTCGACGACGGCATCCCGCCCGCGTCGAGGGGCAGCTTCCTGATCTCAAGCGTCGGCTCGAAGCCGCGGGTGATCTCCCCGAGCTGCCGGACGCCGGCTGACTCATTCCCGGCCGAGAACTTCGGCACGTATTCGCCACGGCCACCCGCGAAAACCCGGTGACAGCCGGACGGCCCCGGAGTCTTCCCTTGATCGTCGTGGGAGTGCCCGGGGCTTCGCCGTGTCGGCTGGAACCCGCGCTGACCAGCAAAAAGCCCTCCCGAGCGGGAGGGCGAGGGGTGGCGCCCCCGGCAGGACTCGAACCTGCGGCCAAGCGCTTAGAAGATGTGGGCACGCCTTGGTGGGGCGGTCCGATCGTCCTATGCCGGCCCCGTGCCCGGCCGCCGAGTGCCGCTGCCGTCCGCCGTCGTTGCCGTCAGCACTGCCGTCACCGCCGTCGGCGGCGCCGCCGTGTGACCACCGCATTTGGAGTTCGATTCAAGCCAGCTGCGACTGCGGCCGTCGACTGGTGCCACGGTCGAGCAGAACCGCCGGTGTGCGCCTCCGTTCGGTGCCGTTGATGTCACCCTTGGATGTCAGAAGCCTTCTGATCCGTAGCTCTACGGGGATCGGTAAACGGAGGTCATACAGGTTGATCGTGAGAGCTGATATGGGGCGCTCGCTGTTGGGGGCGCAGTACTTCGCTGCTTTACAGCACGGTCCGATCGTGTCGTGGGGGTCATGGAGCAGGGGTGCCGGCAAGAGGGCAGCATTCACTGGCGTCGCGTACACCCCACGGGCTGTGCAGCTGAATCTCGCCTCTTGGTGGAGAGCCCTTTCCTCCGGGACACTCCTTCGGGGGAGGGAGGGGCTCGATATGTACAACGCCTTGTCACTCGCTATTTCGCTTGTAGCATTAGGGCTCTCGGGATTCGCCACGCTTTGGCAGCTACGCCAGGCACGCTCAACCAGCCACATGACCATGCTGCTTGATGTGGCCCTGCATAACATTCGGGACAGAGATTTCCAGAGAGACCAGCATTACGTTCTGACGCGGCTTGCACAGGAGCATGAGCCTGTTGTTGGCATGGATTCTCTGCCCGAGCCGGTGCGTACGATGACACGCAACGTGGCCTTCAGCTATGAGTACATTGGAGCAATGGTTGCCCTTGGCCTGGTCGACTCAGATTTGGCGCTTAGCGTTTTGCATTTCCGCGTCAGGCAAGTTTGGACAGCACTGGAACCGTATGCGCGCGCGGAGAGGGAAATAAGGAATGCTCCCTTCCTCCCCTTCTTCGAGAATCTCTATCTGGTGTCATTTGCGAACCCCACTGCCGATTTCTTGCGCTCTCTCAATTTGCGCACTTCTGACGGAAATTCACCCTCCCAATAAAGCGTCTGTAAAGTCTGGGTAGGAACCATCGGCGGGCAGTTCATTGATTTCGGGCGTTTACCTAGATCGGCTCGTCCGAGCCTCAGCAGTGAAGTGACGATTGCTGAGGCTCATCTGTTGTTCCTCAACATGGCTTCGCGGATGAACACCTTCGGTGGTACCCGATGCGGCACCTCTGACCAGTGGGAAAGCCGTCGTCGTCTGTCGTTGTTGGCTGCCCTCGCACGGCCCAGAGACGGCCCCGGAGAATGCCGGATCATGGCCCTCGACGCCAGAGGAGAGAGCTTCATCCCCCGCCACCGGAGCTGCCTGCCGGACGTGCGCGTATTGCCGTCTGCCGTACGGGTGGATCAGTGCGTCATTCGACGGGCCGTCAAGTGTCGTTCGCGTTCCGTGCGGTGGACGTCTGATGACAGTGGATCCGCGGCAGACGCCGTGACGGGGTGCGCGGACCGGTGGTGACACCGCGACGGGACGGGTGGCGCCGCGGACCCGGATGTTCGGCGGCGACAGCCTGCCTGAAAGGGGACACCGTCCGGCCCCGGAGGAATGCCATGCATGGTTCCCGTGCGTTCCGGGTGCTGGCGGCCGTGGTGCTGACCTTGACGGGCCTGGCGGCCGCGCCGGTGACCGCGCACGCCCGCCCCTCGGCCAAGGATTCCCGGCCGACTTCCCGGCTCGTCTGCACCCAGCACTCTTCTTTCGACCAAGCAAGTTGTCTGGCGATGGTCCGCACCGATCTGAAACCCCTCCCGTCCCTCCTGCCGAGGGCGAAGCCGCCCGGCCTCAGCCCTGATGACATCCGCAGCGCCTACGAACTGTCCGGCAGCGGTCAGCGCCGTACCGTGGCGATCACCATCGCCCACCATGATCCCAACTTGGAGAGCGACCTGGCCGTCTACCGCCGCCAGTTCCATCTGCCGGCGTGCACCAAGACCAACGGCTGTCTCCGGGTGATCAACCAGCGCGGCGGAACCACCCTGCCGTCCTCCTTCGACCCGACTTGGGCGTTCGAGGAGTCCATCGACGTGGACGCGGTGAGCGCCGCCTGCCCGAACTGCCGCATCCTGGTCGTCGAAGCGGACAGCGCCTTCGCCTCCGACCTGTTCCCCGCGGTCGACCAGGCCGTCGCCCAGGGCGCGAAGTTCATCTCCAACAGCTGGGTCTTCCCCGAGGCCTCGTTCGAGACGAACTTCGATTTCCACTTCAACCACCCCGGCATCGCCTTCACCTTCGGTTCGGGTGACCACGGAGGCGTAACGCAGTACCCGCCCGCGTCCCCCTATGTCACCGCGGTGGGCGGCACGACGCTGACCCGCGCGAACAACCGGCGCGGATGGACGGAAAGCGCCTGGAGCGGTACCGGGTGCGGCTGTTCTCTCTTCGAACCGAAGCCGCCCTTCCAGCACGACACCATCTGCCCCAACAACCGCACCATCGCCGACGTCTCCGCGGTCGCGGATCCCGCCACCGGCCTGGCTGTGTACGACACGGCCCCCACCCCCGGCGGTGGCACGGGCTGGTTCGTCGCCGGCGGCACCAGTGTGTCCGCCCCCCTGGTCGCCGGCATGTATGCCCTGGCCGGAAACCCCGCCCCCGGCACCTTCCCCAACACCTACCCCTACGCCCACCCTCGGGACTTCCACGACATCACCACCGGCAGCGCGGGCTCCTTCTCAGCGGGCCCGGGCTACGACGCCCCCACCGGCATCGGTACGCCCAACGGCGTCGACGGGCTGCGGTCGAGTGACCCCTACGGCTCGCACCGGCGCGCCCCAGAGCCGCTCCGGAAGGTGGAAACGGCAGGCCAGCCACGTAGGTCGGCGTAGCGGCTCTGGGCTGCAGTCCCAATAACCGAGTCAAGCCGACGGGCTGCCGCCCTCGATACCGCAGACGACCGACTTCCTCACACACCCCCTCCCCAGCTCCCATCCCGTACGCCGTCGACCCACACACCGTGGAGCAGGCGTGGTTCATGGCGTCCAGGTGGAGCGCGCCACTGTACGAACGACCTGGACGCCATGGGCCGCGTCTGCTCGGCTCTGCCTGGGTCGATGGCGTACGGGATGGGAGCACCCCGCGCACGCCCCTACGGACCCGCAGCCGGGGACGGCGCCCCCTCCAGCCCGGTGTCGGCCGATCCCCCGCCGGAGGCATCGTTCCGACCGTGGCCTTGCCAGTCCAGGTCTCGACTCAGGGCCGTAGCTCGCTGCGGCCCCAGGGGCCGGCCCCTGCGCCGAAGGCGTGTGGGGGCCGGCCCAAGGGGCCAGCCCGCGCCTCGCGCGGGCCCTTGATGAAGTAGGGAAACTCTTATCCCGCTGGGATGAGCCGCCGTCCGTCATGGCTCCTCACGTGCGGGCCGTTGCCGTCCAGGGCATCCAAGAGCCGGACTGCGAAGACCTCGGACATGCGCTCTGCGACCTCTTCGGGCGTGAGCCAGTCGACGGCTGTCGACTCATTGGACGTGCGCTCGGTGCCGCCAGAGGGCTTGCACCTGAAGACCAGGGCGACGATGCCTCGGGTCGTGTTCTTGTACACGCCAGTGAGTTCGTCCACCTCGACGTGGATGCCGGTCTCCTCCAGGACCTCGCGGGTGACGCCGGCCTCCGGGGTCTCCTCGAGTTCGAGTACACCGCCGGGCAGCTCCCAAGTGCCGTTGTCCGCACGGCGAATCGCCAGGAGTCGGCCGTCTTCGCGTACCACGACCCCGGCGACGGACACGGAGTGCAGTGGCGTTGACTGGCCTTCCTGGGCGCTGTTACTCATGTACAGGAGCATAGGAGGAAGAGAAGGACTATGGGAACCGCGGTAGGAGGTGAGAGGTCCGTACCTCGGTACGTACAGATCGCCGAGGAGATCGTGCAGCAGATCCGGGCGGGTGTCCTCAAGCCTGGTGAGATGGTGCCGAGCGAGTCCGAGCTGGTCGAGCGCTACGGCGTCTCGGGCGGCACGATCCGCAAGGCCATGGTTGAGGTGCGTGCGAGCGGGCTCGTGGAGACCCGGCACGGCAAGGGCTCGATCGTGAAGGATCGCCCGCCGGTGCGGCATCGGTCCTCCGATCGCTTCCGGCGCTCGCATCGCAGGGGCGGCAAGGCCGCCTACCTCGCTGAGTCCGAGCAGTCCGGCGCCACGGCCAAGGTGAGCGTCCTGTACATCGGCCCCATGGAGGCCCCCGAGGATGCAGCCCGGCGACTGGCCGTCCCCGCCGGCACCCAGGTGCTTGCCCGCCGTCGCCTCTACTTCCGCAACGGCACCCCCGTCGAGACGGCGACGTCGTACCTCCCATGGGACGTCGTGAAGGACATCCCTGAGCTGTTCGCCGAGAACCCCGGCGGTGGTGGCATCTACGCCCGACTCGAAGACCACGGGCACGAGTTCGCCGAGTTCGTTGAGACCCTCCAGGCGCGTCCGGCCTCGAAGGCGGAGGCCTCGGAGCTTGCGCTGAGCGCTGGTGCTCCACTGGTTCATCTGATCCGTGAGGCTCGTACGACCGAGGGGCGCGTGGTCGAGGTCTGCGACACCCTCATGGCTGCTGACCAGTTCGTTTTCGAGTACCGGATCCCCGCCGAAGACTGACACGCAGTCAACTCCACTCAGCCCGCCGCGAGTTCTTCTTCGTGGCGGGTTGACTCATGTACAGGAGTGGTGCACTCTTCTTCATGTCACTCATGTACATGAGTGGTGGAGTTCAGCCCCTATAGAGGAGTGATCCGCTGTGCGCCAGATCCCCGTCGATACCTCCGCCGCGACCGTGATGGTCGCCAAGACCCCGCAGATCAAGCTCAAGGACCGCCGTAGCGGCGAGATCGCCACCGACGCTGAGACCGGCGCGAAGCTGATGACCGTGGACGTGATGTTCGCGGCGAACGACGAGGTCGAGATCCTGTCCATCACCGTCCCCGAGCCCGGTATCTCCGGTGAGCTGACCATGGGCACGCCGGTCGCGCTCACCGGGCTTATCGCCCGCCCGTGGGAGAACGACTTCAACGGGCAGAAGCGGCACGGCATCGCCTTCCGCGCCGTCGCGGTCACCTCGCTCGCCGCCGCTGCCGCGAAGCCCAAGGTGGCCTGACCATGACCGGCTTCACGGTCGCTCTGGTGCTGGTTGTCGCCACTGCGGGTCTCCTGCGGTGGCGGCGTCCCGCCTGGTACTGGCTGACCTTCGGCGTCACCCTCGCCGCGCTGCGGGTCCTGGTCCACTACGGCTCCGTCATGGACGCCTGCGGCTTGACCGTTCCGCCGTCGCGTTGGCGGCTGGCGTTAGCCCGCATGACGAACCGGCCCGTGCCGGAATCCCGGCCGCCGCGCATCCTCCGGTTGCGGCCGACCCGGACCGGCCTGGTCCTGCGGCTCAAGCTCCGGCCCGGCCAGGATGCCTTCGATATCGCCGCCGCCTCCGACCGGCTGCGGCACTCGTTCTCGATGTACGGCGTCACCTGCCGGGAACTGCGCTCCGGCGTCGTAGAGGTTCGGATGACCGGCTACGACGTCCTCAAGCGGGTGCAGATGCCCCCCAAGGTCGAAGTCCGTCCGATGCGGGTCCCGGTCGCCCTGCGTGAGGACGGCTCCGTGCATTACCGCGACTACCGGG
Source organism: Streptomyces sp. NPDC085866 (assembly GCF_044541035.1). Classification (NCBI taxonomy): domain Bacteria; kingdom Bacillati; phylum Actinomycetota; class Actinomycetes; order Kitasatosporales; family Streptomycetaceae; genus Streptomyces; species Streptomyces sp. NPDC085866. The sequence goes on from NZ_JBITSQ010000001.1 coordinate 379,391, forward strand.
CGATACCCCACGCGCTGACCCTGGGGGCCACTGAGTCGGGCAAGTCCGTCTACCAACGCAACCTCGTCGCCGGGCTCGCCCCGATGGACGTCGCTCTGGTCGGGATCGACTGCAAGCAGGGGGTGGAGCTGTTCCCGCTGGCCCGCCGGTTCTCCGCGCTCGCCGACAACCCCGACACCGCCGCCGAACTCCTTGATGCCCTCGTGACCCGCATGGAGGACGTCTACCAGCTCATCCGCGCCGAGCAGCGCATCACCTCGGCCGTTCCGGACGCGGAGATCGCCGCCGACATCTGGGACCTGCCCGACCACCTTCGCCCGACCCCGGTCGTGGTCCTGGTCGATGAAGTCGCCGAACTCGCCCTGAGCACGAAGAAGAACGACCCCCGCCGCGATCGGATCATTAGGGCCCTGGTCCGTCTCGCGCAGCTCGGCCGGGCCGCCGGCATCTATCTGGAGATCTGCGGTCAGCGCTTCGGGTCCGAACTCGGCGACGGCATCACCATGCTCCGCGCCCAGCTCACCGGCCGCACCGCACACCGCGTCAACGACGAAGCCTCAGCCAAGATGGCCTTCGGCGACATCTCCCCGGACGCCGTCCTGGCCGCGATCCAGATCCCCGCCGAGATGCGAGGGATCGCCATCGCCGGAGACTCCACCGGCGGCTGGCACCGCATCCGTGCCCCGCACACCTCCCTGCGCCAGGCGGTCAACATCTGCAACCGGCACGCACAGCGCACCCCGGACCTGCCCGAACTGGCCCCCTTCCGGCCCGAGCTGACCGGGACCTCTGGAACTCCGGCGGCGCTGTCCAAGACGGCTCCCGCCGCCGTCTGACCTCCTCGCTCCACGGTTGGCGCGACCAGCTTTCGCGCCAGGTCCCTACCCCTGCCATGCCTGAAGAAGGAGAGGCCCTCTCATGCCCCAGTCACTGACAGCGCTGGATGACCTCCTCCCCGACGACTTCCTCGGTCAGCTCGCTGCCCTGCGGGAGGCACGTGATCAGTTGGACCAGCAGATCCGCGCCTACCTGGCCTACGGACGGGAGTTCACCGGCCCCCGGCCCTACACGCTGGCCTCACTGGCTGAAGCGGCCGGGCTGTCGATCTCCGGAGTCCGTACCGCCTACACAACCGCCGACCGCGACGCCGTGGCTCGCGCCCTGGGCCGAGGCCCCCGGAGCCGGTCATGAGGATGTCCGCCCGCCCGCTCCGCCTGGACGCCGTCCTCGTGCAAGCCGTCATCGCCGGAGCCCGATGCTCGCGAAGAGCGATCAGGGCATCCCTGCGGCAGACACGACGGAAAGCCTTGGCACCTACCTGACCTACTGGCTTGAGCACATCGTGAGCCACAAGGTGCGGCCGTCGACGGTTTACAGCTACAGCAAGTGCGTCAACGCGTACATCATCCCTCGGCTCGGCAAGAAGAAGCTGGCCCGGCTCACCGCCAAGGACGTGCGCCTCTTCCTCGACTGGGCTCGGCAGGCATGCCAGTGCTGTGCTCAGAAGCGCGACGCCGCCCGTCAGGCCGCTACGCGCCGCTGCTGCGCCGCCACCCCCAAGCGGTGCTGTGAGCGTCGGCTGTCTCCCCGCATGGTCCAGTACCTTCACGCGGTGCTGCGGAACGCCCTCCAGCACGCGGTGCGTGAAGAGCTGGTGCAGCGCAACGTCGCCAAGCTCGTCCAGGTACAGACTCCCCGGTACCGAGTCGGCCGCGGCCTGTCCGTCGCCGAGGCCAAGATGCTCCTGGGCGACGTGCGTGATGACCGCCTGAGTGCGGCCTACGTGCTGGCCCTGTACCTGGGGCTGCGGCGCGGTGAGTTGCTGGGGCTTCACTGGTCGGATGTCGACCTGGATGGGGGATCGCTGGAGATCCGTACGGCTCTGCAGCGGGTCAATGGTGAGCTGACGCTGACCGCGCCCAAGACGCGTCGCTCGGAGAGGCCCGTACCGCTTCCCGTCGTGTGCGTCGACGCGCTCCGCCGGCACCATGCGCGCCAGGCCGAGGAGCGCCAGGAAGCGGGGGAGCAGTGGCGGGAAGCCGGTCTGGTCTTCACCACCAGGCGGGGGACCCCGATCGAGCCCCGGAACCTGAACCGACACTTCTACCCGATCCGTGAGCGGCTGGGCCTGGGGGTGCGTTTCCACGACCTTCGGCATACCTGCGTGACGCTGCTTCTCGGCCTCGGTATCCCGCCGCACATCGTTCGCGACATCGTCGGGCACAGCGCCCTGGAGGTGACCATGAACATCTATGCGCACGCCGACATGACCGAGAAGCGGGCCGCTCTGGATCAGCTGGGAAGTCTGCTCGCCGACGACGAGTGACGGGCCCGTTGCCGTCAGCGTTGCCGTCAGAGACACGAAACGCCCTGGAGGGGAGATCCCCTCTGGGGCGTTTTTGCTGGTGACGGCTGGCGCCCCCGGCAGGACTCGAACCTGCGGCCAAGCGCTTAGAAGGCGCCTGCTCTATCCACTGAGCTACGGGGGCCTGGTGCGGGACAAGGATAAAGCTCCCCGTTCCTTGACCCGGATGCTTCGCCTCCGTGGCTCGATGTGGAGGTTCGGTGAAGCGGTCCTGATAATCGCAGGCAGGTACGAATCGTGCACCGCTTTTGGCCCCTGACGCACAGGGTGTTGTGCACTCGTTATGCCTGGACTGTGCCCGTGTCCCAGTCATCCCTTACATCCGATGTGTTCCATCGGCGCGCTGAGATGTCCATATGCTTCAGAATTCCCCTAAAATTGGGCATTCTTCGCATGTGGTGACCTTGGACGTACGGCCTCAGCTGCTCGACACACTCTCCGCGCTGCGCGACCGTGTCGACGCCGCACGCTTTCCGCTGCCCCTGGCCGGGGCCCCACGCGCGCGTGCGAACCGCGACGAACTCCTGGCGCAGCTAGACGACTACCTGCTGCCCCGGCTGCGGGAGCCCGATGCGCCCCTGCTGGCCGTCGTGGGCGGCTCCACCGGGGCCGGCAAATCGACCCTCGTGAACTCCCTTGTGCAGCGCCGGGTCAGCGAGGCGGGCGTGCTGCGGCCGACGACCCGCACACCGGTGCTGGTCTGCCATCCGGAGGACCATCACTGGTTCAGCAGCATGCGTGTCCTCCCCGACCTCACCCGCGTGTGGGTGCCGGACCAGGAGGCGGGCGACGACCTCCTGCTCTCCGGCGAGAACCACGCGCGCGTGCTGCGCGTCGAGACCGCCGACACCCTCCCGCGCGGGCTCGCCCTGCTGGACGCCCCCGACATCGACTCCCTGATCGCCGACAACCGTGTCCTGGCCGCCCGGCTGATCTGCGCCGCAGATGTCTGGGTCATGGTCACCACCGCCGCCCGCTACGCCGACGCCGTCCCCTGGCATCTGTTGCGCACCGCCAAGGAGTACGACGTCACCCTGGTGACCGTCCTCGACCGCGTGCCCCATCAGGTCGTCTCCGAGGTCTCCCGCCAGTACGGCGCCCTCCTCACCAAGGCCGGCCTCGGCGACGTACCCCGCTTCACCGTGCCGGAGCTGCCGGAGTCGGCCTGGGGCGGCGGCCTGCTCCCGGCCACCGCCGTGGCAGCTCTGCGGACCTGGCTCGTCCATCATGCCCAGGACTCGACGGCCCGCCAGCGCGCCATGGCCCGTACGGCGTACGGCCTCCTCGACTCGCTGAAGTCGCGGCTGCCCGAGCTGGCCAGTGCAGCCGCAGCCCAGTACGCGGCCGCCCTCCGGCTCACCTCCGCCGTCGAGAGCGCGTACGACAGCGAGCACGCGCGCGTGCGCGGCCGGCTGCAGTCCGGGGCCGTGCTCGCCGGGGACGCCCTCAAGCGCTGGCGTGCCTTCCCTCTCGACTGCACTCCCGGTGAGCTGCTGGACTCCCTGGTGGAGAGCCTGGCCGCGCTCCTCCTGTGCTCCGTCACCGCCGCCGACGAGCGCGTCGACGAGGCCTGGCGGCGCGAGCCCGCCGCGGGCGCCGCCGGGCTCGCCGACCGGCAACCCTCCCTGGAGAACGCCGAGCACCGCATCGGGCTCGCCGTACGGCGCTGGCGGCGCGAGTTGGAGGAGTACGCCGAGGACGAGGTACGGGAACTCGAGCGCAGCATCGCGCCCGACGCCGAGGTCGTCGCCGCCCTGGTCGCCACCGCGCTGCTGGGCGGGCGCCGGGCGCGCAACGCGGGCGAGGGGCTCGCCGAGCGGATCAGCGCCCACGGCGCGCTGCGGCTGCGCGACCGGGCCGGACGCCTGCTGGCCGAACACGTCGACCGCGTCATCCACGCCGAACGCGAGCGGCGCCTCGCCCCGCTCGACGCCCTGGACGTCCAGGCCGAGCCCCAGGCCGAACTCATTGCCGCGCTGTCCGTACTGCAGAAGGAGAGGTGACCGGTGACCGCCGTCACTGACCACGACCACACGGACCACATGGATCACATGGAACGCATGGAGCACGCGGAGGGGGCCGGGGGAGTGGAGCCCGGCCTCGGGGGCAAGGGCGAGCTGGGCGACAGCCTCCCGCCGGCGGCCGGCGGTTCCGGGGACGGCCTTCCGGGACAGGGCGGCCCGGCCCCGGAGGGGCACAGTGCCGAGGCGGGTGCCGGTACGGACGCCAAGGCCGAGAGCGAGTCCGAGTCCGAGGCCGAGGCCCATGCCGGGGCCGGGGGCCAGGGCGGGGCCGCGGAACGGGACGCCGAGACGGGCCGCGGGCTGCACGCGCGCGTACCCGAGAAGCGCGCGGAGAGCGACCCGCACGTGCGCGTACCCGAGAAGCGCAAGGAAAGTGAGCCCCCCGCGCGCGTACCCGAGCCGAACAGGGACGGGGAGCCGCACGCGCGCGTGAAGACCCCCGAAGCCTATGCCGGCAGTGGGCCGCACACCCGTCCCAAGGACGGCGGCACGCCCGACCCGGCCCCCGGCCCAGCCTCCGACGCGGATCGCGACTCCGACCCCGACACCGAATCCGAGGGCGCCTGGGACGACGGACTCATCGCCCGGCGCGTGACGGAGAGCACCGCCGCCGCCCTCGCCGCCGAGCGTGCCTCCGTACTGGACAGCCCCTCGCGCAGCTCGGGCAGCCACATCCCCGCGCCCCTGGCCTACGACGGCCCCCTGCGCTCCCGTCTCGACGCCCTGCGCGAACTCGTCGGGCTCTCCCGCACCCGCCTGGACGCCCGCACCCTCGCCGAGGCGGGCCGGGTGCTGGACGAGGCGACCGCCCGCCGCAAGCTCTCCGGGCGGCACACCGTCGTCGCCATCGCGGGCGCCACCGGCAGCGGAAAGTCGCAGCTGTTCAACGCGCTCGCCGGAGTGGCCATTTCGGAGACCGGCGTACGACGCCCGACCACCGCGGCCCCGATCGCCTGCAGTTGGAGCGACGGCGCGGCGAGTCTCATCGACCGGCTCGGCATCCCGGGCCGGCTGCGCAGGCGCCCCGTGCAGAGCGCGGAGGCCGAGGGGCAGCTGCGCGGGCTGGTCCTGATCGACCTGCCCGACCACGACTCCGCGGCCGTGGAGCACCGTACGCAGGTCGACCGGATCCTGAAGCTGGTCGACGCGGTCATCTGGGTGGTCGACCCCGAGAAGTACGCGGACGCCGTGCTGCACGAGCGCTATCTGCGGCCCATGGCCGGCCACGCGGAGGTCATGTTCGTCGTCCTCAACCAGATCGACCGGCTGCCCGGGGAGGCCGCCGACCAGGTCCTGGACGATCTGCGCCGGCTGCTCGACGAGGACGGCGTCGCGCTCGGCGAGTACGGCGAACCGGGCGCCACCGTGCTCGCGCTGTCCGCGCTCACCGGCGACGGCATCGGTGAACTGCGCGAGGTGCTCGGCGAGTTCGTGACGGAGCGCGGCGCGGCGGCCCGCCGGGTCGCAGCCGACGTGGATACCGCGGCGGAGGAGCTGCGGCCCGTCTACGCCACCGCTCGGCGCGTCGGCCTCAGCGAGGAGGCACGGGAGGAGTTCGCCGCCCGGCTCGCAGCCGCCGTGGGCGCCACCGCGGCCGGCGAGGCCGCCGAACGCGCCTGGCTGCGCAACGCCAACCGCGCCTGTGGCACGCCCTGGCTGCGGCTGTGGCGCTGGTACCAGGACCGTGGCGGACCCACGACGGGCCGGGTCCGGGTGCGCGCCCAGACGGACGAGGAGGCCACGGCCCGGCAGCGGGTCGAACAGGCGGTCCGTACGGTCGCCGACCGGGCCTCGGCGGGTCTGCCGACGCCGTGGGCGGCGGCGGTGCGCGAGGCGGCCGCACGCGGCTCCCAGGGGCTGTCCGAGGCGCTGGACGAGCTGGCGGCGCGGGCCGGGATGCCGCCGGGGCGGCCGCCGCGCCCGGGGTGGTGGCCGGTGGCCGTGCTGGTCCAGGCGGCCATGACCCTGCTGCAGGTCGTGGGAGGCCTGTGGCTGGCGGGCCAGATCGCCGGCTTCATGGCACCCAACCTGGGGGTGCCGGTACTGCTGATGGTGTGCGGGATCGTCGGCGGGCCGCTCGTGGAGTGGGGCTGCCGGATGGCGGCCAGAGGGCCGGCACGCCGGTACGGCACGGAGGCGGAACGGCGGCTGCGGGAGGCGGCGTCCAGCTGCGGCCGGGCCCGGGTGCTCGATCCGGTGGCGGCGGAGCTGCTGCGGTACCGGGAGGTGCGGGAGCAGTACGGGCGGGTGGTCCAGACCGGGGCCGGGACGGTGTGAGGCCGGCCGGGGCGGCAGTGGTGTGAGGTCGGCCGGGGCGGCAGTGGTGTGAGGCCGGCGGGGGTGGGTGAGGGGATGGGAACGACGTGGGCCACTCGTTCGGGTCACGGGAGTTTCCACAGGCGGGTGGCCGTCCACAGCGCTCAGCGGGCTCGGCCCGGCGGAGGCAGTCTGGTCCCACGGCGATCGCGCCGCACGTCCGGCGAGTGGAGGGCGGGCGGCGCAGGCGATCGGCGTGGCGTGGCGTGTGACGGCGTACCCGGATCGGGTGCGCCGGCACGGCAGACGCAGCCGTACGGGAGGGGCCCGTACGCGTGTCCGCCCGGTCGAAGGGCCGGGCGAGGGAGGGGTTCACGATGAACGAGACCGTGGTGTGCGTGGTGGGCAACGTGGCGACGCAGCCGGTGTACCGGGAGCCGGCGGCAGGCCCGTCGGCGCGGTTCCGGCTGGCAGTGACCTCGCGGTACTGGGATCGGGAGAAGAACGCCTGGACGGACGGGCACACCAACTTCTTCACGGTGTGGGCCAACCGCCAGCTCGCCGTGAACGTGGCGGCGTCGGTGGAGGTGGGGCAGCCCGTCGTCGTCCAGGGGCGGCTGAAGGTCCGCTCGGAGGTGCGCGAGGGGCAGCAGAACTGGGCGTCGGCCGACATCGACGCGGTGGCCATCGGCCACGACCTGGCGCGGGGCACCGCGCTCTTCCGCCGCGCGGCCAGGCCGGAAGCGCCGGCGGCGGTACGTCCGGAGCCGAACTGGGAGACACCGCCCGCCGAAGCCCCGGCCGACGATCCGGCCCAACAGCGCCCGGAACCAGCGGCGGTGACGTGACGTGAGCCGAGCCGTCGGCTCCGTCGACCGCTCCGTCTCCGCCGACGGTGCCCCGGCCTGAGCCTGCACCGAGCTGCGGCTTGTCGGGTCGTCACTTCGAACACCCCGAACGAATCAGTGGATTTGTCGATAAGCCCAGCTCGTGTCCCGTCCGGGCGATAACGATTCCGGATCGGATCGGCTGTCAGACGATCTGACCGGCCGGGCGAGGTCCGCGTGATCCATAGGATGCCGGGCATGCCCTTCGGGGCCGCCGATTCTGCTGGTGGGACCGTCCCCCACGTCCAACGGGTCCTGCTCGAAGGGGAATTCTGTGCTTGCTGCGTTCTCTGGGTTGCCTCGATCCGCCCAAGTGGCCCGCCTCGGCGCCGTGACGCTGGTGTCCGGTCTGGTGGCGGCGAGTGTGCTGGCCGGCTCCGGCGTGGCCGCGGCCGACGGGACACCGCAGACCCAGGGCGGCGCGACGGCCACGATCAACGGTCTGAAGACCTACGGCGAGGCCGTGATCCACGAGGACGGCGGCGACCAGCGGGTGGCCGCGGGTCTGTTCGAGATGTCCGTGGACGGCGGCGGCACCCTGCAGACGTACTGTGTCGACATCCACAACCCCACCCAGCGCGACGCCCGCTACCAGGAGACGCCCTGGAGCGGCACCTCGCTGGGCGCCAACAAGGACGCCGGCCGGATCCGCTGGATCCTGCAGAACTCCTACCCCCAGGTCAACGACCTCGCCGCCCTCGCCCGGAAGGCGGGCGTGAGCGGACTGACCGAGCAGGACGCGGCGGCAGGCACCCAGGTGGCCATCTGGCGCTACTCGGACGGGGCGAAGGTCGACGCCGTCGACCCGCAGGCCGAGAAGCTCGCCGACTACCTGCAGAAGAGCGCCCGCGGCAGCGCCGAGCCGCAGGCCTCGCTGACCCTGGACCCGCCCGCGGTCTCCGGTCGCCCCGGTGATCTGCTCGGCCCGGTGACCGTGCACACCAACGCGGACGGCGTGACGGTGAGCCCGCCCGCGGACCTGGCCGGCAGCGGGGTACGGATCATCGACAGGACCGGCAAGGTGATCACCTCGGCGAAGGACGGCAGCGAGCTGTACTTCGACATCCCCGAGGACGCGGATGACGGGTCGGCCCAGCTGACCGTGCAGGCGTCGACCACCGTGCCGGTGGGCCGTGCCTTCGCCTCCGAGAGCCGCAGCCAGACCCAGATCCTGGCCGGCTCCAGCGAGTCCACGGTCTCCGCGACCGCGAGTGCCACCTGGGCGGACAAGGGCGCCATACCGGCGGTGTCGGCCCGGAAGAACTGCGCCAAGGGCGGCGTGGACATCACCACGGCCAACAAGGGCGACCAGCCCTTCACCTTCGAGCTGATGGGAGCCGAGCACACAATCCCGGCGGGGGCCACCCGCACGGTGACGGTCCCGCTCCAGGAGGACCAGCCCTACGACTTCACGATCACCGGCCCGAACGGCTTCAGCCACCGCTTCACCGGCGTCCTCGACTGTCGGACCCAGGGCGCGCTGACCACCAAGAGCACCCAGACCCTCAGCGAGCCCAGCCCCGCCACGGTCGGCGGCAACACCACCCCGCCGGACACGGACCTCGCCGCCACGGGCGGCTCCGCGATCACCCCGATGATCGCCGGAGTGGCCATCGGCCTGGTGGTGATCGGTGGCGCCGTCCTGGTGATCCTGCGCCGCAAGGAGACGCCCACGGGGGAGTGACGGGCCCCACGGCCTGCCGCGCCCGCCCAGGGGCCTGCGGCAGGATTGAGCCGTGCCAACCAAGTCGGACAAGATCGAGCTGAGCGAAGACGAACTTCGTGAGATCACGGGCTACGCGGCCGAATGCGCGCGCAGGGCGCTGTCGATCTTCGAAGAGAGCCTGCCAGCCGACACCCGCCCCCGCGACGCCATCGACGCGGCGGACGCCTTCGCCGGGGGCGGCCGGCGTACAGGGGCTCTGCGGCAGAGCGCCTGGGCGGCGTTCAGGGCGGCTCAGGAGGCCGATTCACCCGCCGCGGTCGACGCGGCCCGAGCGGCCTGCCATGCGGCCGGTGCGGCGTTCCTTCATCCCCTGGCGGACGCTCATCAGGTGAAGCACATCCTCGGCGCGGCGGCGCATGCGGCGCGAGCCGAGGAGCTGGCATCAGGGGAGCTGGCATCCGAGGAGCAGTCCGTCTCCGCGGGGACCCTTGAATGGGCGCGTCGTCACGCACCGGCGGCGGTCACCGTGGTGCTCGGCAGGCTGCCCGCGGCGCCTCCCGGAGGCGGGCGTGTGGGAGAGTTCATCCGCGATCTCGACGCCGCCCTCCGCTCCTGAGAAACCCCCAGGTCAGAGCGCTCCGCCTGATCGACTTTCCCCGCAGGGCCGGCCGCCTGCGCAAAGCGGGAGGGTGTTCCAGGCCACCCCCGCGGCAAAAGTAGCTGACGCACAGGTAAAGTCCGACCACCTATTTGGAGAACATCCGTGGGCATCGGCTTCCAGTCCGCGGTCATCCGACCGCGCCGGTCAGCGAGTCCGTGCTCAGGGATGTTGAGTTGCCTGGAGCCCGCGAAGTGTCATCGCCCTTGCCCGCTCGGTTGCGTACCGCTGCGGCACGTCTCCTCCTGCCCACGGTGCTCGCTCTGTCGTACGCCGGCCAGGTGGTCGGCGCCCTCCTGTCGAGTGTTCCCCTGCTCGTGGCCTCCGCCGTTGCCGGACTACTGGCTGACATGGCCATGCACCGTTGGCAGCGGGGCATGGCCTCGGCCCTCGGGAAGCTGCATGCGACTGTGTTCGTGCGCCACGTCGTGCGGGATCTTCTGCTGGTGGCCGGTCTGATCCGTATCGAGGACCAGGACTACGAGACGAAGTACCTGGTTCTCGTCTGCGGTCTGCTGGCCTTCTACTCCCTGCACTTCGCCTGCCAGGCGCTCGCGATCCTCGTCCGCCGGTCCCGCACCCTGCCCGTGGTGACCCGGAACATCGACGCCTCGCCGCTGCGGCTGAGCCCCGCTCCTCCGGCGCTGCTGATGAACCGCGCCGGGCAGCGGCTGCTGATGTTCGGTCTGCCCTCGACGGCCGGCCTGCTGGCCACCGCGGCGGGCGTCTCGGCCTGGTCCGCCGCCGCTGGCATCGCCGTGTCCGGCGCCTGCGCGGTGGTCGCCGTCGGCCTGCTGCTGGTGCGGCTGCTGCCGGCCCGCAGGCCGGTGACGAGCGAGCAGGCGCTGGAGTGGTTCGAGGCCTGGCTCGCCGAGTACCGGCCGACGGCGGGCATGTACTTCTCCGGCGGCACCAGCTCGGCCTACCAGGCGAACATGTGGCTGGAGCCGCTGGCCCGGCTGGAGGGCCGTCCGCTGATCGTGCTCCGTGAGCGCTTCATGGTGCGGAAGATCGCGTCGACCGACATCCCGATCGTGTGCCTGCCCAAGGTCGCCGACCTGATGCGGCTCGAGCAGTCCACGCTGAAGATGCTGATCCACCCGTCGAACTCGGGCAAGACCTCGCAGGTGCTGCGGATCCCCACCATCAAGCACGCCTTCGTCAACCACGGCGAGAGCGACAAGCTGTCCAGCTGCAACCCGTACGCGAAGGCGTACGACGAGGTGTGGGTGGCCGGTCCCGCGGCACGCGAGCGGTACGCCCTGGCCAACGTGGGCGTCGACGACCGGGACGTCGTGGAGATCGGACGCCCGCAGCTGGACGCGATCGCGCCGTACGCCGGTGCGCCCACCGGCCTGTACACCACGGTTCTCTACGCCCCCACGTGGGAGGGCTGGGACGGCAACCCGGGCAACACTTCGATCATCGAGGCCGGCGAGAACATCGTCCGCGCGCTCCTGGCCGATCCGGGGGTCCGGCTCCTGTACAAGCCGCACCCGCTGACGGGTTCGGTCGTTCCCCAGGCGGGAGCCGCGAACGCCCGGATCCAGGAGATGATCCGCGCCGCGAACGCCGTCCGTGCCGCGGAGCACGCCCATGAGCGACCGGCGCCCTCCGCGGCGGCGGAGCTGGCCGGCCGGACCGCCGAACTCGACCGGCTGACCACGTCCTCGTTCCGGGCGAGCGCGGACGACGCGGAGCGGATGCTGCTCCAGTCGGTCCCGGAGCCCGGCCGGGCCGCGGCCGTGACCGCCGCGACCGCCGCCTGGGAGACCGCGTTCTGGGCCTCGTTCCCCGCGTGGGAGCACCAGATCGTCACCGGGGCGCGGCCGAACGTCTACGCCTGCTTCAACGTGGCCGACGTGCTGGTCAGCGATGTCTCCAGCGTCATCTCCGACTATCTGGAGAGCGAGAAGCCCTACGCCGTCGCCAACACCAGCGGCCTTCCCGAGCAGGACTTCCGCGCGGCCTTCCCGACGGTCCGGGCGGGCGCCGTCCTCACTCCGGACGCGGCCGGCATACCGGCCCTGCTGGAGTCCGTGCGCCACCCCGAGAAGGACACCTACGCCGAGGCCCGCACCGAGCTCAAGCTGCACCTGCTGGGCCCCTCCGACCCGCCGTCCGTCGTCCGCTTCAACGAGGCGGCCCGTGCGCTGTGCGCGGAGGCCGACGAGCACCGGGCGAGCATGGCGGTGCGCGCCCTCCCGGTGATCCCGACGCAGCGGGACGCCGGGGCGACGCTGGACAACGAGCACGCCAAGGGCTGAGTCCCCAGGGCGGCTACGCCGGACCATCCGGTCCGAGGGGCTGTCACACCCGGGTCCCCGGGTGTGACAGCCCCTCGGCCGTTCCGGGAAACCCCAGGTCAGCGGCGCCCGCTCGCACTGGTTTCCATCCAGGCCTAGCGGTCAGGCAAGATGGGGTGTATCTGCCCACTGCCAGATTCAAGCTGCCGGACGGTTTCTCTTGGCTGAGTTCATTTACACCATGCGCAAGGCGCGCAAAGCGCACGGCGACAAGGTGATCCTCGACGACGTCACCCTGAGCTTCCTGCCGGGAGCGAAGATCGGTGTCGTCGGCCCGAACGGTGCCGGTAAGTCGACCGTGCTGAAGATCATGGCTGGCCTTGAGCAGCCGTCGAACGGCGACGCGTTCCTGTCGCCGGGCTACACCGTCGGCATCCTGCTGCAGGAGCCCCCGCTGAACGAGGCGAAGACGGTCCTGGAGAACGTCCAGGACGGTGTCGCCGAGATCAAGGGCAAGCTCGACCGGTTCAACGAGATCGCCGAGCTGATGGCGACCGACTACTCCGACGCGCTGCTCGACGAGATGGGCAAGCTGCAGGAGGAGCTGGACCACGCCAACGCGTGGGACCTCGACGCCCAGCTGGAGCAGGCCATGGACGCGCTGGGCTGCCCGCCCGGCGACTGGCCCGTCACCAACCTCTCCGGTGGTGAGAAGCGCCGCGTCGCGCTCTGCAAGCTGCTGCTGGAGCAGCCCGACCTGCTGCTCCTCGACGAGCCCACCAACCACCTCGACGCCGAGTCCGTGAACTGGCTGGAGCAGCACCTCGCCAAGTACCCGGGCACCGTCGTGGCCGTCACCCACGACCGGTACTTCCTCGACAACGTCGCCGGCTGGATCTGCGAGGTCGACCGCGGCCGCCTGCACGGCTACGAGGGCAACTACTCGAAGTACCTGGAGACCAAGGCCACCCGTCTGAAGGTCGAGGGCCAGAAGGACGCCAAGCGGCAGAAGCGGCTCAAGGAGGAGCTGGAGTGGGTGCGGTCGAACGCCAAGGGGCGTCAGGCCAAGTCCAAGGCCCGTCTCGCGCGGTACGAGGAGATGGCCGCCGAGGCCGACAAGATGCGGAAGCTGGACTTCGAGGAGATCCAGATCCCGCCGGGCCCGCGTCTGGGCAACGTCGTCGTCGAGGTCGACAAGCTGAACAAGGCCTTCGGTGAGAAGGTCCTCGTCGACGGGCTGAGCTTCACCCTCCCGCGCAACGGCATCGTCGGTGTCATCGGCCCGAACGGCGCCGGCAAGACCACGCTGTTCAAGATGATCCAGGGCCTGGAGACCCCGGACTCCGGCGACATCAAGGTCGGCGAGACCGTCAAGATCTCCTACGTCGACCAGAGCCGCGAGAACCTCGACCCCAAGAAGACGCTGTGGGAGGTCGTGTCCGACGGGCTCGACTACATCAACGTCGGACAGGTCGAGATGCCGTCCCGCGCGTATGTGTCCGCCTTCGGGTTCAAGGGGCCGGACCAGCAGAAGCCGTCCGGTGTCCTCTCCGGTGGTGAGCGCAACCGCCTCAACCTGGCGCTGACCCTGAAGCAGGGCGGCAACCTGCTGCTCCTCGACGAGCCCACCAACGACCTCGACGTCGAGACCCTCAGCAGCCTGGAGAACGCGCTGCTGGAGTTCCCCGGCTGCGCCGTGGTCGTCTCCCACGACCGCTGGTTCCTCGACCGCGTCGCCACGCACATCCTCGCCTACGAGGGTGAGTCGAAGTGGTTCTGGTTCGAGGGCAACTTCGAGTCGTACGAGAAGAACAAGATCGAGCGGCTCGGACCGGACGCCGCGCGCCCGCACCGTGCCACCTACAAGAAGCTGACCCGGGGCTGATCGAACTTGCGTCACATCTACCGCTGCCCCCTGCGCTGGTCCGACATGGACGCGTACGGCCATGTCAACAACGCGGTCTTCATCCGCTACCTGGAGGAAGCCCGGATCAACTTCCTGTTCCGCCCGGACAAGGAGTTCAAGCAGGGGTCCGTGGTGGCGCGCCACGAGATCGACTACAAGCGGCAGCTCGTCCACCGGCACCACCCGGTGGACATCGAGCTGTGGGTCACCGAGATCAAGGCCGCGTCCTTCACCATCACCTACGAGGTGAAGGACGAGGACGTGGTCTACGTACGGGCCTCGACGGTGGTCGTGCCGTTCGACTTCGAGGCCCAGCGGCCGCGCCGGATCACCCAGGAGGAGCGGGAGTTCCTCGAGGAGTACACGGACGCGGCCGACGAGGAGGCCGTCGCCGCATGACGGTGCTGCACCTGGCCGACGAGTCGGAGGCGGCGGACCTCGCCGCCTTCCTCTCCCGGCTGCTCCACTACGACCGTGGAGCCGCGGTGCGCCTGCAGGCGTCCGGAACCGCACTCGCCGTGTTCGGACGGCCGCCGTCCTTCGAGGTGCTGGCGGTCCGCGCGGTGCGCCTGGCGAAGCCGTACGAGAACGGGCTCGAGGTCACGCTCGACGTGACCGTCTCCGCCGGTGAACTCCTGGAGTCCGTGGACGAGCGGGCCGCCACGGCCGCCGTCCCGGCCGCCGTCACCGGGCCGCCGTGGGCCGGTGTGCTGCCGCCGCGCGGCGGCTGGCAGCCCGAGCCGGGGCTGCCCGTACCGGACACGCTGCGTACGACCGTGGCCGCGGCCGTCGCCGAGTTCCGGTCCCGCACCGAGGAGTTGGCGCCGGAGCGGCGTACGCGTACGGAGCTGGACCGGATCGGACGGGACATCTGGTCCCGGGAGATAGGGGAGACCCGGCTGCCGGTGCGGGCCGTGCACGCGGCGCAGTCGCTGGGCTTTCTGCGGCCGGGGACCGGCGCGGCCGAGACCGGGCTGTTCTCCTCCGGGGCGTGGCTGAGGCTGCGCACGCCGTACGGATCCGTCGCGGTGCGGCGGGCCGGGCTCGGCACCCTCGGCGTCAGCGTGCGCTGACCCGGCTTCCTGCTTCTCCGCTACTTCTCCGCGCTGTCGTCCGGCCACACTCCGATGTGGTCCGGCTCCAGTTCCAGGGCCACCCGGTCGCGCATGTTCAGGGCCCTCGTGTACTCCGCGGGCAGCTGGAGGCGGCCCGCGCGGTCGAGCATGGCGTACTCGCGGGCGACCACGGTCTCGTGGCCGGTCGCGGCGTCCACCTCGCTGCGGCGCAGCACCTCGGTGGAGGTGCGGCCGTCGCGGATGGCGACCGTGCGGCGGACCTCTCCGGCCACCGCCTGGTCGTGGGTGACGATCACGATGGTGGTGCCGAGCGTCTCGTTCGCGGTGCGGAACGCGTCGAAGATCTGCGCGCCGGTCTGGGAGTCGAGTTCGCCGGTGGGTTCGTCGGCGAGGAGGACCGCGGGGGCGTTCGCGAGGGCCACCGCGATCGCGGTGCGCTGCTGCTGGCCGCCGGACATCTCGTGCGGGTGGCGGTCGCGGCAGTCGGCCACCTGGAGCAACTCCAGGAGTTCCAGGGCGCGTTCGGCGCGGACGCGGCGGCGGGTGCGGGCGCCGGACAGCTGGAGCGGGAGGGCGACGTTCTGGGCCGCGGTGAGGTAGGGGAGCAGGTTGCGGGAGGTCTGCTGCCAGACGAAGCCGACGACCTCCCGGCGGTAGGCGAGGCGGTCCTTCGCGGTCATCGTGAGCAGGTCGCGGCCGGCGACGCGGGCGGCGCCCGCCGTGGGGGTGTCCAGGCCGGCCAGGATGTTCATAAGGGTGGACTTGCCGCTGCCCGAGGCGCCGACCAGGGCCATCAGCTCGCCCTCACGGACGAGGAGGTCGAGGCCCTGGAGGGCCTGTACCTCCACGCCGTCCGCGGAGAAGATGCGGACGATGCGGTCGCAGGTGATGAGGGCGTCGTGGCCGTAGGCGGGCTGGTTGCGGCTCTCGGTGACCTGGTTGGCGAGGTCGGTGAGGGTGGGATCGGCTGTCATGGGGTCTCCTGGGTGGTTGCCCTGAACGCTCATCGCCCCTCCCCCGCCCGCAACTCCCGTACCGACCCCCGTCTCCCCGTCCACCACGCCTGAGTCCCCGCGACTCCCACCGTCAGCACGACCACCGTGATCGCCGGTGCCGTCAGTGACCAGGTGTCCGGGTGCAGGGTGGCCGAGTTCACGCCGGGCTGGGCGGAGGGCAGGGCGATGGTGGTCAGGTCGATGCCGGGGGAGAGGAGGTGGATGGCGGTCCAGCCGGTCAGGGTGCCGCCGGCCGCGGCGAGGAGGGCCTGGGGGAGGGACTCCAGGACGAGGAGGCGGCGGCCCTGGGCGCGGGTGAGGCCCATCGTGCGCAGGCGGGCGAGGAGCGCGGTGCGTTCGGGTGCCGCCCGCAGCAGCGCGAGGAGCAGGGCGAGGACGGCGAAGCCGGCGCCCGCGGCCACCGCCGCCGTGTAGACGTGCCCGGCGCCGGTCTGCAGGGGCGAGTCGGCGTACCGGGACCGCACCTCGGCCAGGGTCTGCACCGTGACCGAGGCGGGGGACGCGCGGCGCAGCGCGTCCGCGTCCAGGTGGGCGCCGGTCAGCAGCAGTGTCGTGGGGCGGACGGCCGAGTCCGGGAGCCCGGCGCGGTTGACGATCAGGAAGTCGGCGCCGGGCACGGCCGGGGTGCGGTCGAGGACGGTGGTGATCCGGACGGTGACCGCGCTGCCGTCCCCCAGCCGTACCGGGAAGGGGCGCCGGGTGCCGTACGCGTGGGCGATGGAGGGGGAGGCGAGGGCGGGGAGCGTCTTCGCATTCTTCAACTCGCCTGCCGGGAAGGTCCCGAGGCCGGTGTCGGCCGCCAGCCGGCCGTACGCGGCCGGGTCCACCCCGACCAGCGGTACCGTGTCCTCCCCGTCCAGCGGCTTCGCCTCGTACGTGATGCTCGCCGCAGCCACCCCGTGCACCCCGGGCAGCCCGCGTACCCGGGCGGCCAGGTCCGCCGGGAGCGCGGCGGTCGCGTCCATGCGGGCGTCGGCCCCGACCGTGAGCAGGGCCGCACGGTCCCGGGCCTCGGCCACGCCGGCCAGGACCGAGCCACCGAAGGCCGCCGTGGTCAGCGCGGTCAGCAGGGCCAGCAGAGGCAGTACCGCGGAGGCCTGGGCGCGGCCCGCGCGGGCCAGGGACAGATGGCCCACCGCCCCGCGCAGCCGGCCGGCCGGGCGGGCGAGGCGGCGCAGCAGCAGAGGGTGGAGGCGGAGCAGCAGCAGGGCCGCGATGACGCCGGCCAGCACCGGGGCCAGGGACACCAGTTGACCGGCCGACGTGCCGCTTCGGCGCAGGGTCGCCACCGCCCCGGCCGCCAGTGCCAGCAGGGTCAGCTCGGCCACCGTGCGGCGCCGGGAGGGGCGTACGGCCGTCACGTCCTCCCGTGCGGCCGTCACCCGTACCGCGCGGTGGGCGAGCGCGGCGCGCAGCGGGAGGGCGGCGCAGGCGGTGAGCGTGACGGCCAGGGCGGCGGCCACGGCGGGACCGGTACGGGCGCCGGGGAAGAGGAGGAGCGCGACGGCCAGGCCGGCCGCGCCCGCAGGTACGGCGACCACGGCGGTCTCGGCCAGCAGCCGGCCGGTGAGGCCGGGCAGGGAGGCGCCCCGGGCGCGGAGCAGGGCGAGTTCGGTGCGACGGCGGTCGGCGGCCAGGCCGCCCGCCATGAGCAGGACGACGACGGCGACCGTGGCGGTGCCGGCGGCTGCCACCGCGACCAGCGGGGAGATGCCCGAGCGCAGCCGGGAGAACGCGGCGAGGACGTCGTCCAGGCCGGTGCCGACATCGGCGTTCTGGCCCACGGTGGTGCGGGCGTGCTGCAGGCCGGGGCCGGACTCCAGGGAGGCGACGGCGGACCCCAGGTGGTCCAGGTCGTGACCACGCAGACCGCCGAGGTCCGGGGCGAAGTACCAGTAGCGGGCGGGTTCTCCGCGCGTGTTCAGCAGGGCGGGGGCTGCTTCCGGGGACAGCAGGAGTGCGCCGAGCCAGTAGGTCTGCGGCGGGCCGGGCGGGGGCAGCGGGACCAGGCTCGGCGTGCGCAGCAGCGGGACGGTCGACCAGTAGGCGCCGGAGGGGTCGCGCGGGGTGAGGATGCCGGTGACCCGGACGGCGAGCGGGTCGCGGCCGACACAGGGCACGTGGATGACCGAACCCACTTTGATGTGCAGGCTCTTGGCGGTGGCGGCGGTGACGGCGGCCTCCACCTCGGGCGCCATCGGGTCCACCGGGCCCGCGGCGCGCGGCAGCCGGCCCTCGCGGATGCCGGCGTGCCCGGCCAGGCCGCTCTGCGCGACCAGCTGGACATGGGCGAGCAGACCGCTCGGACGCGGGATGAACGGATCGGGCACGGCCGCGTCGGTCTGGGTCGCGATGCCGTACGCCGACTGGCCGCGGTCGACGGACAGTGCGCCGCCGACCGTGCCCAGCAGCTTCTCGTACTGCCGTTTCAGCACGTCTGGGCTGAACATCGTGCCAGGGTCGTCGCCGAACAGGGGCAGCGGCGCGCTCACCCGCAGGGTGGTGCGCTCGGGGCGGGCCTGGCGGAGGGTGTGCACCAGACCCGCGTCCTCGTACCGGTCGACCGCACGGGGAAAGGCCCCTGCCAGACAGGCGGTCACCACGACCAGCAGCGCGAGCGCGAGCGCGGCACCGGGCGCGGCCCGCAGCCGGGTACGCACCCAGGGAGCGACCACGGCGGGCACGTAACTCACCTCACTCACCTCTCTGTTCGCGCAGTGCCCGCGCCGGGGCCGCGCGGTGCACGGTCGCCGTCGCCGCGACCGCCAGCGGAGCCGCGGCGACGGCGGCCAGCAGCAACGCCACACGGACGGGCGGAAGTTGGACCAGCAGGCCGGGCACGGGCCGGGTGGCGTCACCGGTCAGGACGATCAACGGGAGCACGCCACGGGCCAGTACGGTGCCGAGGGCGACGCCGACCGCCAGGGCCAGGCCCACCAGGACGGCCTGTTCGACGGCGACCGTGCGGGCCAGCCGGCGGCGTGGGGCGCCGAGGGCGCGCAGCACGGCGAAGTCCGCCTCGCGCGCCCGCAGCGACCCGGCGGCGCCCACCGCGAAGCCGACCGCGGCGAGGGCCGCCGCCACCACGGCCGCCGCGGCGAACGCGGCCGTGGGCCCGGCGCCGAAGGGGTCGTCGCGCAGTTCGGCGGCGATCTCGTCCCGGACCACCACCTGCCCCGGGTCGAGGACGTCCGGCAACGCCCGCACCTCGCCCACGACCTGGGCCGCACGGCCCGGAGCCGTGCGCAGCCACCACTCGGTGGGTGTGAGGCTCTCCCCGTACCGCGCCTGCAACACCCGGTTCGCGGCCCGCAGATCGACCAGGACGGCGCCGCCGTCATGGCTGCCCGAGCCGCCGGTCGTGGGCAGCGCGCGCACCGCCCGGACGATCCGCACCGGGATGCTCTGGTCGCCGATCTGCACGTCCACGCGCTGCCCGGTGCGGGCGCCCGACGAGTCCAGGAACCGGTCGGTGGCGACGGCCGTCACCTCGGGCGGCGCGGGACGCGCCACCTGGAGCTGGACGGACAGCGTGGCGACCGTGTCCGCGTCCGCGTCCGGGGAGTATCCGGTGCGGTAGGAGACGGTCAGCGGCCGGGTGGAGACGATCCGGGGCCGGGTGGGGTTGGTGGCGGGGGTCGTGACAGCCGCGCCGCCGGTGTGCACGGCCGTGGTCCAGGACGGGGGCAGCGCCAGCGGGCGCCGGGTCCCGTCGGTCCCGTCGGCGGTCAGATCGCGGAACGTGAGCCGGTGTTGCTCGGCCCGCGCGGACGGCTGGGGCATGTCCAGCTGGAGTGCGGTGAGGAGCGCCGGGCCGGGGGCGGAGCCCAGGTCGAGGGTGAGGGTGTGCGGGCGGCCGTCGGCGGGGAGCCGGCCGAACGGCACCTGGTACGGCACCCCGGACCGGTCCTCGAGCCCGACCGTGACGTCGGCGGCCGTCCCGGGTCCCGCGGAGCTGTGCAGGCTCGCCGTCAGCCGCAGCCGCGCGGTGTGCGCCGGTACCCGGGTCCCGGCCGGGGAGTCCTTCGGCGTCAGCGCGGCCAGCAGCGGCCGCACCGGTACGGCCGCCAGGTCCGGGCGCATCAGCATCGCGTCGCCCGCGTGCGCGGTGTCCGCGGCCAGCACGGTCGCCGTACGGTCGCCGGACAGCGGCTCCTCGGCGCGTGCGGCGGGGACCACCCCGCGTACGTGCGGCAGCGCCGCGTACACGTCCGTACGGCCGAGTTCGCCGTCCCCCGCGGACAGAACCCGCATCGGCGCTCCGGCGCGGAAGTCGGCCTGGTCGTCCTGCGAGCGGTCCCAGGAGGACGCCTGCCCGATGGCCAGCATGCCGAGTGCGACGGCCAGCACGAGCAGCAGCACCGGACCCGCGGCGCGTGCGGTACGGCGGCTGAACTGCCAGCCGGCCAGCGCCGTCGGCAGTCCCCGCCCGGCCGCCGCCCACCGCTCGGCGAGCCGCGCCACGGGCGGCAGCAGCCGCAGCGTCAGCACGGTACCGGCGAGCAGCGCCAGCGCCGGCGCGGCCACCAGCAGGGGATCCACCCCGAGCGTCCCCGACCGGTCGGCGGCGACACTTCCCGAGTCCTGCTGCGCCAACTGCCAGTAGGCCACCGCAGCTACGGCGAGCAGGCCCAGGTCGCCTCCGGCGCGCAGCGGGGTGGGGAGCAGACCGGCGCCGGTGCGGCGGGCGCGAGGGCGGGAGCCGCCGGGCGAGGCTCCCGAACGGCCCTTCCCGAAGCGGGAGACGAGCGGCCGTCGTGCCCGGCCCGGCTCCGCCCGCCGTGCACGCCGCTCCGTCTCCGCCCCCGTCAGCGCCGGTGGTGTCACCGTCAGCGCGCAGCCCAGGGCCACGGCGGCGGCCACCAGCCAGACTCCGGGGCTGCCGCCGGGCGGGAGGTCGAGCCGCAGGTCGAGCCGGGCCAGCGGGCCGTGGGCGGTCAGCAGGGTGGTGAGCGGTCCGGCGAGCAGGGGCGCGCAGACGGCGGCCGGGAGGGCGAGCAGCAGCGACTCGGCCGCGGCGAGGGCCGCGATCCGGGCACGAGAGGCGCCCCGAGCCCTCAGCAGCCTTGTCTCGGCCGCCCGTTCGGCGCCGAGCAGCCGGGCCACCAGCAGCAGCGCGTACCCCGCGAGCAGCACCAGCTGGAGCGCGACGATCAGCAGGGTCGAGCGGGAGACCAGCAGCGACCGGTCGGCCCGGTCCAGGACGTCCGGCAGCGAGGTCGCCGACGCGGTCACCCCGCTCAGGGCGTGGGACGTGCGCAGCGCCGTGCTCCCGGTCCGCGCCGCGTCCCGCAGCGCCCCGATGCGCCCGGTCGTCACCGAGCCGAAGTCGGCCGACGCCAGCCAGGCTGTCGGCCCGGTGCTCACCCGTCCGCCGGCGAGCACCGAGGGGTCGGCGAGCAGCGGCCCGTACGTCGTGAAGCCGGACTCCTTCACACCGCGCCCGAGCAGGTCGTCCAGCTGCCAGTACGGCGCGTTCGCCGACGCGGGCCGGTACAGCCCGCTGATCCGTACCCGGACCGTCCCGTCGCCCAGCCGGTCGGCCAGGGTGAGGCGGTCGCCGGGCTTCAGGCCGAGCGGCCGGGCGGCCGCCTGGGGGAGTGCCACCTCGATCTCGCCGCCCGTCCGGCCGGGAAGCCGGCCGGCGACCGGCCGCACCTGCGTGCGGTCCAGCGCGGCGAAGAAGGCCAGATCCGGGTTGCCCGACCGCTCGGCGGGCGGCCGCAGCGAGCGGGGCAGCGCGTACGGGCCCGAGCGGCGCAGCGTCCGCACGGTCACCGGTAACCCGTCGAAGGTCCGGCGCGCGCCCTGTCGTACGGCGGTGTCGGCGGCGGCGCGCCCGTCCGCCGGCACCTCGGCCTTGACGATCAGCGAGGTGGCGGTCGCGTTGCGCGGGTCGTTCAGCACATGGCGCAGCGCCGCGTCCCCGATCGCGCCCGAGTACGCCGTGAGCGTCGCCAGCACCGCGGTGGTGAGCAGCACCGTGAGCACGGTGGAGCCGAGCAGCAGGCGATGTGCCCGCGCGCGTGCAAAGACGAACCCCGTCACCCTGCCCCCGTGTCGTCCGGACTTCCAGAACTTCCAGACCTTTGGGTGATGCTGGCAGAGGTGACAGCTCGCGGGTAAGCGTTTCTCGATCGGTCTATACCGGATCGTGACCGGATTCCGGCGTCAGACGACCGGAATCCGGCGTTCAGCGGGTCATTCGGGGGTGTTCACCATCGACTGGGCCGCGTACGTCAGGTAGTTCCACAGCGTCGTCCCGTGCTCCTCGGAGAGCCCCAGTTCGTCGACGGCCACCCGCATGTGCCTCAGCCAGGCGTCGTGCGCGGCCCGGTCCACGGTGAACGGGGCGTGCCGCATCCGCAGCCGGGGGTGGCCGCGGTTGTCGCTGTAGGTGGTGGGGCCGCCCCAGTACTGCATCAGGAACAGGGCCAGCCGCTCCTCGGCCGGGCCCAGGTCCTCCTCCGGGTACATCGGCCTGAGCAGCGGGTCCTCGGCGACTCCCTCGTAGAAACGGTGGACGAGCCGGCGGAAGGTCTCCTCCCCGCCGACCTGCTCGTAGAAGGTCTGCTCCTGAAGCGTGCCGCGCCGAATCTCTTTCACCCGTCCATGGTCTCAGACGGGGTGACCCAGGACTCAAGGCTTAGGACCGGCTCCCGCCGGGACAGCCCCGCCGCGGGCAGCGGCAGCCCTACTGTGGGCACATGGGCGCCTACGACACCGAGATCGACGTGCTCGCCGCCGTGGCGCGGGCCGCGCTGGTGCGGGAGATCGACGCCGAGGGGGTCTGGGCCGAGGAACCGGTGTGGCGGGAGGCGTTCTCCGAGGTGCCGCGGCACCTGTTCGTGCCGTACTACTACGTCGGCGTCCGGGACGGTTACGAGCGCCGCTGGCGGGAGAGCCCGGACCCCGAGGACCGCAGACGCTGGGTGTTCGGTGCCTACGCCGACACCCCGCTGGCCACGCGGCTGCGCGACGGCGAGCTGCTCTCCTCCAGCAGCCAGCCCTCGCTGATGGCGAGGATGCTGGTCGCCCTGCGGGTCGAGGACGGCAACCGGGTCCTGGAGGTGGGGGCCGGGACGGGGTACAACGCGGCGCTGCTCGCCCACCGGCTCGGCGACGACGACCTCGTCACCACGGTCGACCTGGAGCCGGAGATCACCGAGTCGGCCCGGCAGCACCTGGCCGTGGCCGGGTACCACCCGGCGGTCGTCACCGGCGACGGCGCGCGCGGGGTGCCCGAACGCGCCCCGTTCGACCGGATCATCGCCACCTGCACGCTGTCCACGGTGCCGCGCGCCTGGCTCGACCAGTGCCGCCCCGGCGCCCGCATCCTGACCCCGTTCGCGACCGGGCTGCTCGCCCTCGACGTCTTCGACACCGGGCACGCCGAGGGCCGTTTCCTGTCCACGGCCGCCTACTTCGTGCCCCTGCGGGGCGCGGGCCGGGTGGAACCCGGGGCGGTGTCCCTGCACGGGGTGCCGCGCCCGGCCCGCGAGCACGAGCTGTTCCGCTTCCTGCTCGCCCTGACCCACGGCGCCTTCGACCCGCAGGAGGCCTACGCCCTGTGGGAGCGCGAGGGCAGACCGGAGCGCGCACGGTACGGCGTCACGGTCAGCGGCGAGCGCGTGTGGGCGTGGCTGGACGACCCGGAGGGGCCGTACACCTGGCCCCTCCCCTAGCGCCTGTCGTCACATTCCCGGCTCAGCCCCGGCGGACGGTGATCGTCGTCCAGGCGCCCACGTGCACCCGGTCGCCGTCCTGCAGCGGTACCGGCACGAACGGCTGGATCGGTTCGTCCGAGCCGTTGACCGTGGTGCCGTTCGTCGAGTTCTGGTCGACGACCGCCCAGGTGCCGTCCGGCTGCTGGACCAGCACCGCGTGCTGGTGCGAGACGCCCGGGTCCTCCGGCGGCACCGACAGGTCGATGTCGGGGGTGTCGCCGGTGGAGTGCCGGCGGCGGCCGATGGTGACCTGGTTGCCGCTGAGCGTGCGCTGCTGCTCGGGCGAGTACGCGGGCAGGTTGAGGCCCGCGGCCTCGGGACCCGAGCGGTGCATCATCGCCATGAAGTACTCGCGGTCCGGGCCGATGGTCGCGATCCACGTCGTCGGACCCTGTGGCGCCGACGGGAAGCCGGAGCCGGGCGGGGCCTGGGTGACGCCGGGCGGCGGGTAGCCGTAGCCGCCGCCCTGTCCGGCGCCGGGACCACCGGGGCTTCCGGCCGACGGCGGGGAGAGCACCCAGTCGTCTTCACCGCCGCCGAAGGCCGGACCGCCGCCGAAGGCCGGACCGCCGGCCGGGGGCCGGCCGGTCTCCCGCGGGAACGCGGGCGGCGCGGGCGGGCCGGACTGCTGGAAGGCCTGCGGCGCACCGCCGGCCGTGCCGCCGGGACCGCCGGCCGTGCCGCCGGGACCGGCGGGCGGGGTCGGCCCGGGCGGCGGCGGAACCGGACGCGAGGGGTCGCCACCGAAGCCGGAGGGGCCGCCGGGACCACCGGGGCCACCGGGACCGGAGGGTTCACGGCCGAAGGGCGGCGGGCCGGAGGGGCCACCCTGGCCCTGCGTACCGCCGAAGCCCGAAGGACCACCAGGGCCGCCGGGGCCCTGTCCCGGGCCGCCACCGAAGCCGGACGGACCGCCGGGGCCGCCGGGACCGCCCTGGCCCTGCGCACCGCCGAAGCCCGAAGGACCGCCGGGGCCGCCAGGACCGCCCTGGCCCTGACCCGGACCGCCGCCGAAGGCCGACGGGGGACCGGAGGGACGCTGGTTGCCGCCGAAGCCGCCCGGGCCGCCCGCGGTGGGCGGCGGGCCGGACGGGCCGCGCTCGCCGGCGAACGGCGTCGGGCCCGAGGGCTCGCTGCCGAACGACGGGATCGGCTCGGCGGGACGGTTCACCTGCGAGGGCCGCGAGCCCTGGTACTCGTACGAGTCACCGCCGCCGTACGTCGCGCTCGGCGGCTGGAAGCGCGGCTGGGCCGGCCGCGGCGCGGCCGGGGTGTACGAGGTGGCCGTGTTGGTCAGGAAGTTCCACCGGCACTCCTCGCAGAAGGGCGCGCCGCCCTCGCGGGGCGTACGGCACTGCGGGCACAGCTCGGGCTCGGGCGCACCGGCCCCCTGCGGGCGGCCGCCGGCCTGGGTGCCCTGCGGGGGCGGGAAGCCGTAGCCGCCGGCGGCCGGTGGCGGTGGCGGGGGTGGAGGTACGGCACCGGCCATGCGGTGACCGCAGACCTCGCACCAGTCGTCGGAACCCGACTGGTGTCCGTTCGGGCAGGTCGGCATGTCGGCGCTTCCCCCTCTCCTTCAGGTCCTACTCGGTACTGCTGGGTCACTACTTCTTTACACGAACAGTCTTTGTGGACCGTGTCTCGAGAGTCATCTCGTCGGCCTCTTCGACCTTCGCCTTCAGTCGCACAGTACCCGTCGCTGCATCGACCACGTCCACCACCTTCGCAAGCAGTTTCGCAGTATCGGCGTTCCCGGAGGCACTCGCGAGCTGAACAGCGCGGCCCAGTTTGGCCGTTGCTCCATCGAAATCGCCCGCTTTGCGGAGATCGAGCCCCTGCTGGATGGCTTGTGCCAGTTCGGCCTGCCCGGTGTAGTGGGCGACTTGGGGGTTGATCGAGGTCGAGGCCGTCATGTCGTCGGTCCATACGGCCCGTACGAGCCCCTGGGCGCCGAGGTTCTGTACCGATCCGTCCGGTTGTGGGACGATCAGCGAGACCCGGGCGGCGAGCATCTCCTGGCCGAGACCCGCCGCCGGGACCTCGACGCACAGGTGGTAGTCGCGGGACTCGTCGCCCCAGGACCCGGTGGGGTAGTCCCCGGCCCGGGGCCCGGCCTCCGTGCGCCGACCGGTCAACTCCTCCACCGTGGGTGCGACTTGCTTGACGAACCTGATGGTCGTGCCGACCGGGGTCCACACCCGCAGGGCGACGTCGGCGACCTCCTTGCCCATCGCCGCCTCCATCATCTGCGTGAAGTCGGCGGCCAGGCCGGCCGGGTCGGCGACGATGTCGGCGGTGCCGAGCAGTGCGGAGGCGATGCCTGTGACTTCTTTCACTTCCCAGTCGGTGCCCACACCGCGCGCGTCACAGGTGAACCGCCCGGCACACTCGTCCAGCGCGGCCCGCAGGTCCTCAGGCGACTCGTGCTCGTTGCGTCCGTCGGTGAGCAGGATGCCGTGCCGGATGGCCACGTCCGCCGAGGACAGCAGCCGGTCGGCCAGCCGCAGCCAGGTGCCGATGGCCGTACCGCCGCCCGCGCTGAGCCGGCGCAGCGCCTGCTTGGCCTCCTCGCGGGTCCGGGCGTCGGCGACCGCGAGCCGTCCGCCGCCCGGGTAGACCTCCTTGGCGACGTGCGTGCCGCCGATCACCGCGAAGCGGGTGCCGTCGCGCAGGGTGTCGATCGCGGCGGCCGTGGCGTCCCGGGCGTTGCGCATCTTGGTCGGCGGGTAGTCCATGGAGCCCGAGCAGTCGACCATGATCGCCACGGCGGCGGAGGGCCCGTGGCCCGGTGCGTACACGGGCGCGGCGACCGCGCTCCCGATCGTGCCGCCGCCCGTCGCCGTCACCGTGACGATGGCGTTGACCTCACGGCCGCCCTCGGGCAGGTACTCGTTCTGGTAGACGTCGACCGAGAACTGCGGCGCGTGGGACTTCGCGAAATTGGCCATGTTGGTTCAGATCCCCCTCGGACACCCCGCCGGAGCGGAGCAATGCGTGTGGACGGACCGGTCCCCTCCGGTCCGTCGAGGCTTCCCCGTTTTGTACGGCCTCAGGCCGATCCTGCCCCCTGCGAGGGCGCCGGGAACGGCAGGACGGCCACTGTTACGTTGTCGTGGCCCCCGCCGTCCAGGGCGTGGCCGACCAGAACGCGGGCGCTGTGCAGCGGCCGCTCGGCCGCGTCGGCCGGTACCGCCTCGGACATCTCCTCGGCCGTCTCCGCGTAGTTCCACAGGCCGTCGGTGCACACCACCACGACACCGGGCCGGTCCGGCTTGAAGGAGGCGGTGTGCGGCTCCAGTTCGTAGGCGTCCGCGCCGAGCCAGCCGGTGATCGCGTGGGCGCGCTCGTCGGCGTACGCCTCCGCCTCGTTCATCAGGCCGGCCGCGACCATCTGCGCCGCCCAGGAGTCGTCCTCGGTCAGCCGGGCCGCGGGCGCGCCGCGGTCCGCCGGCACCCAGTAGGCGCGGCTGTCACCGACCCAGCCGACCACCAGCAGCCCGGAGGTGACGATCGCGCCGACGATGGTGCACGCCGGGGCGTTCTGGTGCGGGGCGTGCTCGCGGTCCGCGGCGGGCTTCTCGACGAGCGCGTTGACGGCCTGGGCGGCGGCCACGATCGCCTCGTGCATCGCCTGCTGCGGGTGGGTGCCGCGCGGCAGGGCGGCCAGCAGGGTGTCACCGGCCGCCTGCGCGGCGGCCGTCGAGGCCTCGTCCGGGCGGGTCGCCGAGGACACGCCGTCGCAGACGATCGCCAGGGCGGCGGGCGCGCCGTCGGGCAGCGCGGTGTGGCCGACCGTGAAGGCGTCCTCGTTGCGGTGGTGGCGCAGGCCGCGGTCGCTGACCGCGGCGACCGGGCCCGACTCCCGCTCCATGTGGTCGCGTTCGCGGGGCTGGGCGTGCCCGCAGTTCTCGCAGTAGCCGTCGCTGTCCACCCGGCCCGCCCGGCAGGCCACACAGACCGGCTGGGGCTCCTCCGGCACGGCGGCGGCCGCCGCGCGCGGGTCCGGTGCCTGCAGCGGGTACTCGTCGGGCTCCGGGGGCCGGTCGAAGCGGACGCCGGGCGCTGCCGGCTCCTCGGCGTGCAGGGGCTTGCCGCCCGAGTCGGTGCCGGGCAGATCGGCCGGCAGATGCACCTCGCCCGGGGTGCTGCCGGAGCCGGTCGGCTCGGGTGCGGGCCAGTCCACGCCGTCCCCGGGCGCGGGGGAGCCGGTCATGGTGAGCGTCGGATGGTCCTGCGGCGGGACGGGCACGACGGACAGGTCGTATCCGCACGCGCCGCAGAAGAGGTCACCCGACTCCAGCGGCTCCGCGCAGCTCGGGCACTTCGACGGTGCGGCCTGCTGGGGCATCTGCGACATCAACTACACCCACGTCCGGGGGCGGTAACGGTTGGCCCGTTCCACCAGTTCGATCCTCTCCTCGCCGCCGGGCGCCAGCCGGGCCAGCGTGCGGTACGCGCGCTCCAGTCCGAAGCGGAGGCCCCGCTCGTCCAGACCGCTGCCGAGCAACACCCGTCCGCCGGCGGCGGGTCGGTCGGTGCCCTGGCCTGTGGAGAGTATCCAGTCCAGCGCGCTGCCGAGCACTTCGGCCGACAACTGCTCGCGCCGGGCCGGGTCCAGGCCGTAGGCGTCCAGCGCCTCGACCTGGCCGGCGGCGGCCGTCAGGTCGTCCAGGAACGGTACGTCCGCGGCGCTCGCGGTGCGCTGTCTGAGCCGCGCCCGGACCGCGGCGACCCGGGCGGCCGTGTAGTGGATGGAGGACTCCGGTACCGACTCCAGGGTCCGTACGGCACCGCGCCGGTCCCCGGCCGCGAGCTGCACCCGGGCCAGCCCGAAGGCCGCGCTGACGAAGCTCGGATCGGTCGCCCACACCAGGCCGTAGTACTCGGCCGCGTTGTCCAGCTGGCCGAGCACCTCCGCGCACAGGCCGAGCGCCAGCTTGGGCGCGGCCTCGCCGGGGAAGGCGTCGTAGATCGCGTCGAAGGACAGCGCCGCGCCCTCGAAGTCGCCGGTGACCAGGGCGGCCACGCCCCGGTACCACACCACCCGCCAGTCGTCGGGCCGTTCCTCGTCCAGCTTGGCCAGCGCCATCAGCGCGGCCTGGTGGTCGCCGCTCTCCAGCCGGGCCCGGATCTGCCGCAGCCGGGTCTCGACGGTCTGCGCGGGCGCCGCGTCCAGCGCGCTGATCAGCTCGGCCGGCGCGGACGCCATCAGGCCCGCCAGGAAACCGGCGTTGGGGTCGGCCGGGTCGACCAGCGGGACGGGCAGGGCGAGGGCGGCTGCGGGGGTCTCGACGGGCTTGACGATCGACGCCGGGGGCAGCGCGGGGACGGGCTGGGTGGTACGCACCTGCCGCGCCCCGAGCCGGGACACGTCCCCGTCCAGCTTGGGGAACAACTCGGTGTCCGTGACCTTCACTTCGGGCCCGAGCAGCGTCGACAGCGCGGGCCGGGCCTGCCCGGTCTGCAGCGAGACGACCTCGCGCAGGACCCCGGTCAGCTGCTCGGCCATTTCCTGCGCGGAGCCGAACCGGCGGGCCGGGTCGGGGTCGGTGGCGCGGACCAGGAGCCGGTAGAAGGACTCGTAGCGGTGGAAGACCTCGATGTTGTCCGGGTCGGGCAGGGAGTCCACGAAGACGTTCGTGTAGCCCTGGAAGTCGAAGGTGAGCACCGCGAGCGTGCGGCCCACCGTGTACAGGTCGCTCGCCACCGACGGGCCGACCTCGGCGACCTCGGGCGCCTGGTAGCCCACGGTGCCGTAGATCGCCGACTCGTCGTCGTCCATGCGGCGCACCGCGCCCATGTCGATGAGCTTGAGCTGGTCCTCGGTCTGGATGGCGTTGTCGACCTTGAAGTCGCAGTACAGCAGGTTGCGGCTGTGCAGATGGCCGAGCGCCTCAAGAGCTTCGATGCCGTACGCGCACGCCTGTTCCACCGGCAGCGGATCGCGCCGGCCGTCCGGTGTGCGGCGGGCGTTGGCGATCTCCTTCAGCGACTTGCCGCCGACGTACTCCATGACGATGTAGCCGTCGAGGGAGCCGGTGCGCTGGTCGAGGTGCTCCACGAAGTTGTAGATCCGCACGATGTTGGCGTGCTCGATCTCCGCGAGGAACCGCCGCTCGGAGATCGCGGCCGCCATCGCGTCCTGGTCGCCGGTGTCCAGCAGACCCTTGAGCACCACCCACCGGTCGGACACCGCCCGGTCCACGGCGAGGTAGATCCAGCCCAGGCCGCCGTGCGCGAGGCAGCCCGCGACCTCGTACTGGCCGTGCACGATGTCCCCGGCCTTCAGCTTCGGCACGAAGGAGTACGGGTGGCCGCACTTGGTGCAGAACCCCTCCGTGCGCCCCGGCCGGTCACCGCGCGCCCGGCCCACGGGAGCCCCGCAGTCGGACCGCGAGCAGAACCGCTTCCGCTCGGGCACCTCCGGGTTCTCCAGCACCATGGCGCGCGGGTCGGGCCGCGGCACCTGCGGCACCGAGACGAGACCGGCACCCAGCCGCCCCCGGGCGGAGGCACCGGAGGAGGAGCCGGAGCTGCGCACGGACACCGAGCGGCCGGTGGACTTGCCGGACAGGGACCGCGAGAGCCGCCCGGACACCGAGCGCCGCGACCTGGACGACTGCGACGACGTACGCGAGCTGCGTGAACTGCCGCCGCTCGCCGAACCCCTGCCGCCACTGGTGATCCCGGTGGGCGGCGACCCGACCATGCCGGTCGCCGAGACGACGGGGGCGAGGCCGCAGGTGTCGCAGTACAGCTCACCGCCGCCGACGTCCTCGTAC
Source organism: Streptomyces sp. NPDC085866 (assembly GCF_044541035.1). Classification (NCBI taxonomy): domain Bacteria; kingdom Bacillati; phylum Actinomycetota; class Actinomycetes; order Kitasatosporales; family Streptomycetaceae; genus Streptomyces; species Streptomyces sp. NPDC085866. The sequence goes on from NZ_JBITSQ010000001.1 coordinate 410,000, forward strand.
GTCCCCTCGCAGCCCGGCCGCTGGCACGCCCGCTGTGCCTGACTCATGACGACTCACTCCTACGGTCCTGAGGCTCGCCCTGCTGGGGAATCCTCGATGCGCCGAGCTGTTCGGCCGCCGCCTGCTGGAAGCGCAGTACGGCCTGTTCGGCCACCCTCAGATCGCAGGGCGCGCTCCACAGCATGCGCCGGGCGCTGTCGTACCGCTCCATCAGCAGGGGGTCCTCGGCCAGCCCGTGCCGGGCGACCTTCGCCTTGTACGCGTCCAGGCGGCCGCGCAGCTCGGCGCGGACCGCGAGCGGCGCGGTGACGGCCGTCAACGACTCACGGGCGCGCATGAGTTCGTCCTCGGCCTTCTGCTCCAGGGACTCCAGGAGCGGGGAGAGCCGGTGCCACTGCGCCTGCCGCCGGTACTCGGCCGCGGTCGCCAGCTGTTCCTGCAGCGCGGTCGGCGGCCCGCTGACGACGGGCACCTCGGTCGCGGCGATCTTGGCGAGCACCTCACCGCGTGCGGTGCGCGCCTCGGCGAGGGTGCGGTCCGCGCGGGAGAGCACGTCCCGCAGCCGGATCAGCCGGGCCTCCGCGTCCTGGCGGACGGTCAGCACGGCGTCGATCTCCCGGCGTACGTCCTCCAGGGCACGCGCCTCACGGTCGTACACCGTGGTGTCCGGGCGGCCGCCGCCGGGCGCCGAACTGCCCTCCGCCGGTACCCAGAAGGCGAGCGGGTCCGAGACCACGTCCTCGCGCAGCCTGGTCAGCGTGCGGGTGATGCGCTCCAGGTCGTCGCCGGCCGGGTGCTCGCCGGGGCGTACGCCCACGGAGTGCGCGAGCTTGCGGGTGCGCCGGAGTTCCGCGGCGAGTAAATCGATCCGGGCGGGCAGCGCCGACCAGACCGCGTCGGCGGTGACGACCAGGTCCAGCGAGGACGCGTACAGCTCGTTCATCCGGTCGACCAGGGTGCCGAGCGAGAAGCTCTCGCTGAGCTTGCCGGCGGCCGCGAGCGTGGCGGCGCCGCCGGGCACGGTGACGGAGTCGCCGCGCAGCAGTTCGGTCAGCTCCACCAGGTCCTCGCGGCTGGACCAGCGGCGCCGGGCGCGGATCTCCCGGGCGGAGCGCAGCGCGGCCGTGTACGCGTCGAAGTACGCCCACAGCAGGGTGATCGACGCCTCCGTGGCCGCCCAGCGTTCCCTGGTGACGCCGGTGAGTTCGGCGCCTTCGAGGAGTCTGCGGCCCGCGTGGTCCTGGAGGGCGAGCAGCGAGGTCTCGATCGCCTCGTGCTCGGCGCCGAGCCGCGCCAGCGCACGGTCCACCTCGTCCCGGTCCATCACCGGCCCGGCGGGGTCCGTGACGCCCATCGATCACCTCTCGCTGCTGTGTGGTTGGCCTTGGACGGGTTCTGGTCGGGGTGGGGGTCAGCTCTTGCGCAGGTACTCCGGGGCCGGCGGCTTGGACGCTCCCGAGTCCTTGCCCAGTGTGGCCGACAGCCATCTGTCGTACGACGTCTGCCAGCCGCTCGCTCGGTAGCCGACCAGGATGCGATTGACCCGGCGTACCAGATCGTCGGCGTCCTTCTTCATCGCCACGCCGTAGTACTCGGTGGTGAACGCCTCGCCCTTCAGCTCGACCGTCGGGTCCTGGGCGGCCTGGCTCGCGGCGAGCGCGCCGTCGGTGACGACCGCGTCGACCTCGCCGAGCTGCAGCCGGACCAGGCAGTCGAGCTGGTTGGGGACGGTGGTGGAGATGTCCGTGGAGGCGGGCAGGGTGCCCTTGTCCCGGTCGGCCTTCAGCTTGAGATAGGCGGTGGAACCGGACGCCGTGCAGATCTTCTTGTGCGCGAGCGTGTCGTCGTACCCCGTGATCGACGAGGACTTGGGTGCCAGCACCTGCTGCCCGGTCTTGAAGTAAGGGGCGGAGAAGGCGACTTCGTCGAGCCGCGGGCAGGTGATGGTCATCGTGCGCACGACCATGTCGACCCGGCCGTCCTGGATGGCGGGGATGCGCTGGCTGGTCGGTATCGCCTTGAACTGCACCGCGTCCGGGTCGCCGAGGATGTCCGCGGCGATCCGGTGCACCAGGTCGATGTCGAAGCCCTCCAGCTCCGCGCCCTCGGTGTTCGGGTTGCGGTAGCCCCAGTGGTAGCTGTTCTGGTCGACGCCCACGACCAGCTTGCGCTTGGCGCCCGTACGGGACTTGATGGCGTCGATCGTCGGCCCGTCGGCGCCGGACGGCGACAGCGTCTGCTTCTGCGCGTCCGAGTCCTTGCAGTCCGAGGCCCGGGCCTGGGTGGCCTCGGCCACTCCGGGGCCGGCCGTGCGCCCGTCCTGGCGGGCCTGCTGGGTGCGCGGCAGCAGCAGGACGAACGCCAGCGCCAGGGCGCAGAGCACCGCCATCGCGCCGACCCCGCCCCAGCCTCGCAGGGAGGCCCGTGCACGTGCTGCGTACATCGTCCTGTCCCCTGTCACCGGTACTCCGAAAGCCTGCGGCCGATGCCGGCGACCGCGCCCGCGGCACCGAGGACCGCCAGGACGGCGGCGCCGATGGGCAGCCCGGTCATCGCGTCCCGTCCGTCCCCGGCGGCCTGCTTGAACTCGGCCTGCTCGTGGTCGATGGCCAGGGCGAGATTGCGGTCGACGCTGTCGAAGCACTCACCGGTCGCGCCCTTGCCACCGATCACCATGTCCAGCGCCTGCTGGTAGTTGCCGTTCTCGTCCTCGGTACGGGCGGAGGTGTGGCGCTTCTTCCACACCGCCATGTTGCCCTCGGCCGCCTTGACCGGCTCGGTGCCCGTCCGGTCGTCGGCGAGCCGGTCGGCCTCGGTGAGGCCCTTGCCGAGCACGGTCATGTCCTTGTCGAAGTCGTAGTAGTACGCGTCGTACGTCTGTCCGCCGACCGTGACCGTCTCGGCGCCGCGCGCCACCAGGCTCAGGTTCTCGTTGCCGCGCGCCTTCAGGGACGCGATCCGCGCGTCGTGCAGGACCTTCAGCGAGCGGATGCCGTGGTCGTACGAGCCGCCCAGGCCCGAGCGCGCGACGGCGTGCCCGACGACCAGCCACAGCAGCACCACGGTGGTGGCGGCGGTGGCGGCGACCAGGCCGTGGTTGAGGACGCGGTTGGTGTGCCGGTACGTGCGCTGCTGGGCCCAGCCGAGCGCGGCCAGCGCGAGCACACCGAGCGCGATCGCCACCCACGGATACGGCGTCGCGTTCCCGTAGTCGGCATCGAGCCGCTGGTTCTCCTTCGTGTAGAGATCCTCCGCGGCCGGGAGCATCTCCTTCTGCATCTTCTCGTTGGCGTACCGCAGGTAGGCGCCGCCGACCGGATATCCCTGCCGGTTGTAGGTCCGGGCGCGCTCGATGAGGCCCTTGTACTCGGGCAGCAGCCGGTTCAGCTTGGCGATGGTCGCCTCGGAGGGGGAGCCCGGTTCCGCGTTGGCGGCGGCCGTGACGAGCCCCGCGGCGGCCGTACGGATGTCCTTCTCGTACCGGTCGCGCGAGGCCGCGGTCTCCTGCCCGCCGGCCAGGAACCCGCTGGAGGCGGCCGTGTTGGCATCGGCCAGCGAACGGTAGATGCCGGCCGCGCCGGAACTGAGCGGCTGGCTGCGGTGCAGCACGTCGTCGGCGGCGGCCGCCCGCTCGGAGGCCTGCCAGGCGGTGACCGCGCCGAACGCGACGACGAGCAGCGCGAGGACGGCCCCGATGATCCGCAGCCGCCCCGGCTCGGTGGTCGCGGCGGCGCGCACCTGCTCGACACCTTCGGCGAAGGCGGTACGGCGCGGGGCCGGGGGCGGACCCACCCGCGTGGGCGAGCCGGGCTGAGAGGGGATCGCGGGCACGGCGGGACCCGCCGGTGGCGGCGCCGCGCTGCTCTTCGGCGGGTGTGTCACTTGACCTCCCCCATGGTCATCCGTTCGCCGCCAAGTATCACCGCCCGGACCGGCATCCGCACCAGCCTTCACTCGATCTTGATCGGATCGCAGCGCAACCCACGGCGTGACGGCGCGGGGCGCCGGCCGCACCACCCCCCGCTGATGAACACGCCGGGTGCGGCGGATCGGTTCCCCCGCAACCCCCGGCACCGCTTGTACCCTTCGCCGACATGCACGGACGACCGAGCCACGACCCCGGCTCCCCCCGCATGTCACGCCACGACTGGTGGGGGGTGGTCCTCGAAGCCCCCGACCCCCACGCCCTCGCCCGCTTCTACTCCGAACTCCTCGGCTGGGAGATCGCCGAGCAGGACCCCGACGGAGCGGCCATCACCCCACCGGAAGGCGTCGCCTACCTCGCCTTCCAGCGCGCGGACGACTACGTGCCCCCGGTCTGGCCCGCCCGCGACGGCGCCCAACACATCACCATGCACCTCGACTTCGAGGTGGCGAACCTGCCGTCCGCAGTGACCCACGCCCTCGAACTCGGCGCCCGAGAGGCCGACCACCAGCCCCAGGACAACGTCAGGGTGCTGCTCGACCCGGCCGGGCATCCGTTCTGTCTCTACCTCGACCAGTAGGCCCGAGCCCGCTCCCCCGCCCCCACCCCCGCCCCCAGGCGGTCCAGGCCCAGGAGGGTCGCGCCCAGGACCGGGCTGGCCGTGACCACGTGGACGGCGGCCTTGGGGGCGCGGGAGGAGAGGAGGTCGTGGATGGTGTCGTTCAGTTGGCTGTGGCCGGCGGTCAGGACGCTGCCGCCGAGGAGGACCGGGGTCTCCTCGGTGAGGAGGTCCAGGCGGGCGAGGGCGACCGTGGCCATCGTCGCGACCTCCTCCGCGAGGCGGTGCACGATCGAGCGGGCGACCGGGTCGCCCTGTGCGGCCGTCCCGAAGAGGACCGGGGTCAGTTCGTGGCGGCGGCCGTGCTCGACGTGCTCCAGGTGCAGGGCCTCGATCAGGGCGTACATGGAGGGGAGGCCGAAGTGGGCGGGGAGGGTGCGGGACAGCGCGGTGGGCTCGCCGCGGCCGTCCTCGGCGCGGGCGGCGTACCAGAGTGCCTCCTCGGCCAGGCCCCAACCGCCGCCCCAGTCGCCGGAGATGCGGCCGATCGCCGGGAAGCGGGCGGTGCGGCCGTCGGGGCGCATGCCGACGCAGTTGATGCCCGCGCCGCACACCACGGCCACGCCCCGGGGCTCGGCCACGCCCGCCCGCAGGATCGCGAAGGTGTCGTTGCGGACCTCCACCGAGCTGCCCCACGCACGCGCGTGCAGCGCGGTCGCCAACTGTTCCTCCTCGACCGGCAGATCGGCGTTGGCCAGGCAGGCGGAGACGTGCGAGACGGCGGGCAGGCCCGCGTCCGAGAGGGCCCGGGCGACCGGGTCGGCGAGGGCGTCCATCGCCGCCTCCACGCCCACCGCCGGCGGCCGGAAGCCGCCGCCGCGGGCGGTGGCCAGGACCTCCCCGTCGGCGGTGACCACGGCCACGTCGGTCTTGCTGTTGCCCGCGTCGATGGCGAGAACACTCCCGGATTCAGGTGCGGTCAGGCCCACGCCAGGTGCTCCCGGTTGTGCGCGACGAGATGGTCGGTGAGGGCTTCGGCGTACTCGTACTGGCCGATCAGGGGGTGGGCCAGCAGGGCACGGAAGACGCGGTCCCGGCCGCCGCGCAGCGCCGCCTCCAGGGCCAGGTCCTCGTACGTCGTCACGTTCGCCACCAGGCCCGCGTACAGCGGGTCCAGGTCCGGGACCGGCAACGGCACCGGGCCCGTCGGGCCGACCGCCGCCTGGACCTCGATCACCGCGTCGTCCGGCAGGGACGGCAACGTGCCCTTGTTGAGCGTGTTCACCACCTGGTACGGGCTTCCCGCGCCGCCCAGCAGGGCCGCCGCCAGGTCCACCGCGGCCTCCGAGTAGAAGGCGCCGCCCCGCTTGGCCAGCAGTGCCGGCTTCTCGTCCAGGGCCGGGTCGCCGTACATCGTCAGCAACTCGCGCTCCATCGCGGCGACTTCCTCCGCCCGGGAGGGCTTGGTGCGCAGTTCTCGTACCACCGCGTCGTGCGCGTAGTAGTAGCGCAGGTAGTACGAGGGGACCACGCCCAGGCGGTCCAGCAGGGGGCGGGGCAGACGCAGGTCGTCGGCGATGGCGTCGCCGTTCTCGGCCAGGAGCTTGGGCAGCACGTTCGCGCCCTCGGGGCCGCCGAGGCGCACCCCCGTCTCCCAGGTGAGGTGGTTCAGGCCCACGTGGTCCAGGTGGACGTCCTTCGGGTCGGTGCCCAGCATCGCCGCGAACTTGCGCTGGAAGCCGATCGCCACGTTGCACAGGCCCACCGCACGGTGGCCCGCCTGGAGCAGGGCGCGGGTGACGATGCCGACGGGGTTGGTGAAGTCGATGATCCAGGCGCGGGGGTTGGTGCGGCGGACGCGTTCGGCGATGTCCAGGACGACGGGGACCGTGCGCAGTGCCTTGGCGAGGCCGCCCGCGCCGGTCGTCTCCTGTCCGATGCAGCCGCACTCCAGGGGCCAGGTCTCGTCCTGTCGGCGGGCCGCCTGTCCGCCGACGCGCAACTGGAGCAGCACGGCGTCGGCGCCCTCGACGCCCGCGTCCAGGTCGGAGGTGGTGACGATCCGGCCCGGGTGGCCCTGCCTGGCGAAGATCCGGCGGGCCAGGCCGCCCACCAGCTCCAGGCGTTCGGCCGCCGGGTCCACGAGCACCAGTTCCTCGATGGGCAGGGTGTCCCTGAGGCGTGCGAAGCCGTCGATGAGTTCGGGGGTGTAGGTCGAGCCTCCGCCGACCACAGTGAGTTTCATGTGTGGTTAACCCTTCACTCCGGTGAGCGTGACGCCTTCCACGAACGCCTTTTGGGCGAAAAAGAACACGAGGATCACGGGGGCCATGACCAGCACGGTCGCGGCCATGGTGAGGTTCCAGTCGGTGTGGTGCGCGCCCTTGAAGGACTCCAGGCCGTAGGAGAGGGTCCAGGCGCCGGGGTTCTCCGAGGCGTAGATCTGGGGGCCGAAGTAGTCGTTCCAGGCGTAGAAGAACTGGAAGAGGGCGACGGCGGCGATGCCCGGTCTCGCCATCGGCAGCACGACCCGCAGCAGGGTCCGCAGGTCACCGCAGCCGTCCACCTTCGCCGCGTCGACGTACTCGTTCGGGATCGTCATCAGGAACTGGCGCAGCAGGAAGATGGAGAACGCGTCCCCGAACGCCATCGGGATGATCAGCGGCCACAGCGTGCCCGACAGGTCCAGCTGCTTCGCCCAGAACAGGTACATCGGGATGATGACCACCTGCGGGGGCAGCATCATCATCGAGATCACCAGCATGAGTGACAGGTTGCGGCCCCGGAAGCGGAACTTCGCGAGCGCGTACGCCACCGGGATGGACGACACGACGGTCAGCACGGTGCCGAGGCCGGCGTAGAGCAGCGTGTTCTTCCACCAGGTCAGAAAGCCGGGCGTGTCGAAGACCTTCTTGTAGTTGCCCCACTCCCACGTGTGCGGGACCAGGTCCCGGCTGAGCGCCTGGGTGTCGCTCATCAGCGAGGTCAGGAACACGAACACGAAGGGGAGTGTGAAGAACAGCGCGGCGGCGATCCCCAGGGAGTGGATCGCGATCCATTCGAGCAGCGCCCTGCGGCGGGCGGTCCGCTCCGCCCCGGACACCTGCGGAGCCAGCTTCACCGGCTGGTCCAGTACTTGGGTCATGGTCAGTCACCTGCCTGGATGAGACCGCCCCGGCGCCGCATCAGGAACGCGGTGAACACCATCGACAGGGCGAACAGCACCAGAGCCACCACACAGGCCGAGCCGTAGTCGAAGCGCTGGAAGCCGAGGTTGTAGACGAGCTGGGGGAGGGTGAGCGTGGACTTGTCCGGGTAGCCGGGCTCGAACTGGGTGCCCGCGCCCTGGATCACGCCCGAGGCGACCTTCCCCGCGATCAGCGGCTGCGTGTAGTACTGCATCGTCTGGATCACGCCGGTGACCACGGCGAACATCACGATCGGGGAGATGTTCGGCAGGGTGACGTAGCGGAACCGCTGCCACGCCGACGCGCCGTCCAGCTCGGCCGCCTCGTACTGCTCCGTCGGTACGTCGAGCAGCGCGGCCATGAAGATGACCATGAGGTCGCCGATGCCCCACAACGCCAGCAGGGTCAGGGCCGGCTTGGACCAGGCGGGGTCGTTGAACCAGCCCGGCGCCGGGACACCCATCTTCTCCAGGATCGAGTTGACCGGTCCCGTACCGGGGTTGAGCAGGAAGGCGAAGGCCATCGTCGCCGCCACCGGCGGGGCGAGGTAGGGCAGGTAGAAGAGGGTACGGAAGACGCCCGCGCCGGTCTTGATCTTCGTGATGAGCAGGCCCACACCGAGTCCGAAGACGACCCGGAGGGTCACCATCACCAGTACCAGCCACAGGGTGTTGCGCAGGGCGGGCCAGAAGAGCGGGTAGTGCTCGAAGACGTATGTCCAGTTCTTCGTTCCGCTCCACGTCGGCGGCCTGAAGCCGTCGTAGTGCATGAACGAGAAGTAGACCGTCGAGATCAGCGGGTACGCGAAGAAGACCGCGAAGCCGATCAGCCAGGGCGACATGAAGGCGGCCGTACGCAGTGCCTGTTTCCGCTGCTTCGCAGCGAGGCCGGCGCTGCGGCGCTTCGAGGCGAGCGTGATCGTGTTCATGGCTACTTCGCCTGCGCGATGTCCGTGTCGATCTGCGCGGCCGTCTTCTTCAGACCGGCCTTCAGATCGGTGGCCCTGCCGCTCTCGTAGTCGTAGCCGAACTGCTGGATCGTCACCAGGTACACACCGCCGTTGATCGAGGCGGGACTCGTGGTCGAGTCCGGGTTCGCGGCGATGTCCAGGAAGGTCTTGAACCGCGGGTCGTACTTCAGCTTCGGGGACTTCAGCGCGGCCAGCGTGGAGGGCACGTTGTGGATGTCGTTGGCGAAGCCGACCACCGCGTCCGTGTTCGTGGTCATGTACTTCACCAGCTCCCAGGCCGCGTTCTGCTTGTGGCTGGTGGCCGCGATGCCCGCGATGGTGCCGGTGATGTAACCCTTGCCGTACTGGTCGGCCTGGTCGTCCGGTACGGGCAGCGGGGCGACGCCGATGTCGAACTTCGGTTTGGCGTCGAGCGCCATCCCGAGCCGCCACTCACCGTCCATCTGCATGGCCACCTGGCCGGTGTGGAAGGGGTGCTTCGGACCCCACTCGTCGCCGAGGGTGGCCCGGAACTTCTCCAGCTTCTGGAAGCCTCCGAGTTCGTCGACGAGCTTCTTCTGCAGGGTGAAGCCCTTCTCGAACGCCGGGTCCTTGGCCACGTCGGACTTGCCGGCCTTGTCGAAGTACGTCGGCGAGAACTGCCCGAAGTAGTGCTCGGTCGTGGACTCCCAGCCGTGGTAGTCCGGCATGAAGCCCAGCTGCTTGTAGCCGTCGCCCTGCGGGATCGTCAGCTTCTTGGCGTCGGCCTCGAACTCCGACCAGGTCTTCGGCGGGGCCGTGATGCCCGCCTTCTCGAACGCCGTCTTGTTGTAGTAGAGGCCGTACGCGTCGCCCAGCAGCGGCACCGAGCAGCGGTTGCCGTCGAACTGGGTGTACTCGTTCATCGCCTTCGGGAAGGTCGTCTGCGGGTCGATGCCCGACTTCTTGAAGAAGGGGTTGAGATCCACCAGCGCGCCCGACGAGCAGAACTTGCCCACGTTGTTGGTGGTGAAGGAGGAGATCACGTCCGGGGCCTTGTCACCGCCGGAGCGCAGAGCCTGGTTGATCTTGTCGTCCGTCATGTTGCCGACGACGTTCACGTGGATGTTGGGATGGGCCTTCTCGAAGCCGGCGACCAGGGACTTGACCCCCTTCACCTCGTTCGGCGCGCTCCACGCGTGCCAGAAGTTGATCGTCGTGTCCTTGGAGGCGTCGTCGGTGGCGCCGGAGTTGGACTGGCCGGTACAGGCGGTGGTGAGCAGGGCGAGCGACGCGGTTACGGCAAAAGCCGTCTTTCGGGCAGCAGAGGGTATGACTTCGGACATGACGAGGTCTCCCGGGGCAGGGGTGGGTGAGAAGAGAGGGACTGCGGGGGGGCGGGGCTCAGTGCGAGGTGTCGAAGACCTCGTCGCGGGTGGTCGCGAGCGCGGACTCCAACGCGCCGCGCAGCACAGGGTGTTCACGGACGTCGCCGACGACGAGCCGGGGGCGGGCCGCGGCCAGCTCCTCCAGTTCGGCCTGGACGAGGGTGCGCAGCACCTCGCCGCCGGCCGTCAGGGCGGAGCCGCTGAGGACGACGAGTTCGGGGTCGAGGACGGAGACGAGCGAGGCGAGACCGGTGGCCAGCCGGGTCGCGTAGGTGGCGAGCAGCTCCCGGTGGGGCCCGCTCACGTGGTCGGCCGCCCGGGCCAGGAGTTCCGCGGCGGCCTCGGTGTAGGGCCCCGACGGCACGTCCTCGACACCGAGTTCGCGGGCCAGCTTCGGTACGGCCTGGGAGCCGGCCAGCTCCTGGTAGCCGCCGCTGTTGGCCTTGGTCACCTGGCGCACCAGCGGGGTGCCGGGCACGGGGAGGAAGCCGACCTCGCCGGCGCCGCCGGTCCAGCCGCGGTGCAGCCGGCCGCCGAGGACCAGGGCGGCGCCGAGGCCCTCCTGGTTCCACAGCAGCACGAAGTCGCTGTGGCCCCGGGCCGCGCCGAGCCGCTGTTCGGCGAGGGCGACGAGGTTGACGTCGTTCTCGTACTCGACCGGCATCGGGAGCGCCGCCGCGAGGTCGTCGAGCAGCGCGGGGGAGTGCCAGCCCGGCAGGTGGGAGGCGTAGCGCAGCCGGCCGGTGTTGGGGTCGAAGGCGCCGGGGGTGCCGATGACCAGCCGGTGGACGTCGTCCCGGGCCAGCCCGGCGGACTTCACGGCGCCGTCGAGGGCGTCGGTGACCTGCCGGACGACCGGGTGGGCGGGGCGGCGGCCGGGAGTGGGCAGTTCGTACTCGCCGACCGTGCGGCCCGTGATGTCGGCGACGGCGGCGCGGATGCGGTTCGGTGTGACGTCGAGCCCGGCGGCGTACGCGGCCGTGGGGTTGACCGCGTACAGCTGGGCGTTGGGGCCCGGCCGGCCCTCGCTGGTGCCGGTGACCCGGACCAGACCGGCCGCTTCCAGGCGGGCCAGCAGCTGGGAGGCGGTCGGCTTGGACAGGCCGGTGAGCTTGCCGATCCGGGTGCGGGACAGCGGCCCGTGCTCCAGCAGGAGATCCAGGGCGGCGCGGTCGTTCATGGCGCGCAGCACGCGAGGGGTGCCCGGCGTACCGGCGGTTCCTGCCATGGGGGTCGACACCTGCCTTTCCAACTGCCCAGCTTCCCAGTGACCTGGTCATGACGTCCAGTCTTGATCAACGGGCCGCCCGAAGATCACTGTTAGGAAACTTTCCTATTCGGGTGGGAGGAACGTAAGCCCAGGACGAAGAGGGCGTCAATAGACAACGCCCCCGAGGCAACAGAGTCGTTACCTCGGGGGCGTGCCGTGAGGGGGGTGCCGGCCTGCTCGCAGGAGTGCCGGCTCGAAGCGGGTGCCGCTACCTGACCGTCACGTGGTCACCGGCGGAGGTCTTGGCCGCGGTGGTGGCCGTACCCGTGAAGACGAAGCGGTAGGTGCCGCTCTTGCTCGCCGTCACCGTGGTGGACAGGGCGCCCCCGGTGCCGGAGGTGATCGCCTTGACGTTCTTGTACGAACCGCCGTCCGCCTTGAACTGGAGCAGGACCGTCCGGCCCTGGTAGCCCGTGTACTTCAGGCTCTCCCAGTTCGCCCGGGTCAGCTTGCCCTTGACCGTGAGCGTCCTGCCCTTGGACACGGGCTCCGGGGCGGCGTTCGCGGTCAGCTGGGCGGCGCGCCGGACCGTCAGCGGGGCGAGGTTGCCCCACAGGGTCACGTCGGTCTCGTTGTGCAGGTAGTCGTCCGAGACGGTGCCCTCGGCGTGGGCGTACAGGCCCGCGGCCTTCCAGGTGGTGGCGTCCGCCGCCTCGTACAGCGAGTCCTGCGGGTCCACGACGATGGTCTCGGTGCAGCTCTCGGTGACCGTCGTGTCCGTCGTGGCGGTGGTCGTGCAGCTGGGCGCCGTGTCCGGGTCCAGCTCGTTGCCGATGTTCCGCAGCGTGCCGCGGTAGAGGACGACCGCCTGGAACGTCTTCTTCTGGTCGATGACCAGGTCCTTGGGCCGGGTCAGGGTGTACGACACCGGCACGGTCACGGCCTTGCTGATACCGACGACGAGCGGCTTGCCGTTGTTCACGGTCACGCCGGCGAAGGTCAGGTCGGGCGTGCCGGACGCGGAGGCGACGGGCGCGGCCAGGCCGGTCAGAGCCAGGGCACCGGACAGGGCGGCGCCTATGGCGAGCTTTCTCATGTGTATCCCCACATTCGAAACGGGCCCCCGGGCGGCGTCGCGCTCCAGAACAAGGGCCCGTCGTGCAGGCGACACTAAAGGATCACCGGATGCGGAGGGAACGCGGGGTTCCTGTGAAGACGATCTGAATCCTTGATCCGTCACGGGTGCGTCACGGACCTGGTTTCCGCTGGTCAGAGCGCCTAGATTCACCGTTCGTGCCCGACGGAAGACTGGTGCTGCGGCTGTGGCTGAGCGAGTTCGTGAGCTTTGTGCCCTTGATGGTGACCATGGTCCTGGTCCTGGTCCAGGTCGTCGACGACGGCTTCGCCCGGCCGGCGTTCGGTGAGGTGGCTCCCGTCCCCGTCGTATGGGCGGTGCTGGGTCTCCTCGCGGCCCTCTACGTGTACGGGGCCCTGACGCGACGGGCCCGGGGCACCGGGATCCCGGTCACCGTGGAGGCCCTCGCACAGACACAGGAGCACACCTTTCCCGCCGGGCGGGCCGCGCGGCTGAGGGCCGTGCTGGACAGCTCCGAGCGGGCGTTCGCCGTGGTGGGCAGGGAGCGGCTGGAGTTCCGCTGGCGGCCCTTCCGCGGCCGGCGGTCCGTCGCCGGTTCGGTGACCTTCGACGCGTCCTCGGGCGAGGCGCGCGTGCGGATCCGGGCGGGGGAGGGCCTGACGGGCCTGCAGGGGGTGCTCCGGGCGAGTGCGTTCGTGGCGCTGTGTCAGATGGTGAGGATGGTGGGGGCGGAATGAGAAGGCGTCACATCGCGACGGCGGCGCTACTGCTCGGGGCGGTGGCGTGCACGGCGCAGGAGAAGCCGGTCGCGCACGCGACGCCCTCCGCGTCCGCTCCCTCCTGCCGGTCCGGGGTCATCCACTGGCGGACGACCGCGACGGAATGGCGGCTCACCGAGGTCTCCCCGGTGGTGACGGTCGGCAGGAGCGACGTCAGGGCCGGGAAGTACGCGCACTTCGAGTTCCCGGCCGTCCACGTGCGCACGGTGACGGCGAGCGTGGAGACCAGCGCGCCGAGCGTCTCGGACCGGCGCGTCCTGGCCTCGCTCGCCGACCGCCTCGGCGTGGACGTGTCCATGCTCGGCAGGCCCGGACGGACGACCGTGAACCGGAAGCGGGACCTGGTCACGGTCGACCTCCGTGGAGTCCCGGGCCGCTTCGTCGAGGCCGACGGGGTCCACGTCGTACAGGCCGGCTTCACCGTCACCTGCCCCGGCCGTGACGCGGACCTGTACGGCAGCGTGACCACCTGGGACGGCGACGGCAGCGCGCTCCTGCGCTGCGGAAAGCACCCCGGCAAGGACGCCTGGGTCCGCGAGGGCTACCGCCTGGCCTGCGGAACTACTTCGACGCCGGCCGCTGCTGCGGAGTGATCGGCGCAGCAGCCGTCGACTGGGGCGAGTCCGCGTTGGAGTACACCGAGGGAGCCGCGACCGAGGCCGTCGGGTCCGGGGTGTCCTCGATGTCCACCACAGCCGTCGCCCCGCCCACGATGCGGATGCTGGCCGCGTCGAACGCCCGCTTGATGCGCCAGCGCAGCTCGCGCTCCACCGCCACCGACTTGCCGGGCATGGTCTTGGCCGAGACCCGGACCACCATGGAGTCGATCAGCACGCTGTCCAGGCCGAGCACCTCGATCGGCCCCCACAGCAGCTCGTTCCAGGGCTCTTCCTTGGACATCTGCTCGGCGACCTCGTCCAGCGTGGCCTTCACCCGGTCCAGCTCCTCGCCCGACCGCACGGTCACGTCGACGCCGGCGGTCGCCCAGCCCTGGGAGAGGTTGCCGATCCGCTTGACCTCGCCGTTGCGGACGTACCAGATCTCGCCGTTGTCGCCGCGCAGCTTGGTCACCCGCAGCCCGACCTCGATCACCTCGCCGGAAGCCACGCCCGCGTCGATCACGTCACCGACGCCGTACTGGTCCTCCAGGATCATGAAGACACCGGAGAGGAAGTCCGTGACCAGGTTCCGGGCACCGAAACCGATCGCCACACCGGCCACACCGGCCGAGGCCAGCAGCGGCGCCAGGTTGATCTTGAAGGTGGACAGGATCATCAGCGCGGCCGTGCCGAGGATCAGGAAGCTCGCCACCGAGCGCAGTACCGAGCCGATCGCCTGTGAGCGCTGCCGGCGCCGCTCGGCGTTGACCAGCAGCCCGCCCAGCGTGGTGCCGTCCACCGACTCCACGGTCCGGTTCATCCGGTCGATCAGCTTGGTGATCGCCCGCCGCACCACCGCTCTGAGCGTGCCCGCCACGACCACGATCAGCAGGATCTGCAGGCCCATCGCGAGCCAGGTCGACCAGTTCTGCTCCACCCAGCTCGCCGCGTTCGTCGCGCTCTCCTGGGCGTCCTGAAGCGTCGGCACGGCCGGGGCCGTCGACCCCGAGGGAGACGGGGTCGGCGTCGCACCGGCGGCCAGTAGGACGACGGGCAAGGACACGGCAGGTACCTCCAACGTGCTGCGCGGTCCGCTCCGGCGGGGCGGTCAAGGTCACGAAAAGGTCACCGGACGGACAGGACCACCACACTAACGGGGCATTGTGTGTGCACCACCCCGTTCCGCACAGGAGGGCCACAGGAGAGACCGGTCTCACCCTGGCTTGAACAGGCCATGATCCGGGGGATGAATCAGGTGTGGTCGAAAACACTCCCAGCCCGTTACCGGGACATGGTGGCGCTTCCACCAGGCATGAGGGGAGACTGACTGCAGATCGTCCCGGCGCGAGCCACGCGCCGCCGACGCCCAAGGAGGCACCCGTGCCGCATGTCCTGGTCCTCAACGCGTCGTACGAGCCCCTCGGCGTCGTACCGCTCCGTCGCGCGCTCGTCCTCGTCCTGGAGAACAAGGCTGTCTCCCTCGAGGAATCCGGCGCCTATATGCACAGCGCAACCGTCACAGTCCCCGCACCCAGCGTGGTCCGGCTCAAGCGATTCGTCCGGGTTCCCTATCGGGGGCCCGTTCCTCTTACCCGCAGGGCGCTGTTCGCCCGCGACGGGGGCCGGTGCATGTACTGCGGTGGCGTCGCAACCAGCGTCGACCACGTCGTCCCGCGCAGCCGCGGGGGCAAGCACGCCTGGGACAACGTGGTGGCCTCCTGCCGCCGCTGCAACCACGTGAAGGCCGACAAACACCTCGTCGAGATCGGCTGGCGGCTGCGCCACAAACCCGCCCCGCCCACCGGTCTGGCCTGGCGCATCATCGGGACCGGCCATAGGGACCCGCGCTGGCTGCCCTACTTGCAGCCGTACGGCGCGGACGACGCCATGGCCCGGATCGACGGCATCTCAGCCTGACGATCCGGGCCTTCGTGTACCCGGGGCGGCACCCCGGGCGCCTGCGTGGTCCGGCCTCGGGGACCCCCGTGCCCCGGGGCCGGACGTTCCTGCGGCGGTCAGGCGTAGCGCAGCTCCGCCGGGTGCACCGAGCGGCGCAGCAGGGGCAGCGAGCTGGCCGCCGCCAGCAGGCAGCAGGCGTACACGCCCACCGGGACCAGCAGCGCGGCGTACGGCACGGCCTGGGTGACGTAGTCCTGGGTCAGCGCGCCGTACCAGATGCCGATCGCCATCCCGCCCGCGCCGGCGAGCGCGACCGCGGGAGCCAGCGGCAGTGCCGTCTCCAGGAGCAGCGCCCGGCCGAGCACCGCCCGCGGCACCCCGGCGGCGACCTGTGCGGCCAGGCCGCGGCGGCGGTTCGCCAGGGACTCGGCGGTGCCGACGGCGAGGCCGGAGAGGGTGATCGCGAGGGCGACGAGGATCGCGGCGCCGGTCAGGTCGATGCCGGTCGTGTAGAAGGACACGGACATGCCGAGCTGGTTCCGGCGGCTCATCGCGTGCAGGTCGGCGAGGAACGCCTGGCGGACGCCGACGAAACCCGTGCCGACGATCGTGACCAGCAGGACGGCCGCGTGGGTGCGGGCCGCGGCCCACGGGTCGTCGCGCAGCCGCTCCGCCGCGATCAGCGTCGCCGCGGACCGGGCGCGGCCCGCCAGCACCCGCCCGACCAGCCCGGCGGTGCCCCCGGCCAGCCACACGGTGCCCGCCCCGACCGCGATGACCAGCCCGAACACGGTCAGCGGCAGCTGCCCCCGGTCCGTGCTGGAGGTGTTCGCGACCGCCCAGAGCGCGAGGAGCAGGACGCCCAGCACTCCGCCGACGAACAGCAGCCCAGGCCCCCGCCCGCTGCTGGGCCGCACCCGGCGCACCCACCCGAGCGGCGAGGCCACCACCCGGCGCAGCGCCAGCGTGCCGGTCACCGCACCCAGCACCGGCACCCCGAGGGCGACCAGTGCGAGACCGGCCCAGGCCGCGGCGGTCGGGCTGTCCCACTGGCCCAGCAGGAGCGGCACCGCGACGGCGGTGGCGAGGACCGAGCCCAGCAGGCAGGCCAGCCCCGTCTCCAGCGCGGCGATCCGGCGCACCTGGGCCGGTCCGGCGCCGGCCAGCCGCAGCCCGGCCAGCCGCCGGTCGCGGTGCACGGCGCCGATCCGGGCGCACTGTCCGAGGAACCCCAGCACCGGCACCAGGAGAAGCAGCAGAGAGGCGATCACCCCCGAGCGCTCGCCGGGGTTGTCCAGCAGACCGTTGCCGAAGGCCACCCGGTGCTGCCCCCGGAGCGAGGCCAGGGCGACGGCGGTGAGGGCGAACCCCGTCGCCAGCGCGGCCCCGGCGGCGGTGAGCCCGGCCCGCCACCACTCCTGCCGGTCGGAGCCACGGGTGAGCTGCCAGGCGAGGCGCACGTCGGCGGTCACGGTGCCGCTCGTACGGGTCGTCACACCGCCACCTCCGCCGGCACCGCGAGTCCGTCGCTCATCCGCGTCTCACGGTCCGCGTACGCCGCGACCTGGGCGTCGTGCGTGATCAGCAGCACCGCCGTGCCCGCCTCGCGGGCCGTGTGCACCAGGGCCGTCATCACCTGCTCGGTCGCCAGCGAGTCCAGGGCGCCCGTCGGCTCGTCCGCGAAGACCACCTTCGGGCCGGTCACCAGTGCCCGGGCCAGCGCGACCCGCTGTGCCTGGCCCCCGCTCATCTCGCCCGGCCGCAGCTCCTCCTGTCCGCGCACCCCGAACCGCTCCAGCCATGCGCCCGCTCGTTCCCGGGCCCCGGCGCGGTCGGCGCCGGCCAGCATCAGCGGCAGCGCGACGTTGTCCACGGCCGTCAGCTCGGGAATCAGCTGCCCGAACTGGAACACCACGCCGAAGTCGGTACGGCGCAGCTCGCTCAGCCGGTTCTCCGGCAGCTGGTCGAGCCGCTGCCCGTCGTAGGCCACCGCGCCCTCGTCCGGCCGGACGATCCCGGCCAGACAGTGCAGCAGCGTCGATTTTCCGCTGCCGCTGGCGCCGGTCACCGCGAGGATCTCGCCCGCGCGCAGTTCGACCGAGGCGCCGCGCAGCGCCTGAGTCCTCCCGTGCGCCTTGACCAGGTCCCGGCCTGCCAGAAGCGGCACCGAGGAGTCCTCCCTGTTGCTCATGCTGCGTCGACCTCCGCGGTCAGAGTGATCAGCCGGGCCGCCGTGGTGTTCATCCAGCGGAGGTCGGCGTCGAGATGGTTGAGGGCGTAGTCCGCCGAGAGCACGGTCGCCAGATCGGCGCCCGGGTCCGTCTTCACGGCCGTGAGCTGCCGCATCCGCTCCATGTGCGCGGCGCGCTGGGCGCGCAGGTAGGCGGCCGGATCGCCGCCGGAGAGGATCGAGACCACGACCTTGGCGAAGATCTCGTTCGCCACGAAGGGCGCGGGCGGTGCGATCTCCCCGGCCCAGCGGGCCAGTTCGCGCGTTCCGTCCTGCGTCGACCGGTACAGCGTCCGCTCCGGCCCGCCGTCGGCGTCGGTTCCGCCGACCTCCGCGAGACCGTCCCGGACCAGGCGCTGCAGGGTCGTGTAGACCTGCCCGTAGGCCAGCGGACGAGCCTGGGGGAAGCGTTCGTCATGGCGCCGCTTGAGGTCGTAGCCATGGCTCGGCCCTGCCTCAAGCAGCCCCAGAAGGATGTGCCGAGTGCTCATGCAGATCAGTATGCACTGGATACATGTACTGAGTGAATAGTGATCGCCGAACACCTGGCGGGAGTGGCCGGTATGTCGGAAGAAGCACGTTGCTCGTCCGTATAGGTCTGGCATCGCGCCCACGGGGTAGGCCTGCTCTCATCCGCAGACCCGGCAGCACCCGACGTAGCGACAAGGAGGCCCCCGTGGCCGCACCGGCTCATCTCTCGATCCCGGCCCAGTGGAAACCCGTGGCGGAGCCGTCCGCCGAGACCCAAGAGGCGTCCGTCGGTGTCTTCGGCGTATTCAGCGCGGAGAGCGCGAGCGCCGAGGCGCCGCTGACCAGCGAGCCGCCGCTGCCCGACGCAGAGCCCCTCACCAGCGAGCCGCCGCTCGCCGACGCCGCCCCGCTGACCAGCGAGTCCGACCCGGTCCCGGACTTCTTCGGCGCGGGGCTGTAGATGGCCGCGGCGCGCGAGGACGAGGAGCTGTCCCGGCTCGCCGGGCTGCACGGGGTCGCCACTTCCTACAGCCCCGCCCCGGACCGTACGGTCGCGGTCTCCGCCTCCGCCGTGGCCGCCGCCCTGGCCGCGCTCGGCGTCGACGCGAGCACCCCGGACGCCGTCCGCTCCGCACTCGCCGAACGGGAGCGCGAACTACGCGCGCGGCTGCTGCCGCCGACGGTGGTCCAGTGGGCCGGCACCAAGGGGCCGCCCGCCGCCTTCGCCGCCTTGCCGCCCGGCACCCGGCTGCGCGTCGAGACCGAGCAGGGAGAGGAGCGGGACGGGATCGAGGGGCTGCCCACGGGTGTGCACCGGGTGAGCGCCACCGCACCCGACGGGCGCACCGGACACGCCCATCTCATCGTCGCCCCCGACCGGCTGCCCGCCCCCGCCACCCGCTCCTACGGCCTCCTCGTGCAGCTGTACTCGCTGCTCTCCCGGCGCTCCTGGGGCATGGGCGACCTCGCTGACCTCGCCGAGCTGGCCGGCTGGGCCGGGCGCAGTGCCGGAGTCGGGTTCCTGCAGGTCAATCCGCTGCACGCGGCCGTACCCGGGACCCCGACCGACCCGTCCCCGTACCGGCCGTCCTCGCGCCGCTTCCCCGACCCCGTGCACCTGCGGATCGAGGAGATCCCCGAGTTCGCGTACATCGAGGACCAGGGCCGCGTCCGCGCGCTGCTGGAGCGCGCCGAGCGGCTGCGCGCCGATGTCCTCGACAAGGGCGCCCTCATCGACCGGGACGCGGTGTGGGAGCTGAAGCGGCAGGCCCTGGAACTGGTCGTCCGGGTCCCGCTCGGACCGGGACGGCAGGCCGCGTACGACGCCTTCCGCGCCGAGGAGGGGCAGGCGCTGGAGGACCACGCCACCTGGTGCGCCCTCGCCGAGACCCACGGCCCCGACTGGCACGGCTGGCCCGAGGGGCTGCGCGACCCGCGCTCCGCCGAGACCGCCCGCGCCCGCGCCGAACTGGCCGACCGGGTCGGCTTCCACGCCCGGCTCGCCTGGCTCACCGACGGCCGGCTCCGCGCCGCCCAGCGCGCCGCCCGGGAGGCCGGCATGCCCGTCGGGATCGTCCACGACCTCGCCGTCGGCGTGCACCCCGGCGGCGCGGACGCCTGGGCCCAGCAGGACCACTTCGCCGCCGGCATGTCGGTCGGCGCCCCGCCCGACGCCTTCAACGCCCGCGGCCAGGACTGGGGTCTGCCGCCGTGGCGCCCCGACCGCCTCGCCGCCTCCGGCCACGCCCCCTACCGCCACCTCCTGCGCGCCCTCTTCCGCTATGCCGGCGCCCTGCGCATCGACCACGTGATGGGCCTGTTCCGGCTCTGGTGGGTGCCCCGGGGCTGCCCGCCCACCGAGGGCACCTACGTCCGCTACGACGCCGACGCCATGCTCGCCCTGCTCCTCCTGGAGGCCTCCCGCGCCGGATCCGTGGTGATCGGCGAGGACCTGGGCACCGTGGAGCCGGGGGTGCGCGAGACGCTGCAGCGGCGCGGGGTGCTCGGCACCTCCGTGCTGTGGTTCGAGCGGGACTGGGAGGGCGACGGCCGCCCGCTGCCGCCGGATCGCTGGCGCGCCGACTGCCTGGCCACCGCCACCACCCACGACCTGCCGCCCACCGCCGCCCGGCTCACCGGCGACCACGTCGACCTGCGCGACCGCCTCGGCCTGCTGACCCGCCCGGCTGCCGAGGAGCGCGCGGAGGCGACCGCGGACACCGCGGAGTGGCTCGCCCTGCTGGGCAGCCTGGGCCTGCTCGACAGTCCGGCCGCCGGGCCCCCGGGATCCGACGAGGAGGCGGAGATCCAGGGCGTGTACCGCTTCCTGCTGCGCACCCCGGCCCGCCTGATCGGCGTCTGGCTCCCGGACGGCGTCGGCGACCGCCGCCCGCAGAACCTGCCGGGTACGTGGGACCAGTACCCGAACTGGCGCCTGCCGATCGCCGACGCGGAGGGCAGGCCGGTGCCCCTTGAGGACCTGACGGCCTCGCCTCGACTGCGGGCACTGCTGGAGGCGCTGAGGGAGGGCGGGTCTGCATAGGGCACCCCGGACGCGCGGCCTTCCTGGGCGTTCGCTAACTTGAGAGCGTGGACAAGAAGAACGCCCTGCGCGCCGGCGCCCTGGCCGCCGGTACGACGCTGATGATGCTGCTCATGTCGTCCCCCGCGCTCGCGCTGACCCGCGACGACGGTGACGACCCCGGCACGGGCCTGAGCGTCGGCGCGACGCTTGGCCTGTATGTGCTGCTGCCGCTGGCACTGTTCGCGGGTATCGCGGGGCTGGTGATGCTCCTGGACAAGTCCAAGATGCGCGTGGTCAAGCCCAGTGCGGCGAAGGCCAAGGCGAAGGCCTGAGCGCGGACCTGATCTCTGCCGGGGGCGCCGTCCTGCCGCATGTGTGCGGTGGGACCGGCGCCCTCGGTGCTTTTTCCGGGCCGACATCTGTTTCACGGGGATTGCCGAGCCGTCTCCTGTGCACGCAACGCAGAAGGGATCGTCTGCGGCCAGACCGAGTTCGGCACCTGGCGGCAGAGGGGCGACGCCCGCATCCTCAGGCATCGCCGTCATCGCCGTCATCGCCGTCGACCCGGCCTACGATCCGGCGCAGCGGCAAGGGCCCCCGGAGTTCGCCCGGCAGAACAGCGTCGTCGTGAACTGGATCGCCTGCCCGCCGTGCACGTGAGGCGCGGGACCGCTGGGCGCTGACCCACCCCGCTCCACCGGGCCTCCGCTCCACCGGGCCTCCGCTCCACCCGGCCTCCGGCCGCCCACGCAGCCGCGGTTCGTACGACGTGTGCGAGCCGCGGCTGCCGTGCGTCGTCCCGGCCGGCTCGGCCCGGAGCCGGCTCAGGGGCTGGGCGCCGTCAGGTAACGCTGCACCGTGGGCGCGAGCCACGCCACGATCTCCTCGGGGCGCAGTGCCACGGTGGGCGGCAGGCGCAGAACGTAGCGGGTGAGGGCCAGCCCGAGCAGCTGCGAGGCGCAGAGCGCGGCCCGCGTGGGCACCTGCTCGGGGTCGGGGCACACCTGCAGGGCCACCGGCAGCAGCTGGTCCCGGAAGATGCCCTGCATGCGTTCGGCCCCGGCCTGGTTGGTGGCGCCCACCCGCAGGACGGCCGTGAGTTCCTCGTTCTCCTCCCACAGGTCGAGGAAGTGGGTCACGAGGGCCCGGCCGACCTCGTCCCGCGGTACCTGGGTCAGGTCCGGCAGCCGCAGGTCGAGGGCGACGGCCGCGGCGAACAGGCCGTCCTTGTTGCCGAAGTACCGCATCACCATCGACGGGTCGATGCGTGCGTCCTTGGCGATGGCGCGGATGGTGGCCCGCTCGTAGCCGTCGGCGGCGAAGCGCTCGCGGGCGGCGGTGAGGATCGCGGTGCGGGTGGCGTCGGAGCGGCGGCGGGCGCCGGGACCGGAATCTGTGCTGCTGCTGTCACTGCCGTTCATGCCAACGAGCGTAGGCCAACATTCGTAGGCCAACAAGCGTTGACACTTCTGAGGGGGCGTCGCTAATCTCGTCAACGAGTGTTGGCAAACAAGCGTTGGCGGCAGGAGGTCATCATGAGCGGCACCAACAGCACCCCGAGCCCCGTGGTCATCGTCGGCTCCGGCCCCACCGGCCTCCTCCTCGCCGGCGACCTCGCCACCGCCGGCGTCCCGGTCACCGTCCTCGAAAAGCGCCCGCACAAGATCAGCAACCTGTCCCGCGCCTTCGTCCTGCACGCTCGCACCCTCGAGCAGCTCGATGTCCGCGAACTCGCCGACGACCTGGAAGCCGTCGGCCAACCCCTGGACCGGCTGCGCCTCTTCGGTCGGCTCACCATCGACCTCGGCGCCCTCCCCTCCCGCTTCAACCACCTCCTCGTCCTCCCGCAGTACGAGGTGGAGAAGGTGCTGGAGCGGCGCGCGGTCGAGGCGGGCGTCGACTTCCGGTACGAGACCGAGCTGACCGGCCTCACCCAGGACGCGGACGGTGTGACGGTGCAGGCCCGCGGACCCGGGGGCCGGACGGAGAGCCTGCGGGCCGCGTACGTCGTCGGCGCCGACGGCATGCGCAGCGCCGTACGGGACGCGATCGGCCTGCCCTTCCCGGGCAAGTCGGTGATCCGCTCCGTCGTCCTCGCCGACGTGCGGCTCGCCGAGAAGCCCCCGACGCTGCTCACCGTCAACGCCGTCGGTGACGCCTTCGCCTTCCTCGCGCCCTTCGGCGACGGCTACTACCGGGTGATCGGCTGGCACCGCGGCCGCAACGTCCCCGACCGGGAGCCGCTGGACCTGGCCGAGGTCAAGGAGATCACCCGCCTCGCACTCGGCAGGGACTTCGGGATGTACGACGCCCGCTGGATGTCCCGCTTCCACAGCGACGAGCGTCAGGCGCCCGCCTACCGGGTCGGCCGGGTCTTCCTCGCCGGAGACGCCGCGCACGTGCACACCCCGGCCGGCGGTCAGGGCATGAACACCGGGCTGCAGGACGCGGCCAACCTGAGCTGGAAGCTCGCCGCGGTCGTCACCGGCCACGCGGACCCGGAGCTGCTCGACAGCTACCAGGCCGAGCGCCACCCGGTCGGCAAGGCGGTGCTGCGCAGCAGCGGCGGCATCGTCCGCCTCGCCATGGCCAAGCGCCCCTGGACGCTGGCGGCCCGCGCCGCGCTCACCGCGTTCCTCAACGCCGTGGGCCCGGCCCGCCGCAGGGTCGCCGGCCAGGTCACCGGCATCGGCTACCGCTACCCCGCGCCCCGAGGCGCGCACCGCCTCACCGGAACCCGCGTCCCGGACGTCGTCCTGGCCGGCGGCGGCCGCCTCTACGAAGCCCTGCGCGGCGGCCGGTTCGTCCTGGTCACCCCGGAGCCGTACGAGAGTGGGCGCGGGGGGCGGCTCACCGTGGCGCGGTGGGCGAGCGACCGTCGTACGACGGTGCTGGTGCGACCCGACGGATACGTGGCCTGGGCGGCGGACGCCGCGGACGCGGCGCGGATCGAGATGGCCGTGGACGAACACGTCGGCGGGCCTTCGGACGCAGGGGATTTCCGTTGATCGAGCCGCCTATGGGGCGTGTGCCGAATGTGCTGGTCACAACAACTCGTTGATGGCCGCTACCAGGGGCGCGGCCGGCTGTGCGGAAGGGAATGCGCCGAGCCGCAGGAAGAACAGCGGCCGAAGAGCCCGCTCCTTGACGGGGCGTCTCCGCAACACCATCTCCCAGGCGTGTGGCGGGAGTTCGGTCCGCCTTCGAGGAGAGCGCGACTTGCCTCTTCGTCCGGAGTCGTTCCCTGTCGCCGCTGTGTTCGGGGAGGGTACAAGGATGCATATGACGAATAATCATTTCGTCATATTCACCACTTGAACCATCATGTACGCCCTTGTGTGTCAATGGCATATTCGCTGTACTCGAATCGGGCGAGATGAACCCCTGTTCCGGAGGCGGTTCTCGTGGAACGCCCAACGAGCTTCCGCCCTGCACGGGCGGGGAATCGACGGCCCTTTCTTCTGGTCACGGAGCGGGATCCCCAACGTGACTTCTCGGTGGAAGACCGTACCGGCCGCCGCCCGAAACGACCCGACGATCAGCACCGGCACTGTGAGGACATGGTGTCCCCGCGGCCGCGCGACGGAAGGGGCCTCGCCCGGGCGGGCTTTGGGCGGCCTTGTCTCCAGGACCCCGGGCATTCCGCACCCGATTCAGACTTTCTTCCGTCGGCAGGCGGCGGAAGACGAGCACCCGCGAAGGAGCAAGTCCCATGGCCATCAGCATCAGCCCGAACCAGGGCCCGCAGGGGGGCGGCACCACCATCACCATCACCGCCACCGTCGCCCTGCCGCTCACCGGCATCACCGTGTACGTCAACGGCACGTCAGTGGCGTTCACGAGGGTCGACAGCACGCACATCACGTTCGTCCTGCCGGCCGGCTGCGGCGTGGCGACCGTGTACATCCACACGGCGGGCGGTGACAGCAACAAGGTTCCCTTGTACTACATCTCTCCCCCCATCGAGACGGCCATCACACCCAGCACCGCGGCGGTGGGGAGCACCGTCGCCATCACCGGGTACAAGCTGCTCACCGTGACCGGGGTGACGTTCGGCGGAACCGCGGCGACCGGTGTGAGCGCATCGGACGACAACACGATCAGCGCCACGGTGCCGGCGGGCACCGGGACCGTCCCGGTCGACGTGACCACTCTGGGCGGCTCCACCGACGGTCTCAACTTCGAGTACCTGGCGGGAATCCCGACGGTCGCGTCCATCACGCCGACGTCCGGCTCGGCAGCCGGCGGCAACACGGTGACCTTCACCGGGACCAACTACACCAGCACGACGGGCGTGGACTTCGGCACCGGCAATCCGGCGACGGCCTTCGCCGTCGTCAACGACACCACTCTGACCGCAACCGCCCCGGCGGGCACGGGAACCGTCGACGTCCACGTCACCAACCCCGCCGGTACCAGCACCGACGTCGTGACCTACGACTACATCGCCGGCCCGTGAGCCCGGGCGGCGAGCCCGGCGACCGTCACCGGGCCCGGACTGCGGGCCGCTCCGCACACTGAGGGAGGAGCGGCCGCAGCCGCTCCTCCCGTCCCCGGACGACCGTCGGATCCGGGCCGATCCCGGCCCGGATCCGAAACCTCCCGCTGTACCGAGCCGTCCACCAGGCCCGGACGGCCATAGCGCCCGACCCCCGAGCAGGGGTACCCGCCGCCCGTGGCCGGGAGCCGTCACGACATCCCGAGGGCACCGCCCGCACCCGCCGCAGGCCCTGGCAAGGAGGCACCATGAACATGTCCCACGACCCTCGCCCAGAGGCAGGGATTGTCCCACCCAGGCCCATGTTGGCAGCCGTCAGGGCCGATCAGCGGTGCGGCCCGGAAGGTGTCGCGGTCAGCCTCCGCGGGAGTGGTTTGACCGGTGCGACAGCGGTGAGGTTCGGTGCCGCCGACGCTGCGTCGTTCAACGTTCTGTCGGACACGGCCATCCGCGCAGTGTGCCCGGCAGGCGGTGGAACCGCGCGGGTCACCGTTACCGGTCCGGGCGGTACGAGCAACCCGGTCCTGTACGCGGACCTGGCGGCGCCGGCCCTCACGTCCCTGGCTCCCGGTCAGGGGCCGACCTCGGGTGGGACCGTGGTGACGCTGACCGGCAGCAACCTGACCGGGGCGACAGCGGTGGCCTTCGGTGCCGTGGCGGCCGTGTCGTTCACGGTGGTCTCCGCCACCCAGGTCACCGCCACCGCGCCGCAGGGAGCCGCAGGCCCCGTCAACGTCACGGTCACCACTCCCGGCGGTACCAGCAACAGTCTCTCCTACACCTACGTCGCGGCGCCGGCCCTCACGTCCCTGGCTCCCGGTCAGGGGCCGACCTCGGGCGGGAGCGTGGTGACGCTGACCGGCAGCAACCTGACCGGGGCGACAGCGGTGGCCTTCGGTGCCGTGGCGGCCGTGTCGTTCACGGTGGTCTCCGCCACCCAGGTCACCGCCACCGCGCCGCAGGGAGCCGCAGGCCCCGTCAACGTCACGGTCACGACCCCCGGCGGTACCAGCAACAGCCTCACGTACTTCTTCGTCGGCGCGCCGACCCTCACCGCGCTCACTCCGAGCCTGGGCCCCGGCGGGGCGGTGACGCTGACCGGCACCAACCTGACCGGGGCGACCGCAGTGACCTTCGGTGCCGCGGCGGCCGTGTCGTTCACGGTGGTCTCCGCCACTCAGATCACCGCCCTCGCTCCCGTCGGCAGCGGCGTCGTCAACGTCACGGTCACCACCTCGGGTGGCACCAGCAACAGCCTCTCCTACACCTACGTCGCGACGCCGACCCTCACCGGCCTCGTTCCGATCCAAGGGCCGACCTCGGGCAGGACCGTGGTGACGCTGACCGGCACCAACCTGACCAACACCACCGCCGTCAAATTCGGCACCGCGGCGGCCGTGTCGTTCACGGTGCTCTCCGATTCCCAGGTCACCGCGGTCTCGCCACCAGGGCCCGTGGGCCCGGTCCAGGTCACGGTCACCACCCGTGGCGGCACCAGTGGTGGTCTCTCCCACTACTACGTCGGCGCGCCGGCCCTCACCGGGCTCGCTCCGAGTCAGGGGCCGACTTCGGGTGGGACCGTGGTGACGCTGACCGGCAGCAACCTGACGGGGGCGACAGCGGTGGCCTTCGGTGCCGTGGCGGCCGTGTCGTTCACGGTGGTCTCCGCCACCCAGGTCACCGCCGTCGCTCCGGCCGGCGGCGCGGGCCCGGTCCAGGTCACCGTCACCACTCCCGGCGGTACCAGCAACAGCCTCGCGTACTTCTTTGTCAGTGCGCCGGCCCTCACCGGGCTCGCTCCGAGTCAGGGGCCGACCTCGGGTGGGAGCGTGGTGACGCTGACCGGCAGCAACCTGACCGGGGCGACAGCGGTGGCCTTCGGTGCCGTGGCGGCCGTGTCGTTCACGGTGGTCTCCGCCACCCAGATCACCGCCACCGCGCCGCAGGGAGCCGCAGGCCCCGTCAACGTCACGGTCACCACCTCGGGTGGCACCAGCAACAGCCTCTCCTACACCTACGTCGCGACGCCGACCCTCACCGGGCTCGCTCCGAGTCAGGGGCCGACCTCGGGTGGGAGCGTGGTGACGCTGACCGGCAGCAACCTGACCGGGGCGACAGCGGTGGAGTTCGATGCCGTGGCGGCCGTGTCGTTCACGGTGGTCTCCGCCACCCAGGTCACCGCCACCGCTCCGGCCGGCGGCGCGGGCCCGGTCCAGGTCACTGTCACCACCCCCGGCGGCACCAGCAACAGCCTCACGTACAACCGGATCCAGTCACCCTGAGCTCGGGACGGATCACAAGGTCTACCAAGCCACGCCCAAGGCCTGTTCGGCCGACTCTCGAACGGGCGACGGCGACCGTACGAATCTCGCACCATCGTGGTCAGGGCTCAGAACTGCGCCAGCACCTCCCGCTCGCCGATCTTCGGGTCGCCCGGCGACCACGGCACCGGCATCCCGGCCGGGGTGCACAACAGGTACGGCCGCAATCCCCGGAAGAACCACGCTCAAGCCGCGTCAACGCTCCTCCTTCTCCGCAAGGCGAGCGTGTCACGACAAGATCGATGTCAGACACGGCCCAGTGCTGGCCTAGTGCTCCGCGCCCCGCGTCCCCGCCAGCAACTCCCTCAGCAGGCCGGCCAGTTGGTCGGCCTGTTCGGCTTCGAGGGAGGACAGGGCCGCGGTCTGGACGGCGAGGCCCGCGCCGACCGCCTGGTCGATGACGTCCAGCCCCTTCTCGGTCAGCGTCACCTGGAGGCCGCGGCGGTCGTGGGGGTCGGGGGAGCGGCGCAGCAGGCCGGCCCGTTCCAGCTTGTCGAGACGGCCGGTCATGCCGCCGGTCGTCAGCATCAGCGTCGCCGAGAGCTGGCGCGGGGAGAGGGTGAACGGCTCGCCGGAGCGGCGCAGGGTCGCGAGGACGTCGAACTCGCCGCGCGAGATGCCGTAGGGGGCGTAGGCCTTCTCCATGCGGTCGCCCATGGCGCGGGAGAGGCGGTAGATCCGCCCGAAGACCTCCATCGCCTTCGTGTCCAGGTCGGGCCGCACCCCCGCCCACTGGTCGATGATCGCGTCGACGGGGTCCCTGTGCTGCTGCCGGCCTGCGCTCATGTGCCGAGTATCGCCGTCCGGACGGTCACCCGCAAGAAAGTAGCTTGACGAAAAGTAGCTTAGAGCTAAGCTACTTCCCATCAAGTCATTTCGAAGGGGGAACCGTCGTGAAGAGGAAGCGCGGGGAGAGCGAGCGCATAGCAGGGGAGTGGGCCCTGCCCGTCGCCGCCGCGGTCAACGGCGTCGGCACCGGCATGTACATCCCGTTCACGCTGGTGTTCTTCCACTACGTCACCGGGCTGTCCTTCACGGTCGTGGGCGCCGTGCTCACGGTCACCGGTCTCGTGGGCATCGGCGCCCTTCCGCTCGCCGGGACGGCCGTGGACCGGTACGGCGCGCAGCGCGTGCTGTACCTGCTCTACGGCGTCCGGGTCGTCGGCTTCGCCCTCTTCCCCTTCGTCCAGTCCCTCGCCGCCTTCGCCGCCGTGGCCCTGGTCACCGCGGCCGCCGACCGTGCCTTCCCCGCCGCGCAGCAGTCCCTGATCGGTGAGGTGGCACGCGGGACCGGGCGGGACCGGCTGCAGGCGTCGACGCGCGCGCTGCAGAACGCCGGCAACGGAGCGGGCTCGCTGCTGGCCACGCTGGTCATCGCCTTCGCGGGCAGCACCGGATACACCTACGCGGCCTGGGGCAACGCCCTCTCCTTCGCACTGGCGGCGCTGCTGCTGCGCCCGCTGAGGCCGGTGCCCGCGGCCGACGAGGCCGAGGCCCCGCTCCCACGCCGGTCCGGCGCCGGATACCGGCTCGTCCTCGCCGACCGGCCCTTCCTGGTCGTCACGGGCGCCAACTTCCTGAACGCGCTGAGCTATTCGGCCCTCTCCGTACTCTTCCCGCTGTTCGTCGTGGAGTGGCTGCACGGGCCCGCGGTGTTCACCGGTGCCGCGTTCACCATCAACACCGTGCTGTGCGCGGTGGCCGGCGTCTTCGTCGGGGCGCGGGTCCGGCGGGCGGGCGCCCGGCGCACCCGGGCCGCGGCGCTGGGCGGGACCCTGTTCGCGGCCGCCTTCGCCGCGCAGATGGTGCTCGGCACCCTGCGTCCGAGCTCGGGCACGGTCCTGGGCGTCGCCCTGGTCGCCGTGGTCCTCCTCTACACCCTCGGCGAGCTGATCCACAGCCCGGCGGCCGCGGTGCTCGCCGTGTCGGCGGCGCCCGAGGCGGTGCGCGGGCGGTACATGGCGGCCTATCAGATGTCCTGGTCGCTGGCGAAGGCGGTGGCGCCGTCCCTGTTCACGTCCCTGCTCGCGCTGGACGGCCGGGCGCCGTGGGCCGTCCTGGTCCTCACCTCGGCGGTGGCCGCCGCCCTGCTGATCCGGGTGGAGCGCCGACTGCCGGCGGAGGCGGTGCGCCCCCAGCCGGTGACCGTGACCCACGGCGGCGCCCCGGCTCCCTCGCCCGTCACGGCGTAACACCCACCTCTCCCGAACCCGAAGGGACTCGGCCATGAAGCGCCCCGTGACCATCCTGCTCACCGCCCTCGCCCCCGTCTCCTGGGGCACCACCTACGCCGTCACCACCCAGTTCCTGCCGCCGGACCGCCCCCTGTTCACGGGGCTGATGCGGGCCCTGCCGGCAGGGCTCGTCCTGCTGGCGGCGACCCGGGTGCTGCCGCGCGGCATCTGGTGGGCGAAGGCCGCCGTGCTGGGCGCGCTGAACATCGGCGCCTTCTTCCCGCTGCTGTTCGTGTCGGCGTACCGGCTGCCCGGCGGGATGGCCGCCGTAGTCGGCTCGGTCGGACCGCTGTTCGTCGTCGGCCTCTCGGCGCTGCTCCTGGGGCAGCGGCCCGCCGCGCGCACGCTGGTCGCCGGGGTGGTCGCCGCGTTCGGCGTGAGTCTCGTCGTACTCAAGGGGGCCGGCGCCCTGGACGTGATCGGGGTGCTCGCGGCCGTCGCCTCCACCGCCTCGATGGCCGCCGGGACGGTGCTGACCAAGCGGTGGGGCCGCCCGGACGGGGTCGGCCCACTGGTGCTCACCGGCTGGCAGCTCACCGCGGGCGGCCTGCTCATCGCGCCGGTCGCCTTCCTGGTCGAGGGCGCCCCGCCCGCGCTCGACGGCCGTGCGGCCGGCGGCTACCTCTACCTGGCACTGGCGAACACGGCGCTCGCCTACTGGCTCTGGTTCCGCGGCATCGGCCGGCTCAGCGCCACCCAGGTCGGCTTCCTCGGCCCGCTCTCCCCGCTGACCGCCGCCGTGGTCGGCTGGGCGGCCCTCGGGCAGGCGCTCACGCCCCTCCAAGTGGCCGGCATGGCGCTGGCGTTCGGGGCGACGCTGGCCGGGCAGCTGGGCACGGGACGACGCCCGTCGTTCAGCTCTACTGAACAAACTGCTCCAAAAGATTCGATGGACCTGACTGGTCGGGCGCTGCGACGGTAGGTGCACACCCACCACCGAAAGGACCTTTGTGGCCACGGCCTCGCACCAGACCGCCACCACCCCTGTCACGCACCCCCGGAAGGCCGCCGCCCCCGTGCTCGGCCTCGCCCTCGCCGCCCTCGCCACGGTCGTCTGGTCCGGCAGCTTCGTCACCTCCCGCGGACTGGCCGACAGCGTCCCGCCGATCCAGCACGCGTTCTGGCGCTGGGTGATCGCCCTGGCGGCCGTGGCCCCCTTCGGCGCCCGCCCGGCCTGGCGGCAACGGAACCTGATTCGACGCCACCTCGGCCACGTCCTCCTGGCCTCCCTGCTCGGTGTCGCCGTCTACAACACCCTCGTCAACCAGGCGGGCCTGACCACCCCGGCTGCCACGATGGGCATGATCATGGCCGCCTCGCCGGTCCTCATGGCGGTGTTCGAGCGACTGGGCGGCGTACGGCTCGGAGCGCGGCGGACCGCCGGACTGCTGACCGCCTGCGCGGGCGTGCTGCTGCTCATGGGCGGTGGCGCGAGCTTCGGCGCCGGTGACCTGTGGATGATCGCCGCGTCCTGCTGCTTCGCCGCCTACAGTGTGCTGCTCCGCCGCAGGCCCGCCGAACTGGACGGTACCGGCTTCCTGTTCACCACGTTCCTGATCGGTGCGGCCCTCCTGCTGCCCGTACAGGCGGCGAGCGTGGCCGTCCAGGGCGGCTTCGCTCCCAGGCCCGCTACGGTGCTGCCCCTGCTGTACGTCGGCGTGGCCTCCTCCGCGATCGCCTTCTTCGCCTGGAGCAAGGCCATCGCCCTGATCGGCGCCGCCCGCGCGGGCATCGTCTACTACCTCCAGCCCGTGTGCGTGGCCGTCCTCTCCTGGGCCCTGCTCGGCGAGAACACCGGCCGGCCCCAACTGCTGTGCATGGCACTGATCCTGGGCGGAGTGATGCTGGGCGCGGCTTCCCGTAGGTGACGGCCGGGTCCGCCCGCCCTCCGGTCGCGCCTGAGGCCGGCGTGTAACGTGCCGGCATGACCGAGTGGGACCTGAGGAAGCTGCAGATCCTGCGCACCCTCCGGGAGCGGGGCACCGTCACCGCGACGGCCGAGGCCCTGCACATGACCCCCTCCGCGGTCTCCCAGCAGCTCACCAACCTCGCCCGGCAGCTCGGCGTAGCCCTGCTGGAGGCACAGGGGCGCCGGGTCCGGTTGACCGACGCCGCCCGACTGGTACTGCGGCACACCGAGCCCGTCTTCGAGCAACTGGAACGCACCGACGCGGCGTTGGCGGCCTACGCGCAGGGCGAGGCGGGCGAGGTACGGGTCGGTGCCTTCTCCACGGCGGTGCCCGCCCTCGTCGTACCGGCCGTACGTTCCCTGCGGGCGACACACCCGGGAGTGACCGTACGCGTCCGGGAGGCGGAGGCCGCCGAGGCCTACGACCTCCTGTCCGCCGGCGAGGTCGACCTGGCTCTCTCCCTCGCCGCCCAGGCCCCGAGCGCGGCCGACCCCCGCTTCACCCGCCTGCCCCTGCTGACCGACCCCCTGGACGTGGCCCTGCCCCCGGACCATCCCCGGGCCACCGCCCCGGAGTTGACCCTCGCCGACCTCGCGGCCGAGCCGTGGATCTTCGGCGGCAGCGGCCCCTGGTCCGACATCACCCGCCGCGCCTGCGAGTCCGCCGGCTTCAGCCCCCACCAGGGCCACTCGGCCTCCGGCTGGACCGCGATCCTGGCCATGGTGGAGGCGGGAATGGGCGTCGCCCTGGTCCCCCGCATGGCCGCGGCCCGCCGCGAGGGTGTGGTGATGCGCGAACTGGGTGCGGACCGTCCGGTACGGCACGTGGTGGCGGCGGTACGGAAGGGGGCGGAGGAGGGAGCGACGGTCGGCAGGGTGCTGGACGCCCTGCAGGCCGCGGCCGGTCCGTCGGCGGTCGCTCGGGTGTGAGCTCGTACCGCGGTTCGTGGAGGTTGCCGGCCTGCGCCTTCAGGACCGTGCTGGCCGGTCGGCGATCAGCAGGGTGATGCCGGCTGCGCGGAAGCCCAAGCGGGTATGGATACGGGCGACGCTGTCCTCCGCGTGGGCGAGGAAGACGGTGCGCCCCCCCGTGGTCGCGAGCGTGGCGGCCCAGGGCTGCCGTCACGGCTGCGCCCGAGAAATGACCGGCCGGCGCAGAGAACGGCTCGCCACGGCCTGTCAAGGCCGCCGCACCTCGTACAGGAAGCACCCGAACTCCACCGCCCGCACGTGCACGAGAGCCACCTCGGGGTCGGCGAACGCCTCCGCGAACGCCGGCTCGAAGGCGGTCGCGTCCTCGACCAGGCGGCCGCCGAGGATGCGGCCGTCGGTGGAGTAACGGCGCACCGTGCGCCGGGCGTTGGTGAAAGGCAGGGTTTCGGTGTCCGGCCCGGAGCACTCGTCGGCGTGGATGAAGACGGGGCCCTGCTCGTCGTAGGCGCCCGGCTCGGCGCCCGTCTCGGCCGCCCAGCGGCGCAGGGGTGCGTACGAGACCAGGGCGATGCGCTCGCCGGGCGTGCTGCGGCGCAGGCAGCAGCGCAGGGGCGCGTCGCCCTCGTCGTCGATGAAGGGGCGCAGGGGGCGGCCCGCGTCGTCGGAGGTACGCAGCTGCTTGAGGGCCGGGGGCGTCAGCGGTCGTGCCGTGTACGTGGTCATGTGTCCAGCGTCCTGCACCGCCGCGTCGCCCACCGGCGGGATTCGGACCTCGCGCCGACCAAGGCCGGGCGGTGTCCCCCCGTCGCTTCTGGCGCGTCGGCCGCTCTTGACGGGGTCTGCCGCCGACGATCCCATGGAGTCGCTCAACGTTCCTACGAAGCAGGTGAGTTGATGATGGAGATCGTCGGTCTCGGCAACTCCCGGGGCTCGCTCTATCCCGGCGTCGACGAACTGGAGCGGCGGGCCCGTGCGCTGGTCGCCGCGGCCCCAGGGGTGCTGCGGCTGCGCGCCGTCGGCGAGAGCCGGGCCGGCCGGCCGCTGTGGCTGCTGTCCGCCGGGCACGGCGAGCGGCAGATCCTCACCGTCGCCGGGGCGCACGCCAACGAACCGGTGGGCGGGGCCTCCGCACTCCGGCTCGCCAGGCTCCTCGCTCACCGGCCGGAGTCTTTGGAGGCGCTCGGCTGCACCTGGCACTTCCTGCTCTGCCTGGACCCGGACGGGGCCCGACTCGCGCACGGCTGGCAGCCGGAGGAGCCGGTCCCCTCGCTGAAGGAGTGCCACCGGCACTTCTACCGCCCCGAGTTCGCCTGCCAGCCCGAGTCGCTGCCCGTCCCCGGCTCGGGCCGGGACCAGCTGCCCGAGTCGGCGACACTCGTGCGGCTGCTCGACGAACTGCGGCCCGCGGTCCAGTTCACCCTGCACGGCATCGAGGTCGGCGGTGCCTTCACCCTGCAGACCAGGAAGGTGCCCGGTGCCGCGCGCGCCTTCCGCGAGACGGCCGCACTCCTGCGCATCCCGCTCGACCACCGTCCCTACGACGCTCCCGACTGGGAGCCGGACCCGCCCGGCGTCCTGCGGCTCCCGGACGGGAACACCGGGAACGAACGCGACCCGAGCGGCTACGTCGCCGAGAGCACCTGGCTGTACCCGTGGCGCTACGGCACCCTGACCGTCGTCGTCGAGGCGCCGGCCTGGTCCGCCCCCGCGGTGAGCGACCCGCGGCCCACCCCCGACCCGCGGGGGGAGGTCGCCAGGGCGGCCGAGCTGATGCTGGGTCGCACCGGGGAGATCACGGCGCTGGTCGGTGACACCCTGGCCGACGACGTGCCCGAGGACCTGCTGCCCCTGCACACCGCCGCCCGGGAACTGCTGGCCGTGGCGCCTTCGATCGCCGCCACCTGGGACGAGGAACGCGACGGCTCCCGGGGCCACTTCGCCACCCTCGGCGTGGCCGCCCGCCGTATCCCGCTGCGCGTGGCGGCCATGCTGCGCCGGGCCCTGGCCGACACCGCCCCCGGGACCGCCTGCGCCCTCACGGAGCTGGTGCACGAGTGGTGCCGGGAACTCGAGAAGACGTACGAGCCGCGGTGGATCCCGGTGTCCGCGCAGACCGGACTGCACGTGCGGACCATGCTGGACGTCGCCCACCGGGTGTGCGGCTGAGCAAAGGGAGAGGGCGCCCGGTGCACTCGCACACCGGGCGCCCTCGGCGCCGTACGACGACTACGACGGCCAGGCCGACTGCTACTCGGCCGCCGCGTCCGCCGCCTGGGCCTTCAGCGCGCGCTCGACGCCCGAGCGGGACTCCGAGACCAGCCGGCGCAGGGCCGCGTTGGGCTCGGCCGCAGCCAGCCAGGTGTCCGTCTTGGCCAGGGTCTCCTCGAACACCTGGACCGACGGGTACAGGCCGATCGCGATCTGCTGGGCGATCTCGTGCGAACGGGAGTCCCAGACGCCCTTGACGACCTCGAAGTACCTGTCCGTGTACGACGCGAGCAGCTCACGCTGGTCGGTCTGCACGAAGCCGCCGATCACGGCCTCCTGCACGGCGTTCGGCAGCTTGTCGGAGTCGATGACCGACGCCCACGCCTCCGCCTTGGCCTCCGGGGTCGGACGGGCCGCACGGGCGGTGGCCGCGTGGCGCTCACCGGCCGCGGTCTTGTCCCGCTCGTACTCGGCCGCGATCTCCGCCTCGTCGAAGCGGCCGACCGCCGCGAGCCGCTCCACGAAAGCCCAGCGCAGCTCGGTGTCGACGGCCAGGCCCTCGATGGTGTGGGTGCCGTCCAGCAGGCCCTCCAGGAGGTCCAGCTGCTCCGGCGTGCGGGCGGTCGCCGCGAAGGCGCGCGCCCAGGCGAGCTGGTGGTCGCCGGCCGGCTCGGCGGCCCGCAGGTGGGCCAGCGTGGCGTCGGTCCAGCGGGTCAGCAGGGCCTCGCGGGTCGACGGGTCGGCGTACAGGTCGATCGCCAGCTTGACCTGGCGGTGCAGCGACTGCACCACGCCGATGTCGGACTCCTTGGCGATGCCGGACAGGACGAGGGACAGGTAGGCGCGGGCGGGCAGCTCCGCGTCACGGGTCATGTCCCAGGCCGACGCCCAGCACAGCGCACGCGGCAGGGACGCCTCGAAGTCACCCAGGTGCTCGGTGACGACCTTCAGCGACTCCTCGTCCAGGCGGACCTTGGCGTACGACAGGTCGTCGTCGTTGAGGAGGATGACGGCCGGGCGGCGCCTGCCGTCCAGCTGCGGTACGGCCGTCAGCTCGCCGTCCACGTCCAGCTCGATGCGGTCGGTGCGGACCAGCTTGCCGCTCGCCTCGTCGACGTCGTAGAGGCCGACCGCGATGCGGTGCGGGCGCAGCACCCCACGCGGCGGAGCCGCATCATCGGACACAGTGCCCTTGGCGCCGGTGGGCAGGGCCGGGGCCTCCTGGCGGACGGCGAAGGAGGTGATGACACCCTCGGCGTCGGTGGCGACCTCGGGCCGCAGGATGTTGATGCCGGCCGTCTCCAGCCACTTCTTCGACCAGGTCTTCAGGTCTCGGCCGGAGGTCTCCTCCAGGGCGCCCAGCAGGTCGGACAGGCGCGTGTTGCCGAACGCGTGCCGCTTGAAGTAGGCCTGCACGCCCTTGAAGAACTCGTCCTCGCCGACGTACGCGACGAGCTGCTTCAGCACGCTCGCGCCCTTGGCGTACGTGATGCCGTCGAAGTTGACGAGCACGTCGTCCAGGTCGCGGATGTCCGCCATGATCGGGTGCGTGGACGGCAGCTGGTCCTGCCGGTACGCCCAGGTCTTCATCGAGTTCGCGAACGTGGTCCACGAGTGGGGCCACTTCGAGCCGGGCGCGGAGGCCTGGCAGGCGATGGAGGTGTAGGTGGCGAACGACTCGTTCAGCCACAGGTCGTTCCACCACTCCATGGTGACCAGGTCGCCGAACCACATGTGGGCCAGCTCGTGCAGGATGGTCTCCGCGCGCACCTCGTACGCCGCGTCGGTCACCTTGGACCGGAAGACGTACTGGTCACGGATGGTCACCGCGCCCGCGTTCTCCATCGCGCCCGCGTTGAACTCGGGCACGAACAGCTGGTCGTACTTCGCGAACGGGTAGGCGTAGTCGAACTTCTCCTGGAACCAGTCGAAGCCCTGCCGGGTGACCTCGAAGATGGCGTCCGAGTCCAGGAACTCGGCGAGCGAGGGACGGCAGTAGATGCCGAGCGGCACACTCTGCCCGTCCTTCTCGTACACGCTGTGCACGGAGTGGTACGGGCCGACGATCAGCGCCGTGATGTACGACGAGATGCGCGGCGTCGGCTCGAAGGCCCAGACGTCGTCCTTGGGCTCCGGCGTGGGCGAGTTGGAAATGACCGTCCAGCCAGTCGGTGCCTTCACCGTGAACTGGAAGGTGGCCTTCAGATCGGGCTGCTCGAACGAGGCGAAGACCCGGCGGGCGTCCGGCACCTCGAACTGGGTGTAGAGGTAGGCCTGCTCGTCGACCGGGTCGACGAAGCGGTGCAGGCCCTCGCCGGTGTTGGTGTAGGCACAGTCGGCGACGACCCGGAGGACGTTGCGGCCCTCCAGCAGGCCGGACAGTGCGATCCGCGAGTCCGCGAAGACCTCGGCGGGGTCGAGTGCGTCGCCGTTCAGGGTCACCTCGTGGACCGCCGGCGCGACCAGGTCGATGAAGGACGTGGCGCCGTTTTCGGCGACGTCGAAGCGCACCGTGGTCACGGACCGGTAGGTACCGCCCTCCTGCGCGCCGGAGAGGTCGAGATCGATCTCGTACGAGTCAACGGTGAGCAGCTTCGCCCGCTGCTGCGCCTCTTCGCGAGTCAGGTTTGTGCCAGGCACGCGGTCATCTCCTCGTTAAGTGTGCGTTCGGCCATCCTTCCACGGGACCTGCGCGCAGGGCGACGTCCTGCGGCTGCGCGGCGCAGCCCTAGGGAAAGCCCTATGGGCCGGAAACAGAAGGGCGGCCACCCGGAGGTGACCGCCCCTTTTCAGAGCATTCGCGTTACTTCGCGGACAGCTCGGCCGCCACCAGCTCCGCGATCTGCACCGCGTTCAGCGCGGCGCCCTTGCGCAGGTTGTCGTTGGAGACGAACAGGGCCAGGCCGTTCTCCACCGTCTCGTCGCGGCGGATGCGGCCGACGTACGACGGGTCCTTGCCGGCCGCCTCCAGCGGGGTCGGGATGTCGGACAGGACGACTCCCGGGGCACCCGCGAGCAGCTCGGTGGCGCGCTCCGGGGAGATCGGGCGGGCGAAGCGGGCGTTGACCTGGAGGGAGTGGCCGGAGAAGACCGGGACGCGCACACAGGTGCCGGAGACCTTCAGACCCGGGATCTCCAGGATCTTGCGGGACTCGTTGCGCAGCTTCTGCTCCTCGTCGGTCTCGTTCAGACCGTCGTCGACGATCGAGCCCGCCAGCGGGAGCACGTTGAAGGCGATGGGCCGCTTGTAGACCTGCGGCTCGGGGTAGTCGACCGCCTCGCCGTCATGGGTGAGCTTGTCGGCCTCGGCGACGACCTTCTGCGCCTGCCCGTGCAGCTCCGCCACGCCCGCGAGACCGGAGCCGGACACCGCCTGGTAGGTCGCGACGACCAGCGCCTCGAGCCCCGCCTCCGCGTGCAGCGGCCGCAGGACCGGCATCGCGGCCATCGTGGTGCAGTTCGGGTTGGCGATGATGCCCTTGGGGCGGTCGGCGATCGCGTGCGGGTTCACCTCGGAGACCACCAGCGGGACCTCGGGGTCCTTGCGCCAGGCCGAGGAGTTGTCGATCACCACGGCACCCTGCGAGGCGACCTTCTCCGCCAGCGCCCTGGAGGTCGCGCCGCCGGCGGAGAAGAGCACGATGTCGAGGCCGGTGTAGTCGGCGGTCGTCGCGTCCTCCACCGTCACGCCGTCCAGCACGGTGCCGGCCGAGCGGGCCGAGGCGAACAGGCGCAGCTCGGTGACCGGGAAGTTCCGCTCCACGAGGATCCTGCGCATGACCGTGCCGACCTGACCGGTGGCTCCGACGATTCCGACCCTCACGGCGACTCCCTCTACGTGTCTCTTGCTGTGTGCCTCTGCATGACCGGGGCTTTTCCATCATGCGGCCGACCCCGGTCCACCTGTCCAATTCTTTGCGATGTGTGCCCGAGGAGTGGGACACGATCACCCGGCCGACGGTTCCCGACGTCCGCCGCACCCCCCGCTGAGCTGGAGATGTTCCCTTGCGGAGGGCCGCGTACCGGAAGCTGTGCTGTCCCGCCCCTGCCCGCGCGGCCCCCGGCCACGCGCGGTGTGACGTACGCCTCTGCGAAAGGGGCCGAACGTTTCCGCCCCCTGCGGCGTCGTAGGGGCAAACGCAGGAGGGGGTGGCTTGTGCTGCGCGGAGGGGCACGCCGCGAGAAGGGGGCGTACGCCGGTGCCGACCAGGCCGGTGACGATCCCCTGGACGCGGCCCAGGAACGCCGGGTGCGGGCGGTGCTGGCGCTCGGCGGCGTGCCGCAGGCGGACCTGCCGGACGGGGTGCAGCAGGTCCGGCTGCGGCTGCTGGAGCGGGCCGCGAGCGGGCGCGAGGCGCCGCGGGACGTGTCGGCGTGGGCGGCGGTGGTCGCCTCCAACCTCGCCATGGACTGGCACCGGGCCAAGCGGCGCCAGGAGCGGCTCGGGGAGCGGCTGGCGTCGCTGCGCGAGCCCGTGCACCCCTCCGGCGAGGAGACCAGCCTGCTCTCCCTCGCCGTCGCCCGGGGCCTGGACGAACTGCCCGACGCCCAGCGGCAGGTGGTGATCCTGCGCTTCTTCGCCGACCTGCCCGTGCGCGGGATCGCCGAGGAGCTGGGCGTTCCCGAGGGCACGGTCAAGAGCAGGCTGCACACGGCGGTCCGCGCGCTGCGCGAGAGGCTGCACGAGGACGAGGTGGTGTGACGTGACCGCCGAACACGAGGGCGCGGGAGAGTACGCCGGCATGGACGCGCTCATGGCCGCGATCACGGGCGAACCCCTGTCGGAGGAGGCCCGCGAGGACGCCGCCTACCTGAGCGAACACACCTCGGCCGAGGCCGATGTGGCGGTGCTGAAGGAGCAGCTGACCTGGCTCGCGGAGGCACTGACCGGGGAGGAGCGGACGGCGGCACCGGCGGTCGGGGAGAACGGGTCCACGGTGGGGCCCGCTCGGAGTGCTCAGCCCGGGAAACGCCCCCGGAGTGCCACCCGCCCCACCAGTCCCGCCCGCCCCCCGCGCCCGGGGCGCCCGTCCGGCCCGCGCCGGGCGCTGCGCATCGCGCTCGGCACGCTCGTCGGTGCGGCGGCCTTCGGCATGGTCTTCGGGCTCGGCCGGCTGGTCGTGAACTCCGGGGCGAACGACTCGATGGGCGGCAGCAGTGCCGACGCGAAGAGCGAGGGCCACGCCCCGATGTACAGCGGCGACGGCGGCCGGCCCTCCGACCCGGCGCTGTCCCTGGCCTGCTACCGGCTGGTCGTGGAGGGCACCGTCGCCAAGGTGGAGCCGAAGCCCGAGAACCCCTGGACCCTGGTCGTGCTGAAGGTGAGCCGTTCCTACAAGCCCGCGCACCAACCGGCCGAGGTGAGCTTCCTCCTCGACGGCGGTGCGAAGCCGGCCCCGCGCAAGGGACAGCACGTGCTGATCGGGGTCGGCCAGGGCCAGGACAACGCCAGCCTGTGGGCAGTGGGGGACAGCCGGGTGGCCGTCGACCGGGCCTGGATCACCGAGGTGCTGCCCGAGGCCCGGCACACCACGTGCCCGTCCGAGGAAGCACCGACCGACAAACCGTGAGGGGCGGGTGTCCTCCCGGACACCCGCCCCTCACCTCAGGCCCACCGCGTTACGGCGTGACCTTCTCGATCTTCACGCTGCCGGTGCCCGCGACCGTGCCGCGGGCGTTCACCAGCTGGACCTGGCCGAAGAACTCGCGGCCCGCGGGGGCCTCGGCGGCGGCCGTGACCTGGCCGGTCACCGTGGCCGAGTCGCCCGTGCCGAGCTTGACCGGGGTCGAGTCGTCGACCGTGACGGTGCCGAGCGTGGAGGAGAAGAACACGTCCCGGTAGTTGTAGTCGGTCGAACCGGACGGGACCGAGTAGCCCACGACCTTGATGGTGTACGTGCCGGCGGCCGGGGACGGGACGGAGACCGCCTCCTCCGAGTCGCCGTCCGCGGACTGCGCGATCTGCTTGCCGCTCGCGTCGTACACGGTCAGGTCCAGGTCGGCGGACGCGTCGGAGACGCCTCCGATGGCCACGTCCAGGGACTTGGCGCCGGCCGGGACGTCCACCGTGGTGGTCTGGGTCTCGCCCTCCTTGATCGCCGGGCGGGCCGTCTTGGAGGAGCCCAGCGGGCCGCCGACCAGCTTGCCGTCGAGGGCCGCGTACTTGTTGGTCACCTTCCAGGAGGCGGAGGCCGGGGTGCCGACCTTGGCCTCGGGCACGGTCACGGTCTCCGGGTCGAAGGCCGCGCCGAGGACGGACACGTCCAGCGTGTACGGGTTGTCGAGCAGCGGCGAGGTACGGCGCGACTCGACCTCGATCTCCCAGACACCGGCCTGCGGGTCGGCGAAGGAGCGGACGTCCGGCTTGCAGCCGTTGCCGTCGAGGTAGTTGTTGTAGCAGTACGGGGTGCCGGTGTTGTCGACCGGAGTGCCGTACGGGTGGATCGCGATGAACCGGGTCTGGCTCTTGTCCTTCAGGCCGCTCATCGCGACCTCGAGGGACTTGGCGCCCGCGGGCACGTTCAGGAAGTACGACTGCGTGCTGTTGCGCTGCACCGAACCCGACGTGGAGTAGGTGTAGTTCACCGGGGCGGAGACCACGACGGTGGTGAGGATCTGCTTGTCGATCCCCTCGGTCCGCGGGTCGTCGACCTCCAGGATCGCGCTCTTGATGCCCGCGGAGCGCGGCGCCGCCTGGACCTTGACGGTCACCGGCTGGTTCAGCGGCAGCCGCACGACGTCGTCGCCGAGGATCCGGAAGGTGTCACCGGCGTTGTTCTCGAAGTGCAGCTCGTGCCACACGGCCTTGTCCGGGCCGGAGGTACGGGTGATGGTGACGTCGTACGTCTTCTTCTGGCCGGCCTTCAGGCCGCCCTCGCGGTCGTACAGGCCGGTGCCGTAGCCCGGGGTCTTGAGCGCCTGGTCGAGCGCGGTGTCGACCGGGGCCTTGACCGTGTAGTCGTGCGAGGTCGCATCGTCGCGGATCGCGTCCCACGCGTCCACGATGTTGATGCGGCCCGCGCCCTCCTCGTACGCCTGCACACCCTTGATGTGGTCGGCGGTCGAGGTCAGTGCCGTGCGCAGCATGGCGGGCGTCAGGTCGATGCCCTTCCGCTTGGCGGCCGACAGCAGCAGCGCGGAGGCGCCGGTGGCCTGCGGGGAGGCCATCGAGGTGCCCTGGAGCATCGAGTAGCCGGCCGGCAGCGAGTAGCCCGCCTCGGCGACCGGGGAGCCCGGCAGCCAGGTCTGGGTGGTGTTGATCGCGGCACCGGGCGCGACCAGGGTCGGCGTGAAGCCGCCGTCCTCACGCGGGCCGCGCGAGGAGAACGGCATCATCGCGTACCGCTTCTCCACCTGCGAGCCGTAGTTGGCGGCCCAGGTCTGCCTGGAGATGGCCGCGCCGACCGAGATCACCTTGTCCGCGAGGCCCGGGTCGCCGATGGTGTTGGCGCCGGGACCGGAGTTGCCCGCGGAGATGACGAGCTGGACGCCGTAGGTGTCGATGAGCCGGGTGTACAGCTCGGCGCGCGCGTTGTTGCCGTCGTTCAGCGCCGGGAGGCCGCCGATCGACATGTTGACGATGTCGACGCCCCGGTTGGTCACCAGGTCGATCATGCCCTCGGTGAGGGCGACATTGGTGCAGCCGCCGGTCCAGGTGCAGGCACGGGACGAGACGATCTTCGCGCCGGGGGCCGCGCCGTTCATCTCGCCGCCGAACAGGCCGTTGGCGGCGGTGATGCCGGCCACGTGGGTGCCGTGCTCGGACTCGATGACGCCGATGTTGACGAAGTCGGCCTTCTTGCCGACCCAGGACCCGCCGTAGGGGTCCATCGGGACGTCCTTGCGGATCTGCACGACGAACGGCACCCGCTCCACGACGTCCGTCTTGGGGTCGTCGGTGCCGAAGTAGCCGATCTGGTAGCCGTCCTTGTACGGCTTCATCGGCGTGTCGTCGGTGAAGTCGTGGTTGTTGTTCAGGTCGAGCGTGACCGTGCCGGCCGCCGCGTCGTACAGGACGCCCCAGCTGTCGGTGGTGTCGCCGTCCCGGTTGAGGTCGCCCTTCTCGTCGCCGCCGGTGGTCGCGGACTCCTTGAAGGTGCTGATCCCGTACGAGCCCGCCGGCGCCGTCCAGGTCTGGCCGCCGTAGCCGAAGCTCGGGCCGGAGACCGAGGTGACCATGGGCCGCCAGGTGGCGTCGCTGTCCAGGATCGGGTCGGTCGAGGTCACCCAGTCGACGATCTTGCGCTCGCCGGTCGTGGTCTTCTGCAGCGCCGGGTGGCCGAGGTCGACGCCGGAGTCGAGGATGCCGATGGTGACGCCCCGGCCGTCCGCCTTCGGGTGCTCGTCGACGAAGTCGACGGCGCCGGTCTCGAAGGACGGGTTGTACGGGTTCTCGGCGGGCGTGTCCTTGC
This sequence comes from Streptomyces sp. NPDC085866, assembly GCF_044541035.1. Classification (NCBI taxonomy): domain Bacteria; kingdom Bacillati; phylum Actinomycetota; class Actinomycetes; order Kitasatosporales; family Streptomycetaceae; genus Streptomyces; species Streptomyces sp. NPDC085866. The sequence continues at coordinate 453,310 of NZ_JBITSQ010000001.1, forward strand.
CGGGACCCGGGTAAGTCGTCGTGGACTTGGCCGACTTGGCGGTGTCCGCGTTCGGCGTCGGGTCGTCGAGCGCGATCTCCTGGCGCAGGTCGATGGCGTGCACCGAGGACAGCTTCGCGGCGGCCGCGATCGCCGAGTCCGCCTTGGCGGTCGGGACGGTGGCACGGACGTAGCCGAGCTTGTCGTAGGCGCGGCCCACCGAGCCGCCCTTGACCGCGTCCAGCTCCTCGGCGACCTGCTCGGTCTTCCCGGGCGCGGTCGCGATCATCATCGTGACGGTCTTGTCGCCGTCCGACTTGGCCTCGGCGAGCAGGTCCGCGTCGTCCGAACCGAGCTTGTCGTGGGCGGACTTGACGCCGGGGTCGGTGGCCGTGGCGGGCGGCGCGTCCGCGGCGAGGGCCAGGGGTATCGGCCCGGTCGCACAGAGAGCGGCCACCACGCCCACGGCCAGGCCTATGCGGGCCAGGCGTCTGTGGCCGGGTATCGGATCGCGCTCGGGGGTGTGGGTCATCGGCATCCCTTGTAGGTAAAGAATCCAGTGCCGGACGAGGGCACAGCTTTACCCAAGGGCCATGAATTTGGGGACCGTTGACCGAATCGATATGGATGTATGGGGAAAACCCGCGATGGGGTTTGAGCGGATTGGACCCGTCTGGTTCGGGATTCGCTCAGTTTTCCTTGGAGCGGGCGTAATGACGGGACGCCTTCGCCCGGTTGCCGCACGCGGCCATCGAACACCAGCGGCGGGTGCCGTTCCTGGACGTGTCGAAGAAGTGCAGGATGCACGTCTCGTGGGCGCAGCTGCGGATCCGGTCGGGGGCCTGTGCCAGCAGCTCCAGGTAGTTCCGGGCGGCCAGCCAGGCCGGACCCCAGGCCGGGTCGGCGAACTCGGGCTCCTCGGCCGCCCCCCGCTCGGTCAGCCGGGCCCGGATGCGCCCGTGCGCGAGGACGGCGTCGACGAGCGGTGCCCCCTCGGCCGGTGACCCGTCCACCACGGCCTTCAGTGCCTCCCGCGCCTGACGTACATGGACCAGCACGTCCTCGTCGGCCGCGTGGGCGCCGTCCAGCCCGTTGCTCGCGAGCCACACCGCGAGCCCCTCGGTGTCGGCGAGCAGGTCCTGGGTGACGCCCTCCCGGTTCCAGCGGGTGTTGATCAGGTCGAGGGCGAGGGGCTCACCGGTGAGCGGGCGGGGATCGCGGGCGGCGGACATCGGGCACTCCTTCTCGGCTAACCACTCAAGAGTACGTGACTGGTTGCACCTCTGTCTCTAACCCTCTACTCTGACGTCAACGGTTACAAATCCCGATGGGGGAGCCATGACTCTGCGCACCGGCCACACCGGCCTGAACGTCACCGACATCGACCGCTCGCTCGCCTTCTACCGGGACGTCCTCGGATTCACCCTGCTCGCCGAGGGCAAGGAGGACGACCGGCGCTACGCGTTCCTTGGCGACGGCGGCGAAGGCCCCGTCCTCACCCTCTGGCAGCAGGCGCGCGAGGCGTACGACGGCGGCCGGGCCGGACTGCACCACCTGGCCTTCACGGCCGACTCGGTGGACCGGGTCCGGGAGTACGAGACGGCGCTGCGCGGCGCCGGGGTGGAGTTCGCCCACGAGGGCGTGGTGGCCCACCGGGAGGGGGCGGCCTCGGGCGGGATCTTCTTCCACGACCCGGACGGCACCCGCCTGGAGATCTCCGCGCCTCTGGGTGCCGAGACCGCCCCCGCCCCGCACGCATCCGCTCCGACCTGCGGTTTCTTCTAGCCATGAGCGTGTATCACGCCGGTTCGCGCGCCCTGCAGGACCTGGTCGGCGTCCGGGACCGCGCCGACCATGTCGGCCGCTCCCTCGGTCAGGACATCAAGCCGGTCGCGGCGGCCTTCCTGGACATCCAGCCTCTGCTGGTCGTGGGCGCGGCGGATCCGGAGACGGGCCGGGTATGGGCGTCCGCCCTCACCGGCACACCCGGTTTCGTCCGGGCCACGGGTCCCCGCCAGATGTCCGTGGTCGTGGACACCGCTCCCCTCACCGGCCGACGGCAGAACGGCCGACCTCAAGGGGCGCGGGGAACTGCGCGAGCAACCACAGACGGCCGGCACCCGAACGACGACCTGATCGACCCCCTCGCCACGGCCCTGCACATGCCCGGCGCAGCCATCGGCACCATCGCCCTGGATCCCCGCACCCGCCGCCGGATGCGCCTCAACGGCCGGCTGCGGCCCACGGCCCGGGGCTTCGCGGTCGAGGCCGACCAGGTGTTCTCCAACTGCCCGAAGTACATCCAGCGCCGGGAGTCGTACGAGACGGTGGCCGACCGCGAGCCGGGCACACCGCGAACCGGGACTCGACTCACCCCCGCACAGGCCGAGTTCGTCACGGCGGCCGACACCTTCTTCCTGGCCACCGTGCACCCCGGCGGAGCCGACGTCAGCCACCGCGGCGGCAACCCCGGCTTCGTACAGGTCCGTTCACCGCACGAACTGAGCTGGCCCGACTACTCCGGCAACGCCATGTTCCTCACCCTCGGCAACCTGCGCACCGACCCGCGCGCCGGTCTGCTCTTCCTGGACTGGACGACCGGCACGGTGCTGCAACTCACCGGCGAGGCGCACACCGAGTTCACGGCCGACGGCGAGCGAACGGTCCGCTTCACCGTCACCGAGGCGATCGAGACCCCCGCCGCCCTGCCGCTGCGCTGGTCCGCGCCCGAATATTCACCGGCCAACCCGGAGCCCACCCGCTAACGTCCGTCCATGCGACGGAAGCTGAGGGTGGCGGCCTACGCCGTGTGCGTCCGCGACGGACAGATCCTGCTCGCCCGCTCGCCGGGCCTCGACGGCACCCCGGAGTGGGTGCTGCCGGGCGGCGGCATGGAGCACGGCGAGGACCCGTACGACACCGTCCGCCGCGAGGTGACCGAGGAGACCGGCTACCGCATCCGGGTGACCGGTCTGCTCGGCGTGGACTCCAGCAGCCGCGTCTTCCGCGGCGGACGCCTGCGCCGCCTCGCCGACCACCAGGGCGTGCGGATCCTCTACGAGGGCGAGATCGCCGGCGGTGAACTCCGCCACGAGGTCGGCGGCTCCACCGACTTCGCCGCCTGGCAGGACCTGGACGCCCTGTCCGGCCTGAACCGGGTGCGTCTGGTCGACGTGGCGCTGCGGCTGTGGCGGGAGCGGCCGGCGGCCGGACACCTGGACCCCGGGGCCCCTCCCGTACCCCAGGAGATGAACGAGGAGTAACCGTCCTCCGGCCGCGCGCAATCGACTCCGTGACCGCACCTCTACCCCGAGATCCACGTACGGTGATCGGCGCTGCGCGTTGCTGTCGTGTTCACGCACAGGTCATCCCCGATGCCAAGCATCCAGAGCGAGCGGGTTGTTCGCGAGAGCGATCGCCCGCGACCACTGCCGACGCGTTCGCACTCGGGGAGATCGCGCCATGTCGCGCATACGCTCTGTCGCCACCTCCGCACTGGGGGTCCACCGCCGTACCGTCCTCGCCGCCGCCGGGGCGGTCTCACTCTCCGCGGGCGTCGGCTACGCCCTGCGCCCCACCGACAGCCAGGCCGCCGCCAGAACCGCCGAGGCGCCCGTCGCCCACTCCCGGCAGGCCGCCGCGGCGACCGCACTCGCGCCCTACACCAAGGGCACCACCCTCTCCTCCGTCGCCGCCCCCCGCACCAGCTCCGGCTACCGGCGCCTCGGCGACGGCGCGGGCTGGAAGCGGGTCGTGCGCAGCGAGCTGGCGGCCCCCAAGTCCGGCCGCGCCTCCCGCCGTACGCCCCTCGCCGCGTTCGTGCAGTTCACCGACCTGCACCTGCAGGACGTCCAGCACCCGCTGCGTCTCGAGTACCTGCGCTCCACCGACCCGCACGCCTGGCGCCCGCAGGAGGCACTGACCGTGCAGGGCGCCATCTCGCTCGTCGAACGGGTCAACGCGCTGCGCGGCGCCCCCGTCACCGGCTCGCCGCTCCACTTCGTCATGACCACCGGCGACAACACCGACAACAACGCCCACTCCGAACTGGAGTGGTTCATGAAGGTGATGAGCGGCGGCCGCATCACCCCCAACTCCGGTGACCCGCGGCACTTCGAGGGCGTGCAGAACAGCGGCCTCAAGCTGTACTGGCAGCCCGACTCCACCACCCGCGACGGCGACAAGGCGCTCGGCTTCCCGTACCTGAAGGGATTCCTGGCCGCCGCGATCCGCGAGGTGCGCAGCCCCGGCCTCAACCTGCCCTGGTACTCCACCGTCGGCAACCACGACGCCCTCCCGCTCGGCTGCTACGGCTCCCACGGCGACCCCTACCTTGCCGAGGCGGCCATCGGCGGCAAGAAGCTGATGAACGTCACCGCCGCCGAGGCCAAGAAGCTCCAGGACGCCATCAAGCAGGCCACCGACCCCAAGGGCGTCGGCTACCGCGACTTCCTCAAGGCCCACGCCCGCTCGATGCGCTCGGTCACCCCGGACGAGAAGCGGGCGCCGTACACCTCCGCGGACTATCTGAAGGCCCATCTGGACCCCGCCCACCAGGGGCTCGGCCCGGTCGGCCACGGCTACTCCTCGGCGAACCTGGACGCGGGCACCCAGTACTACGCCTTCCGCATCTCCGAGGACGTCATCGGCATCAGCCTCGACACCACCGACGCCGGCGGTCACTACGAGGGCTCCGTCGGCACCGCACAGCTGAAGTGGCTGGAGAAGACGCTCAAGGACAACAAGGACTCCTACGCCGTCGTCTTCAGCCACCACACCAGCAAGACGATGACCAACACCCGCCCCGACCCGGCCCACCCGGGGGAGCGCCGCCACAACGGCGCCGAGGTGGTCTCGGTGCTGTCCGCCCACGCCAACGTGCTGGCCTGGGTGAACGGCCACATCCACAAGAACGTCATCACCCCGCACCAGGCGTCCGGCGGCCGCTCCTTCTGGGAGATCTCCACCGCCTCGCACGTCGACTACCCGCACCTCGCCCGGATCATCGAGCTGGTGGACAACAAGGACGGCACGATCTCCCTGTTCACCACCCTGATCGAGTCCGCGGCCCCGCACCGCACGGACTTCGCCGACCTGTCCCAGACCGGCCTCGCGGCCCTCTACCGCGAGCTGGCCTACAACGCCCCAGGCGCCAGGACGACCCTCGCCGGCGCAGCGGCCGACCGGAACACCGAACTGGTGCTCAATAAGGGCTGATATTCACTCAACCGGCCTACAGACAGGCAACCTTCGCACACCACCACCAGGTCCCTTCCCCCGACCGAACCGAACGGCACAGTTGGGGGAAGACATGCGCGCACGTACGACCCTGGTGGGCGCCACCGCCCTGCTCCTGTCGGCGGCCCTGGCGGGCCCGGCGTTCGCGGCCGGCCCCGCCACGGGCGGCCACTCCGCCACACGCAAGGCGCTCGAGGCGGCCGTCCAGGCCGGCGTGCCCGGCGTGACCGCCACCGCGAAGGACAGCCACGGCACCTGGTCCACGACGGCCGGCGTCGGCGACACCCGCACGGGCGAGCCGCGCTCGACGGCCGACCGCTACCGCGTCGGCAGCATCACCAAGACGTTCGTCTCCACCGTCCTGCTCCAGCTGGAGGCGGAGGGTCGGCTCTCGCTCGACGACGCGGTGGAAACGTGGCTGCCCGGGGTGGTGCACGGCCACGGCCACGACGGGAGCCGCATCACCGTCCGTGAGCTCCTCAACCACACCAGCGGCATCTACAACTACACCTCCGACGAGGACTTCGGCCGCACCTACTTCACCAAGGACGGCTTCTACGCACACCGCTACGACGCGATCACCCCGCGTGATCTGGTCTCGATCGCGATGAAGCACGAGCCGGACTTCGCGCCGGGAACCTCCTGGCAGTACTCCAACACGAACTACGTCCTGGCCGGCATGGTGGTCGAGAAGGTGACGGGCCACTCGTACGCCGACGAGATCACCCGCCGCATCATCGCCCCGCTGCACCTCACGGCCACCTCCCTCCCCGGCACGCGGGTCACCGTCCCGCGGCCCAGCAGCCGTGCCTACTCGAAGTTCACGGAGGCGACGGGCCCGTCGTACGACGTCACGAAGCTCAACCCCGCCATCGCCTCCTCGGCCGGCGAGATGATCTCGAACTCCGCCGACCTGGACCGCTTCTACAGCGCCCTCCTGCGCGGCAGGCTGCTCCCGCCCCGGCAGCTGAAGGAGATGAAGACCACAGTGAAGGACACCGGGTACGGCCTCGGCCTGGCGGACTACACGCTGAGCTGCGGCGTCCACGTCTGGGGCCACGACGGCGGCATCCACGGCTCCGCCTCCGCGGCGGTGACGACCGCGGACGGCCGTCACTCCCTGGCCGCCAATTTCAACGGGGACTGGACCGGGGACATGATCGCCGTGGTGGAGGGGGAGTTCTGTTAGTCAACGTTTCATTCGCGTAGTTCTGTGTTAACCCGCACGTAATGTCCGTACCGCCTCATTTTGGCTAACCCGCTATGGACGGGGTTGGCTCGATCTTCTCGATCATTTATGCAAGGCGGGTGGTCGTGTGCGCACGAGGCACGGACTGCGTGTGCTGTCGGTCTACGAGGGCTTCTTCTCCGGAGGAGCCAGGATCGTGCACAGTGACGTCGTACTGGGACTGGCCGAGGGCGGCCAGTCCCACCAGGTACTCAGCATCCATGGTGAGGTCCACCGCGAGGCCACCAGGCAGCGCATGGAGGACGACCACTGCTACCGCGCGCTGACGGCCGGCGAGATCGGCGTCACGTCGCTGGGCCGCACCGCGGGCCTGGTGGACGGCTCGGTCGCGGCGTCTGTTTTCAGCGGACCGGAGCTGGCCGAAACCGCCCGGGCCATGGCCGGGGCGGACGTGATCCTCTCCCTCAAGGAGCAGCCGCTCGCCCTCCTGAACCAGGCCGGGCTGCCCCGCCGCCCGGTGGTGGTCTGCCTGCACCGCTCCGACCCCGAGAACCAGGGCCCCGCCCTGGACGAGCTGAAGGCGGCGATCGCCGACGGCACGGTGGCGGCGTGCGTGTGCTGCGCCGAGTCGACGCGGTCCGCCTACGAGGCCGCCGGCATCCCGGCCGAGCTGCTGCACGTGATCCCCAACGGCGTCGACCTGCTCCGGTTCCGCCCGGACGCGGCGGCCCGGCTGGCGTTCCGCAGGTCCCTGGGCATCCCTGCCGCCGCCCCGGTGGTGGTCTTCGCGGCCCGGTACGCGCACATGAAGAACGTCCCGCTCTTCCTCCGGGCCGCCCGGACCTGGCTCGCCCGCGAGGGCGGCGGCCACGTGGTGATGTGCGGGGCCGGGATGACGGACGCCAACCCCGCCCTGCGGGCGGACCTGGAGGCCGCCTTCGCCGGGGAGCCGGGTCTCGCCGGCCGGGTGCACCTGCTCGGCGTGCGGCACGACATGGAGGCCGTCTACGCGGGCTCCGACGTCGTCGCCCTGACCTCCGTCTCCGGGGAGGCGGCCCCGCTGTGCCTGATCGAGGGCATGATGTGCGGCGCCGTCCCGGTGACGACGGACGTCGGCGACAGCGCGGCGATCGTCACCGGCCACGGCTTCGTCACCCCGCCCGACCCCGGCGCGATCGCCCTCGCCTGGTCGGCCGCGATCGCGGGCCGCGCCGAGCTGGCCCCCGCCCTGGAACGCAGCCGCGAGCGCTTCAGCCGCACCCGGATGATCGCCGCGTACGCCGCGCTGCTCGACGAGGTGTACGCCTCACACGTGAGCGGGCAACTGGTCGCCGCGCAGCACGCTGTAGGCGACGCCGTCCCGCCACTTCCCGTCCCGGAAGACGATGCCGCGCAGTACGCCCTCGCGAGTGAAGCCGGCCTTCTCCAGGGCCCGCTGCTCGGCGATGTTCTCGGCCTCGGTGTCCGCCTCGATCCGCATCACGGGGGTGTGGGCGAAGAGGTGGCGGACGAGCTGTAGCTGGGCCCGGGTGCCGATCCCGCGCCCGCAGGCCTCGGGCAGCAGCTGGGCACCGATGTTCCAGCAGTGGGTGGAGGGCGAGACCACGCGCTTGCGCCAGGCGACGAACCCGAGCGGGTCGGCGGCGGCCACCATCAGCAGGCCGCCGTCCTCGCCCAGCAGCCCGTTCTCGGCGAAGCGGCGCCGGAACCGGCCGGGGTCCGACCAGCCGTACCACTGGAACGGTCCGGCGGTCTCCGGCTCCAGCAGGAACCGTTCCAGCACGGTCAGGTCGTCCTCGCGAGCGGGACGCAGTCCTACGGCTTCATCGCTCATCTCGTCACAGTAACGCGCCTGTGGGCAGCGGGAATTGGGCATGAGTAGGGGCCACCGGCGTCGGCCCGGTGGCCCCTCCTCTCCCCTCCTGATGTCTGCCCGGTCCGTCACTACCGGGGCAGCACCACGACATAGGCGGCCGGGTCGCGGTCGCCGGATGCCATCAGGGCCGTGCGGATCACCGTCGCCTGTTGCCCCAGGGACTCCCGCAGCTTCTTGGGGGTGATGTAGACGACCGTGATCCCCAGGCGTTCCAAGTGCTCGCGCTTGCGCGCGTATTCCGACCAGAGGGCGTCGTCGTCCTGGCGGGGGGCCCGGGTGTCCAGCTCGACCGCGACCGCCTGCTCGGGCCAGTACGCGTCCAGGCCGCCGAGGTGGGGGCCGCCGGGCAGGCGCAGGTCCACGTTCCAGACCGGGTCGGGCAGGCCGTACTCGGCGACCATCCGGTAGAGGCGGTCCTCGGCGATCGCCCGGCCCTCGGCCAGCAGCGAGTCCACCGCGTCCACCACGTGCGGGCGGTTCAGCAGCTTCGCCTGGGTCAACGCCCTTACGACCGCCGCCGGTTCGCAGTGCCGGGCGCGTACCGCCTCGGTCAGCAGCCGGCGTACCGCGTCCGCGTCCGTCAGCTCCGCCACCGCGTCCGCCAGCGCGCGCGGCACCGGCGCCACTGGCAGGCCCGTCACCGCGCAGGGGGTGGGCAGGGAGGGGGTGCGCAGGACGCGGACGTACCCGCTGGAGCGCAGCCGGCGCAGGCGCGGGATCAGGACGTCGACGCGGGCCAGGGAGAGGAGCGGCGGGGTGGAGGAGAACCCGTGCAGGGTGAGGGCCGCGAGGCCCGTGATGACCGCGTCCGTGTACACCGGGCGGTGCGGCTCGTCGGCCGTGGGCTGGGCCGGGACGCCCGGGGTCGACTCCCGCGCCGTGTACAGCAGAGCCCCGTGCAGCCGCTCCTCGCTCGTCGCCGGGCCGGGGTGGAGCAGGACCACGCCGGGCAGCAGCTGCTGCCAGGGGCCGCCGGAACGGCACTGTTCGTTCAGCTCGGCCGTGGAGACGCCGTGGGAGCGGAGCTGGCCCGCCGTCAGAACACGGCGGTGGACCTCGGAGAGGTGACGGAGGGGGCGGGGGGAGAGCGGGGTGTTGTGCGTCATGGCGTCGGGATTCCCGCGCTTCGCCCCTCCTTTAACCGCTGTTACACGGCCGTCGATGAATGCGGACAAGGCGGTACTAAAGGACGCGTGTTCGGGTGCCGAGTAGGCAGGGAAAACCCCTGGTCCAATCGGGTGTGGACCAGGGGTTACGGCTGCTATTGCCTGAATTCCGTAACGGTCACCGACCGGGAAAGCTCAGGCCAAGGATCACGCTCCGGCGGCCGCCGTGTCGCACGCCTGTGCGCGCAGCGAGCGCGCCAGGTCGTCCCGCGCCTCCAGCACCAGCCGGCGCAGCGCGGGCGCCGCGTCCGCGTGGGCCGCAAGCCACGCGTCCGTCGCGTCCAGCGTCTCCTGCCGGTCCTGGAAGCCGGGGAACAGGCCCCGTACGACGTCCATGCCGATCTGGATCGACCGCTCCTGCCACACCCGCTCGATCGCCGCGAAGTACTTCTCGGCGTACGGCGCCGTCAGCTCCCGCTGCGAGGGCCGGTCGAAGCCCGCGATCGTCGCCTCCACCAGCGCGTTCGACAGGGCGTCGGACTCCACGACCTGCGCCCAGGCCTGCGCCTTGACCGCCGCCGACGGGCGCGCGGCCAGGCAGCGGACCTGGTGGCGCTTGCCGGACGCCGTGTCGTCACGGGCCAGTTCGGCCGCGAGGACGGACTCGTCGGCCACCCCGTGGGCCGCCAGCGGCTCCAGGAACGCCCAGCGCAGCTCCTGGTCCACCTCCAGGCCCTCGACCGTCTCCGTGTCGTCGAGCAGGCCCTTCAGCAGCGCCAGATCCGTCTCGCCGGCGGCGACCGTGGCGAAGAACCGGGCCCAGGCCAGCTGGTGCTCACTGCCGGGCTCGGCCGCCTGCAGCTCGCGCAGCGCGCCCTCGGCGAGCAGTTCCTCGCCGGTGGCCCGCCACTCGGGGGCCGCGTAGTGCACCAGCGCCGAGTCCGCCCAGGCGTGCAGCATCTGCAGCACGCCGATGTCGGACTCCCGGCCCGCGAACCGCAGCACCAGGTCCACGAAGTCCCGCGCCGGCAGCAGGGCGTCCCGGGTCAGGTTCCACAGCGCCGACCAGCACAGGGCGCGGGCCAGCGGGTCGGTGAGCGCGCCGAGGTGCTCGCGCAGGGTGGCCAGCGAGGTCTCGTCGAAGCGGATCTTGCAGTAGGTCAGGTCGTCGTCGTTGACCAGCACCAGCTCCGGGGCCTCGGCGCCGGCCAGCTCCGCCACGACCGTGCGCGGACCCTCGACGTCCGTCTCCACGCGCGCGTACCGCTCCAGGGCGCCCTCGGGCGTACGGCGGTACAGGCCCACCGCGACCCGGTGCGGGCGCTCCTCGGGGTGCGACTCCGGTGCCTCCTGCACCACCGCCAGCTCGGCCACCCGGCCCTCGGCGTCCAGCAGCACCTGCGGGGTCAGCGAGTTCACCTCGGCCGTCTGCAGCCAGGAGCGGGCCCACGCGGACATGTCCCGGCCGCTGGTCTCCGCCAGCACCGACAGCAGGTCGCCGAGGCGCGTGTTGCCGTACGCGTTCCGCTTGAAGTAGCGGCGGGCGCCCTCCAGGAACGCGTCCTGGCCGACGTACGCCACCAGCTGCTTGAGCACCGAGGCGCCCTTGGCGTAGGTGATGCCGTCGAAGTTGAGCTTGGCGTCCTGCAGGTCGCGGATGTCCGCGGTGATCGGGTGCGTGGAGGGCAGCTGGTCGGCGCGGTAGGCCCAGGCCTTGCGGCGGTTGGCGAAGGTGATCCAGGCGTCTGTGAAGCGGGTCGCGCCGACGTTCGCGAACGTGCCCATGAAGTCCGCGAAGGACTCCTTCAGCCACAGGTCGTCCCACCACACCATGGTGACCAGGTCGCCGAACCACATGTGCGCCATCTCGTGCAGGATGACGTTGGCCCGCGCCTCGTAGGAGGCCTGCGTCACCTTCCCGCGGAAGATGTACTCCTCGCGGAAGGTCACCATCCCCGGGTTCTCCATCGCGCCCAGGTTGTACTCGGGCACGAACGCCTGGTCGTACTTCCCGAACGGGTACGGGTAGTCGAAGTGCTCGTGGAAGAAGTCCAGGCCCTGCTTGGTGATCAGGAAGACGTCGTCGGCGTCGAAGTGCGGGGCGAGACCCTTGCGGCACATCGCGCCGAGCGGGATCTCCAGCTTCGTCCCGTCCTCGAGGATCCGCTCGTAGGAGTCCGTCACATAGTGGTACGGACCCGCCACCACGCACGTGATGTACGTGGAGATCGGCTTCGTCTCCGCGAACCGCCAGACGCCGTCGGTGAGTTCGCCGGCGCCGTTGCTCCACACCGTCCAGCCCTCGGGCGCCTGCACCTCGAAGCGGTACGGCGCCTTCAGGTCCGGCTGCTCGAAGTTCGTGAAGACACGGCGGGCGTCGGCCGGCTCGTACTGGGTGTAGAGGTAGACCTCGCCGTCCTCGGGGTCCACGAAGCGGTGCATGCCCTCGCCGGTGCGGGAGTAGGCGCACTGCGCGTCGACCGTCAGCTCGTTCTCGGCCGCCAGGTCGTCCAGCGCGATCCGGGTGCCGTCGAAGACCTCGCCCGGGTCCAGATCCTTCCCGTTCAGCGTGACCGACGTCACGCTCGGGGCGACCAGATCGGCGAACGTGGACGCGCCCGGCTCGTTGCAGCGGAACCTGATCGTGGTCACCGAGCGGAACGTGCGCGGTCCCGCGTCCCCGTCGCCCACGGCGGAACGCAGGTCCAGCGCCACCTCGTACCCGTCGACGGACAGCAGGGCGGCCCGCTCCCGGGCCTCGTCGCGGGTCAGATTCTCACCGGGCACGGGCGGCACTCCCTCGTGATCGCTTGGATGGGATGGATCAGGACCGATCCTGCCACGCACTCCTGACACGGGACACCAGGGAATGAGGATGGTGAAGGGAATGTTGACCTTTCAAAAGCCCATTCCGCTGAGGAGACGCATGTCCGAGACCGTGACCACGAGCGGCAAGACCCCCGTGGACTTCTGGTTCGACCCGCTGTGCCCCTGGGCCTGGATGACCTCCCGCTGGGTGCTGGAGGTGCAGAAGGTCCGCGAGATCGAGGTCCGCTGGCACATCATGAGCCTCGCCGTCCTCAACGAGAACAGGCTGGACGAGCTGCCCGAGGAGTACCGGGAGATGCTCGCCGTCAAGGCATGGCAGCCGGTGCGCGTGGTCACCGCGGCCTGGCAGAAGCACGGCGCGGACATCCTCGGCCCGCTCTACACCGCGCTCGGCACCCGCTTCCACAACAACGGCGAGGGCGCGACGCCGGAGGCCATCGCCGGTGCGCTCGCGGACGTCGGCCTGCCCGCCGAGCTGATCGAGTACGCCGAGCAGAAGGACTTCGAGTTCGACGCCGAGCTGCGCGCCTCCCACAAGGAGGGCATCGAGAAGGTCGGCCAGGACGTCGGCACCCCGGTCATCGCGGTCCCGGGCCCCGACGGCGAGCAGATCGCCTTCTTCGGCCCGGTCGTCACCCCCGCCCCCAAGGGCGAGGAGGCGGCCCGCCTGTGGGACGGCACCCTCGCCGTGGCCTCCGTCCCCGGCTTCTACGAGATCAAGCGGACCCGCACCAAGGGCCCGGACTTCAGCAACCTGTAGGTCCTGAACCTGTAGGTCCTGAACCTTGTGAGCCCTGCCGAACGGGCCCGGTCAGCGCCGGGCCCGTTCCCGCGCCTCCGCCAGGCGCCCGAGGTGCTCCTCGTACCCCTTCGCGTAGTACGCGGCCCGGTCCGCGTCCGGCTCGACGACACGGGTGGGCTCGGTCCAGGCCGCCGTGTCCAGGGCCGTGCCGAACCGCTCGGCCGCCGCCAGCACCGCGCCCCGCGCGCCCACCTCGCCCTCGACCACGCGCAGCGGGCGGCCCAGCACGTCCGCCAGGAGCCGCATCCAGGCGGGGCTCCGGGTTCCGCCGCCGCACACCGCAAGTGTTCCGGTCAGGCCCGCCGCCGCCAGGCAGTGCCGGGCCGCGTAGCCGATCCCCTCGCAGGTGGCGCGGATCAGGTCGGCGGGCGTCGACTCCAGGGAGACGCCGGTGAGTTCGGCCCGCAGCCGGGGCTCCACGAAGGGAGCGCGCTCGCCGGAGGGCGCGAAGTACGGCAGTACACGCACCCCGTGGGCGCCCGGCGGGGTGGCGGCCAGCAGGGCGTCGACCTCCTCGTGCCGCACGCCCGTCGTGTTCAGCACCCAGTCCAGGGCCGCCGTGCCGACCATCGCGGGCATCGCGCGCAGCCAGTGACCGGGCCGGTCGGTGGAGATGTACAGGCCGGCCGGTTCGCCGCCGAGGTCCAGGTCCGTGGTGGCGACCAGGGCGGCCAGGCAGGTACCGACGATCAGCAGGCCGTCACCGGGCGCGGTGACACCCGCGCCGAGCGCACAGGCCGGCAGGTCGTACGGCCCGTTCGCCAGCCGGGTGCCGGGCGGCAGCCCCGCGCCGCGCGCCGCGCCCGTCGCCACCGGATCGCTGACCGGCGCGAGCAGGCCCCGGCGGTGGGTCAGGCCGAGCAGCTCCACGACCCGGTTGTCGTAGGACCGGGTGCGCGGGTCCAGGAACGGCATCGACGCGTCCGACACGTCCGTCACCGCCCGCGCCGCGCCGGTCAGCCGCTGGAACACCATGTCCTTGCAGTAGACGGCCGCAGCGGCCGCCTCCAGGGCCTTCGGCTCGTACCGGTCGAGCCACGCCAGCAGCGGGCCCGGGCAGCCCGGGAACATCGCGCTGCCGGTGCGCCGGAACACGGTCTCGAAGGTGCCGTCCGCCAGCCACTGGTCGACCAGTTCATGGGCCCGGCCGTCCATCCAGGAGGCCGCCGGCCGCACCGGTCGGCCCGCCCCGTCCACCAGCCACACCCCGTCGCCCTGCCCGGTCAGCCCGGCCAGCTCCACCGGCTCCGGCACCCGCGCGGTCAGCGCCCCCAGTACGGCGACGACCGCCCCATACACCTCCTCCATGTCCTGCTCCACGGCCCCACCGCGCAGGTCGAGCCCCACCGGCCGTGCCTCGACGCCCAGTTCGCGCCCCCCGCCGTCGAACGCGGCGGCCTTCACCATGGACGTGCCCACATCGATCCCGACGAACATGCGGTTCCCCTTTTTTGGCTTCGTTCGCCTACGGGGGCGCCTCAGCCGGTGTCGAGAGCGCGATCGTGTTCAGCCCTTCGGGCCTCCGCGCTCCCCCAAGCTCTCGGCTTCGCTCGAGCAGGGGGCTCCCATGCACTCTCGACACCGGCGCGCCCCCTCCGGCTCTCTTCGCGGCCGACGCGTCGGCACACCGTGCGTGGGTGGGCCGTTACCGGAGGCAGTGCGCGAGCGGCTCCCCGCGCACCCAGCGGCCCACCTCGGCGGCGGCGATCCGGGCCGCCTTCTCCGCCACCGCCCGGCTGGCCCCGCCCAGATGCGGGGTGAGGACGACACGGTCGGCGAGACCGGGCAGCCGGGAGTCCGGCGGGAGCGGTTCGCGGGCGTAGGTGTCCAGGGCCGCCGCCGCGAGCCGCCCGCCCTCCAGCGCGTCGCACAGCGCGTCCTCGTCCAGCAGCGGCCCCCGGGCCGCGTTCACCACCACCGCCCCGGGCGGCAGCAGTGCCAGTTCGCGGGCGCCGATCAGACCGCGGGTCTCGGCGGTGAGCCGGGCGTGCAGGGTGATGACGGCGGAGCGGCGCAGCAGGTCGTCCAGCGCGGACACGCGCAGCCCGTGCACCTCCCCGCGCACGTAGGGGTCGTACACCATCACCCGAGCCCCGAAGGCGCACAGTACCCGGGCCACCCGGCTGCCCACCGCGCCGTAGCCGACGAGTCCGACCGGCAGGTCCTCCAGCTCCAGACCGCTGTGCTGGTAGGTGTAGTACGCCGATCCGGCCCAACTCCCCTCGCGGGCGAGGAGTTCATGGGCCTGGGGGATGCGGCGCAGGGCGGCGAGGAGCAGGCCGACGGTGAACTCGGCGGTGGCGGCGGCGTTGCGCCCCGGCGCGAAGCACACCCGGACGTCGTGCCGCTCGGCCGCCTCCAGGTTGACGTTGACCGGTCCGCCCCGGCAGACCACGACCAGCCGCAGCTCCGGGCAGGCGCCGAGGACGCGTTCGGTGACCGGGCCCATCTGCGTGACGAGGACCTGCGCGCCGGCGAGGGCGCCGATCAGCTCGTCCTCGGCGTCACTGGCCTCGCTCACCTCGGCGACGGGACCGAAGGGCTGCAGGGGCCAGCCGAGGGTCAACTCCCGTACGTCACAAGGGGCTTCCTTTCCGAGCGCGGCCGTGATGAGGGACGGCAGGACGAAGTGGTCGCCGGCGGCCACCACACGCACACTGGAGGTCATCGCAGGGTGTCTCCCGTCTCGGCGTCGAAGACATGGGTGAGTCCGGCCGCCACCCGGACCCGCTCGTCGTGCGCGAGGCGGACCTCGGGCCCGGTGAGCACCACCAGGTGCCGCTCCACCCCGTCGAGGGCGAGCGTGGCGATGCCCGACTCCAGCAGGGGTTCGTGGGCCACGACCCGGGCGGCGACGCCGTCGGCGCCGCCGGTCAGGCGCAGGTCCTCGGGGCGGATGCCGACCATCAGGGCCCGGCCCTCGGCCACCGGCACCGGCAGCGCGATCCGCACCCCGGCGGACAGGCGGGCGTGGCCGTCGGAGGTGGCGGTGCCGGGCAGCAGGTTGACCGCGGGCTCGCCGACGAAGTCCGCCACGAAGGCGGAGGCGGGGCTGTCGTAGATCTCGTGGGGCGTGCCGAGCTGCTGGATCACACCGTCGCGCATGACGGCGATCCGGTCGGCGAGGGACAGGGCCTCCTCCTGGTCGTGGGTGACCAGGATCGTGGTGTGCCCCAGGTCGCGCTGGATGCGCTTGAGCTCCCGGCGGGTGGTGTCGCGCTGGGCCGCGTCCAGATGGGACAGCGGCTCGTCCAGGAGCAGGACGTCCGGTTCCCGGATCAGCGCGCGGGCCAGGGAGACGCGCTGCTTCTGCCCGCTGGACAGTCCGGCCGGGCGGGCGTCGAGGACATCGGTGAGGCCGACCCGCTCGGCGATCTCGGCGACCTTGCGCCGCACGTCCCCCCGATGGCTTCTGCGGCGGGCCTTCAGCCCGAAGGCCAGGTTCTCCGCGACCGTCAGCGGCGGATACAGCGCGTAGTTCTCGAAGGCGACCCCGATGTTCCTCTCCTGCGCCGGACGGCCGACCACCGAGGCGCCCCCGACCAGGATGTCCCCGCCGGTCACCGCCTCCAGACCCGCGATCATCCGCAGCGTGGTGGACTTGCCGCAGCCCGACGGGCCCAGCAGCCCGAGGAGTTCACCGGACTTCAGACTCAGGTCCAGGCCCCGGACCGCCTCCACCGCCGGACGGCCCCGCGACCGGTAGGTCTTGCGCAGCTCACGCAACTCCAGCGCGGTCATCGCCCTCCCTCGGATCCGTGGCGCACACCTCGTAACGCACCTTGTGCTCGTCCAGATCGCGCAGCGCGTCCGGCGACGCCCCGTCGTCCACCAGCAGCAGGTCGAAGCGGGCGAGCGGGGCGACCCGGTGCAGGGCGACCCGGCCCAGCTTGGTGTGGTCGACCAGCAGCACGTTGCGCGCGGCCGCGTCGAGCATCGCCCGCTTCACGGAGACGATGTGCTGCTCCTGGTGGTAGGCGTAGCCGCCGTGCACGCCCGACGTCGACACGAAGCCCACGTCCACCCGCAGCTGCTCGACCGCCTCCACGCAGGACACCCCGAGGAAGGAGGAGTGCAACTGGTCGTAGTCGCCGCCGAGCGCCATCAGATGGATGCCCCGCCGGCCCGCGAGCAGGTTGATCGCCTCCAGGAAGTTGGTGACGACCGTGAGCGGGGTGATCTCGCCGAGTCGCAGCCGGCGGGCTATCTCCAGGGTGGAGGTGGAGTCGTCGAGGAGGATCGCCATGCCGGGCTCTATGGACTTCAGCGCCCGCTCGGCGAGCGCGGCCTTCTGCGGGCGCATGGTCTTCAGCCGGTACTGCACGTTCGACTCGAACACCCCGGACGGCTGCGCGGTCACCCCGCCCCGGAACTTCCGTACGATGCCCTGCCGTTCGAGTTCGTCCAGGTCCCGGTGGATGGTCATCAGGCTCACGCCGAAACGCTCGGCCAGTTCGGCCGCGGAGGCCGAGCCCTCGGCCAGCACGAGTTCGGCCATGGCGGCCTGCCGGGCCGCGGGTCCCTGCTGTGCACCTGTGCTCATCACGTGCTCTTCCCGATCCGTCGTCCTGGACGCCCTGGCCGGTCGGCCTCGAACACCAGCAGGTTCTCAGGCCGGACGGCCGGGCGGACCGGTTCGTCGGGACGCGGCGCGGCCCCCTTCCCCCGGGGTGCGACGAGCGACAGGTACTGCGCGCCGATCCGCACGGTGACCTCTACGAACCGGCCGAGCACCTCGGTGACGTAGACGGACCCGGAGAGCCGGTGGCCGTCCCCGGCCAGGGAGACGTCCCGGGGTCGTACCCCGACCAGCACCTCGCTGCCGGCGGGCACCGGCACGGGAAGCGGCAGTTCGATCGCGCCGTCCGCCGACCGGAAGGCTCCGGTCTCCGTCACCGCCCCCGGCAGCAGATTGATCCGGGGCCGTCCGAAGGCCCGGGCGACCTCGGTGTCGCAGGGGCGGTACCAGATGTCCTCCCGGGTGCCGGTCTGTACGATCCGCCCGTCCCGGATGACCCCGATCCGGTCCCCGAGCGCCAGCGCCTCGACGGAGTCGTGGGTGACGTACAGCGTGGTGGTGCGCCGGACGGCCCCGATCGCCTTCAGCTCGGCCCGCATCTGCTGGCGCAGCTTGGCGTCCAGGTGGGAGAGGGGTTCGTCGAGGAGGAAGGCGCGGGCCGGGCGGACCAGCACCCGGCCGAGGGCGACCCGCTGCCGCTGCCCGTTGGACAACTGCCCCACGGACCGGTCCAACAGGCTGCTGATGCCGAGCAGTTCGGCGGTCGCCCCGACCCGTTCCCGGGCCTCGGCGGCGGGCAGCCGGTGCCGCGGGGAGCGCAGCGGCGAGACGAGGTTGTCGTACACCGAGCGGTGCGGATAGAGGGCGTAGCTCTCGAAGCACATGGCCACACCCCGGTCGTACGGCTCCACGTCCCGCACGTCCCGCCCGTCGATCTCGACGGTCCCCGAATCCGGCCGCTCCAGACCGGCGACGGTCTTCAGCGTGGTGGTCTTGCCGGCTCCGGACGGCCCGAGCAGACAGAAGAACTCACCGTCCTCCACCCGGAGTTCGATCCCGTCGAGGGCGGTCGTACGGCCGTAGGACCTGTGGACGTCCCGCAGCGCGACGCTCACGACTTCACCGCCCCGAACGACAGCCCGCGCACCAGATACCGCTGGATGGTCAGCGCCAGCAGCAGCGGCGGTACGACGGAGACCAGCGCGGCCGCGGCCGTCAGGTTGTACTTGGGCCGGTCGCCGCCCAGGAAGGACAGCGCGCCCACGGTCACGGTCTGCGCCGAGCTGGAGGTGAGGATCAGCGGGAAGACGAAGTTGTTCCAGGCGAAGATGAACGCCAGCAGCGACACCGCCGCGATGCCCGGCTTCACCAGGGGCAGGGCCACCTTGAAGAATGCCTGCTTGCGGGAGTAGCCGTCGAGCAGCGCGGCCTGCTCCAGCTCCGGG
The DNA here is from genome assembly GCF_044541035.1 of Streptomyces sp. NPDC085866. Taxonomy (NCBI): domain Bacteria; kingdom Bacillati; phylum Actinomycetota; class Actinomycetes; order Kitasatosporales; family Streptomycetaceae; genus Streptomyces; species Streptomyces sp. NPDC085866. Next base: position 472,293 of record NZ_JBITSQ010000001.1, read on the forward strand.
GTGAGATCGGCGAAGTACGACCGCATGATCCACACCACCAGCGGCAGCGTGACCAGCTGCAGCACCCACACCATGCCGACGTACGTGTCGAACAGCCCCAGCTTCTGGTAGAGCACGAACAGCGGGATGATCACCGTGAGTTCGGGCGCGAACCGGAACGACAGCAGCGTGAACATCAGGTTCTCCGAGCCCCGGAACCTCCAGCGCGCCGAGGCGTACGCCGCCGGCAGCCCGACCACCAGCGAGAGCGCGACCGCGCCCACCGACACCACCAGGCTGTTGACGAAGAACCGCACGAAGGGGATGCCCTCGCTGCCGCCCAGCACGGTCCGGTACGAGTCCAGCGTCGGGGTGAACGAGAAGTAGGTGCTGAAGAGCTGGTCGGCCGGCTTGAGGGACAGGATCACCATCCAGGCGACCGGGAAGAGCGCGAAGAGGAAGTAGAGGACCAGGGCGGCATCGGCCAGCCACCCCGACAGGCGTTTCTTGTACGTCACTTGACCTCGGCCGCCTTCCGCTGGATGCGCCCCAGATGCCGGACGAGGATCATCGCGGCCAGATACACCACGGCCCACAGCACGATCGTGTAGCTGATCCCGAAGGAGTACCGCTGGAAGCGGATCGCCTCCAGATACGCCCGGATCTGCAGGACGACCGTGGAGTCGCCGGGGCCGCCCTCCGTCAGGGCGTAGATGATGTCGAAGACCTTCAGCGAGTCCATGAACCGGAAGATCACCGCGACCAGCACGTACGGCCACAGCATCGGCAGGGTCAGCCGCCGGAAGGTGTACCACCAGCCGGCGCCGTCCACGGCCGCCGCCTCGAACGGGGAGGCGGGCAGCGACCGCAGACCGGCCAGCGCCAGAATCGCCACGAACGGGGTGTAGACCCAGACGTCCACGGCGATCGACGACAACAGGGCGCCGGTGGGCGTGTCCGTCCACTGCACTCCGCCGAGCCCGAAGGGCCTCAGCAGGTGGTTGACCACGCCGACCGACGGCTGGAGCATCAGCTTCCAGATGATCGCCGCGATCACCGGGGCGATCATCAGGGGCAGGATCAGGATCTTCTCCAGGACCCGGCCGACCAGGGACGAGCGGTGCAGCAGCAGGGCGACGGCGACCCCGAGCACGGTCTCCACGGCGGCCGCGCCGACCGCGTACAGCACGGTCACCCAGGCCGAGTTCCAGAAGGCGTCCTGCGTGAAGACCGTCTCGTAGTTGTGCAGCCGGACCATGTCGGGCTGCGGCTTGCTCGCCGAGAAGTCGAACAGCGTGTAGTACAGACCGAGCGCGAACGGGTACAGAATCCCGCAGGTCAGCAGCAGCGCCGGGACGACGAGGACATACGGCCGCAGGGCGACCCGCCAGCCCATCGCCCTCAGCCCACCTTGGACTTGAGGTCGCCCGCCAGCCCGTTCAGCACGGACCCGGCGTCCTTCCCGCCGTAGATCTCCTGGAGCGCGGCGGCCCAGCTGGTGGTGGCGTCGAAGAACTGGGCCTGCGGGGTGAACTGGATCTTCGTCTGGTCGACGACCGTCTCGAAGGTCTCGATGAAGCCGGGCAGGTGCCGCATCTTGTCCTTGTAGGCGCCGTCCTGGCTGACCGACTTCCGCACGGGGTCGATGTGGTTGTTCGTGAGGGCGGCCCGGCGCAGGTGCTCCTTCCCGGTCGCCCACTGCAGGAAGAGCCAGCCGGCGCTCTTCCGCCTGCTCCTGGCGTTCATGCCGAGCGACCAGATCCACATGTTGGTGGCGAGCGACCCGTCCGGTCCCTTGGGCCCGGGGTGGAAGGCGATCTTCCCGGAGGCGGGCGAGGCTCCCTTCACGGCCTGGAAGTAGGCGGCCGTGTCCGCGTCGAACAGCATCGCGGCCTTCTTCGCGCCGAGGTCGCTGGAGCACTGGTACCAGGTGTACGACGTCCAGGACGGCGGCCCGCCCTGCTTCACCATGCCGGCCCAGTCCTCGGTGAAGGCGACGGCCTTCGGGGTGTTCATGGCGGGCGTGAGCCTCCCACCCTCGACGGTGAAGTCGTGCAGCCCGTTGCGGGCGTACATGGTCATGAACCCGGGGTGGATGGTGGCCCAGCTCCTGGACCCCCGTACGGCGATCCCGTACATACCGTCGAACCCGGCACCCGGAGCCTTCTTCTTGATCACCCCGGCCAGTTCGCGCAGCTCGTCGAAGCTCTCGGCCGGCTTCAGCCCCAGCTTGCCGAACACCTCGGTGTTGTAGGCGACCACGTTGGTCTCCCAGCCCCACGGCAGCGCGTACTGCCCGCCCCGGCCGAGCGGGGCGCCCGCCTTCAACGACCACTGGTCGGCCTGCAGGAGGTTCGGGAAGAAGTCGGCCTGGTCCCATTCGGCGCCGGTGGCCGAGGAGTTGCGCATCCACGGCCCGAGGTCCTCCAGCCACCCCGGTGGCCCGTACTGCCACACCATGTAGGCGCCGAGCATGAAGACGTCGTAGGAGGCGCGCCCGCTGGACAGGTCGACGGTGAGCTTGTCGAAGTAGTTGTCCTCGGGGAAGACGTCGTACTTCACCTCGATGCCGGTCTTCTCGGTGAAGGACTTCAGGTCGGCGATCAGGGCGTCGGTGTACGGGTGCTTGTTGAGCAACGCCTTGACGGTCGTGCCCTTCTCCCGCCTCCAGTCGAAGGAGCCGGTGACGTCGTCCGCGGCCGAACCGCCGCCCTTGTCGCTGTCGTCGCCGCCGAAGCCGGTACCGCAGGCAGACAGCAACGGGGCCGCGACGGTGGCGGCGGTGAGGGCTCCGGTGAGCGCGAGAAAGCGCCGGCGGTCGTGCACGTGCCTGTTCATCCGTGACCTCCGTCGGTGGGGCGGTGGGGTCGGGCGGGGTTAACAGCGCGAGTCGACTCGATAACAGAGGGTGTAACGGCAAAGGGAGGCCGTCAATCCCTTGCGCGCGGGGAAATCAGGGGGAAATCTCGGAGAGAGGTGGGAAGTTCACAGATACCTTCGCTATCTGCGGGAGGTCCGGATGGGGTTGGCGTGGCTCGGGATCGACCTCGGGACGCAAGGGGTGCGCGCCCTGCTGGTGACGGCCGACGGCGGTGTCCTCGGCAGCGGTGCGGCGCCCCTGCGGCGCGGGCGGCGGGAGGGGGTGCGGCACGAGCAGGACCCGGAAGAGTGGTGGGAGGCGGTGTGCGCGGCCTGCGGGCGTGCGCTCGACGGGGTGCGGGTGGGCCTCGGCGGGGTCGCGGTGTGCGGGACCTCCGGGACCGTACTGCTCACCGACGGCACCGGCAGCCCGGTGAGTCCGGCGCTGATGTACGACGACGGGCGGGCGGCGGCCGAGGCGGGTCGGCTGCGGTCGGCGGGGCTCACGGTGCAGGACACCTGGGCGCTGCCGAAGGTGCGCTGGCTGGTCGACCGCCACGGACCCGGCCGGGTCGCGCACCAGCCCGACCTGGTCACCGCGCGGCTCGTCGGCGGGCCCGTCCCCGCCGACTCCAGCCACGCCCTGAAGACGGCGTACGACGTGGAGCGCGACCGCTGGCCGGACCTCACCGGCCTGCCCGCGGGAACCCTCCCGGACGTCGTACACCCCGGCACCCGGCTCGGTGAGGTCTGCCCGGCCGCCGCCGAGGCCACCGGCATCCCGGCCGGCACCCCGGTCATCGCGGGCATGACGGACGGCTGCGCGGCACAGATCGCCTCGGGTGCGCTGCGGGAGGGCGCGTGGAACTCGGTGCTCGGGACGACCCTGGTCCTGAAGGGAGCCGCCGCGGCCCCGGTCTACGACCCGACCGGCGTGGTCTACAACCACCGTGCGCCCGACGGCACTTGGATGCCCGGCGGCGCCTCCAGCGTCGGCGCCGGTGTGCTCACGGCCCGCTTCCCGGGCGCCGACCCGGCCGTGCTGGACGCCGAGGCGGCCGCCTTCGAGCCCTCGAACGCGGTCGCCTACCCCCTCGTCTCCCCGGGCGAACGCTTCCCCTTCCACACCCCGCACGCCACCGCCCTCCTCCTCGGCGTCCCGGAGTCGGACGCCGACCTGTGGGCCGCCCTCCTCCAGGGCGTCGCCCTCACGGAACGCCTCTGCCTGGACTACCTCCACCACCTCGGCGCCCCCCTGCACGGCCCTCTCACCTTCACCGGTGGCGCGGCCCGCAGCCCCTACTGGACCCAACTCCGCGCCGACGTCCTGGGTCGCCCGGCCAGGGTTCCGCAACAGCCCGAACCCGCCCTGGGCATGGCCGCACTGGCCGCCCACGGCACCGGCGCCGCACGCACGCTCGCCGACGCGGCCGAGCGCATGGCCCGCCCCGGCACGACCGTCGACCCGCGCCCGGACCGTTCGGCCCGCTTCATCGAGCCGTACGCCCGGTTGGTGGGCGAGCTGGAGTCCCGGGGGTGGCTGCCGAAGGAGGTCGCCGCACATGCGCGGGCGCGGCTGGCCCGGGATACTCCGGGCTCATGAGTACGACCCTCCTCCTCGCCCGCCACGGCCAGACCGTCTGGCACGCCGAGAACCGGTACGCCGGGGTGAGCGACGTGGCCCTGACCGATACGGGGCGCGCCCAATCCGAGGCGCTGGGCCGCTGGGCCGCCGCCCACCCCGTGGACGCGATCTGGACCTCACCCCTCTCCCGGGCGATCGCCACCGCCGAGCCGGCCTGCCGTGCCCTCGGCCTCACCCCGCACCGCGAAGTCGACCTGCGGGAATGCGACTTCGGCGTGGTGGAGGGCCGTACGCTCGCCGAGTTCGAGGCCGAGAACCCGCAGGCGGCGGAGGCCTTCCGCGCCGACCCGGTGGCGCACCCCTTCCCCGGCGCCGAGGACCCCCGCGCCGCCGCAGCCCGAGGCACGGCCGCCCTGCGCCGGATCGCCGCCGCGCACCCCGATGAGCGGGTCCTCGTCGTCGCCCACAACACCCTGCTCCGACTGGTGCTGTGCTCGCTCCTGCACATCCCGGTGGCGGAGTACCGCCGCGTCCTGCCGAGGTTGCGCAACGCGGCGGTGAGCGAGATCCGCGTCACGGAGCACAGCGCCGCGCTGCTGTCGCTCAACATCCCCTGCGCGTGACCGGTCACGGGCGTGGCAGCAGCCCCCCGCTCCGCCCACCCGGTGGAACTTCGGGTCAGTCGTTCGATGGACCCTAGGGGTGGGGAAGACCCCCGCAAGTCACGTCCTTGCGGGGGTCTTCTCTCATCCGCCTGCCGGCGTGAAAGGTGAGAAGACGATCACGAGGCAGGACGTCTCAGGGGGCGAGCAGGAGCACGTCCGTGCGGGACCTCGCCGCCGCGTAACGCCTGGCCACGTCCTGCCAGTTGACCACCTGCCACATCGCCTCCACGAAGTCCACCTTCTGGTTGCGGTACTGGAGGTAGAAGGCGTGCTCCCAGGCGTCGAAGACCAGGACGGGGGTCGCGCCCTGGCCGACGTTGCCCTGGTGGTCGTAGACCTGTTCCACGATCAGCCGTCCGCTGAGCGGCTCGTAGGCGAGGACGCCCCAGCCGGAACCCTGGGTGGTGGCCGCCGCCTTGGACAGCTGCGTCCTGAACGCCGCGAAGGACCCGAAGGACTCCCTGATCGCCTCCGCCAGCTCGCCCACCCCGTCCTGCGCCAGCGGCTCGCCGCCGCCGTCCTTCGGGCCGGTCATGTTCTGCCAGTAGATGCTGTGCAGGATGTGGCCGGAGAGGTGGAAGGCCAGGTTCTTCTCCAGGCCGTTGATGGCTCCCCACGACTCCTTGTCCCGCGCCTCGGTGAGCTGCTCCAGCGTGTCGTTGGCGCCCTTCACATAGGCCGCGTGGTGCTTGTCGTGGTGCAGCTCGATGATCTCGGGGCTGATCACGGGGGCGAGCGCGGAGTAGTCGTAGGGCAGGTCGGGCAGCGTGTAGACGGGCATGGGGGGTCCCCTTCGAACCTCTTATTGCAAAGAGCTTGCAACTACACGCTAGCAACAAAAAGACCCCCGCGGGTGCACCGCGGGGGTCTTTCGGGAGGGGCTCGAAGCGGAAGGGCGAGGTCAGGACCTGGCCCGCACCCGCTGCCGCACGTACCCCACGACCGCCAGGAACAACGTCATCCCGCCGGTCGAGTACAGCTGAACCCGAGTCCCCTGCTCCCGGGCCATCAGTACGAAGATCGCCGCCATCCCCGCCAACGCGACCCACGTCAGGAACGGGAACGCCCACATGCGGACGGCCAGCTTCTCCGGCGCCTCCCGCTCCACGCGCCGCCGCAGCAGCAGCTGGGAGACGGCGATGAAGATCCAGACGACCAGGATGACCGCGCCGATCATGTTCAGCAGCCAGGGGAAGACGTCGTCCGGCCGCCAGTAGCTGAGCAGCACGCACACGAAGCCGAAGACGGAGGAGGTGAGCACGGCGATGCGCGGCACCCCGTCGGAGGCCTTCGCCAGGACCTTGGGACCCTGACCGCGCTCCACCAGCGAGTAGGCGATGCGCGAGGAGCCGTAGATGTTGGCGTTCATCGCGGAGAGCAGGGCGACCAGCACGACGACCTTCATCACCTGGCCGGCGCCGGGAATGCCGAGATGGTCGAGGGCGGCGACGTACGGCCCCTTGTCCGGATTCGCGATGTCCTTCGAGTCCCACGGGACCAGCGTGACCACGACCGCCATGGAGCCGACGTAGAACAGCGCGATGCGCCACATCGCCGTACGGACCGCGCCCGCCACGCCCTTGACCGGGTTCTCGGACTCGGCGGCCGCGATCGTGACCGTCTCCAGGCCGCCGTAGGCGAAGACGGAGGCGAGCAGACCGACGACCAGACCCTCGCCGCCGTGCGGGAAGAAGTCGGTGAGGTGGGAGGTGCCCGGGGCGTCCGTGCCGGGGAGCACGCCGGCGATGGCCAGCCCGCCCAGGACCAGGAAGAGGCTGATCGCGCCGACCTTCAGCGCCGCGAACCAGAACTCGAACTCGCCGAAGTTCTTCACCGCGGCCAGGTTCGCCCCGCAGAACACCAGCATGAACAGGGCGACCCAGGCCCACTGCGGGGTGCCCGGCAGCCAGCCGGTGACGATCTTCGCGGCGGCGATGCCCTCCAGGCCGACGGCCGTGCACAGCAGGACCCAGAAGGACCAGCCCGCCGTGAAGCCCGCCCAGGGGCCCATCGCCCGCTCGGCGTGCGCGGAGAAGGAGCCCGACGACGGGTGGGCGGCGGACATCTCGCCGAGCATCCGCATCACCAGCATCACCAGGAGGCCGGAGAGAGCGAAGGCGATCACGATGGACGGTCCGGCCGCGGCGATACCCGCGCCGGAGCCGACGAACAGGCCCGCGCCGATCACACCGCCGAGGGCGATCATCGACAGGTGGCGCTGCTTGAGACCGTGGGAGAGGGAGGCGCCGTCCTGCTGCTGCGGTGGCGTCTCGGTGGTGGTGTTGCTGGGCATGGGCGCGGCTCGTCCAGTCCATGAGGGTGGGCAAAAACGCCCACAGTCTGGGCGGCCCGTCCGCTCACACGGACAGGCGGCCCAGTATGCGGACACCCGCTTTACGCAGGGTGAGTCCGTGGTTACGCGGCCACGGGTGTGTAGTGCGAGGCGTCGCCCTCGATCGAGTAGCTCTCCTTGCCCTCGATGCCGACCGGGATGTCACCGGCGACGGTCACCCGGTGCAGACGGCGCGGCCGGCCGTCGTAGTTGTCGATGGCGTAGTGCTGGGTGATGCGGTTGTCGAAGAGGACCAGCTGGTTCGGGGACCAGCGCCAGCGCAGGATGTTCTCCGGACGGGTGACGTACGCCTGGAGCAGGTCGAGGATCCTGCGGGACTCGCCCACCGAGAGGCCGACGATCCGCTGCGCGAACCCGCCGATGAACAGTCCGCGTTCACCGGTCAGCGGGTGGACGCGGACCACCGGGTGCGCGGTGCGGTACGTGATGGACGTGAACTGGGCGCGCTGGGCGGCCTTCTCCTCGTCGATCTCCTCGGCAGGCACCGCGTAGTCGTAGTCGTTGGTGTGCTCGGCCCACAGGGTGTCGGCGAGCCGGCGCAGCGGCTCGGGCAGGTCGCGGTAGGCGGCCGCCGCGTTGGCGATCAGGGTCTCGCCGCCGTACGGCGGGACGGTGATCGAGCGCAGGGTGCTGGCCTGCGGCGGGTTGAGGACGAAGGTGACGTCCGTGTGCCAGTGGTTGGCGCGGCCCCGCTCGCTGTCCACGGGCAGCACGTTCGGGGCGCCCTCGACGGCGCCGACCGTCGGGTGGGCGGTGGTCAGGTCGCCGAGGTGGCGGGCGAAGGCCTGCTGGCCCGCGTCGTCGAGGTTCACGTCGTCGAAGACGAGCGCCTTGTGGACGTTCAGGGCCTCGCGGATCGCGGCGACCTGCTCGGGGGCGAGTGGCCGGGAGATGTCGACGCCGGAGACCCGGGCGCCGATGCGTGCGGTGACCTTGGTGATCTCGATGGACATGCTCGTCGGTCCTTTCATGCGAGGGTCATACGAGGGATGCGGTGTACTGGTTGGCGGGGCGGGGGAGGCCGTAGCGCTCCCGCAGGGTCTGGCGGGGGCTGTACGCGGTGCGGAGCAGGCCGCGCGTGCGCAGGATCGGTACGACGTGTTCGACGAACGCCTCCAGACCGGAGGGCAGCACGGCCGGCATGATGTTGAAGCCGTCGGCGGCGCCCTGCGTGAACCAGGTCTCGATCTGGTCGGCGACCTGCTCGGGCGTCCCGGCGAAGGTGAGGTGCCCGCGTCCGCCGCCGAGCCGCCCGACCAGCTGCCGTACGGTCAGCCGCTCGCGCCGGGCCAGCTCCACGATGAGCGTGTAGCGGCTCTTGGCGCCCTCGATGGCCGACTCGGGAGGGAGACCGGCCGGGAGCTGTGCGTCCAACTCCAGCGTCCCCGAGGGAAGTTGCAGCAGGCTCTCCAGGCGGCTCACCCCGTGGTCGTACACGATGTGGTCCTCCAGCAGCCGCTCGGCCGTTCGCGCCTCGGCTTCCGTCGAGCCGACCACCGGGACGATGCCGGGCAGCACCTTGACGTGGTCGGGGTCCCTTCCCGCCTGTGCGGTGCGGGACTTGAGGTCGCCGTAGAAGGCCTGCGCGTCCTGCAGTGTCTGCTGGGCGGTGAACACCGCCTCCGCGTACCGGGCCGCGAACCCTCTGCCGTCCGCCGAGGAGCCCGCCTGCACGAGCAGGGGGTAACCCTGGGGTGTGCGCGGCACGTTGAGCGCGCCCTCGACGCTGAAGTACGTCCCCCTGTGCCGGGGCGGATGGATCTTGGCGTCGTCGCCCCAGACTCCGGCCGCCTTGTCGGCGACGATCGCGTCGTCCTCCCAGCTGTCCCAGAGCTTGAGGGCCACGTCCAGGAACTCGGCGGCGCGGGCGTACCGCTCGGCGTGCGCGGGTTCGCCGTCCAGGCCGAAGTTGCGGGCGGCCTCGGCGCCCGCGGTGGTGACGATGTTCCAGCCCGCCCGGCCACCGCTGATGATGTCCAGTGACGCGAACTTGCGGGCCAGGTTGTAGGGGGAGTTGTAGGAGGTGGACGCGGTGGCGATCAGACCGATGTGCTCGGTGGCCGTCGCGAGGGCGGTGAGCAGGGTGAGCGGTTCCAGGGCGCCGGCCGGGCGCTGGGCGACGCTGCCCCACAGCTGCGGGCCGTCGGCCAGGAAGAGGGAGTCGAAGGTGCCGCGCTCGGCGATGCGGGCGAGCCGCACGTAGTGGTCCAGCTCGACGTGCGCGTACGGGTCGCTCTCCGGCAGCCGCCAGGACGCCTCGTGGTGGCCGGTGTTCATCAGGAACGCGTTCAGGTGGAGCCGGCGGGTCATGCGTGGTCCTCCGTGACACCGAGCGCGGCCAGCAGCCGCTCGCGGTATTCGGTCAGCACCGGCTCGCGGTAGGAGCGCGGGTGCGGGCGGTCGATGGCCAGGTCGAGGCCGATCCGGCCCCGGTCCAGGACGAGGACCCGGTCGGCGAGCACGATCGCCTCGTCCACGTCGTGGGTGACGAGCAGCACCGAGGGCCGGTGGCGCTCCCACAGCTCGCGCAGCAGGTGGTGCATCCGGATCCGGGTCAGCGCGTCCAGCGCGCCGAACGGCTCGTCGGCCAGCAGGAGTTCGGGTTCGCGGACCAGGGAGCGGGCGAGTGCGGCCCGCTGCGCCTCGCCGCCGGACAGCTCGCCCGGCCAGGCCCGCTCGCGGCCCTTCAGGCCGACTTCGGCCAGCGCCGAACGGCCGCGCTCGACGGCGTCCTTGCCGTCCAGGCCGAGGAGTACGTTGTCCAGCACCCGGCGCCAGGGCAGCAGCCGGGAGTCCTGGAACACGACCGAGACCCGCTCGGGCGCGGTGAGCCGCCCGCTGCCGGCAACCCCGTGGTCGAGGCCCGCGACGGCTCGCAGCAGGGTGGACTTGCCCGAGCCGCTGTGTCCCAGCAGGGCTGTGAACTGGCCGGCGGGCAGGTCGAGGTCGATGCCGTCGAGGACGGTACGCCCCTCGAACGACCGGGTCAGGCCCCGCAGCCGGACGGCGGGCCGGGTCAGCTGCTCAGTGTGCGGCGCCACGACAGCACCCTCCGTTCGATCAGACGGACCACGCTGTCGGAGACCAGGCCGAAGACGCCGTAGATCAGGAGGCCGACCAGGATGACGTCGGTCTGGCCGTAGTTCTGCGCCTGGAACATCAGATAGCCGAGGCCGCTGGTGGCGTTGATCTGTTCCAGGACCACCAGGCCCAGCCAGGAGCCGGTGACGGCGAGCCGGAGTCCCACGAAGAATCCGGGCAGCGCCCCGGGGATCACGACCTGCCGAATGAAGGCGAACCGTGACAGGCCCTGCACCTCGGCGAGTTCGACGTAGCGGCTGTCGATGCCGGACAGCGCGGCGTGCGTGTTCAGGTAGAGAGGGATGTAGACGACGATCGCGATGATGGCGATCTTGAAGGTCTCCCCGATGCCCAGCCAGAGGATGAACAGCGGGATCAGACCGAGGGTCGGGATCGCCCGGTTGAGCTGCACGGTCCCGTCGATCAGTGCTTCACCGGCCCGGCTGAGCCCGGCGGCGAGCGCGAGGGCGACCCCGGCGGTCAGACCGATCGCGAAGCCGTACGCGGCCCGCGTCAGCGAGGTCAGGATGTCGGTGGGCAGCGTGCCGTCGGTCCACAGGTGGGCGCCCGTTCTCAGCACGGTCCAGGGCGCCGGGATCGCACCCGGGTCCAGCCGGCCGGCGGCCGAGGCGGCGGCCCACAGGGCGAGCAGCAGCAGCGGGCCGGCCAGCCGGGCCGCGGGCAGGCGGCGGCCGGGGGAGAGGCGGCGGCGCCGGCGGACCTGGGGGAGTTCCCCGGCGGCCGTGGCCGCCACGGCGGTCGTCGTCGTGGTCACGGCGCTCACCTCCGGTACTCCGCCGGTACGGCCTTCGCGGCGAGGGACTCGAAGCGGTGGTCGAAGAGCGAGGAGACGTCGAACTTCTTCACGAAGCCGCCCTCGGCGAGCAGGTCGGCCGTCTCCTGCTCCCACTTGATCGCCTCGTCCCAGCTGGGCGGGAAGAGAGGCTTGTTGGCGAGCTTGCTGATGCCCCGGGCCTGGTCGAGGGTCAGGTTCTGCGTCTTCACGTAGAACTCCTCGTTCCACACGTCCGCGTGCTCGTACTGCCACACCTGGCCCTTGGCCCACTCGGGGATGTAGGCGGCGATCGCCGCGGCCTTCGCCGGGTCGTTCAGCACGGACTGCGGCGCCCACAGCAGGTTGAGCAGGTCGACGACGTCGGTGGGGATGGTGTGGGCACCCTTGCCCTCGTACTGCTTGAGGTAGGCGGGTGCCTGGCTGTTGGCGAGCGGGGCGATGTCCACCTGCCCGGACTGCAGGGCGGTCAGGAACTGGTTGCTGGTCAGCGGGACCAGCTTCACCTCGTCGTACTTCAGCCCCGCCTGCTTCAGCGCCCGCAGGAGTACGACACCCTGCGCCTGTCCCTGGGAGAAGGCGAGCTTCCTGCCCTTGAAGTCCGCGACCGTGCGGATGTCGCTGCCCGGCTTGGTGGCGAAGAGGTAGTTGGGCTTGCGGGTGATGTTGATCGCGACGATCTTCGCGTCGAAACCCTGGTAGTGCGCCTGGATCGGCGGGATGCCCGCGTTGTTGGCGAGGTCCAGGGACTTGGCGCGGAACGCGTTGATGACGTCCGGACCGGCCCCGATGTTCACCCAGCTCGACACCGTGAACGGCAGCGCGGGCAGCTTCGCCAGCCTGAACTGCAGCTGCTGCGTGCCCTGGTACGAGGCGATCTTCAGACTGGTGCCGGACGGGACCTTGTCGGCGAGTGGCTTGGTGGCGGCGCCCCTGGTGTCGGCGGCGGCGCTGCCGTCCGCGCAGCCGCTGAGGCCGGTGACGGCGGCGGACGCGCCGAGCAGGGACGTGAGAAAGACACGACGGTGCATGGGAGGACTCCCGGGGAAAAAGAGCGAGCGGAAAGGCAGGAGGAATTCCGGGAAGGCAAGCCGGAGCAGGAAGAACTCACGCAGCAGGAAACACGCGCTTCATGCGCGGCAATGTGTCAGCAACAGAGGGTGCGACAGCTCGTGAGAGGGCTCATGACCAGGATGTTCCCGGCCATGAGCGACCCCTGTCAACATTCCGAGTTTCTGAATTAAATAGCCTCAGATGACGCACCCAACGGATCCCGGAACAGCACATCCAGCAGCACAGAGCCGCCCGCCACCGCCAGCACGGAATCCGGGAAACTCGTCGGCAGCACGGCCGCGGACCGGTGATTTCCGGCCGCTTCCCGCAGCGCGGCCAGGCAGTCCTCCCGGTGCATGACACCCACCTCGGTCACGACCACCGTCTCGGGATTGAGCACGTCCAGCAGCAGCCCCGCCGCCCGCCCGGTCATCCGCGCCCGTTCCACCAGCAGCCGTATCGCCACTGCGTCCCCGGCCTGCGCCGCCGCGAGCACATGCATCGGGTTCACCCCGTCGATCACCCCGGCCTCCCGGGCCCGCCGGCACAACGTCCGCTCGCTCAGCTCCACCTGGAGGCAGCCGGTCCGCCCGCAGTCGCACGGCTCGGTGCCGCCCGGCACCGGAAGATGGGCGATCGCACCGGCCTGGGAACGCGGCCCGTGGTGCACCTCGTCGTTGGTCGCGAAGGCCGCGTCGACCACGTTGCCGACGAACAGATGCAGCACGCTGCGGCTGCCCCGGACCCGCCCGAACAGCCGCTCGCCGTTGACCAACGCCCGCGCGTGCCCGTCCACCTGGACCGGCAGTCCGGTGCGGGCGCCGAGCAGCTCCCGCACCGGCACCTCGCGCCAGCCCAGCAGTTCGTGCTCGACGACGGTGCCCGTTTCCCGGTCGACCCAGCCGCCGACCGCGACCCCGACCCCCAGTGGCCGGCGGCCCGGCGCCTGCGCGAGCAGCGCCTCCAGGCCCTCGGCGGCCCGGGCCAGCACCCGGCCCGGATCGGTCCGTTCGTGCTTCAGCCGCCGCTCGGCCACCACGCGGCCGCGCAGGTCCAGCAGCGCCACGGTGGTGTACGGCACGGCCACGTGCACCCCGCCGACCACGAATCGCTCACGGTCGAGGTCGACCGGCACATGCGGCCGGCCGACCCCGTTCGAACGGCGGGGCGCCGCTTCCTCACGGATCAGCCCGAGCCCGGCCAGCCGGGCGCAGTGCTCGGTCACCGATGCGGGTGACAGCCCGGTCAGCCGGGCGATGGTGCTGCGCGCCACCGGCCCGTGCTCCAGCACGGAGCGCAGCACGACGCTGGCACTCGTACGCCGCCGATCGCTGTCGGCGGCACGGGGAACGGGGGAGACAAGGGTGGATGCCGCGGTACGGGGCATGGAGAACCGTCCTCGGAAACGGGGCCGACACGTCTCGGAGAGGAGCGGCACGCCGCAGAGCGCCGCTACCCCGGGCGGCGACAGGTGGCCGTGCCCTGGCGTCGCAGGTCGACGTAGCGACGCGACGTGAAGTACCGGGCCTGGGCAACCATGCGTTCGAAGCTAGCAAAGCGTCCGCGCGCTGCCCAGACGGCGACCGACGGGCGAGACGGCCACCGGGGCATTGGTGGAACCCTACAGACGCGGCGTCAGGTCTCCCCGTACCATGCACCACTTCACCTCAGTGACCGGCATCACGCCGTACCCGGTGTAACTTGCAGCCTTTGTTCGGAGCCCACCAAGGGCCGGTTCCCGCCTTTGTCGAGCACCGACGGTGATCGGCGTGCGGCGGCCGGGATAGCGTCACGGTGTTCCCACGTGCCCACACCACTCGCGGAGTCCCCATGAGCACCGCCACCGTCGCCGCCCGCCCCGGCGCCGTCCTCGCCGACCTCCTTCCCGCGTCCCGCGTGCGCGACGCCGCCCTCGTCCTCGGCGGCGCGGCGCTCACCGGTCTCGCGGCCCAGCTGTCGGTTCCGGTGCCCGGCTCCCCGGTTCCGGTGACCGGCCAGACCTTCGCCGCGCTGCTCGTCGGCACCGCGCTCGGCGCCCGCCGCGGCTTCCTCTCCCTCGCCCTGTACGCCGTCGCGGGTGCCGTCGGCGTGCCGTGGTTCGCGGGCGGCACCTCCGGCTCGGGCGCCGTCTCCTTCGGCTACATCCTCGGCATGCTGCTCGCCTCCGCCCTGGTGGGCGCGCTGGCCGCCCGCGGCGCCGACCGCTCCCCGCTGCGCATGGCGGGCACGATGATCCTCGGCGAGGCCGTCATCTACGCCGTCGGTGTCCCCTACCTGGCCGTGGCCGCCGGCATGTCCGCCTCCCAGGCGATCTCCCTCGGCCTCACCCCGTTCCTCATCGGTGACGCCCTGAAGGCCGCCCTGGCGATGGGCCTGCTGCCCACCGCCTGGAAGTTCGTCAGCAAGCGCTGACGCCGTAGTTCCTGCGGAAGAGGTTCGCCGGGTCGTACCGCTCCTTGAGCCCGGCGAGCCTCTTTCGCGTCTCCGGGCCGTAGAGACCCGCACTCCGGTCCCCGGCCCCGAAGGCGAAGTTCAGCGCCCGGCCGAGGGTGTCGTCGGCCGGCAGCGCGAACGCCGGGTCGAGCACGGCCCGCGCCTGCTCCCGCTCGCCGACCGTCAGCAGCCGTACCAGGAACCGTCCTTCGCGGTACGGCACCGCGTTCGGCGCCGGCCGGCCGAGCGCCCCGCCCAGGTGGTTGACCTGGACCACACACATCCGGGGCGCGTCCGGCCCGGTCCGCCGCAGCAGTTCCCCGGCCCGCTCCACGTCCAGCTCCCGCAGCACCGCGCTGTCGCCGTAGTAGGCGTGCGGGAAGTCCGGGTCGCTGTGGATGGTGTGGCTCTCGGCGTACGGCATCACACGCAGCGAGTCCGCGAGCACCGGCCCGATCTCCCGCAGCGGCGCGACGCGTTCGTCGCCGTCGGCGCCCGTGTGGGCCACCCGGATCGAGACGACGTACCGTCCGCGCAGATGATGCGGCAGCGCGGGCAGGTCCGGGTACGGCACGGCGGCGAAGGACGAGGTCAGCCCGTCCGGCACCGTCCGCGTCCATTCCTCGTACGCCCGCAGCGCCTCCGCCGGGTCGACCACCCGCCCGTCGAAGGAGACCGAGCCGCCGTACAGCGTCCGCACCGGTACGAGGCCGATCTCCAGCTCGGTGACGATGCCGAAGTTCTGCCCGGCGCCGAGCAGCGCCCAGTACAGGTCCGCGTCGGAGTCCGGGGTGACCCGGCGCAGCTCGCCGTCGGCGGTGACGACCTCCAGCCATCGCACATGGTCGGCCGCGTACCCGAACTCCCGCGCCAGGATGCCGAGTCCACCGCCGAGCGTGTACGACACCGCGCCCACGCCCGGCGCCGACCCTCCCCCACTGCCTAAAGCGTGGGAGGTACCCCCATCCGCGGTGCCAGCCCGTACGGCTCGGCCGCCGCGACCACCTGCCCCCAGCGGACCCCGACCTGCACCCGCACGGTACGGGCCTCGGGGTCGACGGTGATCCCGTCCATCCGGCGGGTCGTGACCAGCACCCCGCCCTCGGCGGCGCCGGGCAGCCCGTGCTCGGTCGCCCGGACGCCGACGGGCAGGTTCTCGGCGGCCGCGTACCGCACCGCCGCCACCACGTCGGCGGCCGAGCGGGCGGCCACGACCACGGCGGGCCGCTGGGTGAAACCGAGCTGGAATCCGGCGAGTTCGTCCGCTTAGCCCAAGTCGCCCGAGCGGAGGAGGACCAGGTCTGTGCTGTCGTCCACGAAGGTCATGACGCACACGATGGCCGCATAACCTGACAGCGTCCGTCAGGTTATGCGGCCGGTGTCCGTGCCGCTCAGGCCTCCTGCCGCCGGCGCTGGGACCACCACACCCCGGCCGCGCCGGCCGCGATCAGTGCGACGCCCGCGGCGCCCAGGGGCAGCACGTCACGCCCCACACCGGTCTTCGGCAGCTCGTCGCCGCCCGGTGCGACCGGCTTGTTGTCGGTGCCGAGGAGCAGCGGGGTGGCCGGGGCGTTCGGCGACGGGTTGGTCGTGCCGAAGGGCACCGGGCCCTGCTGCCAGAAGGTCTTCTTCCCGTCCGTGGTCTGCACGGGCAGACAGATCTTGCCGGCCTTGCTCAGATCGTAGGTGGCCTGGACCGCGTACGACTTGGACTGCCCCGCCGCGAGCGTGCCGACCGGGCAGCTGAAACCGCTGTTCGAACCTTCCGGCAGGTCCTTTTCCGCGATGGCCGAGCAGCCCTGAACGCCCGTGATCTTCAGCGCGTCGAATCCGACGACCAAAAGCCGAATGTCACCGCTGTCCTTGCTGCCGCCGTTCTTCACGACGGCGGTAATCGCCGTCTTTTTCGAACTGTTGTCGACCGAGATCTTCTCCGGCAGCAGCGTGCGCAGCTTCACGCCCGCCGGCGCCTCGTCGACCGCCTTTCCTCCCTTGTCGCTGCCCGTTCCCTGGTCATCGGCGGCGGCCGTGCAGGCGAGGGCCAGCACGGCCGAAAAAGATGCCATGACCAGCGATCCCGCGATGCTCGCCCTGTGACGAGAACTCATGTTCGCCCCCCTTGCAACCCCCTGGACTGCGCCTGAATCCGCAGTACTTGAAGAGGTACCACAAGATTTCCCCGCACTATGCTGGTACGGCTCGAAGTGTGACCGTTGTGTTTCAGCAGAGACGGTCGTTGAGGGGGGTGCGACGCATTGCCGGGAAATATGGGGGAAGCGGGAGAACCGGTGGCGGGCGGGATTCCGGGGCTGCTGGTGAACGCGCGCTATCGGCTGGTCGAAAGCATCGGGCAGGGGGGAATGGGGCGGGTGTGGCGGGCCGTCGACGAAATGCTCGACCGGCTGGTCGCGGTGAAGGAGATACGCATCGACGGGCAGGCCGCGGAGGACAGCCGCACACACCGCGAACGCACTCTGCGCGAGGCGCGGGCGACGGCCCGGATCGACCACCCCAACGTGGTGCGCGTGTACGACGTGGTGGACGAGGGCCAACGCCTCTGGATCGTCATGGAGTTGGTCGCCGGCCGCTCACTGGAGCGGATCATGACGGAGGAGGGCCCACTGAGCCCGCGCGAGACCGCGCGGATCGGCCTGGGCCTGGTGGCCGCGCTCCGCCAAGTACACGCCGGCGGCGTCCTGCACCGGGACATCAAACCGGGAAACGTCCTGGTGGAAACCGGAGCGGGCCGCGTGGTCCTCACCGACTTCGGCATCGCCGCGATCCAGGACACCAAGGCCCTCACCATGGTGGGCATGCTCGTCGGCTCCCCCGACTACATGGCCCCCGAACGCGTCTCCGGCCGCCGCCAGGGCCCACCGTCCGACCTGTGGTCCCTGGGCGCGACCCTCTCCGCGGCCCTGGCGGGCAACTCCCCGTTCACCCGCGACACCACCCTGGCCACCCTGCACGCGGTCCTCTACGAGGAGCCCCGACTCCCGCCGTCAGCAGGCCCGTTGCGCGACCTCCTCGCCGCCCTCCTGGCCAAGGACCCGTCGGCCCGCCCCGGCCTCGCGGAGGTGGAGCAGGCCCTGCGATCGGTGGCGTATCCGCCGGTACCGACCCTCCCCTTCAGGGAGGTGCCGACGGTGGAGGGCGGGTCCGTGGAGAGCGAGCCGGTTCAGCCGACCGAGACGGGCGAGCGGGTGGGGAACGGGGGTCTGGGGGCGGAGTCCCCAGGGGGCGGTGGTCCCGTTCCCGCCCCGACCCCCTCCGTCTCGCTCGCGCGTGCTCAGGCGGTGACCCAGTGTCGTGTGGACGCGCCGGCCGAACCGGCCGCGGAACCCGGGACCGCCGTCGGCCCACACCCCCGCCGGACCGTGCTGCTCGCCGTGCTCGGGGTCGTCGCTGTGGGTGTCGTGGTCGCCGTGCTGGCCGCCACGTCCGGCGGTGGCGGGCGGCGGGAGGGGGCAGGTGGCGGTACCGCCGTGGCGTCGTCGCCCACGACCTCCTCTTCCACGGCAATCTCCCCCGGCTTCTCCCCGACGGTCTCCCCGACCGTCGACGGGACCTCGCGGCCGCACAGTCCGCCGCCCGGTGCCAGGACGGAGGCGGGCGGGTTCGCCTGGGTGCCGCCCAAGGGGTGGCGGCGGGACGTGAAGACGGGGGCCGAGGTGCACTACACCTCGCCGGACGGGCGGCAGGAACTCGTCGGCAAGTCGTCGCTGGCCCGGGGCGACCTCCTGGACAGCTGGAAGCGCTCGGAGAGGGACGCCCAGCAGGGGCGCGACTACGTCAAGATCCGGCTGGCGGAGACCAGATTCCAGGGATACCCGGCGGTCGTCTGGGAGTACACCTTCACCCTCAGGGGCACCCCCTGGCACGCCCGCCTGCTCGGCTTCGACGCGGAAGGGAAGTCGTACCAGATCAACACCTGGTACCAGCCGGAGATCGAGAGGCAGGCCATCAGCCTCTACGACCGCGTCAAGGACAGTTTCACGGTCCTGTGAAACGCGAGGGAGGGAGCCCCGAAGGACTCCCTCCCCGAAACGCGGCCGTGGGCCGGATCAGCCGACGCTCACCTTGTCGACCGGCTCCGCCTCCGCGGCGGGAACCGACCGGCGACCGACGACCTTCTCCTTGATCACGGCGATGGCGACCACGAGCGCCGCGACCAGCACGGACAGCAGCACCGTCGTACGACCACTGCTCTCGCCCTTCGTGTCCGTCAGCATGTAGCCGAGGACGAACACGATCAGTGCGGCCGTCGCCCAGGTCAGGTAGGGGTAGAGCCACATCTTGACGACCAGCTTCTCCGGCGCCTCCCGCTGGATGATCCTCCGCATCCGCAGCTGCGAGAAGCAGATGACCAGCCACACGAACAGAGCCACCGCACCACTGGAGTTGACCAGGAAGAGGAAGACCGAGTCCGGGAACTTGTAGTTGAAGAAGACCGCGGCGAAGCCGAAGAGGACGGAGGCGATGATCGCCGCCAGAGGCACGCCCCGGGACGTCGTACGGGCGAAAGCCTTCGGCGCGTCACCACGCTGACCGAGCGAGAACGCCATCCGGGAGGCCGTGTACAGGCCCGAGTTGAGGCAGGACAGCACCGAGGTCAGCACGATGAAGTTCATGATCTCACCGGCGTGCGGGATGCCCAGGGAGTTCAGGGCGGCGACGTACGAGCCGTCCTTCGCGATCGAGGGGTCGTTCCACGGCAGCAGCGAGACGACGACCAGGATCGAGCCCAGGTAGAAGACGCCGATGCGCCAGATGATGCTGTTGGTCGACTTGGTGACGGCCCGCTGCGGGTCCTCCGACTCGCCGGCCGCCAGCGTCGCGATCTCGCTGCCCATGAAGGAGAAGACGACCAGCAGCACACCCGTGAGGATGGCGCCGGGTCCGTGCGGCAGGAAGCCGCCGTGCGAGGTCAGATTGCCGAAGCTCGCCTTGTCGGCGTGCACGCCCGGCAGGACACCGAAGATGGCCAGCAGGCCGACGACGATGAACGCGCCGATCGCCACGACCTTGATGCCGGCGAACCAGAACTCGAACTCGCCGTAGGAGCCGACCGAGACCAGGTTGGTCGCGGTCAGGACGGTCATCACGATGAGCGCCCAGCCCCACTGCGGTACGGCCGGGATCCAGCCCTCGAGGATCTTCGCGCCGGCGGTGGCCTCGACGGCCAGCACGACGACCCAGAAGAACCAGTAGAGCCAGCCGATGGAGAAGCCGGCCCAGCGTCCGAGCGCGCGGTCGGCGTGCGCGGAGAAGGAACCGGAGGTCGGGTTGGCGGCGGACATCTCGCCGAGCATGCGCATCACCAGCACCACGAGCGTGCCGACGAGGGCGTACGACAGGAGAATGCCCGGTCCCGCGGTAGCGATACCGGAACTGGAACCGACGAAGAGGCCGGCTCCGATGACGCCACCGATCGCGATCATCGTCAGATGGCGGTTTTTGAGTCCTGCTTGGAGGCCCGAACCAGGGGTCATGGACGGATTTCCTTTACGCCAGGGGGAGCAGCTCGCACGAGCGGTGTACGAGCCGGTCCAGTGAAACCGAGGCGAACGGATCCGGGAACCTCTGAATCCAGATCGTTACTTGAGGTTTCCTTGAGGTTCTATGGGTTCAGTCACATTTTCCGGGCTCGACACCCGAGGCTGCTGCCCCGAAACAGGCGTGTCACACTCGTCCCATGCGCGTGTATCTCGGCTCCGACCATGCGGGCTACGAACTCAAGAACCACCTCGTCGAATGGCTCACGGCGGCGGGGCACGAGCCCGTCGACTGCGGGCCTCACATCTATGACGCCCAGGACGACTACCCGCCCTTCTGCCTGCGTGCCGCGGAGAAGGCGGCCGCGGACCCCGAGGCTCTCGGCATCGTGATCGGCGGCTCCGGCAACGGGGAGCAGATCGCCGCGAACAAGGTGAAGGGCGTGCGGGCGGCTCTCGCGTGGAGCGAGGAGACGGCGGCGCTGGGGCGGCAGCACAACAACGCGAACGTCGTGGCCGTGGGTGCGCGGATGCACAGCACGGAGGAGGCGACCAAGTTCGTCGAGGTCTTCCTCAACACGCCGTTCTCCGGTGACGAGCGTCACCTCCGCCGCATCGACATGCTGTCGGCGTACGAGACGACGGGCGACCTGCCCCCGATCCCGCCCCACCACCCGCAGCAGTAAACCTGGGGGCTCCGCCCGCAGGCCCCCGCGCTGCCCACCCACCCGACTAGGTCGGCCGAAGAGGGTGGGCAGGGCGGGATTCGCTGTTCCCGCTCGTCACCCGTCCCTCTGCCGATCGAGACGGGTGGGCGGGTGGGAAAGTCACGGTAGGAAAGGACACAGCCGTGCCAGAAGGGCACACCATCCACCGGCTGGCCCAGGACTACGCCGAGTGCTTCCAGGGCACCGCCCCACGGGTGACCAGCCCCCAGGGCAAGTTCTCGGACGCGGCCGACCTGCTGAACGGCGCCCTCCTCACCGGCACCGAGGCCCACGGCAAGCACCTCTTCCTCCGGTTCCGCGACACCGACTGGGTCCACATCCACCTCGGCCTCTTCGGCAAGGTCGACTTCGGCCCCACCCCCGCACCCCCGCCCACCGACACCGTCCGCCTCCGCCTCGCGAACGCCACCGCGTACGTCGACCTGCGCGGCCCGACGACCTGCGCGCTCATCACGGACCACGAGAAGCGGGCGATACACGACCGCCTCGGCCCCGACCCCCTCCGCACGGACGCCGACCCGGGCGCGGCACACCGGAGGATCTCCCGCAGCCGTACGACGATCGCCGCGCTGCTGATGGACCAGAAGATCATCGCCGGCGTGGGCAACGTCTACCGCGCCGAGGTCCTCTTCCGGCACCGGATCGACCCGTACCGCGCGGGCCGGGACATCACCCCGGCCGAGTGGGACGCCGTCTGGGCCGACCTCGTCGCACTCATGCGCGAGGGCGTGCGCAACAACCGCATCGACACGGTCCGCCCCGAGCACACCCCGAAGGCGATGGGCCGCCCGCCCCGCGTGGACGACCACGGCGGCGAGGTCTACGTCTACCGCCGTGCCACCCTGCCCTGTCACATCTGCGGCACCGAGATCCGCACCGCCGACCTCGCCGCCCGCAACCTCTTCTGGTGCCCGACCTGTCAGAAGCCCTGAACGGGAGCCGTCAGAAGCCGTGCGGCAGCCACGGGACCACCGGTGAGGCGAACGCCACCGACGCCTCCGTCAGCGCCCCGTCCCGCAGTTCCCGTACCCGGCCGGCCGCCGCCAGCGACAGCAGGCTCACACCGCCGAGGTAGGCCGCGCCCAACTCCCGTACGGACAGGGTGAGATCGGCCGCGTCGGTCGTACGTTCGCAGGACGCGCCCTTGGTGTCGCCGGTCAGTCGCCAACGCCCCGCGTTCCAGGGGCAGAAGTCGTCCGCCACTTCGAACACGACGTCCACCGGCGTCTGGTAGGTGCGCGCCGCCAGCGCCGCACCGACGTCGACGAGACGGACGTAGCACGAGTCCCGCAGTCGCGGCACGCAGCGCCGGATGTCGGAGACCAGGTACTGCCACGCATCGTCGACCGGCCGCCCCCGCACGGTCAGGTTCGTCATCAGGTCGATGTCGAACAGGAAGCGCCACAGCGCCGCATCGGTCGCCGGGTCCAGTGCGGCGAGGTCCTCCAGCGACACCGTGCCGTTGTGCCCGGTCGGCCCCCAGCCCAGCTTGGTGCGGAAGCGGGCGTACCCGGTGACCTCGCCGTCCCGCTCGGCGACCACGCACTGCAGCGCGGACGCGCCGTCCCGCTCGCTCTCCGGGTCGAGCAGCGCCACCCGCTCCCAGCCGGGCCGGCGGGCCAGCATCCCGGGCCGGCGCGGCACCAGCGCCGCGTACACCGCCTCGCACTCGGCGAGGACGTCGGCGGGCTGCGCGTACCGCAGCCGTATCTCCTCGGTACCGGCCGGCAGGGCCGGCTGCACCCGGCTCGTGTCGATCTCGGCGTGCAGCTGGAAAGTGGCGGCGCCGTACCCGAAGCGGCCGTAGATGGCCGGCTCGGAGGCCGTCAGCACCGCCAGCGGCTCGCCCAGGGCGCGCACGTCGTCCAGCTGGCGCCGCATCATCGAGGTCAGCACGCCGCGCCGCCGGTGCGTGGCGGCCACGCTCACCATGGTGACGCCCGCGGCGGGTACCAGGGACCCGCCCGGCACGGTCATCCGGAAGCTGAACGCCCCCGCCGTCCCCACCAGCTCGTCCCCGTCCCAGGTGGCCAGGGAGCGGTCGAACTCGGTGAGCGATTTGTCCAGTTCACGCTCCTCGGACGACGTCTGACCCGCGCCGAAGGCACGGATCAGGTTGTCCCACCATCCGTCCCACTCCTCGGGGCGCAATACCTTCAACTCGGTCGTACGGTCAGTCGCCATGAGCCATGCCTATCAGGGCATTGCGGGACGAGCCAGTGAATTTCTCCCGGGCGGCGGCGCGATGGCCCTCCGTGCCGTTCACTGTGTAGTTGAACCGCGAAGTTAAGCCTCTCACGGGGGACAAGTGGGACCTCCCGTGCCAAGCGGCTGGTCCGATCGATAGGGTCCCGAACTAATGGCAGCAGGACGAGAGCGGCGCGCGAAGGCCGAGACGTTCACGGCCCGGTGGAAGATGCAGTGGCACCGGGTCCGCGTCGGCCTGCGCAGAAGCGCCGTGGACTACTTCCGCGGCGACGGCTCGGACTGGATCGCGCTCGCCGGTCTGCTGCTCACCATCCCCGTTCTGGCGGCCATGACCCTCGCCAACTCGGTGTGGTGCTCCCCGGGCACCCTCGTGCTGCCGATCGTCGCGGGCGGCCTGCTGCTGCGCCCGGCGAGCCTGCTCGGCCTGTACGCGGCGGCGGCCACCGCGCTGATCGTGGAGTCGGTGCGGCTCGGCCCGTACACCGAGGGGCCCTCACGGGTCACCCCCGGTGTGGTCCTGGTGGTCGCCGCGTGCGGCTTCTTCGGTCTGCTGACCGCGCAGTTCCGCAGCCGGGTCGGCGTGCCCTGGCGGCGCGGCGGCACCATGCTCTTCGACCTGCGCGAGCGGATCCGGGTGCAGAGCAAGCTGCCGAAGCTGCCGCTCGGCTGGCACCACGAGATGGCGCTGCGCCCGGCGGGCGGCCAGTCCTTCTCGGGCGACTTCGTCGTCGCGGCCCGTACGAACAGCGGCCGCACCCTGGAGGTCGTGCTCACGGACGTGTCCGGCAAGGGCATGGATGCGGGATCGCGTGCGCTGCTGCTGTCGGGCGCGTTCGGGGGACTGCTGGGCTCCCTCGCCCCGCACGCCTTCCTCCCGGCCGCCAACGGCTACCTGCTCCGCCAGGACTGGGACGAGGGCTTCGCCACCTCCATCCACCTGGTGCTGGACCTGGACTCCGGGGACTACGAGCTGTACTCGGCGGGCCATCCGCCGGGGCTGCAGCTGAGCGCCGGCAGCGGCCGCTGGGAGGAGAAGGCGGCCGAGGGCCCGCTGCTGGGTGTGTACGACGGCGCCCAGTTCGACTCCGTGAAGGGCTCGCTGCGCCCCGGGGACGTGTTGATGCTGTTCACGGACGGACTGGTGGAAACCTCCGACCGCGACATCGTGGAGGGCATCGACCGCCTCACCGGAGAGGCCGACCGCTATGTCGCCGGCGGCTTCCACGGCGCCGCCTGGCACCTCATCGAGGCGGTCGCGAAGGACGTCAACGACGACCGGGCCCTGCTCCTGATCTGCCGCCAGGCAGCGCCTGCGACAGCCCGCTGAGCCACCCCTCGGGAACGCCGGGGGTGGGGTTTTCCCCCGCCCGGATCCGCCAGCCGTCCGCATGGTCCGGCCACCCTCCGTATCCGTACGGTCGAGACACGTCACCGAACGCCCACGGACCGGAGGGACCCCCCATGCCAAGCGACTGGGCCGTAGAGCTGCACGGAGTAACGCGCCACTACGGCCGCGGAGGCTCCGCCGTGCACGCCCTGCGCGGCATCGACCTCGCCCTTCCCGCCGGCACCTTCACCGCGGTGATGGGGCCCTCCGGCTCCGGCAAGTCCACGTTCCTGCAGTGCGCGGCGGGCCTGGACCGTCCCACCGCGGGCCGGGTCGTGCTCGGCGGCACGGACATCACCGGGCTGAGCGAGAACAAGCTGACCGCACTGCGCCGCACCCGCCTCGGCTTCGTCTTCCAGGCCTTCAATCTCCTCCCCTCCCTCACGGTCGAACAGAACATCGTCCTGCCCACGCGGCTGGCCGGCCACCGACCCGACCGCCGCCGCTCGGCCGAGGTGCTCGCCCAGGTCGGCCTCGCCGACAAGGCCCGCCGCCGCCCGAGCGAGCTGTCCGGCGGCCAGCAGCAGCGCGTGGCCGTCGCCCGGGCCCTGGTCACCCGCCCCGACGTCGTCTTCGCGGACGAGCCCACCGGCGCCCTGGACACCAGCACGGCCGGCGAGATCCTCGCCCTGCTCCGCGATGCCGTGGACACCCAGCGCGCCACGATCGTCATGGTCACCCACGACCCGTCGGCCGCAGCCTGGGCCGACCGAGTCCTGTTCCTGGCCGACGGCCAACTGGTCGACCACCTGGACCGAGCCCCCGCAGCCCACATCGCGTCCCGCATGACGGCCCTCACCAGCCACGCCGCCCGCACCCGCCCCGCCGCCTGACGCCCCGCCCACCGACGGCGAGCACACTCCCAGATCCCACCCGCCCCCGCCGACGGCGCCCCGCCCCGCGGGGTCCACACGCCCGCACCGACGCTTCGAGCCCGCCCCACCCCCGCCACTGACCGACGTCCGGCACGGGTCGACGGTGCATCCGCCCCGTGGGGTCCACGTGCCCGCCGCACCCACGCCACTGACCGACGCCCGCCACCCGCCGACGGCGCATCCGCCCCGCGGGCTCCACGTGCCCGCCCCACCCGCGCCACTGACCGACGTCCGGCACGGGCCGACGGCGCCCCGCCCCGCGGGGTCCACACGCCCGCGCCGACGCTTCGAGCCCGCCCCACCCCCGTCACTGACCGACGTCCGGCACGGGTCGACGGCGCCCCGCCCCGCGGGGTCCACACGCCCGCGCCGACGCTTCGAGCCCGCCCCACCACCGTCACTGACCCACGTCCCGCACCCGCCGACGGCGCATCCGCCCCACAGGGGCCACCCGCACCCGACGACGAAAGCAGTACGGGTGGTGCGGGTGGGAGACACATCCCCGCCGAAGGCGAAGCCGAGGCGGACCGACCCCGAACGGCACCCAGATGCGCCCCAACGGCCTGGCAAGAGCATCCCTCCGCTTCAAGCCCTCCACCTTCATCGGCACTTTCATCGCCCTCGCCCTCGCCGCGATGATCGTGGCGGCCTGCGGGATCCTCCTGGAGACCGGCGCCCGCGCCAAGGTCCCACCTCAGCGCTACGCCCACGCCCCGGTCGTCGCCGCAGCCGACCAACGCGTCCGCCCTGGCCACGCCGACGACGGCGACAACCAGCCCGTACCGGACCGAGCCCGCCTCGACGACGACCTGACCGCCAAGGCGGCCACCGCCCCCGGCGCCCGCACCGCCGTACCCGACATCACCTTCCCGGTACGCGGCCCCCACGGCGCCCCGTACACCGCCCACAACTGGACCTCCACCACCTTCACCGGCGAGCACCTCACCACCGGCCGCCCACCCGCCTCCGGCGAAGTCGTACTCGCCCACGACAGCACCGACAGCACCGACAGCACCAAAAACACCGAAACCACCGAAACCGGCGAAGTCACCCACACCGTCGGCGACCACATCACCCTCACCACCCCCGACGGCACACACACCACCTACCGCATCTCAGGCCTCACCCAAGCCCCCGACACCACCGTCTGGTTCGCCGACCCCGACGCCCTACGGCACTCCGGGCACCCCGGCCGAGTCGACGCCATCGCCGTACCCCCGAAGCCCGGCGTCACCCCCGCCACCCTCAGGTCCCAGGTCGCCCGCGCGCTCGGCCACCACGCCCTCGTGCACACCGGCGACGACCGAGGAGCCGTGGAGGACCCCTCCCTCGCCCAGGCGCGAGAACTGCTCGCCGGACTCGGCGGCTCCTTCGGCGGCATCGCCACGCTGGTCGCCCTCTTCACCGCCGCCGGCACCGTCGCCCTCGGCATCGGCCAACGCGCCCGCGAGTTCGCCCTGTTGCGAGCCATCGGCACCACCCCGCGCCAGATCCGCCGCACCATCGCCACCGAGGCCCTCCTCGTCGCCCCGCCGGCCGGCGCGGTCGGCTGCCTGCCCGGCATCGCGCTGGCCCACTGGTGGTTCGGCCAGCTCCAGGACAAGGGGGCCGTCCCGCACGCCGTACGACTCTCCGTCTCCTGGATCCCGCTGCTCAGCGCGGTCGGCACCGTCTTTCTCACCGCCCTGTGCGCCGGCTACCTGGCCGCCCGCCGCAGCTCCCGCATCAAGCCGGGCCAGGCGCTCGGCGAGGCGTCCGTGGAGCGGCTGCGCATCGGCTGGATCCGCACCCCCCTCGGCCTGGCCGCCGCCGTGGGCGGCTGCGTCTGCGCGGGCCTCGCCTCCTCGCTGAACGGCGAGGACGCGGCCAACGCGGCCCTCGGCATCGTGTGCCTGTTCATGCTCGCCGTCGCCCTGCTCGGCCCGCTGGTCGCCCGTGCCTGCGCCGCCCTGTTCGGGCTGCCGCTGCGCGGTGCCGGCGCCCCGGCCGCGCTCGCCGCCGCCAACTCCCGCACCAACGCCCGCCGGCTCGCCTCCGCGATCACCCCGATCGTGCTCGCCATGGCCTTCGCCTCGGTCCTGGTCTTCCTGCAGACCAGCGAGGACAAGACCACCGCCGACCAGCAGCGCGCCGGCGTCACCGCCGACCACATCGTCACGGCCGAGCCGGGTCTCGCCCCCGACGCCGTACGCCGGGCCCGATACACCCCCCAGGTCACCGCGGCCGTCGGCCTGTTGCGCAGCTCGGTCCTGGTCCCGGTCGCCGGCTCCCTGCGCTCCGCCTCCGCCCAGGGCGTCACCGGTTCCGTGCGCGACCTGGCCGCCGTCCAGGACCTGGACGTCCGGCACGGGCGCCTGACCCTGCGGCCCGGCGAGATCGCCGTGGACGCCGGTCTCGCCCGCGACGCCCATGTGCGCGTCGGCCGACGCCTGCGCCTGTACCTGCCCGACGGCACACGGGCCGCCCCGCTGGTCGTGGCGACGTACGGCCGCGGCATGGGCCTGTCCGAGCTGACGATGAGCCGCGCCGACCTCGCCGGCCACGTCACCTCCGCCTTCGACACACAGCTGTGGACGAAGGGCGGTACGACGGCCGGGCTCGCCCCCCTCGGCACGGTGCTGGACCGGGCCGGCTACTCCGCCGCCCAGTCCCTGGACCGGCAGCTCAACGCCTGGGCCAACGCCGTGATGGCCGCCGTACTCGGCGGGTTCGCGGCCGTCGCCGCCGGCAACACGCTGGTGATGACCGTCCTGGCCCGGCGCCGCGAACTCGGCACCCTGCGGCTGATCGGCTCCACGCGGCGGCAGATCCTGCGCATGATCCGCTGGGAGGCCCTGCTGGTCACCCTCGCGGGCATCGCGCTCGGCACCGCCATCGCGGTGGCCACGCTGGTGCCGATGACGAACGGGCTGACCGGACAGGGCCCGTACATCCCGCCCGTGGTCTACGGCGCCTTCGCCGGCGGCATCCTGCTGCTCGGGCTGACCGCGGTCACCGTCCCGGCCCGCGCGGCACTGCGCCGGGAGACACTGGACGAGTGACCGAGACACCACTCACCCTGGCCGAGGTCGAGAGCCTCGCCCGCACCGCGCACGCGGGGCAGACCGACAAGGCGGGACGGCCGTACGCGGAGCACCTCGCGGCCGTCGCCGACGGGGTGCGCGCCCGCGGCGGGGACCCCGAGCAGATCGCGGCGGCCTGGCTGCACGACTCCGTCGAGGACGACGCGCTGAGCGAGGAGTGGCTGACGGCAGCCGCCCTGACCCCGCGCACCAAGGCCATCGTGCGTGCCGTCACCAAGCGGCCGGGGGAGGAGCCGGACGCGTACGCGCGCCGGATCCTCGCCACCCCGGGCGCGCTGCTGGTGAAGCAGGCCGACCTGGCGCACAACGCCGACCCGGAGCGGCTCGCGGTCCTGGACGAGCCGACCCGGAAACGACTGACCGAGAAGTACGCACGGATGCGCGCACTTCTCGGTCCGGAGCAGCGAGGCCAGACGTTCGAGCAGCGGAGCTAGACGCCGACCTTCTGGCGCTCGCGCTCCTTCTGCTGGCGCTCGCGGGCCAGTTCGGCCGCGTCCTGCTTGAACGCCCACTCCATCTTCGGCTCCATCGCGAACCGGAAGACCCGCTGCACGGGCCGGGTGCAGAGCAGCGTGACGACGGCGGCCGCGACGACGGTCACCGCGATCTCGCCGAGCGGGTGGTGCAGCCAGGTGTGGTCGAACCAGCCCCGGTAGTCGGCGAGCTTCACCAGGAAGCCGTGCAGCAGATAGCCGTACAGGGTGCCCGCGCCGAGCGCCGTGAACCACATCTTCCGGCGCGGCACCCAGGCGAAGAAGCAGGCCGTCAGCACCAGCGAACAGCCCAGCATCGCGAGCACCATCACCGGGCCGCACCACCACGGCGCGCCCAGCTCCTGCGCGGAGTCGCGGTGGTAGAACCAGGCGGTGTTCATGCGCGGCACCGCCCACCAGCCGACCGCCAGCGCGACGGCGAAGACGGGCACCGAGGCGATCCGCACCGAGCGGCGGCGCACCAGCTGGAAGTGCTCGGGCTTCATGCACAGGCCGAGCACGAAGTACGGCAGGAACTGCAGGACGCGCTGGAGGTCGAGGTCGTCCCCGATGCTCGGCGTGATGCTGGCCAGCATGGCGAGGCCGACGGCCAGCGGCAGCGGCCGGCGCACCAGCTTCCAGATCGGTGTCGTCAGCCGCCAGACGAACAGCGCTACCAGGAACCAGGTCAGGTACCAGGGATCGAGGAGGCTGATCGGCTCGTGGGAGCCGTCGACGGCGTTCTTGAAGAGCGGGTACGCGGTCTCGAAGAGGACGTACGGCACGGCGACACCGGTGATGAGCCGCTTCAGCCGGTCCGGGCGCATGTCGAAACTGCGCGAGAAGAAGCCGGAGATGATGATGAACGCCGGCATGTGGAAGGTGTACACGACGGTGTACATGCCCTCCAGGATCCGGCTGTCGCCCTTCAGCGGTTCCCAGGCGTGGCCGATCGCGACGAGCACGATCGCCAGGTACTTGGCGTTGTCGAAGAACGAGTCGCGCTGTTTGCCCGGTCTGTCCGTGGGCGGCTGCCGCTTCTGCGTACTCATCGGGGTACGCGGACTGGGCACTCCGTCCGCCGGCGACTGTGCCGGGGGGAGCGGCCTGCGGCTGTGGCCGGGGGACGAGGCGGCGTCAAACATCTCAGGCACCCTAGCGTCGACTGTGGGATTTCGTAAAACCCCCGTGGTCATTCCTGGTTATCATCTTCGGATACCCACTGATTTACATGTCTTGCCTCCCCTGTCCACGTGATGATGGGCACAGCCAACCCCTCCGTTCAGCCTCAATGTCCCGATTCATCCCGACTAATTGGGGCATAGTGCGCCCCTGTGTCATCAATTCGAATTCCCTGCGCACATGATGTGTGGACACCGAAACGAAGCTGCGCAATTCCCTGTGGAGTCAGGCGCCGGTGTCCCGTCGAATTACCGTGCGGGGCATCGCCCGCCGCGGGTGCTTGTCCAACGTTGCGTCACGAACCGCATACAGCGGCCGGGTTGGTGGCACGATGGTTCTGGCGGGGGTGCGGGGCCGTACCCCCGGGCCGGGAGAGCGGACCGACCGAGGGTGTGATCAGTTGTGGCCATTTCACTGTCTGTGGTGCTGCTGTTGGCGATCATCCTTGTGGTGCTGATCCGAGGCGGGAGCATCAAACCGGGCCCGGCCATCGTCGCCGTCCTCTTCGGTTTCTTCCTCGCCTCCACCGGCATGGCACCCTCCATCAACCGGTTCCTGAACTCGATAGCGGAGACCATCAACCAGATCAAGTTCTGACGCCGGCGGGGGGCCGGCGGAGCTGGACAACTGAAACAACGGGGGGATGTACGGGGATGGCGCTGCGCGACTCGGATCCGCGAGAAGTGGGCGGCTACCGGATCGAGGGCCGTCTCGGCAGCGGCGGCATGGGAGTGGTCTACCTGGCCCGCTCCGCCTCCGGCCGCCGGCTCGCCGTGAAGGTCGTCCACGGCCAGTACGCCGACGACGACGAGTTCCGCATCCGCTTCCGCCGCGAGGTGGCCGCCGCCCGTCAGGTCAGCGGCGCCTTCACGGCGCCCGTGGTGGACGCGGGCGCCGACGCGCCGCGCCCCTGGATGGCCACGCTCTACATCCCCGGCGAGGACCTCGGCACCCACGTCCGCCGCCACGGACCCCTGCCGCCCCACCGGCTGCGCGCACTCGCCGCCGGCCTCGCCGAGGCCCTGCGCGACATCCACCGAGCCGGCGTGGTCCACCGCGACCTGAAGCCGGCCAACGTGATGCTCGCCGACGACGGCCCCCGGGTCATCGACTTCGGCATCTCCCGCGCGGCCGAGTCGGCCGCCGCCGACGCTCTCACCCAGACCGGGCGCGTGATGGGCACCCCGCCCTTCATGTCGCCGGAGCAGTTCTCCTCCCCGCACGAGGTCGGACCGGCCGCCGACATCTTCTCCCTGGGCGCGGTCCTGGTGTACGCCGCCACCCGGCACGGCCCCTTCGACAGCGCGAGCCCCTGGGAGACGGCCACGAAGGTCGTCGAGGGCGAGCCCGAACTCGACGGCCTGCCGGACGATCTGCTCCCCTTCATCCGGCTCTGCCTGGAAAAGCACCCCAAGTCCCGGCCGACCCCCGACGAACTCCTGACCCTCCTGCGCGAGGGCCGCCTGCCGGACCCGCGCCCGGAGCCCGAGCCGCAGGAGAGCGCGCCCACCCGCCCACGCACCCGGCGCCGCAAGCTCTGGCCGGCCGCGACCGCGGGAGCCCTGGTGCTCGCGGCGGCGGCCTCCGCGACCGCACTGCGACTGACGGGGGGAGAGCACGGCCCGCCCGGTGACCTGCCCCCGGGGTGGCACGCCTGGCAGGCCCGGGAGACCGACAAGAAGACCACCCCGAGCGGGGCGTTCACCTCGTGCACCGCGCTCGACGGCGGGCTGGTCTGCGCCGGTGACGGCCTCAAGGCCGTCCGCTTCTCGCTGGCCACCGGCAAGGTCGCCTGGAGCCTCCCGGAGGACGACCACCCCGACCGGAGCACCAGCGGCGGCGGCTACCCGGACAGCGGAGTGATCGGCACGCACGGACACGATGTCTACACCGTCGCCGACACAAGGGTCCGCTCGGACCAGAACAGCCACTTCGTCTTCCAGGCCGTCGACGCCCGCACCGGAAAGATCCGCTGGAACAGGCCCCTCGGCGAGGTGAAGCCCACCGCGGTGGAGGGCACGGTGACGGTCACCGACGACGGGCCGATCGTCACCTACGGCAAGGACGGCAAGACCTACTCCCTGCTGGACACCGCCCGCGGCACCCCCCGCTGGAAGCGCACCATGCCCACGAACGACACCTGCGGGCTGCGCAGCGCGGACGGGAACGGCTACCTCGTGTGCGTCGACGGCAACAGCACGCACACCACGATCACCCGGATCGACCCCGCCCACGGCGCGGCCCGCTGGACCACCGAGGTGGCCGGCCCCCTCACGCTGGCCGGCCAGACCGGCCACCGCCTGGTCCTCATCACCTCCCCGGACTCCCCCGTGGGCCCCGACGAGTCCAAGATTCCCCCCTACCGGCGCATCACCCTCCTGAACCTCGCCGACCGCTCACCGCACGTGGTCCCACTGGACCGCTCCGTGCCCTGGGCCGCCACCCCCACCATGGCCGACGGAACCCTCTACTTCGTCCTCGACAGCGGCGAGGTCCGCGCCGTCGCCCCGGCCACCGGCCACACCCTCTGGGACACCCCCTCCTCCGTCGAACGCCCCGGCGCCCCCGCCGTCTCCGGGACCTACGTCCTCCTCTCCTCCCCGGGCGGCCGCCTCGCCGCCCTGGACCGCCGCACCGGCAAGGAACTCCACAGCGTCCCCGGCCGCAGCACCAGCCTGGAACCCTTCACCAGCTACGCCGGCACACCCCCGGTCCTCCGGGGAGACGCCGTCTACGTCGCCTACGGCACCCGCTCGGTGTACAGCGTGAACATCAGGACCCTGTGACAGGTGGTGGTCGAGACCCCGGGAACGACTGAAGGCCCAGGGAGAGGAAAACAACCTCTCACCTGGGCCTTCGGCATCCAGAGCGGGCGACGGGAATCGAACCCGCGTAGCTAGTTCGGAAGAGTCCGGTTGTGGCACTCTGCTGAGCTGGCAGTCTGCTGACCTGCGGTAGCGCGTCGCTCCGGCCGTGATTCACCGTGACTCCCCGGAAGTTCCCGCCCGATCGGGCACGCGACGGGCACGCCGTGTCCGCAGCGACCTCGACGCCGTCGCGGCGGCTCCCAACGCGCGCCCACGCAAGACTCTCGGGTGGAGACTGCAGCAGGACTTCCCCCCAGCAGCGTAGAAACCCGCTGTCCAAGATCAAGGGGGAACTTCATACCAGCTAGCGATCCCGACGCACTCGGATCGCGGCCGGCGGCGACGCGCACGGATCCGAAGGCGGCATGCCCCGCGGTCCTCGGCCTTACTCCAGGGTCTTCGCAGCGTTGCGGATGACCTCGAGGACAGCGTTGGGCTGGGAGAGCATCGGGACGTGGCTGCTGTCGAGGCTGACGGTCGTGGCCTTCATCCGTTCGGCGGAAGCGCGCTCCCGGTCCGGGTTCACCGTGCGGTCCTGGGTGCCCACGATGTACCAGCTCGGCTTCGCTCGCCAGGCATTGCCGGGTACCTGCTGGTCGAAGAGGTCCGCGATCGGCGGGTTGGCGGTCGCCAGCACGAGCTTTTGTTCCTCCAGCGGCAGGTCGCCGCAGAAGTCGCCGATGCCCGACTCCTTGAGGTAGATGCGGTTGTCGGTGACCTCAAGGTGCTCGAAAACCGGCGAGCTGGGAAACGCGGCCAGGTGCTGCTGCGAGGTCTCGTCGTCGTCCGGGGCAAGCGCGCAGATGTACACCAGGGCGCCCACCCGGTCGTGCACGCCCGCCTTGGTGATCAGCGTGCCGCCGTAGGAGTGGCCCACGAGCACGACCGGGCCGGGCACGTGGTTGATCGCGCGGGTTACGCAGTCAACGTCGCCTGCGAGCGAGTCAAGCCCATGCTGCGACGCGAAGACCTCGCGACCCTCGGCCTGGAGTGCGGGGATGAGCTTTGCGAAGCACGAGCCATCGGCCCACAAGCCGTGGGCCAGCACGATGCTGGCTTTTCCGGCCATGAGTGCCTCCTTTGTCGCTACGTCGCTACCTGTAGCGGAGATCCACTTCGTTTGATCCTCTTTGTTCGACCCTAGGTGGGAACTACAGGTGCCGCTCACCCACCACTCACCCCAGCTCCCATCCCGTACGCCGTCGACCCACACACCGTGGAGCGGGCGTGGTTCCTGGCGTCCAGGCGGAGCGCGCCACTGTACGAACGACCTGGACGCCAGGGGCCGCGTCTGCTCGGCTCTGCCTGGGTCGATGGTGTACGGGATGGGAGCCTCCAACATCGGCCACGATCGACCCGCGGGCGGCGACGGCGCCCTCACATCCCGGTGCCGGCCGATCCCCCGCCGGAGGCACCGTTCCGACCGTGGCCGGGGTGTGACCGAGATACGCGCCAAAGGGGCAACGGGATGATCTTGAAGTCCTGAGCGCCGGGTCCCTCGCCGTATTTCGGAGGGACACCCGCGCTGTTCTGCCAGCGACAGAACACCGGCCGGACCGGGCTCGACGATCACTACAGTCCGGTCTCATGACGACGATTACGACGCGTACGGTCGAGTACCCGGCCGACGGTTTGACGATGATCGGGCACCTCGCGCTCCCGGCCGGTGTCGACCGCCGGCCCGCGGTGCTGCTCGGACCAGAGGGCATGGGGCTCAGCGACGTCGAGCGCCGCCGGGCCGATGCTCTCGCCGAGCTGGGATATGTAGCGCTGGCCTTCGACCTTCACGGCGGGCGCTATTTGGGTGACCCCGAGGAGATGCTGGCCCGTTGCATGCCACTGCTCGCTGATCCCGACCGGATGCGGGGCATCGGCCATGCGGCGCTCGACGTGTTGCGCGCCGAACCGCGGACCGACCCCGACCGGATCGCCGCCGTCGGCTACGGCACCGGGGGCGCCGTCGGGCTGGAACTCGGGCGCGACGGCGTCAGCCTACGCGCGATCGGGACAGTCAACGCACTGACCACGGGCCGACCGGGCGAGGCGGCGCGCATTCGCTGCCCGGTGTGGGCCGGGGTCGGGTCGGAAGACCCGATCATGCCGCCCGCGCAACGGAACGCGTTCACCGCCGAGATGCAGGCCGCAGGCGTCGACTGGCGCCTCACGGTCTACGGCGGAGCCTTGCACGCCTTCCACCACCCACCGGTCGACCACACCGTGGTTCCCGGCGTCGGCTACCACTCACGGCACGCACAGCGAGCCTGGCGCGACGTCGTCGACCTGCTCGCCGAGTGCCTGCCCGTGACGGAGGATCTGGGGGCATGACCCATGTAAGCATGCTGGCGCCGGGCCTGGTCGGCGTCGGGCACTGACAGTCCCCTCCCCTCAAGTCCGCACAGCAGAACCGCATTCGGGCGGATGCTCGGTCGCGGAGACGCGTTCGCAACTGCCGCAGTAAATACCTGATTTACTGCGACGGAGCCCTGGTCGTGATCGTCGCGACCTGCGGCGGACCGTTCCGGCTTCCAGGGCGAGATGTACGCATTTGCCGCGGCGTCACTCTGCTGACCACGCGTGAAGCCGCATCAAGATCTACTCATTGCCCCCTTGACGCGTATTTCGGCTGAACCCCTAGCCGCGCCAGCGCTTCAGCCGGCAAGAGCGCGGCTGTTGCCTCACCGACGTGTCGCCGCTGCGCGTGTGCTCGCGCCACGTCAAGCAGGAAACGTGACTGCCGCCCGGGGGAGAGGCCCGATGGATCGACTTCCTTGGCCACCTCCAAGGCGAGCCCTGCATCTCCCAACTCGACCGCCGTGCTTACGGTGTGGATCTCGACGTTCGTCGGCCCGAACTCCGTGTCGAAGTCGTTGCGGTCCTCACCCAACCGCGCTGCGATCTCTCGCGCCCGGTCAATGTGTTCATGGGTCCGCCCTCGGTGGCCCTCCTTTGCGTTGATCACTGCAAGAACCAGGTTCATGGCGCCCAGCAGGGACAGTTCTTCCGGTGGGCATGCCGGCGTCTTGGCCCTCGGCGCCATGACAGCCACAGCGGATTTCGCTGCTTGTTCGGCCTGCTCCATGTCCAACCGCGAAACCGCCCGCGAAGAACTGTCCGCCGATCCGGGGGAGGAATGGACATGGCCGACCGCTTGCTGACGGTCGCGCAGGTCGCTGAACGGCTCGGCACCTGGGAGGAGAGCGGGGAACGCTTTCCGCGCCGATGGATCGAAGAGCGCCGCATCGCGTACGTGAAGGTCGGCCGTTACGTCCGCATCGCCGAGAGCGTCGTTGACGAGTACATCGCGGCCAACACGGTGCAGCCGCGTCGGCGTGGGTGTGCCCTCCGGGGGTGGCTGCCTGATGGCTGGCAAGCGTCGACAGTTCGGCCGGGTCCGCAAGCTCCCGTCCGGCCGCTATCAGGCCCGCTACGTCGGCCCTGACGGGTTCTGCGGCCCGCGCCCGACACATTCCGAACGAAGCGCGAGGCGGATGACTGGCTCGCCGACATGCAGACAGAGCTGCGGCAGGGCGACTGGCGGGACCCGGACGCGGCCAACGTGACCACGGTCGCCAAGGCCTACTCCCTGCTCCGCACGATCATGGGCACGGCCGTAGAGGACGGCCTGATCCGCCGCAACCCGTGCCAGATCAAGAACGGCGGCACGGTGAACACCCCGGAGCGGCCCACGGCCACGGTCTCGGACGTCTTCGCCATCGCGGATGCCTCACAGCCTCGCTACCGTGCCCTGGTCCTGCTCGGAGCGTTCTGCGCCCTGCGCTGGGGCGAGCTGGTCGCACTGCGCCGGCGGGACGTCGACGTGGAAGCAGGCATGATCCGGCGCCGCTCGGTGTCCGAGCTGAACAGCGGGAAGCACCTCTACAAGGCGCCGAAGAGTGAGGCGGGCAAGCGGTCCGTGGCCATCCCGCGTTCGATCCTGCCGGTCGTTTTCACCCATATGGAGCAGTTCGCCGAGCCTGGCGCGGAC
This sequence comes from Streptomyces sp. NPDC085866, assembly GCF_044541035.1. Classification (NCBI taxonomy): domain Bacteria; kingdom Bacillati; phylum Actinomycetota; class Actinomycetes; order Kitasatosporales; family Streptomycetaceae; genus Streptomyces; species Streptomyces sp. NPDC085866. The sequence continues at coordinate 509,377 of NZ_JBITSQ010000001.1, forward strand.
GGCCGGGTCTTCGTCGGCGCGAAGGGCGCCACGCCTCGCCCGAACCACTTCAACGGGTTGTGGGACCCGGGCGGCGCTGATCTATCAGCACACCTCGGAGAGTCGTGAGCGGGAGATCGCCGACGGCGTGGACGCTGTGATCGTGGACGCTCTGAAGCGGCGCCGCCGGCCGAAGGGGCACGCGGGGGACACGAAAGGCTGGGAGACCCCGGGAACGACTGAAGGCCCAGGGAGAGGAAAACAACCTCTCACCTGGGCCTTCGGCATCCAGAGCGGGCGACGGGAATCGAACCCGCGTAGCTAGTTTGGAAGACTAGGGCTCTACCATTGAGCTACGCCCGCAACAGTGCGCCGCAGGTCGGTGACCTCGGCACTGCTGAGCATCGTAGCGGGTCGCCCGCCGCGGAGGCCAACGTGTTTGGACTGCGGCGATGTCACGCGCGCGGCAGTCGGCAAAGCAGCCGACGGATCCGGCCGGGGCATGTACCCTACGTGTCGCACCAGACGGGGTGTGGCGCAGCTTGGTAGCGCGTCCGCTTTGGGAGCGGAAGGCCGTGGGTTCAAATCCCGCCACCCCGACCACCGGCTCGCGGCACCGCGATGATCGCCTTTTGGGGCGCTGACCGGCTGCGGTTACTATGCAAGCTGCGCGCCCGTGTGTCCCGGCCCACTCGGCCTACGAACTCCTCCGGGCGGCGAAATCCGCCGGACCAGTCTGGCTCCGGCAGAACCCAAGAAGTCAGCCACAAGGAGACCGAACCGTGAAGAGCGCCGTGGAGACCCTGAACCCGACCCGGGTTCGGCTCACTGTCGAGGTGCCCTTCGAGGAGCTCAAGGACAGCCTCGACGCGGCGTACAAGAAGATCAACCAGCAGGTCACGGTGAAGGGCTTCCGCAAGGGCAAGATCCCGGCCCGCGTCATCGACCAGCGGTTCGGCCGCGGTGCGGTGCTGGAGGAGGCCGTCAACGACGCGCTCCCGAAGTTCTACACCGAGGCGGTCAACGAGGCCGAGCTGAGCCCGCTGGGCCAGCCCGAGGTCGACATCACCGAGCTGAAGGACGGCGAGACGCTGAACTTCACCGCCGAGGTCGACATCCGCCCGGCCCTGGAGATCCCGGACTACTCCGGCATCGAGGTCGAGGTCGACGCCGTCGAGGTGACCGACGAGGACATCGAGAAGTCGGTCGAGCAGCTGCGTGAGCGCTTCGCCTCCACCTCCCCGGTCGAGCGCGCCGCCGAGGACGGCGACGTCGTCACGATCGACCTGCAGGCCAAGGTCGAGGGCGAGGTCCTCGAGGACGGAGTCGCCGAGGGCGTCTCCTACACCATCGGCTCCGGCGAGCTCCTCGACGGCATCGACGACGCCGTGAAGGGCCTGGAGGCCGGTGGCGAGGCCACCTTCACCTCCGAGCTCAAGGGCGGCTCCGCCGCGGGCAAGGAGGCCGAGGTCACCGTCAAGGTCACCCAGGTCGCCGCCCGTGAACTGCCCGAGCTGGACGACGAGTTCGCGCAGCTCGCCTCCGAGTTCGACACCCTGGACGAGCTGAAGGCCGACAGCCGCAAGCGCCTGGCCAACATGAAGCAGTTCGACCAGGCCACCCAGGCGCAGGAGCGCGTCCTGGAGAAGCTCCTCGAGCTGGTCGAGGTCCCGGTCCCCGAGAAGCTGCTCGAGGACGAGATCAACACCCGCAAGCACAACCTGGAGCACCACCAGCTCGGCCAGATGGGTCTCACCCTCGAGAAGTACCTGGAGATCCAGGGCAAGACCGTCGAGGAGTTCGAGACCGAGACCCGCGAGGCCGCGGTCAAGGGCATCAAGACCCAGTTCGTCCTCGACGAGCTGGTCAAGAAGGAGAACCTCAACGTCAACCAGGAGGAGCTCACCGAGCACCTCATGCGGCGTGCGGCCTCCTCCGGCATGTCCCCCGACCAGTTCGCCCAGGCCGTCGTCGAGGGTGGCCAGGTGCCGCTCCTGGTCGGCGAGGTCGCCCGCGGCAAGGCCCTGGCCGTCGTGGTCGAGGCCGCCACGGTGAAGGACACCAACGGCGAGGTCATCGACCTGGACGACGAGGACGAGACCGAGTCCGCCGAGACGGTCGAGGCCGCCGAGGGCACCGAGGACGCGGCCGAGGAGAAGACCGAGGGCTGAGCCCCACGGCGTCTCTGACGACGTAGACGGGCCCCTGGGGACCTTCCCGGGGGCCCGTTTGTCGTACCGGCCTGGACCGGCCAACCTGAAGGGGTGCGGACCGTATCCCTGTACGGCTCCGCCGTGGGGCGTGACCAGCCCCCACACACCCGCAGTCCGACGATCTCCGCACCACCACCCACAAACCGCATCGGTCAAACCGGCGGAGCCCTCCGCTACGCCCCCGGCGAACACCCGCTTCTCCGGGATTCCCCGAAGCGGCCTGAGCGTTAGGGTCCATGAATACGAGGGCAAGCTGGAGTTCCCGCTAAGCCCCGGCAGGACTACGTGAGACGGCCCGGCGCCGTCGCAAGACGAGCAGGTGGATACGTGACGAATCTGATGCCCTCCGCCGCCGGCGAGCCTTCCATCGGTGGTGGCCTCGGCGACCAGGTCTACAACCGGCTGCTCGGCGAGCGGATCATCTTCCTCGGCCAGCAGGTTGACGACGACATCGCCAACAAGATCACCGCTCAGCTGCTGCTCCTTGCGGCCGACCCCGCCAAGGACATCTACCTCTACATCAACAGCCCCGGCGGCTCGGTGACGGCCGGCATGGCGATCTACGACACCATGCAGTACATCCCGAACGACGTGGTCACGATCGGCATGGGCATGGCGGCCTCGATGGGCCAGTTCCTGCTCACCGGCGGCACCGCCGGCAAGCGCTTCGCCCTGCCGCACACGGACATCATGATGCACCAGGGCTCCGCGGGCCTCGGCGGTACGGTCTCGGACATCAAGATCCAGGCCCAGTACCTGCTGCGCACCAAGAAGACCATGTCCGAGCTGACCGCGCTGCACTCCGGCCAGACCGTCGAGACGATCGTCCGCGACGGCGACCGCGACCGCTGGTTCACCCCGGAAGAGGCCAAGGAGTACGGTCTCATTGACGAGATCATCACGCACGCCTCGGGTGTTCCGGGAGGCGGCGGCACCGGTGCCTGACCGGCCCGGCCACGCCAAGCACCGCCGAGACCCCAGCCCCCCGAACGCCACCAGGACGGTGAACCCCATGAGCAACTTCCACGGCGCCGCCAGCGGCATGTACGAAGGGCCCCGCCCCGACAGCCGCTACGTCATCCCGCGCTTCGTCGAGCGCACCTCCCAGGGCATCCGCGAGTACGACCCGTACGCGAAGCTCTTCGAGGAGCGCGTGATCTTCCTGGGCGTCCAGATCGACGACGCCTCCGCCAACGACGTCATGGCGCAGCTGCTGTGCCTGGAGTCGATGGACCCCGACCGGGACATCTCGATCTACATCAACAGCCCCGGTGGCGACATGACGGCCCTGACGGCCATCTACGACACCATGCAGTTCGTGAAGCCCGACATCCAGACGGTGTGCATGGGCCAGGCGGCCTCCGCCGCGGCCATCCTGCTCGCGGCCGGTACGCCGGGCAAGCGCATGGCGCTGCCGAACTCGCGCGTGCTGATCCACCAGCCGGCCGGCTCCACCGGCCGCGGTCAGCTCTCCGACCTGGAGATCATCGCCAACGAGTTCACCCGGATGCGCGACCAGCTGGAGACCATGCTGGCCAAGCACTCCAACCGACCGATCGAGCAGGTCCGCGAAGACATCGAGCGCGACAAGATCCTCACGGCCGAGGAGGCGCTCGAGTACGGCATCGTCGACCAGATCATCTCCACCCGGAAGATGAACAACGCCTCGGTCCGCTGACGCGGGTCGACGTCTTCGGCGACGTATTCTCTGCCCCTCTTGGCACGGTGCACGTCAAAGTGAACCCTGCCAAGGGGGGCCCGAACACAGGGCCCGGCAAGGTACCGTCGGACATAAGGCAGCACCAGGAGCCGCTGGATTCGAAAGCGTCCAGGCGTCTCCCAGGCGAAGGGGAAGCACACCGTGGCACGCATCGGTGACGGCGGCGATCTGCTCAAGTGCTCGTTCTGCGGCAAGAGCCAGAAGCAGGTCAAGAAGCTCATCGCAGGGCCCGGTGTGTACATCTGCGACGAGTGCATCGATCTCTGCAACGAGATCATCGAGGAGGAGCTCGCCGAGACGAGCGAGGTGCGCTGGGAGGAACTCCCGAAGCCCCGCGAGATCTACGAGTTCCTGGAAGGCTACGTAGTCGGCCAGGAAGCGGCGAAGAAGGCCCTCTCCGTCGCGGTGTACAACCACTACAAGCGGGTCCAGGCAGGCGAGAACGGCGGCGCCCAAGGCCGCGACGACGCCATCGAGTTGGCGAAGTCCAACATCCTTCTGCTCGGCCCCACGGGCTCCGGCAAGACCCTCCTCGCGCAGACTCTGGCGCGCATGCTCAACGTCCCGTTCGCCATCGCCGACGCGACGGCGCTGACGGAGGCGGGCTATGTGGGCGAGGACGTCGAGAACATCCTGTTGAAGCTGATCCAGGCGGCGGACTACGACGTCAAGAAGGCCGAGACGGGGATCATCTACATCGACGAGATCGACAAGGTCGCGAGGAAGAGTGAAAACCCTTCCATCACCCGCGACGTCTCGGGCGAGGGTGTCCAGCAGGCCCTGCTCAAGATCCTCGAGGGCACCACGGCCTCCGTCCCGCCCCAGGGCGGCCGTAAGCACCCCCACCAGGAGTTCATCCAGATCGACACGACGAACGTGCTGTTCATCGTGGGCGGTGCCTTCGCGGGCCTGGAGAAGATCATCGAGTCCCGGGCCGGCGCGAAGGGCATCGGCTTCGGCGCGACGATCCGCTCCAAGCGCGAGCTGGAGGCCAAGGACCAGTTCGAGGACGTCATGCCCGAGGACCTGGTCAAGTTCGGCATGATCCCGGAGTTCATCGGCCGCCTGCCCGTCATCACGAGCGTCCACAACCTGGACCGCGAGGCCCTGCTCCAGATCCTGGTCGAGCCCCGCAACGCGCTCGTCAAGCAGTACCAGCGCCTCTTCGAACTCGACGGCGTGGAGCTGGACTTCGAGCGCGAGGCCCTGGAGGCCATCGCCGACCAGGCCATCCTCCGCCAGACCGGCGCCCGCGGCCTGCGCGCCATCATGGAGGAGGTCCTCATGTCGGTGATGTACGAGGTCCCGTCCCGCAAGGACGTGGCGCGGGTCGTCATCACGGCGGATGTCGTCCACTCGAACGTGAACCCGACCCTGATCCCGCGGGACGCCCGCGGGCGGGGTTCGGGGGAGCAGAAGACAGCCTGAGCTTCTCGGCGCCGACGGGCAGGCACCCTGTGTTGGGTGCCTGCCCGTCGGTGTGTCAGACCAGTGCCGATCGGATCGAGCCATCGTTCCGGCGGCAACTGGAGCCCTCCCTGTTTCCGTGATCAAATTAGCCCGACCAGGTCAGACGTGTGTTCGAATGTCTGGCTGTGCAAAACGGGAGGACTCCGAATGACTTTCCAGAGGGCGAAGCGCATGGTGGCCGCGGCCGGTGTGGTGGTGGCGGCAGGGGCTCTGCCGATCCTCGTGGCCTCGCCGGCGAGCGCCACGCAGGGCGACTGCTCCAACTACGTGGCCACGCATGGATACCGCGCCGGCGTGAAGGTGAAGGCGGCGTGCGGCAACAAGGCAATGCCCTTCCCTGGCGGCCCCGACATCGCCAATCCGTACTGTATCCAGGGTCTGGTGGCCCTCGGCGTGAGTATCGGCGTTGCCGACGAGGCGTGTGTACGAGCCTGACCATGCAGAGAAGGCGGCTCGGTGCCACCGAGCCGCCTTCTGTGATGCGGGAGCCCTGCTACGGGGTCCTCAGGCCTTGACGCGTACATCCTTGCGGAGCTTGGCAGTGATCTCCGCGGCGTCGCTGATGGACATGCTCTTGCCCGTCATCGCGCTGGCCACGTCGGCGTTGATGGTCACGCCGAGGGTGCTGTGGTCGCCCCAGATGCACACGGGCATGATCATCTGCTTCGGGCCCGAGGAGCTGGACCCCGATCCAGTCATGTCCAGCTTCACGGACTGGCACTTCATTACGGCGCCGTCGAGGCCCGCCGGCTCCTGCTCCTCGGGGCTGCCGACCAGCGTGCCCTTGGTGTCGTCGCCGCTCTGGTCCTTCTCGGACTCCTTCTTCATGTTGGCGAACATCGCGTCGACGACGGCAGCGGGGTCGTCGATCTGGCCGTAGACGCCGCCGAACTTCAGCATCTTCATGGCGAGGGGGTTGCTCTTGTCGCCGGACTGGTACTCCGCGCCCACTGACTTGGCGTTCTTGACGCCGGCCTTCCGAGCAGCCGACACATCGCTGTCCGTCATGGCGTCGTCGTTGGAGCTGGCACCCTTCTGGTACTCACCGTTGATCACGCTGGTCGGAGTGATCAGCTTGTGCGGGCCGTCGTCCGCGACGTCGCTGCTGCCGCTCTTGTTGAGCAGGAAGGCCGCGGCCACCGCGACGGCCGCGACGACCGCCACGGAACCGATGATCAGGCCCGTCTTCTTCTTGCCGCCGCCCGCGGCCGGCGGCTGCGGGACGCCGTAGGGCTGCTGGCCGTACGGCGGCTGCTGGCCGTACGCGTTCGGCTGCTGCGGCACGCCCTGCTGCGGGTAGCCGTACCCGGGCTGCGGCGGGGCCGGAGGAGCCTGCTGGGGGTAGCCGTAGCCGGGCTGGGGTGCCTGCGGCTGCTGGCCGTAGGGGCCCGGCTGGCCGTAGGGACCAGGCTGCCCCGGCTGGCCGTAGGGCGGCTGCTGGCCGTACGGGCCCGGCTGGTTGTTGCTCATTTCTGGGTTCCCCTCCAGATGCTTATGTGTTCCTGACATCCTGGACCAGGCACAGGAAGCACACGGCACCGGGGGCCGCACCGTTACACAACAAACGCGTTTCGGGACCACCCCGTGACACCTCTAAACTGACCCCCGTGACCGAGAACGCTCAGCAGCAGCCACCCGCGCCCGACACCGAACTGCCGACCCAGTACGCGCCGGCCGATGTAGAGGGGCCGCTGTACGAGCGCTGGGTAGAGCGGGGTTACTTCGAGGCGGACGCGAAGAGCGACAAGCCGCCGTACACGATCGTCATCCCGCCGCCGAACGTCACCGGCAGCCTCCACCTGGGCCACGCCTTCGAGCACACCCTCATCGACGCCCTGACCCGCCGTAAGCGCATGCAGGGTTACGAGACGCTGTGGCAGCCCGGCATGGACCACGCCGGCATCGCCACGCAGAACGTCGTCGAGCGCGAGCTGGGCAAGGAGGGCAAGTCCCGCCACGACCTCGGCCGCGAGGCGTTCGTCGAGCGTGTCTGGCAGTGGAAGGGCGAGTCCGGCGGCCAGATCAGCGGCCAGATGCGCCGTCTGGGTGACGGTGTCGCCTGGTCCCGTGAGCGCTTCACGATGGACGAGGGCCTCTCCCAGGCCGTCCAGACCATCTTCAAGCGGCTCTACGACGACGAGCTGATCTACCGCGCCGAGCGCATCATCAACTGGTGCCCCCGCTGTCTGACGGCGATCTCCGACATCGAGGTCGAGTACCAGGACGACGACGGCGAGCTGGTCTCCATGAAGTACGGCGAGGGGGACGACACCATCGTCGTCGCCACGACCCGTGCCGAGACCATGCTCGGTGACACCGCCGTCGCCGTTCACCCCGACGACGAGCGGTACAAGCACCTGGTCGGCAAGCTGATCCGCCTGCCGCTCACCGACCGCTCCATCCCGGTGGTCGCCGACACGCACGTCGACCCCGAGTTCGGCACGGGCGCCGTCAAGGTCACCCCGGCCCACGACCCGAACGACTTCGAGATCGGCCAGCGGCACGACCTGCCGTCCATCACGATCATGGACGAGCACGCCGTCATCACCGCCCACGGTCCCTTCCAAGGCCTGGACCGGCTCGAGGCCCGCTCCGCCATCGTCGCCGCGCTGCGCGCCGAGGGCCGGATCGTCGCCGAGAAGCGGCCGTACGTCCACAGCGTCGGCCACTGCTCGCGCTGCAAGACCACCATCGAGCCCCGCCTGTCCATGCAGTGGTGGGTCAAGGTCGGCCCGCTGGCGAAGGCCGCCGGTGACGCCGTCCGCGACGGCAGGGTCAAGATCCATCCGCAGGAGATGGAGAAGCGGTACTTCGACTGGGTCGACAACCTCCACGACTGGTGCATCTCGCGGCAGTTGTGGTGGGGGCACCGGATCCCCGTCTGGTACGGCCCGAACGGCGAGGTCGTCTGTGTCGGCCCCGACGACGAGGCCCCGACCGGCGAGGGCTGGCACCAGGACACCGACGTCCTCGACACCTGGTTCTCCTCCGGCCTGTGGCCCTTCTCCACGCTGGGCTGGCCCGAGCAGACCGAGTCGCTCGCGAAGTTCTACCCGAACTCCGTCCTGGTCACCGGCTACGACATCCTCTTCTTCTGGGTCGCCCGGATGATGATGTTCGGCCTGTACGCGATGGACGGCACCCCGCCGTTCCACACCATCGCCCTGCACGGCATGGTCCGCGACCAGTTCGGCAAGAAGATGTCGAAGTCCTTCGGCAACGCGGTCAACCCGCTGGACTGGATGGACAAGTACGGCAGCGACGCACTGCGCTTCACGCTCGCCCGTGGCGCCAACCCGGGTGTCGATGTCCCGATCGGCGAGGACTGGGTCCAGGGCTCCCGCAACTTCGCCAACAAGATCTGGAACGCGACGCGCTTCGCGCTGATGAACGGCGCGACGGTGGACGGCCCGCTGCCGGACGCCTCCGCCATGTCGGCGACGGACCGCTGGATCCTCTCCCGCCTCAACTCCGTCATCGCCGAAGTCGACGCGCTCTACGACGACTTCCAGTTCGCCAAACTGTCCGACGCCCTCTTCCACTTCGCGTGGGACGAGGTCTTCGACTGGTACGTCGAGCTGTCCAAGACGACGTTCCAGGCGGGCGGTGAGGCGGCCGAGGTCTCCAAGCGGGTCCTCGGCGAGGTCCTCGACGTCACCCTCAAACTGCTGCACCCGGTCGTCCCGTTCGTGACAGAGACCCTCTGGACCACCCTCACCGGTGGCGAGTCGGTCGTCATCGCGGACTGGCCGACGGCTGTGCTGGTTCCTGGTGCTGACGCACCGGGCGGCTTCCGTGACGCGGCCGCCGAGCGCGAGATCGAGTCGCTCCAGGCGGTCATCACCGAGGTCCGCCGCTTCCGCGCCGACCAGGGCCTCCAGCCCGGCCAGCGCGTCCCGGCCCGCCTCACCCTCGACGGCACGGCCCTCGCTCCCCACGAGGCCGCCATCCGCCAGCTCCTGCGCCTGCAGCCGGAGGGCGAGTCCTTCACGGCCACGGCCACCCTGCCGGTCGCCGGTGCCGAGGTCGCCCTCGACCTCTCCGGCACGATCGACGTGGTCGCGGAGCGCAAGCGCCTCGCCAAGGACCTGGCCGCCGCCGAGAAGGAGAAGGCCCAGGCCACGGCCAAGCTCGGCAACGAGGCGTTCCTGGCGAAGGCCCCGGACCAGGTGGTCGACAAGATCCGCGGACGCCTTGCCAAGGCCGAGGAGGACATCACCCGCATCCAGTCCCAGCTGGAGAAGCTGCCGCAGGCGTAGCTGCTCATACGGTGACGAAGGCCCCGGAACTGCGAGGTTCCGGGGCCTTCACGTACCCGGGGGTGGGGACGCTTGCCCGCGCCGGCAAGGTGCCGCTGCGCCCACCCGTGCCGCCCCAGCGGCACGACTGCCCGCAGCTACGTGAGGGCGACGAGCCCGCGGTCGGCTGTGGCTGCGTGGCTACGGCGCCCATGCAGCGGACGGCGCCGCAACTGCCCAGGGGCGCGGGGCTGTATCGATTTGCGGCTCCGCCGCGTGGGCGCGACAAGCCACGACGCACCCGCACCCGAACGGCAGGCCGAGCCACCCCGAACCGGCCAAAAGAGCCACCGCACCCTTTGTCGGCGCGGCTCCGTAGACTGGCCCTGTGAGCGACCTCCCGCACGAAAACGACCAGCCCGACCCCCTCGACGCCTTCGAAGAACTCGTCGCCGAGGAGACCGACCGCGACCCCGACCTCGCGGTGATCGAGGCCGGCAGCCGTACCCTGCGGACCCAGGGCGGCCCGCCGCAGGCCGACGTGCCCGCGCGGCCGGCGGATCCCGAGGTCGACCGGGCCCTGCGCGAGGTCGAGGCGGAGCTGGCAGGCCGCTGGGGCGAGACCAAGCTGGAGCCCTCCGTCAGCCGTATCGCCGCGCTGATGGACGTGCTGGGCGAGCCGCAGCGGTCGTACCCCTCGATCCACATCACGGGCACGAACGGCAAGACCTCCACCGCTCGCATGATCGAGGCCCTGCTCGGCGCCTTCGAGCTGCGCACCGGCCGGTACACCAGCCCGCACGTGCAGTCGGTCACCGAGCGGATCAGCCTGGACGGCGCCCCGATCTCCGCCGAGCGGTTCATCGAGACGTACCAGGACATCAAGCCGTACGTCGAGATGGTGGACGGCATGCAGGAGTACCGGCTGTCGTTCTTCGAGGTCCTCACCGGCATGGCGTACGCCGCCTTCGCTGACGCCCCCGTCGACGTCGCCGTCGTCGAGGTCGGCATGGGCGGCAGCTGGGACGCGACGAACGTGATCGACGGTGACGTCGCAGTGATCACCCCCATTGCCCTCGACCACACCGACCGGCTCGGCGAGACGCCGGGCGAGATCGCCGGTGAGAAGGGCGGCATCATCAAGCAGGACGCGACCGTGATCCTGGCGCAGCAGCCGGTGGACGCGGCGCAGGTGCTGCTGAAGAAGGCCGTCGAGGTGGACGCGACCGTGGCCCGGGAGGGGCTGGAGTTCGGCGTCGTGGCCCGGCAGGTCGCGGTCGGCGGGCAGCTGGTCACCCTGCGTGGCCTGGGCGGCGAGTACCCCGAGGTGTACCTGCCCCTGCACGGCGCCCACCAGGCGCACAACGCGGCCGTGGCGCTCGCCGCCGTGGAGGCGTTCTTCGGTGTCGGCGCGCTGCGCGCGGAGCCGCTGGACATCGACACCGTGCGCAAGGCCTTCGCTGCCGTGTCCTCGCCGGGCCGGCTGGAGGTCGTACGGCGCTCTCCCACGATCGTGCTGGACGCGGCGCACAACCCGGCGGGCGCCGAGGTGACCGCCGAGGCCGTGCGGGAGGCGTTCGACTTCACCCGGCTGATCGGTGTGGTCGGGGCGAGCGCCGACAAGAACGTGCGGGGGCTGCTGGAGGCTTTCGAGCCGATCTTCGCCGAGGTCGTCGTCACGCAGAACTCCACGCACCGCGCCATGGACGCCGACGAGTTGGCCGCGATCGCCGTCGAGGTGTTCGGCGAGGAACGGGTCCAGGTCGAGCCGCGGCTGCCCGAGGCCCTGGAGGCCGCGATCACGCTGGCCGAGGAGGAGGGCGAGTTCGCGGGCGGCGGGGTGCTGGTCACCGGTTCGGTCATCACGGTGGGCGAGGCCCGCCTGCTGCTGGGGAAGGGCTGAGGTTCCGTCGTGCGTACGCTCTGTTCATCGACGCTGATCGGTGAGTTCTGCATCATCGGGTTCGCCGGACTCGTGGCCATGAAGGACCCGGACCTGTCCACGTCGACGGTGTGGCTGGTCAGCGGTATCGCCATGGCTCTGTGCGTGCTGCTGTGCGGCATGGTGACCCGGCCGGGCGGTGTCGCCCTCGGCTGGGCCCTGCAGCTCGCCCTGATCGCCTCCGGTGTGTTCGTCCCGACGATGTACTTCATGGGCGCGGTCTTCGCGGCGCTGTGGTGGGCGTCGGTGCACTACGGCAGAAAGGTCGACGAGGCCAAGGCCCGTTTCGCGGCGCAGGCCGAGTCCTCTACACCTGACGCTGCGTAACAGCGACACGGACACGCCCTGTAACCTCGTCCCACCGCACACGTCAGTCGTAAGGAGCCCCCCGTGAGCCAGCGCACCCTCGTCCTGCTCAAGCCCGACGCCGTCCGTCGCGGCCTGACCGGCGAGATCATCAGCCGTATCGAGCGCAAGGCCGGCTGGCAGATCACCGCGCTGGAGCTGCGCACCCTGGACCAGGACACGCTGGAGCAGCACTACGGCGAGCACAAGGGCAAGCCCTTCTACGAGCCGCTGGTGGAGTTCATGTCCTCCGGTCCGGTCGTCGCGCTGATCGTCGAGGGTGAGCGGGTCATCGAGGGGCTGCGCGCGCTCGCCGGCCCGACCGACCCGATCGCCGCCGCGCCCGGTTCCATCCGGGGTGACTACGGCGTGATCGTCCGCGAGAACCTGATTCACGCCTCCGACTCGGAGGAGTCCGCCGAGCGTGAGGTGAAGATCTTCTTCCCGGGGCACGCCTGAGCACCATCCTGCGGATTTTCCGCTAATTTTTCTGAGGGAGTGTCAGCTCCGCTCGGAGTCCTGACCAGGGGCGGCCGTACGTTTTCGGCCGTCCTTTGGCATATGCGTTGCCGATCGGGGGAACGTGTGCCCCCGATGGACCGTCTCCACAAGCGAGGCGGCGCGCCATCTGCTGACAATGGCGAAGACCCTCGCGCAGTGTTCGTGCAGGCGCGTTTACGATGGAAGCCTTCACGTCACAGCACCCGCCTCGCCGACCTGATATGCCCTCAAAAGCTTCGGAAGGCCAGATGAATCCGGATGGGGAACTCAATGTCGTTCATCGGCCGTGACATGGCTGTCGACCTCGGGACCGCCAACACGCTGGTGTACGTCAGGGGTCGCGGAATCGTACTCAACGAGCCGTCCGTCGTGGCGATCAACACCAATACCGGTGGCATCCTCGCGGTCGGTGCCGAGGCGAAGAAGATGATCGGCCGCACGCCGGGCAACATCGTCGCCGTGCGTCCGCTCAAGGACGGTGTCATCGCCGACTTCGAGATCACCGAGCGGATGCTCCGCTACTTCATCCTGAAGATCCACAAGCGGCGGTACCTCGCCCGGCCCCGGGTCGTCGTCTGTGTGCCCTCCGGCATCACGGGCGTCGAGCGCCGCGCCGTCATCGAGGCGTCCTCCCAGGCGGGTGCCCGCCAGGTGCACATCATCGAGGAGCCCATGGCGGCCGCCATCGGCTCCGGCCTGCCGGTCCACGAGGCCACCGGCAACATGGTGGTGGACATCGGCGGCGGCACCACGGAGGTCGCGGTCATCTCGCTCGGCGGCATCGTCACCGCGCAGTCCATCCGTGTCGCGGGCGACGAGCTGGACAACGCGATCATCCAGTACATCAAGAAGGAGTACAGCCTCCTGCTGGGTGAGCGCACGGCCGAGCAGATCAAGATCACGATCGGTTCGGCGTACGACCTCGACGCCGACGAGCACACCGAAGTCCGCGGCCGGGACCTGGTCTCCGGGCTGCCGAAGACCGTCGTCATCTCGGCCGCCGAGGTCCGCAAGGCGATCGAGGAGCCGGTCAACGCGATCGTGGACGCGGTCAAGACGACCCTCGACAAGTGCCCGCCGGAGCTGTCCGGCGACATCATGGACCGAGGAATCGTTCTGACCGGCGGCGGAGCGCTGCTGCGCGGCCTGGACGAGCGGCTGCGCCGGGAGACCGGCATGCCGATCCACATCGCCGAGGACCCGCTGGACAGCGTGGCGCTCGGCTCCGGAAAGTGCGTCGAGGAGTTCGAGGCGCTCCAGCAGGTCCTGGACGCCCAGCCGCGCAGATGAAGTAACTCTTCGATTCCGCCGTACGAGATGATCTCCTCTCGTACGGCGGATCGTTGGTATAGAGGCATAAGCTCCCACAAATGGGCCCCTTGGGTTCGCGCTTCGCCAGTGGCGCCTTGAGGGGTCCCCGAATTCCTACTGAGGAAGGGCACGGCCGCCGCACGTGAGGGACACGAAAGAGAGCCGGCTGCTCCTGGTCCTGCTGATCGCCATCGCGTTCGCGTTGATCACGGTGGACATCCGCGGAGGCCGGAACTCGCCGGTCGACGGTGCCCGGCAGGCCGCGGCAGCGGCGTTCGGCCCGATCGAGAACGGGCTGTCCTCGGCGGTCGATCCCGTCGGCGACGCCGTCTCCGCCGTCCGTGACTCCGGCAGCCGCCACGACCGGCTCGCCGCGCTGGAGAAGGAGAACGCGGCCCTCAAGGCGAAGCTCGGCAGCGACGACCGCAACCGCAGCCGCCTGGGGCAGCTCGACAAGATGCTGAAGATCGCCGGCGACGGCCAGTACGGCATCAAGGGCGCCCAGGTCATCGCCATAGGGTCGGCGCAGGGCTTCTCCTGGACCATCACCATCGACGTCGGCGCGAACGACGGCATCAAGCGGGACATGACCGTCCTCAACGGGGACGGCCTCGTCGGCCGCGTGACCACGGTGGGCCCCGACACCTCCACCGTGCTCCTCGCCAACGACCCCGACTTCACCGTCGGCACCCGCATGGAGGGCAGCGACGAACTCGGCTTCGCCTCCGGGCAGGGCGACCGCCCGCTGCGCGTCGAACTCCTCAACGGCAAGGCCGAGGTGAAGAAGGGCGACCGGCTCGTCACCTTCGGCTCCCAGGCCGACAAGCCCTTCGTGCCGGGCGTGCCGGTCGGCGTGGTCTCCCGCGTCGACCCCTCCGGCGGCGGCCTCACCCGCACGCTCTACGTCACGCCGTACGTCAGCTTCACCCAGCTCGACATCGTCGGCGTGGTCGTCGAGGCCCCGAAGAAGGACCCGCGCGACGAGGTCCTGCCGACCAAGCCCAAGCCGACACCGACACCGACGGTGACCGTCACGGTCACACCGTCCGCCGACGCGAACGCCACCGACGAGCAGCAGCAGTAGGAGCTGAATCCCCATGCGTGTCAACCGGATCCTGCTCTCCAGTGCGCTGGTCGTCGTCGCCCTGGTGATCCAGGTGAGCGTCCTCGCCCGCCTGCACCTGCCCGGCGCCGTCCCGGACCTGCTGCTGCTCACCGTCCTCGGTCTGGCCATGGTGTACGGCCATGTGGGCGGCGCCCTCGTCGGCTTCGGCGCCGGCCTGCTCGCCGACCTCGCCCCGCCCGCCGACCACGCGGCGGGCCGCTACGCCCTCGTGCTGTGCGTCATCGGCTACGGCGCCGGACTCATCAAGCCGGAGAACGGCCGCCTGAAGTCGGCGACCGGCCCGATGGCGGTCGTGGTCGCCGCCGCCGTCGGCTCCACCCTGCTGTACGCGGGTGTCGGTGCCCTGGTCGGCGACACCGCCGCCCGCCATGTCGGCCTGACCGGGCTGCTGTTCTCGGCCGCCCTGTACGACCTGCTGCTCGCGCCCTTCGTGGTTCCCGGGATCATGTGGCTGGCCCGCCGCTCCGACAACGACCCGCTCGCCGAGACCAGCCCCGCCGCCAAGGCCGGCGACATCTCCTCCGGTTGGCTCTCCTCCGGCACCGGGCTGCGCATCGGCAGCCAGCGCGGCGGCCTCGGCGCCCTCAAGGCCAAGGCCCGCACCCGCTCGACCCGGGTCGGCCGCATCAAGGGGGTCAAGCGGCTGTGAGCACACGGGAGTTGCTCCGGAGCACGCACAGCTTCGTCGTATATGACACGTACACGCACTGAGAGGGGGAGACAGCCGCAGTGACCAATATTCCCGAGACCGGACGGACCCCAAGGGTCCAGACCCGGCTGGTCGTGATCCAGATCCTCGTCCTCTCCCTGCTCGGAACGCTCGGCGGCCGCCTGTGGTACCTGCAGATCCGGGAGGGCGCGGAGTACCAGAAGGAGGCCTCCGGGAACCACGTCCAGCAGGTCGTCGACCCCGCCGTGCGCGGCGACATCCTGGACGCCCGGGGCGTGCCGCTCGCCGACAACGAGACCCGTCTGGTCGTCTCGGCCTCCCGCACCGACCTGCTCAAGCAGAAGGACGACGGCAAGGCCGTCCTCGCCAAGCTGGCCGGCGTCCTCGGCATGAAGCCCGAGGAGGTCAGCCAGAAGGTCCGGCTGTGCGACGCCAAGACCCCGCAGCCCTGCTGGAACGGCTCGCCGTACCAGCCGATCCCGATCACCGACGAGGCGACGCCCAAGCAGGCCCTGCAGATCCGTGAGCGCGCCGAGGACTTCCCCGGCATCACCGCCGAGCCGGAGGCCGTGCGCCGCTACGCGGGCCCGGGCAAGTCCAACACCGCCCAGGTTCTCGGCTATCTCTCGCCGGTGACCGACGACGAGATCCAGAAGGCCAAGGACACCGACTCGCCCTACCTGCGCTCCGACATGGTCGGCCGCTCCGGCCTCGAGCGCCAGTACGACAAGGTGCTGCGCGGCAAGGCCGGCGTCACCCGCTACGAGGTGGACAACCTCGGCCGGGTCATCGGCAAGGCGAAGTCGGACGCCGCCGAGTCCGGTTCCAACCTGGTCACCAGCATCGACTCCCGGGTGCAGCGGGTCGCCGAGTACGAGCTGGACAAGGCCATGAAGAAGGCCCGTCAGCAGTTCGACAAGATCACCGGCGAGAACTACAAGGCCGACTCCGGCGCCGTCGTGGTGATGGAGGCCAAGACCGGCCGGATCGTCGCCATGGCCTCCGCCCCGACCTACGACCCGAACGTGTGGGTCGGCGGCATCTCCGGCAAGGACTACAAGGCCCTCACCGGCAAGGACAGCGACTACCCGCTGCTCAACAGGGCCATACAGGGTCAGGCGGCGCCGGGTTCGACGTTCAAGGTGGTCTCCACGGCCGCCGCGGTTCAGGCGGGCTACGAGTGGGACGGCGGTTACCCGTGCACCAGTTCCTACTCGGTGGGTGGTCAGGTCTTCAAGAACTTCGAGGGGGAGAGCTTCGGCCCCATCTCCCTCGGCCGCGCCCTGGAGGTCTCCTGCGACACGGTCTTCTACGGCCTCGCCGACCGGGAGTGGAAGAAGGACGGCGGCATCAACCCCAAGAAGGGCCGGCCCAAGGACTGGTTCTTCAAGACCGCCCACCAGTTCGGCCTCGGCAAGGAGACCGGCGTCGACCTGCCCAACGAGGTCACCGGCCGCGTCCCCGACCGCCAGTGGAAGCTGGACTACTGGAAGGCCAACAAGGACGCCTGGTGCAAGTCCGGCAAGAAGGACGGCTCCTACGTCGAGAAGATCGCGTACGAGAACTGCCTCGAGGGCAACAAGATGCGCGAGGGTGACGAGATCAACTACTCCATCGGCCAGGGCGACACCCTCGTCACGCCGATCCAGGAGGCCGTGATCTACGGCGCCGTCGCCAACGGCGGCACCATGTACCACCCGACCATCGGCAAGGCGGTCATCAGCGCGGACGGCAGGACGGTCACGCCGATCAAGCCGAGGAAGTCCGGGAAGCTGCCGGTCAGCCAGGCCACCCTCAAGGGCATGAACGACGCCTTCGCGGGCGTCATCACCCGCGGTACCGCCGCCTGGAAGTTCGGCGGCTGGCCGCAGGACAAGATCGCGCTGCACGCCAAGACGGGTACCGCGGAGGTCTACGGCAAGCAGACCACCGGCTGGCTGGCCACGTACACCAAGGACTACTCGGTGATCATGACGATCGCCCAGGCGGGTACGGGTTCCGGTTCCTCCGGTGAGGCCGTGCGCAACATCTACAGCGCGCTCTACGGCGTCCAGGGCGACGGCTCGATCGACAACAAGAAGGCCCTGCTGCCCGAGCCCCAGAAGGGCCTGCCGAAGGTCCGCACGGACGGCACCATCGCCGCCCCCAAGGTCACCGGCGACCCGGCGAAGGACGTCGAGGCCTCCCAGCAGGACAACCCCACGAACGACGATACCCAGCAGCCCGCCACCAGCCCCTCGCCCAGCACGGGCAACAGCAACACCCGCAGGCGGCCGCGCCGGAGGGGGAGCCGGAGGATGCTCACATGACCGGCAACAGCTTCTCCGTCTCCGGGTACGGGCCCGAGCGGGCCGGCTGGACCAGGATCTTCGCCCGCGACTCGCTGACACGCAGGCTGGACTGGCCGATGCTGCTGGCCGCCCTCGTGCTGTCGCTGCTGGGCTCGTTGCTGGTGTACTCCGCGACCCGCAACCGTACCGAGATCAACCAGGGCGACCAGTACTACTTCCTGGTCCGCCATCTGATGAACCTCGGCATCGGACTCGCCCTGATGATCGGCACGATCTGGCTCGGTCACCGCGCCCTGCGCAACGCCGTGCCGATCCTCTACGGCATGTCGCTGCTCGGGGTGCTGCTGGTGCTCACCCCGCTCGGCGCCACCATCAACGGCAGCCGCAACTGGATCGTGTTCGGCGGCGGATTCTCGCTCCAGCCCGCCGAGTTCGTGAAGGTCTCGATCATCCTCGGCATGGCGATGATACTGGCGGCCCGGGTCGACGCCGGGGACAAGCCGTACCCCGACCACCGCACGGTCGTGCAGGCGCTGGGCCTGGCCACCGTGCCGATCCTGATCGTGCTCCTCATGCCCGACCTCGGCACGGTCCTGGCCATGGTGGCCATCATCCTGGGCGTGCTGCTCGCCTCCGGCGCCTCCAACCGCTGGATCTTCGGCCTGCTCACCGCCGGTGTGCTCGGCTGTGTCGCCATCTGGCAGCTGCACATCCTGGACGAGTACCAGATCAACCGCTTCGCGGCCTTCGCCAACCCGGACCTGGACCCGGCGGGCGTCGGCTACAACACCAACCAGGCCCGCATCGCCATCGGCTCGGGCGGCCTCACCGGCGCCGGGCTCTTCCACGGCTCGCAGACAACCGGCCAGTTCGTGCCCGAGCAGCAGACCGACTTCGTCTTCACGGTCGCGGGGGAGGAGCTGGGCTTCGTCGGCGCCGGCCTGATCGTCTTCCTGCTGGGCGTGGTGCTGTGGCGCGCCTGCCGCATCGCCCGCGACTCGACCGAGCTGTACGGCACGATCGTCGCCGCCGGCATCGTCGCCTGGTTCGCCTTCCAGGCCTTCGAGAACATCGGCATGACCCTCGGCATCATGCCGGTCACCGGTCTGCCCCTGCCGTTCGTGTCGTACGGCGGATCGTCGATGTTCGCGGTGTGGGTGGCGGTCGGACTGCTGCAGTCGATCAAGGTGCAGCGGCCGATGTCCGCGTGAGGACGTCCGCCGGGTGGGCGGGGTCGTTCACCGGGTGGATGGCGGGAGTTTTCCCGCCATTCACCCTGGTTGGCCCCTGCCCTCCCGACCGTTCTGCCACTAGATTCAATTCATGGCGGATGCGAAACGCGAGATCGAGCGCAAGTACGAATCCGACGACAGTGGCCTGCCCGACCTGACCGGCGTCGGCGGGGTGGCGGACGTCCTGGACAAGGGCCTCGTCGAACTGGACGCCACCTACTACGACACCGCGGACCAGCGGCTGGCCGCAGCCGCTCTCACCCTGCGCCGCCGCACCGGAGGCTCGGACGCCGGCTGGCACCTGAAGTTCCCGGTCGCCCCCGGCGTCCGCGACGAGATCAGGGCGCCGCTGTCCGACACCGTCCCCGACGAGATCGCCGCACTGGTCCGCTCCCGGGTCCGCCACACCGAACTGGTCCCCCTCGTCCGGCTCCGCTCCGCCCGCGACGTACGCCACCTCGTGGACGCCGACGGTGCGCTGCTGGCCGAGGCGAGCGTGGACAGCGTGACCGCCGAGCGGCTCTCCGGCGAGGGCGGGACCGCCCAGTGGACCGAGATCGAGGTCGAACTGGCGGACGACGGCGATCCGGCCTTCCTCGACAAGGTGGAGAAGCGGCTGCGCAAGGCCGGCGTACGACGCTCGAAGTCACCGTCGAAGCTGGCCAGGGCGCTGGAACAGACCGGCGGCCGCCGGCCCGGCCCCGGGCGGCGCGCCAAGCCCGTGACCGCAGGCGACCACGTCCTCGCCTATGTGCGCACCCAGCGCGAGGCGATCCTCGAGTACGACCCGGGGGTCCGCCGGGACGTACCGGACTCCGTCCACCAGATGCGGGTGGCCACCCGCCGCATGCGCAGCACCTTCCGCACCTTCGGCACCGTCCTCGACCACGCCGTCACCGACCCGATCGCCGCCGAGCTGAAGTGGCTGGCGCGCGAGCTGGGTGTGGGCCGCGACCAGGAGGTGCTGGCGGAGCGCCTGATCACCCTGCTCGACACCCTGCCGCCGGCCCTGGTGTCCGGCCCCGTGCACGAACGGCTCACCGCCTGGGCGGGCGCCAGACACGACAGCGCCCGCAGCCACGTCGTCGCGATCCTGGACTCCGACCGGTATCTGTCCCTGCTCGACACCCTGGACGCCGTGCTCGCCGACCCGCCGCTCGGGAAGAAGGCGGCGGGCAAGCCGGAGAAGGTGATCGCCGAGGCCGTACGCAAAGACCTCGCGAAGGTCTCCCGCCTGGTCACCGCGGCCCTGGACCAGCCACCGGGTGAGGAACGCGACATCGCCGTCCACGAGGCCCGCAAGAAGGCGAAGCGCACCCGGTACGCGGGGGAGGCGGCCATCCCGGCCCTGGGCCGCCCTGCCCGCTCCCTGGCCAAGTCCATGAAGTCCCTGACCAGCCTGCTCGGCGAACACCAGGACAGCGTCATGGCCCGCCAGACCCTGCGCGAGCTGTCCGCGGTGGCGCACGCGGCGGGGGAGAGCGCGTTCACTTACGGGCTGCTGTACGGCAGAGAAGAGGCGGCCGCGGCGGCGGTGGAGGCGGAGCTGCCGGGCCTGTGGCGGGAGATCACAGCCGGGGTATCCGTCTGAGCGTACGGGGGAGGCCCGCGATCAGGTTACGCTTGATGGTCACCCCTGCCAGCTCACGAAGGTAACCCCCGCGATGTCTGTCGAGTCGGTCTTCCCACAGCTCGAAGCTCTGCTCCCGCATGTGCAGAAGCCGATCCAGTACGTGGGCGGCGAGCTGAACTCCACCGTCAAGGAGTGGGACAGCTGCGACGTCCGCTGGGCGCTCATGTACCCGGACGCGTACGAGGTCGGCCTGCCCAACCAGGGCGTCATGATCCTCTACGAGGTACTCAACGAGCAGGAGGGCGTCCTCGCCGAGCGCACCTACAGCGTGTGGCCGGACCTGGAGGCCCTGATGCGGGAGCACGGCGTCCCGCAGTTCACGGTGGACAGCCACCGCCCGGTGAAGGCCTTCGACGTGTTCGGCCTGTCCTTCTCCACGGAGCTGGGCTACACGAACATGCTCACGGCCCTGGACCTGGCCGGCATCCCCCTGGAGTCCAAGGACCGTACGATCGACGACCCGATCGTGCTGGCGGGCGGCCACGCGGCCTTCAACCCGGAGCCGATCGCGGACTTCATCGACGCGGCGATCATCGGCGACGGCGAGCAGGCCGTGCTGGACATGACGAAGATCATCCGCGAGTGGAAGGCGGAGGGCTGCCCCGGCGGCCGCGAGGAGGTCCTCTTCCGCCTGGCGAAGACGGGCGCGGTGTACATCCCGGCGTTCTACGACGTCGAGTACCTCCCCGACGGCCGCATCGGCCGCGTCGTCCCCAACAAGTCGGGCGTCCCGTGGCGCGTGTCGAAGCACACGGTCATGGACCTGGACGAGTGGCCGTACCCGAAGCAGCCGCTCGTCCCCCTGGCCGAGACCGTCCACGAGCGCATGTCGGTGGAGATCTTCCGCGGCTGCACCCGGGGCTGCCGTTTCTGCCAGGCCGGCATGATCACCCGCCCCGTCCGCGAGCGCTCGATCACGGGCATCGGCGAGATGGTCGACAAGGGCCTGAAGGCGACGGGCTTCGAGGAGGTCGGCCTCCTGTCCCTCTCCTCCGCGGACCACTCGGAGATCGGTGACATCGCCAAGGGCCTGGCCGACCGCTACGAGGAAGACAAGATCGGCCTGTCCCTGCCGTCGACGCGGGTGGACGCCTTCAACGTCGACCTGGCGAACGAGCTGACGCGCAACGGCCGCCGCTCCGGTCTCACCTTCGCCCCCGAGGGCGGCTCCGAGCGCATGCGCAAGGTCATCAACAAGATGGTCTCGGAAGAGGACCTGATCCGGACGGTCTCGACGGCCTACGGCAACGGCTGGCGCCAGGTGAAGCTGTACTTCATGTGCGGCCTGCCGACGGAGACGGACGAGGATGTGCTGCAGATCGCCGACATGGCGATGCACGTCATCCAGAAGGGCCGCGAGGTGTCGAGGTCCAACGACATCCGCTGCACGGTCTCGATCGGCGGCTTCGTCCCGAAGCCCCACACGCCCTTCCAGTGGGCGCCCCAGCTCTCCGCCGAGGAGACGGACGCCCGCCTGGAGAAGCTCCGCGACAAGATCCGCGGCGACAAGAAGTACGGCCGCTCGATCGGCTTCCGCTACCACGACGGCAAGCCCGGCATCGTCGAGGGCCTGCTGTCCCGCGGCGACCGCCGCATCGGCGCGGTCATCCGCGCGGTGTACGACGACGGCGGCCGCTTCGACGGCTGGCGCGAGCACTTCTCCTACGACCGCTGGATGCAGTGCGCCGACAAGGCCCTGGCTCCCTTCGGCGTCGACGTCGACTGGTACACCACCCGCGAGCGCACCTACGAGGAGGTCCTCCCCTGGGACCACCTCGACTCCGGCCTCGACAAGGACTGGCTCTGGGAGGACTGGCAGGACGCCCTCGACGAGACCGAGGTCGAGGACTGCCGCTGGACTCCTTGCTTCGACTGCGGTGTGTGCCCGCAGATGGATACGGCCATACAAATCGGCCCGACCGGGAAGAAGTTGCTGCCTCTGACGGTCAAGAACGCAGGTCCGACGCCTGCTTCGAGTGGTCACGCGCACTGAGGTGGGCGAGGCACTCGATCGGGTGGTTGAGGCGTTGGCGGGGGTGAGCGAGGAGGAGGTGGCCGCCGCGTTGGCTGCGGTCGGCGCCTCGTGTCCTCGCCCGCCGGCGCCGTCGGCTTCCCTCCGGACACCGCTGCCGGGCCCTGGAGGTACCTCTCAGATCGTCTCCGAGGTGGAGTGGGTCTGAGTTTTGATCCTCCAGTCAGGGAGAGGGGTGCGCCGCGGTGCCGGTGGGCGTGGCGCGGCGCACGGATCTCTTCGTCGGTGAACGGGTCAGCCGGGGAGGTCGCCGGTGTAGCGGTAGATGTTGCCGGCTGAGTTGACGCCCCAGACGGTGCCGTCGGCGCCGGCGCCGATGTCGGTGAGTGCTCCGGGGATCTGTACCCAGGGGCTGGCGTCGTTGTTCGTGTAGTGATAGATGTTCCCGCCCGCGTTCGTGCCCCATACCGTGGTGCGGGAGCCGGCTGCGATCGCCTTGAGTCCACCGCTGATCTGCTTCCAGTGGCCGGTGTCCTGGTCGCCGGTGTAGCGGTAGATGTTGCCGGCTGAGTTGACGCCCCAGACGGTGCCGTCGGCGCC